>CAZMMX010000052.1:0-19270 GCA_964567485.1 uncultured Prolixibacteraceae bacterium | reverse complement strand
CTCGAGAACGCCAC
This sequence comes from uncultured Prolixibacteraceae bacterium, assembly GCA_964567485.1. GTDB lineage: Bacteria > Bacteroidota > Bacteroidia > Bacteroidales > Prolixibacteraceae > UBA1413. Next base: position 19,256 of record CAZMMX010000052.1, on the reverse strand, counting down.
CAACTAGAACCTCCTGGCCTTCTGAGATAAACCAGGCGGTTTATCCCGGCTGAAGGGTAGACAAGTCATCACCGCAGAAGCATTGGTTAAGGATCAGTGAATCCTGAATCAGCGCCTCTGCGGTGATTTTTTTAGGAGCTCGCCCAGGAGATCTGTTCCATCCTTTAATCCTTAAGCTCTCACTCATCAGGGATTCACCTTTCCGTCAGCGGAAAAACCGGCCAGGATCAAATAGGGGGTAATACAGGAACTAAAACCAAAGAGATAACGGGCTGGTATTATGATGTGAGGGGGAATGCTTTTGTGTGTGGCTATCCATAACTTTATAAGAAAAACTGGGTTATGGAAAAGTATTTCTATTTCGTTGCCCCTTCCGAATCGCTTTTGTTTTCACACCTTCTCCCCTTCGAATTCGGCTCTTGTGCCCCATTCTCACGGATCGTTGCGTCGAACAGCCAGGGAGGCTAAGTTTTCTGTTTCTTCTTTTTTGCCGACGGAAAGAGCACGTTGTTCAGGATCAGGCGATACCCCGGGGAGTTGGGGTAGAGGCTCAGGTCAGTCGCCGGATCACCCACGAGGTGGCGGTAGTCTTCCGGGTCGTGGCCTCCGTAGAAAGTCCAGAATCCTTTTCCCAGTTCGCCATGAATGTAACGGGCTTCGCCAGCATTTTTGTTTTCTCCCATAACGACCACTTCAGGCTTTACCAGCTCTCTTTTGAAGGCGGTGGTTTGCCCCATGAACCCCTTGATCATATTGCTGTGGTTCTGGCACAGCATGGTGGGGATAGGATCCCATTTCGCGGAAAACTCAAACAGCGTGAAATAGTCATTTTCGCGAATCACCTTGCGGCTTTCGGTCACGTCGATATCTGAGAATTCATATTCATAGGGGTTGGTTTCGAGCCGGAAGTTGCGAAAGGCAAAGGTGCGGCTGTAATCGAGCTTACTGTTCATCTCTTTGTCGGCCGGATCTCCGTCGAACATGGATTCGCAAATGTCGATATCGGCCGTCGACAGGGCGATGTCGTACGTATCGGTGGCCGCGCACATGGCAAAAAGAAAGCCCCCGTTAACGACATAATTGCGTATTTCCCGGGCTACCACCGACTTCATCTCAGAGACTTTCAGAAATCCCAGTTTCCGGGCCATTTCCTGGTTAATGCGGACATCCTCCTGGTACCAGGGCATATGCTGGTAAGTGCGCCAGAACTTCCCGAACTGTCCGGTGAAGTCCTCATGATGAAGGTGCAGCCAGTCGTAATCGGCGAGTTTACCGTTCACCACATCTTCATCGTAGATAATGTCGTATTCTATTTCGGCATAGGTGAGTACCAGGGTTACGGCGTCGTCCCAGGGAAGCTTGTTGGGGGGGGAATAGACCGCGATGCGGGGAGCCTTTTGCATGCTCACGGCATCCTGGTTGACATCGGCTGAAGATATTCCCGAAAGGAGTCCCGATACCCTGGAGTCTCCCAGTGTTTCAAAGGTCACCCCCCTGATCACGCATTCGGCCTGGATTTCGGGATAGAGCTGCATCAGAAAGCTGCCTCCCCGGTAATTAAGCAGCCACTTGACTTCCACTTCCTTCTGCAAGGTCAGGATGGCAATTCCGTAGGCCTTGAGGTGGTTTTTCTGGGTTTCGTCCATGGGAATCAGCAACCATGCCGCTGCGGAACGGAGCGAAAAGAACAGTAGCAGGGCCATCATCAGAAGGGCGGGCTTTTGGCCCTTCGGGGAAGTTGTATTGTCTGTGTTCATGTGATTTTCCATTGTCCGGACTAAATGAGTACTCATGCGGTCTCCTTTTCGATCAGGAAGCGGGGAAACGCTGTTTTTTTGTTCATGGGGGTCAGAAAGGATCAGGACCTTCGGCGCGGTAGTCTTTTTCGTCGCGTTCACGGCGTCCTCCGGCAGTGGCAAAATCGCCGTCCTCGTTCATTTTTGAGGAATAGGTCTGTCCCTTCATGCCGAAGGTGGTGGAGATATGGGTTTCCATGTCGGAGAATTTTGCCAGGTCCTTGCGGAAGGAGAGGTTAATATCGCCGGTGGCCCCGTTTCTATGCTTGGCAATGATGATTTCGGCGATTCCCCGGGTGGAATTCTGGTGGTCGTCTTCGGTGATGCCATAATATTCGGGGCGGTGGATGAAAATGACGATGTCGGCGTCCTGTTCGATGGCTCCTGACTCGCGAAGGTCGGAGAGCTGGGGTCTTTTGCCTTCCCGTGATTCCACGGAGCGGTTAAGCTGTGACAGGGCGATGATGGGGATGTCGAGTTCCTTGGCGATGGCCTTCAGGGAGCGGGATATGTTACTCACCTCCTGTTCCCGGCTTCCCCGGTTGTCGGATCCTGCCGTCATCAGCTGGAGGTAGTCGACGATGACGCCCTGGATATCGTGTTGCATTTTCAGGCGGCGGCATTTGGCGCGCAGTTCAAAGATCGACAGGGCCGGGGTGTCGTCGATGAAGAGGGGGGCACTGCTGAGCCTGGCGATTTTGTTGTGAAGCAGTGTCCACTCCCAGTCTTCGAGACGGCCGCTTTTGATTTTCTGGGAACCGAGTTCCGTTTCGGCGGCGATGAGTCTGTTGACCAGCTGAAGTCCCGACATTTCAAGGGAGAAGATGGCGACGGGACGGTTGTGGTCGACAGCCATGTTGCGGGCCATGGAGAGTACAAAGGCTGTTTTTCCCATGGATGGGCGGGCGGCCACGATAATCAGGTCGGTTTTTTGCCATCCCAGGGTAATGCGGTCGAGGGCTGTGAACCCCGAGGGCACCCCTTGGAGACCGTCTTCACGGAGGCGGGCTTCCTCAATCAGGTCCAGGGCTGCCTTCAGCACAGGCCTGATCGGCAGGGTCTCTTTCTTGATGTTGCCTTCGGCGACCTTGAAAAGTGATGATTCCGAAAAGTCGATCAGGTCGTCGACATCGATGGTGTCATCGTAGGCTTTTACCTGGATCTCTCCCGATACGCGGATCAGTTCGCGCTGGATGAATTTCTGGGCAATAATGCGGGCGTGGAACTCGATGTGGGCTGCCGAGGCCACCCGCCGGGTCAGCTGGGCGATATAGGCGGGCCCTCCCACCATATCGAGCTGGTTGCGGTCTTTCAGCTCCTGGGTGACCATCAGCAGGTCAACGGGTTTTTCATTGGTCGACAATGCCTTGATAGCCTCGAAGATCTTCTGGTGTTCGTCACGGTAAAAACTGGCCGTGTCGATGATGTCGGCCACGGTAACGTAGGCATCACGCTCCAGCATCAAGGCTCCCAAAACGGCCTCCTCGACTTCGGCAGCCTGAGGAGGGACCTTTCCATATTGGGCGTTAATCTGATCAATGGTGCTTATCGTCTTGTTGGACCAGGTGTTGTTTTCTTTTTTTGCCATAGCTCCCCAAAGTTAGCGAAATCCTCTGTCGAAACGTTACCGCCTGTCGTAATTTACTTTCCGGAGGTCATCTTTTCCCCGATGACCAGGGTGAGGATTTCCGTCAGGGATTTCCCCATGGCCCTTATCTGCTGGGGAATGAAACTGGTAGAGGTCATCCCCGGGGTGGTGTTCACCTCCAGGAAATAAAAGGTATCTCCTCTGAGGATATAGTCCATCCTGACGATTCCGGAGCAGCCGCAGAGGTCGTAAATTTTCATGCTCATATGGCGGCACACTTCGGCCAGCTCTTCGGGCAGCCGTGCCGGGGTGATTTCATCGGTGACCCCCGGGGTGTACTTGGCTTCAAAATCAAAGAATTCATTTTTTGGGAGTACTTCGGTCAGCGGAAAGACCAGGTGAAGCTTACCGGTTTTTAGGAGTCCGCAGGTAAACTCGGTGCCGGGGATATACTCATCAATAAGGGCTTGGCTACTCTCTTTCCAGGCGGCGTGCACGGCAGCTTCCAGTTCTTCCGTCTTCTTCACCTTGGTGACGCCAAAGCTCGACCCTCCGGCATTGGGTTTCACAAACAGGGGAAGCCCCAACTGGCTGGTGATCTCCCCGGTGTCGATTTTCTCGCCACGGGTGAGGAGTATGGTTCTGGCCATCGGGATATTGAAGCTGCGCAGGAAATTATTACAGTGCCACTTGTTAAAGGTGAGGGCCGAGGTCTGCACATCACAGGTGGAATAAGGAATTCCCAGCATATCAAGGTACCCCTGGAGGATGCCATCTTCTCCGGGAGTTCCGTGGATGGTGATATAGGCAAAGTCGACAGAGATTTTTTCCCCATTGATCAGAAAACTAAAGTCAGCCTTATCGACAGGGGCGACCGGGTGGCCATTTTCCATCACCAGCCACTCTTTTTCTTTCATGTGGATCAACCATGGGATGAATTTCTCACGGTCGATGGCTTCCCAGACATTCTGGCCACTCTTCAGGGAAACAACGATTTCGGAAGAGTTACCTCCGGCGATGACGGCGACGTGTTTCTTAATGACGTTGGTGTTCATGTGTTTATATTGTAACGTTGATATGGATCATTCCATGATATCCATCATTTCGCGATTGGCGATGTAGTTTCTCCACCGGTCGATGACCTGTGCCATGTCGGCGGGGAGTTCCGACTCGAAGAGCATCAGTTTTCCGGTGGTGGGGTGGATGAATCCCAGGCTTTGGGCATGCAAGGCCTGGCGGGGGAGGATTTCGAAGCAGTTACGGACGAACTGCCGGTATTTGGTGAAGGTGGTTCCGCGCAGGATCTGGTCGCCGCCATAGGCGGCATCGTTAAACAGAGGATGTCCGATATGTTTCATGTGCACCCTGATCTGGTGGGTCCTGCCGGTCTCCAGACGGCATTCTACCAGGTTGACGTAGCCCAGGCGTTCCACCACGCGATAGTGGGTGACGGCATGTTTTCCGTGTTCTCCTTCCGGGAAGACGGTAAATACCAGGCGGTTATTGGGGCTTCGTCCGATGTGTCCGGTGATGGTCCCCTCTTCCTGTTTCAGGTCCCCCCATACCAGTGCCAGATATTTCCGGTGGGTCGTCTTTTCGTAAAACTGGAAGGAGAGGTTTATTTTGGCCTGTTCTGTTTTGGCCACCACCAAAAGCCCCGACGTATCCTTGTCGATCCTGTGGACCAGTCCGGGCCGCTGGTCTTCCTCCATGAAAAGGGGAAGCTCCCTGAAGTGGTAAAGGAGGGCATTCACCAGGGTGCCGCTGTAGTTCCCATGTCCGGGGTGGACGACCATTCCCGCTTCTTTATTGATGACCAGGAGTTCGTCATCTTCATAGACGATGTTCAGTGGGATATTTTCGGGGGTGAGTTTCAGTTCCCGTTTTGGGAATTCGAGGACGATGGTGACCACATCGCCGGGTTTTACTTTATAGCTCGATTTCACCGGCACGTCGTTAACCCTGATGCTTTGGGCGTCGGTAGCGGCCTGGATACGGCTGCGTGAAGCGTGAGGCAGCAGGTTGGTCAGGTACCTGTCAATCCTGATTGCAGCCTGTCCGGGATCGACCGTGAGGCGGTAATGCTCAAACAGGTCGTTCTCTTCAGAACCGTCGACTTCCTCAACAAAGGGATCCATTCCCACCTTAAAAGTCTAATTCGTCGTTACTCTCTCTCTCTTGTTTTCCTGCTTTTCCCTGTTCGGTGGTCAGCCAGAGGTCTACCGATGAGCCGATAGCGGTCTGGAAGGCAAAGTCAGTGCTGGGGTGTTGGCGGTAGATGAGGGCGGCCAGGGAGTCTTCGCTGGTGAGGACGCTCTGGTCGTAAAAGAGTTCGCCCACAATCAGGGAGGCATTTCCGAGCAGTCCGCGGGCTTCGGCAAGGGTAATCCCCCGCAGGTCGGGGAGGGTGGTGGTGCTATTTCCTTCACCCGATCCCAGCACCAGGTCGACCACGGTACCCCTGGGCATCGGTTGTCCTTCGGAAACTTCGCGGTTGTTGACTTTGGCCTTGAGTACCAGATTATGGAATTCGGAAGGTTCATAGGTCATCTTCCCGGCGATCAGCCCGACCGATTCCAGTTGCACCACCGCCTGGCGGTAGCTGATGTCGGTCACCCTGGGTAGGATCACATCTTCGGGGCCAAAGGCATTGAGGGTGAGGTAGACGACCCTGTTTTTCTTGACATGGTGGCCTGCCGCAGGAATCTGGTCCACGACTCCGCCCGGAGTGATTTCTGCGTTGTAGGTGGAGTCGACGACCACATATTTCAGGTCGGCTTTGTCGAATATATCATCATACTCCTGTTCTGTCAATCCATAGACATTGGGAACGGGGAATGACTGTCCGTGGCGGGTATATCCCTTCAGGGCGAGCAGCACAATGATGATGGTGCCCAGGGTGATGGCTACCGACCGCAGGAAGTGTTTCAGGAAGATCCTGCTGGTGATGAAATCTTTGAAGCTCATTTTGGCAGCGGTAATAAATTCAGCAATTATACTTTTTCAGATGTGGTCAACATCTTCCCATTGAACGGTCAAAGATAATCAATAAGTCCGGATGATATCATAGAGGGTGGAGCGTTCTGCAGGGGTAAAACCGGCCTGACGGATCATGGAGGTAAGTTCTGCGGTGGTCGCCGCGGGGTTTTGTTCTTCAGCGCCGGCCATGGAGTAAATTCTGGTGGAATCGTCGATGGTTCCGTCGAGGTCATCCACGCCGTAATAGAGCGACAGTGCGGCCACCTGCTTGCCGATCATGGGCCAGTAAGCTTTGAGATGAGGGATGTTATCGAGGAAGAGACGGCTGACGGCGAAATTTTTGAGGTCTTCGGACACTGTAGTTTCGTGGCGTGAGGAGTATAGGTTATTGGCCCTGCGGAATTTCAGGGGGATGAAGGCATTGAATCCTGCGGTGCGGTCCTGGAGGTCGCGTAGGCGGTTCAAGTGGTCGACGCGGTGGGAGTAGGTCTCCTTGAGGCCATAGAGCATGGTGGCATTGGTGGGGATTCCCAGGGTGTGGGCAGATTCGTGGATCTTCAGCCATTCTGCGGAGGTGGTTTTATCGGGGCAGATTTCGGCACGGAGGGTTTCGTCGAAGATCTCGGCACCTCCCCCCGGCAGGGACTCCAGTCCGGCTTCCTTCAACACCCTGAGTCCCTCATCCACCGGAATCCCTGCCATGCGGCACATCTGGTCGATTTCCACGGCGGTGAATGCCTTGATGTGCAGATGGGGTGCTTCCTTGTGGATGGCCTTCAGTAGGTCGGCATAGAACCATACATTCCGGTCGGGATGGACACCCCCCACGATATGCACCTCGGTTGCTGCCGTAGCAACATTCTTCCTGACCATCTCCATCATGTCGTCAAGGGTGCACTCCCAGGCCCCTTTCTGTCCCCGGTTGCGCCGGTAGGAACAGAATTTACAGTGGTTTACACATACATTGGTGGGCTCCAGATGAAAATTGTTGTTGAAATAGACGTAATCACCGCTGAGTCTCTTTTTTACCCCTGAGGCCAGCAACCCCAGCAGCGAGAGATGATGGCTTTCGTAGAGTACCAGGGCTTCCTCCGGGGTTATCCGTTTCCCGGCGGTGATCTTCTCCGCGATGGGCTTCAGCCGGCCGGGCATGGTCATCATTTCAAGAAGTGCCATAGCAGTAGTCAGGGATGGTTCAGAGAATGTGACATGTATAAACAGGGAAAGGTAAGGATCTATCCATCCCTACCTTCCCCCGGAAATAAAAAAAAGCAGAAAACTATCTTTTGTGCCGTGGCTCGTCTGACACGGACAACTTTTTCCTACCCTTGGCACGGCGGGCTTTCAGCACTTTGCGGCCGTTGGCGGTTGACATCCTTTCCCGGAAACCATGCTTGTTTTTCCTTTTCCTGTTTGATGGCTGAAATGTCCTTTTCATTTTCGGTCTATTATCTTTTTGATGTTGTGATCTTCAATTTCTGTAAAAATCGGACTGCAAAAGTAGATATTTTTTTTGTTCTTACAACCCGGAGGAGATCTTTTATGCCGGAAACATTAAAATGAGCAGGCCCGGGGCCTATCTATCCCTGATTTGGGGTTTTTATGGTGAATCTGAAGCCAATGCCATGGAGATTGACGATTTTGACGGAGGGGTCGTGGCTGAAGTATTTGCGCAGACGGGAAATGAAAACGTCGAGGCTACGCCCCAGGAAGTAGTCATTAGACCCCCACACGTGGCGTAGAATTTCGTCACGGCTCAGCACCTTGTTGGGGTGGGCAGCAAAGAATTTCACCAGTTCTGCCTCCTTGAGAGTCAGCCGTCGTTGGTGTTCTCCGAAGCAGAGCGTCAGTTCTTCGTCGTTAAAGAGGTAGTTGCCGATGATGGTGCCATTCTGTTCTTCAAGGGGTGGGGCCGAGGTCACCACCATGCTGCGGCGCAGAAAAATTTTGATTTTCAGTAGGAGTTCTTCCATGCTGAAGGGTTTGGTAATGTAATCATCACCGCCAAGGGTCAGTCCGGCAATCTTGTCTTCGGTCATCGACCGGGCGGTGAGGAAGATGATAGGAATATGGGTGTTTGTTTTCCTGATTTCTCTGGCCACGGAAAAGCCATCTTTCCGGGGAAGCATCACATCAAGGATGATCAGGGAATAAACCCGGGAATGGTAAAGATCCAGGGCGGCATCACCGTCCTCGGCCACGTCCACCTCGTAATGGTGGACCTCCAGGTTGTCCCTGATGATAAAGCGGAGGGCGGAGTCGTCCTCCACCAGGAGAATTCTATAACCAGGATTATTCATGAGCTAAGGGTATTGTGATCACAAATATACTTCCTCCTTCTGTGTTTTCCTCTACCCTGATTTTCCATTTGTGTGCCTTAACGATGCGCAGGACATAATCGAGACCCAGGCCAAAGCCCTTGACATCATGGATATTTCCTGTGGGAACCCTGTAGAATTTTGTAAATATTTTTTTTCGTGCCTCCCGGGGAATTCCAATGCCGTTGTCGCTGATTCTCATCTGGAGATATTTTCTTTTTTGCACCAGGGAGATGTCAATCACCGGTGTGGTGCGGCAATATTTGACGGCATTCTCCAGGATGTTCTGAAGGACGTTCCCAAGATGAAAGGGGTCAGCCCAGATCAAATCTGATGCTGTTGATGTGGTAACGGTGACCCGGGCATTCTGGCCCAGGGCCGACTGGAGGAAGCGGTTAGCGGTTTTTTCCGTGAATTCCTTGAGAGTTACATGCTCGTTGACCAGCTGGAGTTTGTTTTTTTCGAGGGCTGTCAGGTTCAGGACCTTTTCCACGTTTTTGGCCAGACGGTTACTCTGTTCATTGATAATCTTCACATATTCAAAGAGGCGGGAGGGATTATCGAGGATTTTCTCGTCGCTGAGGACCTGTGCCGATAAACTGATAGACGAAATGGGAGTTTTGAGTTCATGGGTGAGGTTGTTGATGAAAACTTTCTGAATTTCAGAGAGTTGTCTTTGACGGGTAATCACCCAAAGGGCATATCCGAAAAATGCCAGGACGACAAAAAGCAGACCCGAAATAAAATACCAACCCTGTAGTTTAGTGTTGATATAGGGGGTGGCGTTGGGAAAGTGGACGCCGAAGTAGTGGGTGTACTTCAGGCTGGAGGGAAACCTGTCAAGGGGGATGTGATCACAGGAGTCTCCGTGGGCACAGACGTAACCGCCGTAGATGAGTTCCCGGCTTTCAGGATCGGCAATGGCATACTCATAGTCCAGGTGAATGCCATGGCGTTTAAACTGCTCGGCCAGCTGCTGTTGAAGGATCTCGGGGTCGATGACGTCGTTCACGTTGACCAGGTAGATGTTGCTGTCGAGTTTCTCCACCGGCTCGATATTGTCGAACCGTGAAGTCTGGCCTGTGGCTGCCAGAATCTGCCAGGCCACCTCCCTGAGGGCGATAATGGTGCTTTCTTCCAGCTCCTTTTCGGAAATCTCCGTGGTATTCTTCAGAAATGCAAACTGAACCAGAAAGATCCCTGCCACCGAAAGGATAGCCAGAACAACGAAATATTTCAGTGTATTGCGGTTCACGGAATTTCCTCCAGATTCCGGATCAGGAGTCTTAATCTGTCCGGAATCCTTTGTTTAACAAATCATTAACAATAACTCACTTTTACTTAACAAATCGGATATAAAGGTGCATTAAATTTGCTGGAAAATGAAAAGAAGAGGTACAAATAAAAAATGTGATTGTATGAAGAGAGTTACGACAATTCTGCTGCTTTTGTTAATGACAGGCGTCGCAGGGTGGGTGAGTGCCCAGCCGAAAATGGTGTTCGATAAAACGGAACATAATTTCGGAACTTTTAAAGAGGCTTCCGGGGTTCAGACGGCAACGTTTGATTTCACCAACAAGGGGACGACCCCTCTGGTGTTGAATGCCGTTAATGCCTCATGTGGTTGCACCACGCCGGAATGGACGCGGCAGCCCATCGCTCCCGGAGCCAGGGGATTCGTCAAGGTTAGTTATAATCCTGCCGGTCGTCCCGGGGCGTTTTCAAAATCGGTATCGGTACAGAGCAATGCCGAAAATGCCAGTGTTGTGCTGATTATCAGCGGTAAGGTTGAGGAGCGCGAGAAGACTCTTGCCGAGCTTTATCCCCGTGAAATAGGACCGCTGCGGGCTAAGATCAACCACATCTCCTTTCCGACGATCAAGAACAATGAGGTGAGGACAGAAATCCTGGAGCTGGTGAATGATACTGACAAGCCGGTGGCGGTCGGTTTCCGCCAGGTTCCCGGGCACCTGAAAGCTACTGTGGAACCTCAGACCATTCCTGCCAAGGGAAGGGGAACCATGACCGTGGTTTATGATGCCAAGGCAGCCAATACCTATGGTTTTGCCTCACACAGGATCTATCTGTCGATCGACGGCAGCAGTGACTATAAGAACTCCGTGGGAATCAGCGCCACCATTGAGGAGGATTTCTCCTCGCTCTCTGCTGCGGAATTGGCGGGAGCCCCTGTGGCATCCTTCAATACCCTCTCCTATGATTTCGGAAACATCAAGCAGGGGGAGAAGAAAGAGTATACTTTCGAGCTCTCTAACAATGGAAAACGTGAACTTGCTATTCGTAATATCCGTTCTTCCTGTGGCTGTACGGCGGTCTCCCCGTCGAAAAATGTCGTGTCTCCCGGCGAGACCGTTCCTGTGAAGGTGGTATTTGATTCCACAGGAAAAAAAGGACGTCAGAGTAAAACCGTCACGGTGATCACCAACGATCCCAAGAATTCAACGGCGACCCTCAGGATTTCCACCAACATTCTCTAAGGAGGAGTCGGTTGGTTTTCTGAGGTATTAGAAGATTTTGGAAAAGGCACAGTGAGGCTTCGGTTTTACTGTGTCTTTTTTTTATCCCCTCCTTCCTATGGGAGAGGGGAGGTTTTTTCGCTCTTTCTGACTTTATCAGGGAATTTGGATTTACCTTTGCCCGGAAACATGGGGTTATGAAAAGTGACAGTCATCATATTGAGAATCATCCTGATTTCAAGGGAATAAAGGTGAATGAGGGGGTAGAGCAGCCTCCCGTTGTAAATGAGGATTCGGTAAGGCGTTTTTTGCAGAAGCGCCGGAAGTCGATTTCTGTGGCTGAGTATGTCGGGGGCATTCTGGAGGGTAACATTCCATTGTTGAGCCAGGCGGTCACCATGGTGGAGAGCAGCCGTCCCGACCATCAGTCCATGGCCCGGGAGATTATCGGACAATGCCTGCCCTACAGTGGGAAGTCGCTGCGTGTCGGGATCACCGGAGTTCCCGGGGCGGGAAAGAGCACCTTTATTGAAGCCCTGGGGAGGCTGATCACCGGGGAGGGCCACAAACTGGCCGTCCTGGCCATTGACCCCAGCAGTGAACGGTCGCGGGGGAGCATCCTTGGGGACAAAACCCGCATGGAAGAGCTTGCTGGCGATCCCCATGCGTATATCCGTCCCAGTCCTTCGGCGGGCAGTTTGGGCGGTGTGGCCCGTAAAACCCGGGAAACCGTGATTCTATGTGAGGCCGCCGGTTTCGACACCATCTTCATTGAAACCGTGGGGGTGGGACAGAGTGAAACCGCCGTCCACTCCATGACCGATATCTTTCTTCTGTTGATGATTGCCGGTGCCGGAGACGAACTGCAGGGGATTAAGAGGGGAATCATGGAGATGGCCGATCTGGTGGCCATCAACAAAGCCGATGGTCACAATGTGGAGAAAGCCAACCTGGCCCGTATACAATACAAAAACGCCCTCCACCTCTTCCCCCCGAAGGAATCGGGATGGGAACCCCCGGTGATGACCTGTTCGGCCAAGGAAAAAAACGGAGTCCCCGAAATCTGGAAAACCATCCTTGAATACCGGAAAATCACGGAATCCAACGGGTGGTTCCTCAAAAACCGGAATCATCAGTCGGTTTGGTGGATGTACGAGACCATCAATGAACGGCTCAGACAGGATTTTTACCAGTACCCGGGAATGAAACAAATGATCAATGAAATGGAGGAAAAGGTGATGAACTCAGAGATCTCCTCCTTTGAGGCGGCCAGCCAGCTCCTGAAAAGGGTCAATCAGGAGTAACCTATCTGATATTCAATATTAAATCAATGTTAATTAATTGTTAAGACTCTTGGTTTAAAGAGGGTTAACATGGTATAAATGATCAGTTTTGCGGCATCATACAACCGCATGGATCTCTTCAAATTACTTGTTTTAACAACCCTCCTGGGATGGGCTATTTATGTGCCTGCTCAAAGTGAGGATGGCAATTATAATCCCTTTGTATCGCAGGGGGTGATTACGCCTGCACCTTTGCCTCCTTTGGAGTTCGGGGGTGAAGGGTTCATTTCCTTTAAGGTAGGGAACAGTGGCAGTGATGCGATGGAATGGGTGGCCGGCCAGTCTGAGAATGAGTTGCGTTTGGTGATTACCCTGGCAGGAGGGGTTCCTGATGTGGGGGAATTGACGGCTGAAACTGCGCTGTCGGCTATCGGGGGCGGGTACAGCAAGATGTTTGAGTGGAGTTATGACCTGTCGGCCAATGCTTTTACCGGGAGGCAAAAGAGCACCCTCCCGCCTCTGGGCGTTGATTTCATCACCGTGGCCTATAAGGTGACCCAGAATACATCAACTGCCTCTAACGGTTTTTTGGTTCAGCTTTTTCCTCCCTCCTATACCCTTTCCAGCAACACCGCTAACGACGACAAGGTCAGTTCCTATACCTGGACTGAATACCGGGACTATGGTGATGCGCCTGAAAGTTACGGGGTGGCGTATCACCGGATTCAGGAAAACCCTGACTTTAGGGTTTATATGGGCAAAATCATTGATGGAGAAAGTGTTTCGCTCTTCACGACGGCTGCCAATGGCGATGATAGAGACGGCGAAGACGATGAAGACGGGATGGCCCTTCCCATTCTGGTCAGGGGAACAAGTATGACGATACCCGTGACCGCTTACGGACAGGGATACCTGAACGCCTGGATGGACTGGAACGGGGATGGTGATTTCCTGGATGAGGGAGAAAGGGTGGTGGCCGACCGGCTGATTAATACGCCGGTGACCAAAATTGAAGTTCCGGTTCCCTTGGGGGAGCCTGCCGATATGACCAGCTATGCCCGGTTTAGATTCGGGCCCAAAGGTATAGCGCCTTCCGGAGGGGCTACCATCGGGGAGGTGGAGGACTACCAGGTCCACATTCTTCATGTCTCTCCTTCGATCTCCGGAAATGTATACCACGATACCGACCTGATGGAGGATAATCTGGTCGATGGCACCGGTACCAACGCTCTGGGGAGACTCTATGTCAACCTCCTCGATGCTGCCGACCGGGTTGTGGCCACCACGCTGGTCAGTGAAGACGGAACGTATAGTTTTACTGCCCTTGCCGAGGGGGAATACTGTCTCCAATTAACCATATATGAGGGAATCCCCGGAGACCCCAAGCCTGAAACAAGCCTTGTCAAAGATGGGCTTTATGTCGCCGAGAACCTGGGCAGCGAGCCGGGTTGTGACGGGAGTCCCGATGGATTGTTGTTTGTGACCGTTCCGCCCCTTGCCAACCTCGTAGACGCCAACTTCGGCATTATCAAACTGCCTGACCTCACCATAAGCCTCACCGCATCTCCCAATGTCATGGCGGGGGTTACCTTTTTCGATGTGGTGGTCAGGATTGTAGAAATCAATCAGGTAAACACCCGTAGCCCTATTGTCGTCATCATCCCCAGGGATACCCGGTGGTCGGTCAGTGGTGGGTTTGATGCCGGAGTGACACAGCTGGACAATATTCTATTGCAAAACAACGTCTGGGAATTTGATGCTTCCGATTCCAATTACTATGTCTTCACGTCAGTTGAGGAAATTTCCGCCGGCGGACAGGTAGCTCTGGGATTCCGGGCCCTCTTTGATCCGGGAAATTCCCGCGGAATCTATACCATTACCGCCCAACTCCTCTCAGGAAGCGGAGGTGAATACCTTCTCCTCAACAATTCAGACTCCGAAAAACTCGATTACTTCAGTCATTAAACCGGCGATCCCCTCTCTCTTCCCAACTTTGCACCTGGGAAGAGAACAGAGTCGGGCTGGTGGAGTCACCCATTCTTAACTGTTCTGACGCTTTAGGTCTGTTTTTGATGGAAAATCGGAGGGCGTTCCTTGTGGCTGATTTTATGTTTCGTAGAACCGACTGAACATATTGTATTTAACAGAATGCAAATGAACATAAGACCATAGACGGGATAGTGGTGTGGCGAAGGGGGTCCAACATGGCCTTTGCATAATGTGATTATGTATGAGTTAAGTAACTCCTTTTTGTGGGGTCCGAAAAGGTCAAAAAGGGGCTCCTGGCAAAAATAACATAATGCTACTATAAAAAAATCCAAATGGAATTAAGTTCAATAAATCCTTCAAAATCAGGTGTACCAAGGGCTATAGAATACGAAAAAGTCTGATTATCAATATTAAATCAATGTTAATTTTGTGTTAAGTTTATGTTTGTAATTGTTATAATGAGCGGAAATTATCCTCAATTTAGACTCGATTACAAACCGCTAATTATTATGGACGCAAAAAAATGGATGGTTTTTTTGTGCTTAATTGGTACTGCCCTAACAGTACCGGCACAAAGCCTTGAGGGTAATTGTAACCCTTTTGTGGCACAAGGGACGATCGGTCCCGCACCGATACCCCCGGTGGAATTCAATGGAAAAGGTATCGTCTCTTTCAAGGTGGGAAACACCGGGGATGATGACCTGGTATGGGAACAGGACAACCCCGGGAATGAGTTGGTCATTACAGTCCAGCTCTCCCGGGGAGTTCCCGATGTCGAACCGTTGACCCCGGAGAGTGCTCTGACGGTCATCGGCGGCAACTACAGCACGATGTTTTCCTGGAGTTACAACATGGAGGAGAATTCCTTCACGGGAAGGCAGGTTCAAACGATTCCGGGTCGTGGGGTCGACTTTGTGACCATTGGGTACAGAGTCACCCAGAACTCGGAGCAGCCTGAGAATGGTTTTCTGGTCACGCTGACCCCGCCGGCGTATACGGCAATCAGCAACACCCAGAACGATGATCAGGTGAGCTCATACACATGGACAGAACTGAGGGATTATGGCGACGCTCCCGTGAGTTATGGGCTGGCTTACCATAAGATTCAGGTAGATCCTAATTTTCGCATCTTTATGGGCACACAGGTGCAGGGGGAAATCCTTGCGGTCAACATGGAAGCTGGTGCACTGGACGGGGATGATTTCCTGGTGGTGCGCAGCAGTACCGAAACCAACACCGATGTGGATGACGATGGCGTGATCATTCCCGATCTTTACCGGGGAACCACGGCCACGATCAGCGTGACTGCTTCCGGCCAGGGATACCTGAATGGATGGATTGACTGGAATGGCAACGGGGACTTCCTGGATGCGGGAGAACAGATCGCTGTCAACCAGTACGTGAGTACCACGACAACGACTATTTCCGTGACCGTACCCATGGGAACACCTGCTGAAATGGTCACCTATGCCCGGTTCCGCTTCGGTCCGAAGAACCTGACTCCCACGGGGGGCACTACCTACGGTGAAGTGGAAGATTACCTGGTGAACATCAAGGAATCCCTGCCTACTGTTGCAGGGACTGTGGTCCTCGATGATGACCTTTTACTTGATGAGCTCGTCGATGGTACCGGAACCAGTGTCGACGGCAAGTTGTTTGTCAACCTGATCAACCAGGCCATGTCGGTGGTGGCCACCGCGGCGGTTAACAGTGACGGCACTTTCCTCTTTACAAACGTGAGGGAGGGGGATTACCGGATTCAGCTCACCATTAACCAGGGTGTGGAAGGCGGCGACATGCCTGCGACCAAACTCCCCTCAGGTCATCGTTACGCCGGGGAATTCCTGGGCGACGGTGTAGGTTCTGACGGATCGCCCGACGGATTACTGCAACTTTCAGTGGCGGCAGCCGGGGATATCACCCAGGCCCGTTTCGGCATTGTCAGGTTACCTGACCTTACCGTGAACCTCACCGCTTCGATCAATGTCATGGGAGGCGCCACGCCTTTCTGCATCTACCTTAAGATTTCCGAACTCAATATGGTGAACACCGCCGGGACCATCAGGGTAATCATGCCCAAGGATTCCCGCTGGACCATCGACGGCGATTTTGACACATCACTTACCCTTCTTGAGAATTTTACCCTTAACAATCCCGACTGGAGTCTCGATCTTTCGAACGACAATTACTACATTTTCTCAACCGATGCCTCTATCTCTGCGGGGGAATTCCACATGGTGGGATTCAGGGCAATGTATAACCCTGGCCATGCCAAGGGAGTATATTCCATCACCTCACAGATTGTTCCTGGCAGCGGTGGCGATTTTTCAGGTTCCAATAACTCCGATTCCGAAAAGATCGACTACTTCAACAAATGATCATCTGCGATTGCAGAAACTGATCGACCAAAGAACATTTGAACCCGGGTGTGAAGCCCCGGCACTCTCTTCTGGGGTAGAAGAAGTGCCAGGGCAACACCCCGGGTTCATTTTTCTTGGCCGGGGATAAATCCGGATTCCCTGCCGCAACAGCTGCCGGGCATACTCTTCGGCTCCTCTGGCACTCCCTGGGGGCACCTGATTCTCCACGGGCACCGTTGCTGGTTTTTTCCCTGATCCTGAATATTGCAGAATTGAAAATAGCTTTTATCTTTGCACCGCCGAAAATTCCCGGGAGCTTAGCTCAGTTGGTTCAGAGCACCTGCCTTACAAGCAGGGGGTCACTGGTTCAAATCCAGTAGTTCCCACATCAGTAAAGACGCGTAAAACCGCACACAGCAAGGGCTTCAGAGATGAAGCCCTTTTTCGTTTCCCTTGCATTATCCGCATAGCCAATTTGTCTTGCGAGATTTTCAACGTCTGAAATGATACGCTAAATTTGCTTGGTGTACACTTCTTTTTCTTGTTCAGAATATATACCATCCCTGTTAAAATCAGTTCTAAAGGTTAATTTCCCATCAATAAGGCTGTATTCAGATTGATGATTACTGATTGAATTTATCATGCCTTCGAAACTAAAACCGAAATCCTGATCTGTATAGGTATGTGTTTCATGAGGTGCCGAAACTGTACCCGTGGCGAGATCGTATTTTGACACACTTAACTTATGAATAACCAGTTTTACAGTTTTTCCAGTAGCATAAACTGTTCCTTCTAAGGTTAGCTGGTCAACATCAGAATGATAGTTTAAAAAAGTTTCTTTAAATCCATCATTTGTCAGTTCGAGGTAATATTTCATTGTTGCATATCCGGTTTCTACTGGGATATGTTTTTCTGACACCCATTTCCCAACATATTCCGGGACAGGTTCTTCGTTATCATCACAGGTTGTACCCAAAAACGACACTACTGTAATAGCTAAGATCAAACGGATTAATCTTGAAGGTAACAAATTTCTCATTGTGTATTTAGATTTAGGATTTAACAAAATTATTAAAATATTCACAAATAAATCCCGAAGGCACAACATCTTTTCCCTGAATACGCGGTGATCGTCCGCAAGGGGGTGGGGCGGGGTTACAAGGGCGACGGGACGGTGTCGCTGAAAAATCCTTCGGTTTACCCCCGGCAGTGGTTTAGTCTGGTGGTGGGTAAACACATGTAATGATCATGTGGTTATTTTTGTGGTTATTGTCCGTTTTAAGCGGCCGCAAATTATTGCTTCGCAATTTCATTCCGGTTGGTGCATAATAGTCGCATGGGTATTTTATCTGACATTAAATACTTATTTTTCTTTTTCTCAGCAGCTTTAACCTCCTGTCATAAAGAGGATATTCAAGATGGCTCGATTATTGATCCTATTGCTGAATAGCGAACTTTTTACGAGGAACAGATGCTTAAAAGCGGAACTAAAGATCATCCCAATATTCCTCGTCGGAGTCCTCACTGGGAGAAAGCGACCATTCAAAAATGGTACCGCGGCACCGCTGCTGTGACCCCGCTGGATTATGGTGAGAATTACTTCATCAGAACCTCCAAGAGCCCCTACTCCATGGATTTAGGGGCAGCCTCCTATCTTTTGGTAAATAAGGAAAGAGATAGCTCCATGCAGGGGGAAATTGTCTATCTCATCCCTGATGGGCAATCTGGTCAATCAGATAAGGGAAGGAAATCCCGTTTTTCAGGTACCATAGTGACGGAGAATTTACAAGGTGAATTCCTTGCGGCCTATGTCTGTCATTCCGCCCACTCTCTGCTAGTGAAACTCAAAAATTGGAAAAAGTCCGAATAGAGTTATCTGAAGATTGTGCTACCAATAAAGTTTTAAATGCAGTGTGGAAAGGACTCAATTTTGAAGTAAATAGCTCTATTACGAATTCAGCTAAGTACAACTATGCAACCAATACTATTACTTTTAAAAGTAGTTCTGATATTGATAAATATAACGTCATTGAGGAATTCTTTCATGCCTACCAAAACACCATTTATCCTGAAGGTACATGTCAGTACCATTTGGGCACGCCCGGTTATACCAATATAGAGTTCGAGGCCAAACTGTTCAAGGACATCTTTGGTATTTTAAGGTTGATGGGGATGAGTGGAAGCATTGGCTTTCCTAGAGATTACAAATCGGATTATGGTGATTGGGTATTTAACTTATCTCTGGAGACATCAATGGAGAGATTTAACCAGGCCTTGTTGGAGAAGTACAGTACTATGCTGGGGTACTTCAACCAGTACGACTCAGAGTACGGAGGTTACCTTTTGCCTGGCCTTGATCGCCCGCAAGCCATATTCAAATCCAAGTCCGGTTGTTACGAAAAGTAAGATAAAATGAAAACAATAAGATTAAAACACACATTAGCAGGATTGGTGGCAAAGCTCAGCCTT
>CAZMMX010000051.1:13380-19811 GCA_964567485.1 uncultured Prolixibacteraceae bacterium | reverse complement strand
CAAAATAAAAGAGTAAAAACTCTAATTTAACATCGCATTAACATCGCGATAACACTTATTTGGAACCGTTATAAATACCTTTGTCGTAGTTGAAATTTAAAAAACAGAAATTATGAAAAAGTTGTTATTCATTTTAGCGATTATTGCAGTCTACGGATTGTCTGCCACCACAGTCAATGCCAATGAGGTTTCGGCTGATAAAGCAAAAATAACCATTGTTGCCGACGATAATGCACCTGACGGAGAAAAAGCCAAGAAGGCAGAAAAGAAAGCCGATGCAGGTTGTGCAACTAAGGAAGCAGCCAAGACCGGTTGTGGTGAAAAAGAAAAAGCTGCCTGTGCAGAAAAGGGGAAATCCTGCTGTGGAAGTACCGAAGCCGCTCCGGTTCCTGCAAAAAAGAAATAAGGTCCTCAGGGATTTTACAGAAAAGGTATCCAACAGGGTGCCTTTTTTTATTGACTGGTTTTGAGTAATTTTGAAGAAAAAGGAAGCCTGTGCAGGAGGCGATGTACTGGAGTCCCGCAGAATCGGGAAAAGTCAGGTGTGAGCTTTGTCCGCATACCTGTCTGATTGGTGAAGGCCAGCCGGGGATATGCCGGGTGAGGGTGAACCGGGGTGGAAAGTTATATACTCTTGTGAATGGGCGTTTGTCGGCCATACATGGTGATCCTGTTGAGAAAAAACCGTTGTACCATTTTCATCCGGGCCGTCAGATTCTCTCGGTGGGCACCAGGGGATGCAACCTGAGATGTTCTTTTTGCCAGAACCACCATCTCTCCCAGGGGGAACTTATATCACAGGGTTATGAGACCATGGTCACCCCCGGGGAGTTGGCCGGAATGGCCCTTAGTATGGACGATAATACAGGTGTGGCCTATACCTATAACGAGCCAACGATATTCTACGAGTTCATGCTGGCCGCTGCCGGGGAGGTCAGAAAAGCCGGATTGCAAAATGTGGTGGTGACCAACGGGTACATACAGCCCGAACCCCTCAGGGAGTTACTGCCCGTCATCGATGCCTTCAACGTAGATTTGAAGTCGTTCAATGATGACTTTTACCTCAGGATGACGGGGGGAAGGCTGGCGCCCGTTCTGGAAACCCTGAAAATGATTTCCTCAGCAGGTAAGCATTTGGAAATTACGCTTCTTGTGATTCCCACGCTGAATGATTCCGAAGAGGAGTTCCGTGAAATGACGCAGTGGATTTCTGCGGAACTGGGGAAAGAGGTTCCCCTTCATTTGTCGAGGTATTTTCCTGCCTGGAAGCTGACCCTGCCTCCCACGCCGGTCGGGACTTTGGACAGGTTTGCCGCCATTGCCGAGAAAGAACTGCACTATGTATATACCGGGAATGTCACCGATGGCCGTCACTCTTCAACCTGGTGTCCTGAATGCAGGAGTGAAGTGATCCGCAGAGAGTGGCCCGGGGTGGAAACAGACGGCATGATGCCTCCCGGGCAATGCCGGAAATGCGGTGCAATCATTTCAGGGATCTTTTAATTCCTGGTTTTTCAATGATTGTTGTATCTTTGCGGCCTGAATAAGAGTACAATTCCCTTTAATTTCATGAAATGACCATGCAATTTTCTTCACCAGCCTGCATGATTAAGCACATGGTCATTACATCTGTTTCACGGAATGCACCAACACAAAGAAATTTTTTAAACAGATGAAGTTCGACGATTTCAACCTTACACCCGAGTTACTGGATGCGATATGGTATATGGGATACCGCGATGCCACACCTATCCAGGAACAAGCCATTCCTCCCATCACCGAAGGCCGTGACCTGCTTGCCAGTGCTCAAACCGGCACCGGCAAGACTGCCGCCTTTCTGCTTCCCGTCCTTGATTTCCAGGCACGCAAGCCTACGTCCGACACCAATACGCTGATTCTGGTTCCCACCCGGGAGCTGGCCATACAGATCGATCAACAAATCCAGGGGCTGGCCTATACCCTCAACGTCACCTCCATAGCCATATACGGAGGAGGTGATGGCAGTGAATGGGGGCAGCAAAAGACCGCACTGACCCAAGGTGCCGATATCATCGTGGCCACCCCGGGGAAACTGATCAGCCATCTCAGCCAGGGGTATGTCAAATTCGACATGATTGAACACCTGATTCTCGACGAGGCCGACCGCATGCTTGATATCGGCTTTTATGATGACATCATGAAGATCATCTCCTTTCTGCCCAAGAAACGACAAACCCTGATGTTCAGTGCCACCATGCCCCCGAAGATCAGATCACTGTCAAAGATGATCCTCTCCAATCCCGTAGAGATTGCCCTGGAGATGTCGAAACCTGCAGAAGGAGTCACCCAGGTCGCCTACCTGGTACATGAAAACCAGAAAACTCCTTTGCTTCGGACCATTATAGCCAACAAACCAGAATTCCGAAGCATCCTGATTTTTTCCTCCACAAAACGTAAGGTCAATGACATTGTGAAGGGGCTTCGTTCGAAGTCGTGGAAGACGGAGGGTATCTCTTCAGACCTGGAACAAAAGGAGAGGGAGGCTATTTTACTGCGTTTCAAATCACGGGAAACCAGGGTGTTGGTGGCCACCGATGTGCTGAGCCGGGGGATTGATATCAAGGACATCAATTTGGTCATCAATTATGATGCGCCGGGGGATGCCGAGGATTACGTGCACCGGGTGGGCCGGACGGCGCGTGCCGAGACGACGGGGATGGCCATTACGCTGATCAATGAGGCCGACATGCAGAAAATGAGCCGCATAGAAAACCTCATTGGGAATGAAGTTCCCAAGGCTGAGCTGCCCGAAGAGCTAGGAAGTGGTCCTCAGTGGTCATTGCGCCATTCCACTCCACGTGATCATATTCGCGGCAAGGGTGGAGCAGGCAAAGGAAGCCATTCTGGTAATCAAAGAGGGGATACCGGGAGAAGCAAGGGGAGAAACCGGGGTGAACGCCGCAATCCAAGCCATCAGGCTGGGGAAAAACCGGGGATTCCTCAGGAAAGGCCCTCTGGAAACACTGGAGAAAATGGCCAGGCAGGCGTGCGCAGAACCATGAAATTGATCAAAGCCGGATCATCAGCCTCAGAAACGCAAGGACCAGGAAACTGAAGGAACCACAGGCAACATGGAAATCTGCTGAAAGGCATCATCACTTTTGTAATAAAAGTAAGGGTTTAATCTGTTATAGACGTTATAAACAGAGACTTTCCAGGTACGCTCCCTGTTTCCTTTAAGTTTTTTTGAGGCTGAATAGGCCAGGTCAAGGTGATGAAAGGGAGGCATCCTGTAGTTGTTGGGGTGGGGAAAGGATTCATACCAGGAAAAGTGTTTCAGGTAAGGAAAGTCCTGGTCAAGTCCTGGGAGCAGCATAGCCTGAATATGCTCGTCGGGAATGGTGATGGCATTTCCCGAGGCAAAAACAAAAGCGCAGGTGATCACTTTTTGTTTGGCAGGAGTATCAGCCAGGCGGTAGTTGGCCAGCAGGGAGAAGTTATGGCGCCGGTCGTGTTTGAAAGGGAAGAATTCCCCGTCATTGATTTCATCGAATTTTCTTTGAGCCCAGGAGAGGGTATATCCGGCCCAGCCGGTCACTCTTCCCGTATTCTTCTCTGCCATGATCTCAGCTCCATAATTGAGTCCTTCTCCCGACACGGTCATTTCCTCCCAATCCATTCCGGAGCCTGCCCACAGGATCACCCCGTGGCGGTATTCGAGCAGGTTTATCATCGGTTTATAATAGATGTCGGCTTCAATTGTCCAACCAGCGACGGGAGTAATACGAACGCCGAGGTCGGCCAGCCATGCATCTGCCGGAGGGGTTTTGTCACTCGCCGAAACCCAGAGGTCGGTAGGCATATTGAGGGCATTGTTGGTAAGGAGGTGGATGGTCTGGACCATCCTCTGCGCTGATATTTTCAGGTCACACCGTTTACTCAGGGAATAGCGTGACGAGAACCGGGGTTCCGCATAAACTCTGGTTTTATTCCCCGAGATGAAGGTCAGCAGGCGCATTCCGCCGATCACGCTCAACCTTCCTGACAGCGACATTTCATCTTCCGCGTAAAAGGAGAGAGATTGGGCTTCAGAGGGAGGCATGACAGGCGGGGATACCCCGGTGGAGTATCCTGAGATGGATGTCAGTTCCGGCGAGAATTTCTGCCATGACCATTGGTAGCCCAACCTGACTGTATGGTGGTCCAGGGAAAGATCCAGGTCCCCCTTCAGGGAATACTCTTCCAGTCCGCTCTTTGTGTACTGTCCGGTTTTCTGCTTTCCCGTTTTATTTTCGAATTGCTCGTTAAAACGGTAAAGGCTGTGGTATGCGGAGGTGTTCATGAACAACCGGGGGGTGATGATCAGGTTCCACCGGGCCACCGAGGTAAAATTTCCCCATTTAAAGCTGTACCTGTCGATGGTCAGCGAGTCTTTGGAATTGACGAAATACTGGTCCCGTCCCTGATAGTGGCTCAGGTAGATCCTGTTTCTCTGTCCGACGGTCCAGTTGATCTTGGCATTCAGGTCATAGAAGGTGTATCCCAGGGTTTCCGGGTCCCCGGAAATCAGCGGTCTCAGCCTTAGAGGAAGGTCGATCCATGATCTGCGCCCCGAGAACATGTAGGATGCCTTCTCCTTTTTGATCGGGCCTTCCAGCATCAATCTTCCCGAAACAGGACTGATGGTGCAGTATCCCCCGGCATTGTGCATGTTTCCCTCCTTCATAGCCAGGTCCACCACCGAGGAGAGTCTTCCGCCGTAACGTGCGGGGATTCCCCCTTTGAAGAAGCGCATATCCCTGATGGCATCGGTATTAAAGGTGGAAAGGTACCCGAAGAGGTGGTTGGTGTTGTACACAGGCACCCCATCAAGGAGGATGAGGTTCTGATCGTGTGATCCTCCGCGGACATTAATTCCCGCAGTTCCTTCATTCCCTGACTTCACGCCAGGCAGGAGTTGGATGATTTTCAGAGCGTCGGATTCTCCCAGGAGGGCCGGAGAAAGCTCAATCTTGGTTGGGTGGAGATAGTAGACCCCCGGCAAAACGGTGCGTACAAGGGTATTTTCCCTGTTTGTGCCCGCTACAGTAATTTCGCCGACCTGTAAACCTGGTGATAACTCCCAGTTGACCACCGTATCCCTGGGAACATCCACAGTCATTGTAATTCCCGGGTATCCCACGAATGATATTTCCAGGATGTGACGGCCTTGTGGCAGGGAGAGGGCATAGTAACCGTAGGCATTTGATGAGGTTCCTTTCCGGAGGGAGGGCGCCCACACAGAAGCTCCTGCCAATTGTTCACCCGACAAAACGTCCCTGATTCGCCCCGAAAGGGTGACCCTGGGGCTTTCCTGTGCTATGAGTTCCATTGCTGATACCACGATCAGCAGGAACAAAGGGCTACGCTTCATGTGTTTATAATATCTGGTTGTAATGGATCATTCATCTTTCCGTGATTCGCTGCTTCAGCGACAAATCCAGCGGTGAATGTGAGAACCCGACAAAACAAGAAAATTTCAACCACCGGAAATTTCAGCTATTTACTCTGTGAACTCCACAATATGGGCACTCACAGTGACCGTTCTCTTAACATAAAAGACCAAATAGGAGGCAAGGTGTTCTTCCACGGTCACATTGACGATAGCCTTTGAACTTCCGGTAAGGTCGGTGCCTTTGAGCATGTCGGCCCGGGCCTTCTCGATCAGGGCCTTATGGGAAAGTCCCCCGATTCCCATGATATAGGTGGCATCAGAGGTTCCGCTGATTTTTTCAACCACTTTAAAGTTTTTTTTACTCAGCTCGACATTGGTCATATTGCCGGTCAGGTTGCCCATCAGGGCAGTGTGGATGCCACATCCCTGGAAAAGGAAGGCTGCCAGGAGAAGTAAGATGGCGTTTTTTAAACTTTTCATAAGAAATTTGATTTTGGATGATTCGTTAAACTGATTGATTTCCGGTCTTCGGGCACACCCCTGGTGAGGAACTGATCGTCCATCATGGAAAACGAGGGTATTGCGGTTCTTAAGCAGGGGGAATCCTCCCCGGGAGTGTTGGCCGGCAGATAGCGTAACCCGGGGAGGAACTCAGACCAGGCGGTTGGCCCCCGTATCCCTTTCCAGACATCTTTTCACACAATTTCTTTGCATGTATGGGTATTTAGTTAGTGGGTAATTCCTGAAATGCACCTATTATTCTCATTTGCCAATGGATCATTTTGGTTGGTTCTCGTGACATATCATTATTTCATGATTTTCCTGTTTATGGTACAGTGATATCGAACTGGCTGATAGTGTAAGAGCCAAAAATGCCCTTTCCGTTTTCAATATTAGAGTAAATGTCAAGGGGCGTGTGAAAAACAGGCATATCGCCGATCACCCCCAGCTCGTACTGAATCAACGCCGACTTCATATACTGATCAAGGTGCTTGTCAGCGTTGATGATATATACATA
>CAZMMX010000051.1:5594-13280 GCA_964567485.1 uncultured Prolixibacteraceae bacterium | reverse complement strand
TATTACCTCACCGAATTCCTCATCCTTTGCTGCTATCTTGAATTCGATACCCGGAGAAACCGAAATATCGATAATCTTGAATATCTGCACCTTGAAGGTAAGTCCAAGCTTAATGGTCTTGCCATCTCCTGCCCCGTCATCTTCCACCATAATGATCCTGTAGGAATAGGAATTGCTCCGGACATCCCAGGGGAACAAATAGTGGTTGTATGTACACCACTCACCTTTTTGTTGGCTCTTTGTTTTCTGCCCCAGACTGTTCACACCAACACTCGGGTAAGCAATATTGGTATTTCCCGGAATCCGCAAATAGGAGGTTTTATACTGCAGTTCAATCTTCCCGTCAAAAAGACCACAACACCATCTCCAACAGTCGGAGTTTATATAGATCTTGTCAATCACATCTCTAGAGCCATTTCTTCTCCAACTGGCATAAGACTCTAATCCAGGGGTAAGAGGTGAGGCGTTTCCTGAAGCATCTATCGCCCTGACTGAATAAGTATAATGATCTCCAAGGCTCAAGTACTGATCATAATAGTTGATCTGGTTCCCGTCCACGGTAGCGAGCAGATAATTGGGATATGTTGAATATTGCCGGTAAATTTCATAGGCAACAGCTCCCGGAACCTGGGCCCAGTTGATCTGAATCGTATAAGGTCCGGCAGGGTGCACGCTAAAACCGCCCGGTGTCTCAACGGCCATTGAGTTGGCTGATTTGAGCCCCTCTTCAATGGTCATGCCGGTAGTTGGTATGGCTTTCCCTTCAGGATAGGTATAAAGTAACCTCCGTTCCATCAGCCTTTGATTGAATTGCTCACTGTCTACAACCTCAATCACAGGCTCTCCCGCAGATACATAGGCAGATTTCAACTGCTGTTCAGCAAAATTATAAGCCTCCCCGGCAGTTACATCGCGCTCATTTTCAGGAATCACAAAACCATCGGGATCCACGCGCATCATGCCATCAGCATCAACCCTTTCTGCCAATCTGACCAACAATACAGGTGTGTGAATATCATCTTCAAAACACAAGGTCTCACCACCTGCCACATCATAGCCGGTTACCGCGATTTTCTCTCCTTCGTTGTAATTTACAGGCAAGCCAATAACCATTGGGGACATTGATACAGGATCCCAGTCGTTAAAGTATACCGGACAGGAAATCTGAAGGTTTTTATATCCCTGGGCAGAATTCATCACCGCTGAAAAATCAATTCCATTATCCCTCGCCACAATATTCAGAAGTGCTAAGAAAGTCAAATTGCCGTATTTTTCGGATTCGATCTCTTTATCCTTGATCAGGTCAAAAAGGATATCATAATCGCCGGTAAATTGTTTCCCAATTTCAGAATGAAGGAAAACCTTCACGCTGTTATCTGCAAGCGATAAGGCCAGAACCCTGGCCAGATTTAGGTGAATTTCATCGGATGTGAACTCCTGAGTGTTTATCGCAGAAGGCTCAGGACTGAACTCAGGCAAGTCGTGTTCCTTCTGACATGCACTGAAGATCACCATAAGCAGGCATAAGCCTAATAACTTATTAATCATTTTTTGGTTTTTAAGAAAACTCGGCACTAAGCCCCATTTTGCAGATGCCACTTGCAAAATTGGTTCCCGTATCGTAGCTTTGCTCAGGCTTTTTCACAAAGCCCATCCTCCCCGGGACGGAAACAAAGTAACGCGTGGGACCCCCGGGGAGGCTCTGTAATGAACCTGTTCTTCCCTATCTTCACGAGGTTATCCATAACATTACTTCATTGGTTATTCCATCCATTTCTGCTTCCGGAAGGTGATTTCCCGGTGGACTCAGGGTTTGTAAATTCTTTACTAAATTTATACAATTACCGCGGCAACTGCAATACCCTAGTTTTCAGGACAGAAGAGAAATATGCTTTAATCATTTTAGTCTCAGCCGAATAATCTAAACATTTAAATACATGTTCTAAAACACAATTCCGGCTTCACTGTCCTTCCGCAGAAAGACAAGTCCCGCAACAGGTTAATCCATCAAACTGATCAACCGAATCTAAATACCAGAAATGGCCTCTGGAAATGTAAGATTTACCTGAACATTGAGTTGGATCTCAATGGCAGACAATCAAATGACATTTATGTGAAAGAGAGCAATGTGAATGCCGGGCAGCATTCACAACGGGGAATAACATGGAAAAATACGAAATTACAATGCTCCCAAAACTTTTGCTACAGCCTTGTAGTCATTCTCTGCATCGACCTGCTGGTTGACATACTTAACCAGGCCATCCTTGCCGATGATAAAAGTCCATCGCTGCGTGGTCACCCCCCTGTTGAGGATCACCTCCATATTGTCCACATTCCTGATGATTTGCCCGCCGGCACTCAAAGGCACCCCAAACAACCGGGCAACGGTACCATCCGGATCTGACAATAACGTAAAATTGAGATTTTGGGCCTTTCTGAACACCTGCAACGAAGATACGTCATCCCCGCTGATACCGACAACAACAGCATCCAGGGAGTTGAACTCACCGATATGGTCACGGTAACCACAGGCCTGCTTTGTGCACCCGCCAGTCATGGCTGCAGGATAAAAGTAAAGCACTACATTCTTCTTGCCCAGATGATCACCCAGGCCCCAAACCGTTTCGTCGTCAGATACTGCTGAAAACAAAGGTACCTGGTCCCCAACATTTATGACCTCTTGCGAGGATACTATCAGAGCGGCAGAAAATAGCAGCAAAAGAGTCAGATATCCTTTCATATTACGTTGCATTTAAATATTCACCTTGTTTCAAACCACCAGAAATTGAGCTCAAGTTAAGAAAAACCAAATCAATAACACGATTATTCCAGCAATATGGTCATAGAAAACCAGTTTTCAGGGTTCATTGTATCCCTTTACACACATTTCATACTACCTTTTCAGCAATTTTCCGTACCTTAAACTTAACAAAAATAAAACGCTGAAACTATGAAATACCCATCCAGTGAACTCACACCATCCCCAGTGAAACACATCCTTGTGTTTTTCCTGTTCGCGACCCTCCTGCTGACAGGATTCTCAGGTTTCAGTCAGGAAACTGCTGACACTGCCAGGATCTACCGTATTGAAACCAGGGACGGAAATACTTACACCGGCACCATCGTTTCAGAAGAAGCAGGCTACCTCTTCCTGAACACTGACAAATTGGGGAAACTGAAAATCGCGGTATCTGAAATCCTGTCCAGAACCGAACTCAAGGGAACCAAAAAAGTCGGCGACACATACTGGTTACCCAATCCGCAGTCATCGCGTTACTTCTGGGCTCCCAACGGATACGGACTGGCCAAAGGGGAAGCCTATTACCAGAATATCTGGGTTTTATACAACCAAGTGTCGTATGGTTTTACTGACAACTTTTCCATAGGTGCAGGTATGGTCCCTCTCTTTCTTTTCGCCGGAACGGCCACCCCCTTTTGGGTAGTGCCCAAGTTTTCCATACCGGTGAACAAAGACCGGTTTAACATCGGAGCTGGGGCTTTCCTGGGGACCATTCTCGGGGAAGAATCGGGAATTTTCGGACTTCTATATGGCACGGCAACCCTTGGTAGCCGGGACAATAATTTCAGCTTTGGAATGGCCTATGGTTTTGTGGACGACGAATGGGCTGATATTCCTATCTTCAATGTCAGTGCCATGTCACGACTGAGCCCCAAATCTTACTTCATTTCCGAAAACTATATCATAAGTGCCGAGGGAGAAACCGGAGTGATGCTTTCGGCAGGAGGCCGGAGTATCATACGCAGAATTGGCCTGGACTACAGCCTCTGGATCCCCATATTCCCCGATATGGGTGGATTCCTGGCCCTGCCCTTCCTGGGAGTGACCATCCCCATGAATGGTACCTCCCGTTAACCCCTATCTCCGGAATTGGATATCTCGCGGTAGAGCCAACGGGGAATCCGATTCCGCCATAGCCTTATTTAGTCTCTTGTTCGTCTACCCGCGACACAACCGAAGGGAAATGCGCTCCCCGGAATTCATCGTGCCCCCCGCGTATCTGCCCTATTTCCGACCAATTGTACTATTTTTGTTCCGTCGATAAATAGTTAGAGTATGAGCCGGGTAGTTGTCGGATTGTCAGGAGGTGTAGATTCCAGCGTAGCCGCATTTCTGCTGAAACAGCAGGGACATGAGGTCTCAGGTCTCTTTATGGTCAACTGGCACGACCGTACAGGATCCCTGACCGGCGCATGCACCTGGGAGGACGACGCCCTGATTGCGGAAATGGTAGCCAAAAAACTGGACATCCCCTTCCGCATCGTCGACCTCAGCGAACACTACAGAAAACGCGTTGTGGACTATATGTTCGCAGAATACCAGGCCGGGCGCACCCCAAATCCCGATGTCCTTTGCAACCGCGAAATAAAATTCGATATCTTTCTCGATGAAGCCCTCAAAACAGGAGCCGACTTCGTCGCCACAGGCCACTATTGCCGGAAAGAGGAAATCCTGGTCAGCGGCCATCCTGTGTACCGCCTCCTCGCAGGCACCGACCCGAACAAGGACCAGAGCTATTTTCTCTGCCAGCTCAGCCAGTCACAGCTGGCCAAATCCCTCTTCCCCATCGGGCACCTCCTGAAACCAGAAGTGCGCGAAATCGCCCGCAGGGAAAACCTCGCTACCGCAGAGCGTAAAGACTCCCAGGGAATCTGTTTTGTCGGAAAGGTCGATCTTCCCACATTCCTGCAACAACAACTGGAAACCCGCCCCGGAAATGTCATTGAAATTCCCACGGCATTCATGGAAAAGAAAAAACAGGACGACACCACCGAAGAAAATTGGAAAAAGATCTGCTTCCCCTATCCTTTCAAACCCTGGAACGGCAAGGTCATCGGCACTCACCAGGGAGCCCACTTCTATACCATCGGCCAACGGAAAGGACTGAACATCGGAGGGCATACCGAACCTCTTTTCGTGCTGGCCACCGACGTTCAACGTAACATCATCTATGTAGGTGAAGGACCCGAACATCCCGGACTATACCGGAGAGGCCTCTTTATCGGAAACGAAAATATCCACTGGATCAGGGAAGACCTCCGTATGACTCCCGCAGAAAGCCGGAATTTCCTGGTCCGCGTGCGGTACCGTCAACCTCTGGAAGAAGCCACCCTCTACATGAGGGAAGAAGGCCTCTGGATCCTCTTTGACAAGGGCCAACGCGGTATTACCCCCGGGCAGTTCGCCGCCTGGTACAATGAGGATGAACTCGTTGGCTCGGGAGTCATCGCCTGAAATCCCAAAAAATAGCTTATTATTGCTTATACAAAAATCTACTCTGATGAACAGAATACTTCTTACAGCAGCTTTAACCCTCCTGTTCCTGACGGCTCCCTTTAGCGCGCTGAAAGTATCGGCATGGTCCGAGCACCCCCTTATGGTCCGACCGGCCCTGAAAAACCATCCGGTATGGCAAAAAGCCGATTCGGTGCAAGCCAAAAGCCTGAAAACATTCCTTCTGGAAACAGAGAAAGAACTTGAAAAATTCCTCGCAGAACAGGAAGCCTGGTCGGTGGCCAACCTTCCCAACTACATCGCCTGTCCTCCGGAACTCGCCTTTAAAGCCACCGGTAACGCCGACGATATCCTCCTCCGGTTTTATTCTGCCATCAGGATCAACCCCCATGCAAAAA
The DNA here is from genome assembly GCA_964567485.1 of uncultured Prolixibacteraceae bacterium. Lineage (GTDB taxonomy): Bacteria > Bacteroidota > Bacteroidia > Bacteroidales > Prolixibacteraceae > UBA1413. The sequence goes on along the minus strand of CAZMMX010000051.1, from coordinate 7,628 downwards.
ACCCCCTTTATCTGCATCTGCTGCCCAACGACTCCCTTGGCGGGAGACCGGTGGCCGACCCCAGGGATATCTGCACTCTCGACGACATCACCTTTATGCTGCAGACCACTTACACCAGCGTCGAAGAGGGTGAACTGCTGGCTCCCTTTGATGTGCTGACCACCGCCAATGATGAACCCGACTACGGATTAGACCTGGGACTCTTCGCAGACAACAATAGCGAATATGGCCGGAAGTACAATTTCGGAAACCAACCTTTTGGCAATCCCAAACTGGAATACGGCAGTCAGGCCCCCTTTCATATGGGATTTTACCACGAAGCTAAAATCCTATACAAATTTGGCCCTTTTCTGAAACAGACCTACCTGAATTACCGCCTTTTCCTCTATAAGTCCCTGGCGGAATTTGCCTTCCGCAGCAATCAGCCCTACTGGGGCTGGCGCTTTATGGGATGGGGAATGCACTACATGGGCGACGTATCCATGCCCTATCACATGCGGCCTCTTCCGGGTGTCAGCACTGCCCGGATGATATGGACCAACCTGAAAGCAATGCTCGGATTCCCCAAAGCCAAAGACAATGCCGTGCAACTGGTCTCTAACCGCCATACCGCCTTCGAGGAATTCCAGCTTCAGGTCCTCAAAAAAGCCCTCCAGGAAAAAGACTTCTCCCATCCCTTCCTCCAGGCCCTGGCAGATCCCCTCCCTGTGGTTCCCTTTTCCAACGATTTCTTCCTGAATGTGGCCACCAAAGAATCGGCAGCTTCCGGAAAAGAAATCGACAAGATCCTGGCAAAGGAGATCCCCTCCCTGTTGGTTTCTGACCCCACAGTCGAAACCAACGACCTTCCCGAAACCGACCGTATCGTCGCTTACATGACCGAAGTAAACGGTCCCGGTTCGGTCGATAAAGTCACCGTCGCCATTGCCGGCCGGATGCGCCATTTCAGTATGCACATCCGCAGCTTCCTCGAATCGGTCCTCCAAAACAGCGGCATCTGACAAAACGGCCATCCCCCGGCTCTTCCTTGTGGACCCGGGCACCGGATTGGCAAAGAATAACTAATTTTACACCAAATTATACGATATGATCAAATCCATGACCGGATTCGGGAAATCCGCGTTCGAAATCAACAACAAAAAGGTCACTGTTGAGGTGAAATCCCTGAACAGCAAACAATCCGACATCTCAACCCGGATTCCCCCCCTTTACCGCGAAAAGGAACTCGATATCCGTAGAGAACTCTCCGACAGACTGGTCAGGGGAAAAATCGACTTTGCCGTTTACATCGAAAACCTGGGGGAAACAGGCAGTGCAGTGATCAACCCTGGCGTAGTGAAAGGCTATTTTTCCGACCTTAGCAAGATCAGCCATGAGCTTAACCTTCCGGTTACCGAGCGACTGCTTCAGATTGTCATGCGTTTACCCGATACCGTCAAGGTCAACTATGAAACCCTGGAAGAGGAGGAATGGCAGCTTCTGCACACCCATATCAGCGCTGCCATCGATGCTGTCGAACAGTTCCGGCTGCAGGAAGGAAATGCCCTGGCTGCCGACCTGTCGGCCAACCTGGCTACCATCATGCAGCTGCTGGCAGAGATTGAACCCTTTGAACAACAGCGCATGGAGTCAGTAAAAACCAGACTGAACGACAGCCTCGAAAGTCTTAAGACCAACGGGAATGCCGATCCTAACCGTTTCGAACAGGAACTGATCTTCTACCTCGAACGGCTCGACTTCAACGAGGAGAAAGTGCGCCTCACTAACCACTGCCGCTATTTCACCGAAACAATGGACGATTCCGATTCCAACGGACGCAAACTCTCTTTCATCACCCAGGAAATCGGCAGGGAAATAAATACCATCGGCAGCAAAGCCAACGACAGCAACATACAGCGCATCGTGGTGCAAATGAAAGATGCCCTGGAAAAAATCAAGGAACAGGTGCTGAATGTGCTTTAGCTCAAGGACGGGGAGACTGAGGGACTGAGAGACTAAGAGGCTGAGAGACTGAGGGACTGAGGGACTGAGGGA
>CAZMMX010000051.1:0-5494 GCA_964567485.1 uncultured Prolixibacteraceae bacterium | reverse complement strand
GACTGAGGGATGAAGGATGAAGGAGATGGGAGTATGTTATTTTGCTCAGGAAATCAGAGTAGTGTTATAGTAAAAGGGAATGATGATAACTGACTCGAACAGCAATAAATTAATCATCGTTTCGGCACCCAGCGGGGCCGGAAAGACCACTATTGTCCGCCACCTTCTGGACTGTGATCTAGGGCTGGAATTCTCGGTGTCGGCCACCAGCAGGTCCCCCAGGACCGGGGAAATCCACGGAAAGGATTACTTCTTTCTCGGGGAAGCCGACTTCCGCAGGAAAATCGAAGAAGAGGCGTTCGTGGAATGGGAAGAGGTTTATACCGGCATTCTTTATGGGACCCTGAAGTGTGAAATCGAACGGATCTGGCAATCGGGGCACAGTGTCATCTTCGATGTCGACGTGATTGGTGGCCTCAACCTTAAAAAGATCTTCGGGGAGAAGGCCCTGGCCCTCTTCATCATGCCTCCCTCGGTAGAAGCTCTCCACCGGCGCCTCCGCGGAAGATCCACAGAGCCTGAGGAGAAAATCCTGACCCGCACCGCCAAAGCCGACTATGAACTCAGCTTTGCCCCGCAATTCGACAAAATCATCGTCAACGACGACCTCACCACAGCATTCCGGGAAGCAGAAAAATTAATTGGTGAATTTTTGTATTCGGAAGCCTCTGGTCAACTCCTCCATCCGAAAACTGAACCGTCTGAATAAATCCCAAATCCGAATTCCGAAATCCCATGACCGGCTTTATAAATATATTTCTGCCCCCCGACAAAGTCAGCATGAAGGTAGGACTCTTCTTCGGATCGTTTAACCCTCTACACATCGGCCATATGGCCATTGCCAACTACATGGTTGAATTTGCCGGTGTACGGCAGGTGTGGTTTGTCGTTTCACCCCAGAACCCCTTCAAGAAAAAGGAAGATCTTCTCAACGACTTTGACCGTCTGGAACTGGTGCAGCGGGCCATTGGCGACGACTCCCGCTTCCGGGCCACCGACGTCGAATTCCACATGTCCAAACCCTCCTACACCATCGATACCCTGACCAATCTCTCCCAAAAATACCCCGATCACCAATTTTCACTGATCATGGGCTCCGACAACCTGGTCAACTTCAGACTGTGGAAAAATTACCAGGATATCCTCGACCATTACCCCATCCTGGTCTACCCCCGTCCGGGAGAGCCACCCGTGGAGCCCCTCCAACACAAAAACATCCAGATCATCGATGCCCCCCTGATGGAGATCTCCTCCACATTCCTGCGGAAGGCCATCCCCGAAGGCCATAATATGCGCTGTTTCTTTCCGGATAAAGTCTGGGAATTCATCGATAAAATGAACTTTTACCGGTAGGCTGTTCCCTGCTGTTAAGGGGCATATACAATCCTGCTTAAACTCATATTTTCTCAGGCACCAATTGGTTAACTTTAAAGCGTCAAACCAATAAAACCTGAAAATATGAAAGGGACTTCCGGAAACCGGGGGCCTTCGGTGCGCTCTGACTGTTATGTCTCAGTATCGCTGACCGCCTCAGGGGGAATCACCACTGAAATCAAGAGCAAGGTACGGGTACTCTTTTCCCGTCATATCGGAGAACTGGTCAGTGAGGTACTGCACTTCCACGGAATAGAAAATGCTTCAGTCCTGGTGGAAGATTCAGGAGCCCTGCCCTATGTGATGGCTGCCCGCCTGGAAGCTGCCGTGAACCAGCTTCTCCCCGCCACAGAAGAGTTCCTGTTGCCGATTCTCCCCGGAAATGTTTTCGAAACCCCGCGCGATCGCAACCGCCGCTCCCGCCTTTACCTCCCCGGCGACCAACCCAAGCTGATGATCAACGCCGGACTCTATGGCGCCGACGGCATCATCCTTGACCTGGAAGATGCCGTGGCTCCCTTAAAAAAGGAAGACGCCCGCTACCTGGTCCGCAACGCCTTGCGCAACAACGACTTCCAGGGCGCCGAAATCATGGTCCGCATCAACCAGCTGCCGGCCGGACTCAAGGACCTCTCCTTCATTGTGCCCCAACCCTTAAACCTGGTGCTCATCCCCAAGTGCGAATCAGCAGCAGAGGTGAAGGCCGTTGACGAAGAAATAGCCCGGCTGAAGCAGGATCCCGGGCGTAACATCTGGCTGATGCCCATCATCGAGAGCGCCCGGGGAGTCCTTCACGCCTTCGAAATAGCCTCCGCCTCCCCCAACGTGGTGGCCCTGGCCATCGGACTGGAAGACTACACCGCCGATATCGGTGCCGAACGAAGCCCCGAAGGCCAGGAGTCGTTCTATGCCCGAAGCGCCATCGTCAATGCCGCCCGTGCCGCCGGAATCCAGCCCATAGACTCGGTATTTGCCGGTTTTGAAGATCTGGACGAACTCCGGGACGTTGCCACCCGCTCCAAGGCCATGGGCTTCGAAGGAATGGGAGCCATTCACCCCGCCCAGATCGCCGTCATCCACGAATGCTTTAATCCCGGGGAGAAGGAGATCGACAAAGCAAAAAATATCGTGATGGCTTTTGAAACCGCAGAAAAAGCAGGCATCGGCGTGATCGCCCTGGGCTCCAAAATGATCGACGCCCCGGTAGTCAAACGGGCCCTGCGGACCATCCGCCTGGCCGAACAGAACGGATTGTTGAACCCAAACTGGAGAGAAAGTGATGAAAGATAAACTGGTAAAGAACGAAGCAGGCCGCTGGGTCCCCCTCGAAATCAACGGGGAACCGGTCATCCCCTACCAGGGAGTGGGAAAGTACATCCCCCTGGGCCACAAATACGCCCCTCCTCTCCCCTCCTGCGCCCTCTTTCCCTCCGACGGGAACAAGATGGCGGCCTCCCTGAAGGATGCCCTGATAAAAGCCGGACTGCGCGACGGCATGACCATCTCGACCCATCACCACCTGCGCGATGGCGATTTCGTGGCCAACAGGATCTTTGACATCGCCCACGACATGGGGGTGAAAGATCTGCGCTGGTTCCCCTCGGCCTCCTTTCCCTGCAACAACCACCTCATCCCCTACCTTGAAGACGGCACCATCAGCCATATCGAAGGGAGCATGAACGGTCCCCTGGGCGAATTCACCTCCCGCGGGAAGATGCGGAAAACAGCCGTCCTCCGCTCCCACGGAGGCCGCGTACAGGCCATCCAGGATGGGGAAGTGAAAATCGACATCGCCGTCATCGCCGCCCCTTCCGCCGATAAGTTCGGCAATGCCAACGGACTGACCGGCCCCTCGGCTACCGGGGTGCTCAGCTACGCCGACATGGACGTGCACTACGCCACCCATGTCATCGTGGTCACCGACAACCTGGTCCCCTTCCCCTGCCTCCCCATGCAAATCGAAGGTAACTACGTCGATTCGGTGGTGATGGTCGACAAACTGGGCCTTCCCGAGAAGATTGTCAGCGGCACCACCCAGATCACCCGCAGTCCCGACCGTCTCATCATCGCCGAAATGACCGCCCGCTTCTGTGAGGCTACCGGCATCATCTACGACGGTTGCGTGGTCCAGGCCGGCGCCGGAGGGATCTCCCTGGCCATTGCCGAATACATGCACCAGATCATGAAACGCAACGGCTGGAAGATCAGGGTGGGCTTCGGGGGAACCACCCGCTACATGGCGGAGATGCTCCGCGATGGCACCATGGAATATATCCTCGACGCCCAGGTTTTTGACACCGAGGCCATCCGCTCCCTCAATGAAAACCCAAACCACATGCCCTTCACCCTTAACAATATTTACAACTACCACTCCAAGGGCAACTTCGCCCAACTCATCGATGTGGTCTCCCTGGGCGCCACGGAAATCGACGTCCACTTCAACGGAAATGTGGTGACCCACTCCGACGGACTCCTCCTCCACGGCATCGGCGGATGGCAGAACTGCCTCTTTGCCAAAAACACGATCATCGCCCTGCCCCTCTTCCGCGATCGCATCCCCGTCATTGTCGACGAGGTGACCACCCTCTGCGGACCGGGGGAACTCATTGACGTGATCGTCACCGAACGGGGCATCGCCATCAACCCCCTGCGGACCGACCTTCTGGAAAAGGTCAAAGGATCGGGATTGCCGGTGAAGACCATTCACGAGCTTAAGGATGAAGCCGAAGCCATCTGCGGAAAACCCGACAAACCCCGCTTTACCGACAAAATCGTCGCCGCCATCAAATGGGTCGACGGTACCGTCATCGACGTGGTCAGACAGGTCGAAGAGTAAAGTAATTGATATTAAATCGAATATGACAAAGAAACAATAGCTCGTATGCGGTCGCAAATTGCGACCGCATATATGAATTAACTAACATAAAAATTTCAATATGACCAGAAAAACTATAGTGACCCTCCCCGGCGACGGAATCGGCCGGGTGGTGCTGGAACAGGCCCTCCGCGTGCTGGAGGCTGCCGGATTTGAAGCGGAGTATGCCGAAGGCGACATCGGCTGGGAGTTCTGGTGCCGCGAGGGGAACCCCCTGCCGCAACGCACCATCGACCTGCTCGAAAAACACAAAGTCGGACTCTTCGGGGCCATCACCTCCAAACCCAAGGATGCCGCCTTCGCAGAACTGGCCCCCGAACTCCAGACCAAAAACCTCGTCTATGCCAGTCCGATCGTGAGCCTGCGCCAACATTTCGGCCTCGACATCTGCCTGCGCCCCTGCAAATCCTATCCCGGGAACCCCCTGAACTTCATCCGCAGAGGTGCCTCCGGAAACATCGAAGAGCCGGTGGTTGACGTGGCCATCTTCCGCCAGAATACCGAAGGACTTTATGGCGGCGTCGAATGGACCAATCCCCCGCAGCAGGTCTACGACGCCCTGATGATGCACCCTAAATTCCGACAGAACTTCGCCTGGGCCCCCAAGGAGGAAGTATCCGTTTCCACGCGCATCTTCACCAAAAAGATGACCCACCGGATACTCCATGCCGCCTTTACCCATGCCGCCCAATACGGCTACCGCTCGGTGACCCTCTGTGAGAAGCCCAATGTCATCAGGGAAACCTCGGGCATGATGTACAAAATGGCCCAGGAGATGCAGAAATCGGAGTTTCCGCAGATCGAACTCTGGAATACCAACATCGACGCCCAGATGATGTGGCTCACCAAGAATCCCGAAGATTACGGGGTTATCGTCGCCGGAAACATGTTCGGCGATATCGTCTCCGACGCTTTCGCAGGCCTCATTGGCGGACTGGGATTTGCCTGCAGCGCCCAGGTCAATCCCGATACGGGCGTGGCGTTGTTCGAGCCCACCCATGGCTCGGCACCCAAATATGCCAACTACCCGGTATCGATCGTCAATCCCATTGCCATGATCGAGTCGGCCTGCATGATGCTCGAACACCTCGGCGAACAGGAGATTTCCGCCCGGATCCGCAAGGCCATCGCTTCCGTCATCGCCAAAGGGGAAGTCCGCACCTACGATATGATGAAGCTCACCGGCAGCCCTGCCGTCGTCACCCAGGGTGCCGCCTCCACGGTTGAAATGACCAATGAGATTAT
>CAZMMX010000050.1:13810-20840 GCA_964567485.1 uncultured Prolixibacteraceae bacterium | reverse complement strand
ATAGGCCAGCCATTTTTTGGCATTGGCCCCGAAATATTTCAGCACGGCACCCTGGCTTACAAATACCGAGATCACCCCGGCGATGAAAAAGGCGGGCAGCAGGCACAGCACCACATGCTCCCGGGCATACCATTTCACCAGGTCGAAGGTGGCTGCAATGGCCGTATTGAAACGTGTACTTTCGATAGGCAGGAAAAAAGCCACCACGAAGACGACGATGATCCAACCCAGGATTTTATATTCTTTTTTGTTCTCCATCATTTATGTAATTGGTAATCTGTTTTCGGTATCCGGTTTCAGTGATCTTGTCAGTAACCGGTGATCAATCCTGCGGTGTATTATCCGCCATTAATCTTAATCTTAACCTCAGCCTTAACCTTATAAGGTTCTCGACCTTGACCTATCTAAAAGTACACCCGTACGATATAATAGATCGCCACCCCGATAAAGAGGATGGCCACGATCCGGCGGAACCAGATTTCAAAGGTCTTCACCTTGTTGTATACTGAACCGATCCCGGAAACGGTATAGGCCAGCATCCAGGCAAAAACGATGACGGGAATTCCTGTAGCAATGGCAAAAATGAGGGGCAGGACCAATCCCGATGCGCTGGAGACCGTCAGCGGAATAAGCATTCCGAAATAGAGTACTCCGCTGTAAGGACAAAACGCCAGGGCAAAGAGGATTCCCAGCAGCAAAGCATCCCAGATTCCCCATTTCTTCTTTTCCTGCATTCTGGAAGTCAGTCCGGTGAGACCCGGAAAATTTATTTTGATGACATCAAGCATAAACAATCCAATGAGCAGTAAAAGCGGACCGATGATCATTTCGCCGTATTTCTGGAAAACACCCGAAAATTTGAACTGGTCCACCCCGAAGAAAATGATCAGGGCGATTGCGGTATAGCTGATGGCACGTCCCAGTGTGTACATCACCCCGTTCAGGAACACCCGGTTGCGGTTTTCTATATCCTTGCTGATGAACCCTACTGCCGTGATGTTGGTGGCCAGCGGACAGGGGCTGATGGCTGTCATCAGTCCCAGCACCAGGGCGGTCACCCATGGAAGGGAACTGTTTTCCAATAGTCCGGTCAGAAACTCCATTTAAAATTCCTCTAATTGATATTGTGTAACATATGCTATCGAAAGCGTTATCCTTATTTAGGACTTACTAACCGTGCGGCCAATCATCAGGGATGGCCCCACCCTAACCGGGAGGATATCCATAACTGTCCATTTTCCTAACGATCCGCCGGAAAGAGACCTGGAAGGATATGCAATATTTTACGGAAGTTATTTCAGCAACTCATCCACCTTTTCCTTGATGACCTTTTTGTATTTTTCAGGATTGGTCACAGCATAGAGAAAAGCTTCGTTGGTGATGTTTATCTGCTTCTTTCCTTTGGCGATCATCAGGGTTTGCCCGGAGACCCCCAGTTTTTTGGCCAGTCTCTCCCCCTCTTTTTCATTGAGGTTGGCAGCCGTGAAGGTCAGGGTTCCGTTTTTCCACATTTCCGGATAGAGATCCTTCAGGTTTTCCTGAGCGCGCTCCTCCACGGTCCGGCAGGTCATGCAACGCGAAGTAAAGTGAAAATAGTAGGCTTCAATTTTTGGACTGTCAACGGCTTTGGAACTCCCATTCTGGGCAGTCGCAGCATAAAACGGGACCAAAACTGCAAAAACAACAAGTAATCTTAATGTTTTCATTTTTGTTGTATTTATTGGTTTTTCTGTAAAATTTCCCTGATTTCGGACTGTGAGGGCAGCCTCCCGCTCAGCACCACCTTCCCGTTGATGACCAGTCCGGGTGTGTGCAGAATACCGTAGGTCATGATTTTCATGATGTCTTCCACCTTCGAGATGTCGGCATCGATTCCCAGTTCAGCCACCGCGTCGCGGGTGCTCTTTTCCAGCGTTTTGCATTTGGGACATCCTGTCCCGAGAATTTTGATTTCCATTTTACTAAATTTCTAATTTCTAATTATTTACTATTTATTTTCTATTTTTCTATTTCGTAATTATCCGAAATACCCGGATAAAATTTTTATCGTTTAAGGAACGTCGCAAACAGGACTTTGGCCTCATCCCAATTCTGGCGGTTGATACAATATTTGATAAAGGGCGGGTTGATTTCACCCTGGATAAGGCCGGCATCCTTCAGTACCCTAAGGTGTTCGGAAAGGGTAGAACGGGCAATGGGCAGTTCCTCAGCCATATCACCGCTGTAACAGCACTTATCCAGGTTGTTGGCTAAAAAGTCCAAGATAAATACCCGCACCGGATTGGAGAGTGCCTTGGCAAACCGGGCCAGCTTCTCCTGATCATCACTGTAATATTTCTTTTTGGGTCCCATTAACGGGCGTTTCGTATTTTTACGAAACAAATATAGGAGGAATTTCAAATGTAAATACACACCCCCTAAACATTAACAATTAATTTGCAACAATGTGATATCAGACCTTGGACAGAACCTCAGAAGACAATAGTTAAGACTTATTTCAACGCTGCCGGGAGCGGCCGTGGTTCTATATTTTCTTATCCTACCCTACCGCAATTCTGGTCTTTTCACACGGCGTAAAACGCTTTGCAAAATTAATATAAAATTAACATTTGAATGACCGTTCATTCAAAAAATGATCTATATTTGTTTTTATAATTGAATGATCATTCAGTCATAAATTATGTCACCACGAACGGCATCCCAGTTTGAAAAGATCAGGGAAGAAAAAAAGGCCCTGATCATGGAGGTAGCCCTGGAGCATTTTGCCGGGAAAGGATACCATGCCACCACGATCAGCCATATCGCCAAACATGCCGGCATCTCCAAGGGATTGTTATACAACTATTTCGAAGGGAAGGAAGAACTTCTTTCGGAAATTATCCGCACCTCCGTTGCGGAGGTCTACACTTATTTCGACATCGATCGTGATGGATACCTGAGTGAGGAGGAATTCGAATTCTTCATCAGGGAGGTCACCCAGGTGCTCCGGGAGAAAAAGGAATTCTGGCGGCTTTTCCTGCAGTTGATGATGCAGAGCGAAGTACGCTCCCATCTTTTGAATTTTCTGCAGGCGGGCCCTCCGCTGAAGCAAGCGGAACCTGCCAATCGCGAAGATTCGTTTTTGCCTTCCGTCATGAATATGGTCAGGGATTATTTTTTCCGGCTAAAAGAGAGGAAAGGCCCCGATTACGATCCCGAAATGGAAATGGACCTTTTTATCATGACGTTGAAGGGGTTTGCGGTAACGTTTATATACAGTGAAGACGATGATGACGAGAATTTTGACAGATGTATTGATGCGGTGGTCCGCAGGTTTAAGTAAGCCTGCCGGGAAGAAGAGTCTCCCCTTCTGTTTCCTGTTGTTCCTGTTTGTGGGGATTGTCGGGAGCGTATCCGCCCAGTCGGAACCAGCCAGAGAGATCATCCGCAAGGCCGATGAAAAATTCAACGGGGAGAAATCAGGCTATTCGGTGATGTCGATGACCGTGGTACGGCCTTCCTGGCAGCGTACCATAGAGTTCAAATCCTGGTCTCTGGAGGAGAAACACGCCCTCACCCTGATCACGGCCCCGGCCCGGGAAAAGGGGCACTCCTTCCTGAAAAGGGGTACGGAGATGTGGAGCTGGAATCCCACCATCAGCAGACTGATCAAACTGCCTCCCTCCATGATGTCACAAGGATGGATGGGGTCGGATTACACCAATGACGACATCCTCCGGGAATCGTCTGTGGTTAATGACTATACACACACCCTTAAAGGGGAAGAGGTGATTGATGGCTATCCCTGTTACCTGATCATCATGGAGGCCCGGGAGGAGTCTGATGTCCTCTGGAGCCGCCAGGTTTGGTGGGTGGACAAAAAGGAGTATATCGTACTGAAAGCCGAATTGTATGATGAAGATGGATTTCTCGTCCGGACCGAGAAGGCATCGGAAGTGAAAATGATGGATGGCAGGCTGTTGCCTTCGCGGATCGAACTGCTTCCGGCCGAAAATCCGGGGAACAAAACCATCCTGGAGATCAGAGAGATGAAATTCAACATTCCGGTCAAGGAAAGTTTCTTCTCCCAGCAAAACATGAAAACGGTGAAGTGAGGGCGGATGGCGTAAGTATCCGAAATCCAATATCGAAATTCCGAAATCTGAAATCCGAAATCCAATGAATGCCTGGAAGCTAGCCTGGAGGAACTTGTGGCGGAACCGGCGCCGGACGCTGATCACCGCCGCATCCATATTTTTCGCCGTTTTCTTCGCCCTGGTCATGCGGTCGTTTCAGCTGGGATCCTACCGGCAGATTTTCATGAACGTGGTGGAATCCTACAGCGGATACCTGCAATTGCAACACCGCGACTATTTCGATGACCCGGTACCTGACAACAGTTTTGAACTCTCCCCCACCCTTGAAAAGCAAATCCTTTCCGACGAAAATGCAGAAGCCCTGATTCCCCGTTTTGAGGCGTTTGCCCTCGCTGCTGCCGGCAGTTCCACCCAGGGGGTGATGGTGATGGGAATCGATCCCGAGGGGGAGGACGGGATCTCAGGCCTCCGCGACCGGCTGGTTCAGTTCCGCCTTACCCCGGAAGCAGTGACGGCGCTGAAACAAGAGCCCCTCTCTTCACGGACAAAAAACCTCATCAACATGTTCGAAGGGGAATCATGGTCCGGATTGGGCCGGCTGGTGGCCGACCTGGACATCGACACCCGGGATTCCTCCGGGGTGATGGGCATAATCCGCCGCCATGCCCATTTCCCCAATGGTTACCTGGATCCTGCCAAACCACAGGGGGTGCTTATCGGGAATGGCCTGTCACGATACCTGAAAGCCAACCGGGGAGATACCCTGGTTCTGATCGGGCAGGGGTACCAGGGAAATTCAGCCGCCGGCAAGTTCGTGGTGACCGGGGTGGTCAAACTGCCTGCCCCGGATATCGACAACAGGATCGTTTACATGCCCATCGAAACTGCCCGCGAGCTTTTTGCTGCCCCCGGCATGGCCACCTCAGCAGTGATCAAGATCCGTGATAAAAGGGATGATGCCATGCTGTCCACGGCAGAAAGAGTGAACAGCCAGCTGGAAAACCCCATGGTCGTTCGCACCTGGCATAAGCTGAACGCATTGCTTATCAACCAGATGGAAGCCGATAACCGCAGCGGCGCCATCATGATCGGGATCCTCTATCTGGTGATCGCCTTCGGCGTCTTCGGCACCGTGCTGATGATGCTGGCCGAGCGGCGCCGTGAATTCGGCATGCTGGTGGCCGTGGGAATGCAGAAAACCAGGCTGGCCCGGGTCTTTGCCCTTGAAATGTTTATGACCGGACTCCTCGGCCTGGTGGCGGGAGCTCTGGCTTCCCTTCCCGTGGTCTTCACCCTCCATTTCCATCCCATCCGTTTCACCGGCGATATGGCCCGGATGTATGAGGATTACGGTTTCGACCCTGTGATGCCTACCCTGCTGCCCGATACCTATTACCTGTGGCAAATGATAGTGGTGCTGCTCATTATCCTCCTGGCGCTGGCCTATAGCATCCGGAAAATTCTGAAAATTAATGCAATAACCGCCCTGAGGGCTTAAATCAAAAGGCCATGATCGCATCGATAGCCTGGAAAAATGTTTGGCGTAACCGGACAAGGAGCCTGACGGTGATATCGGCAGTGGCCGTGGGGGTCTTTGCCGGCGTTTTCACCATCGCCGCCATGAACAGCTCGGTGGTACAGCGTATCGAAGAAGCCCTGACCGTGGAACTTTCACATATCCAGCTAAACAACAAGGATTTCCGGAGCAACACCGACGTCAACAACCTGCTATTGGAAAGCGACACCCTGGTGAACCGGCTGAACGCTTTCCCCGGGGTAACCGATGTTACCAAACGCATTCTGGTCAACGGCATTGCTTCCACGGCTAACAAAAGTTCCGGCGTGGTGATCCATGGTATCGACGTGGAAAAGGAAAGAACCATGTTCGCCCTTGACGACAAGGTAATTCCGGGGACTGGTAACTATTTCGAAACCACTAGCCGTTTCAACACCGTTCTGATCGGGGAAAAGCTGGCCAAAGAACTCCGCATCATCCGGTACATCCTCACCCCGGAGCAACTGGAGAGGTATGACAGGGTGAAATTCCCGGAATCATTGGTCACCAAAGTAACTCCTCTCTTCGGAAGGCGTTTTATCACGGAAAAGAAATTCGGGGAAGCCCTGGACAGCCTGCTCACCCCGAAAGAGATCCGTAAATACGGCTATCCCCTCGGGCAGGCGGCATGGTCATTCCGCGAAGGGTCCCGGATCATCCTCTCCTTCCTCGATGTGAATGACATCCAGACCAGCGCGGCCTTCCGTATCAGCGGGGTTTTCCGCACCAACAACGACATGTTTGAAGGGGTTTCCGTATTTGTGCCCGAAGGGGAGTTGCGGCAGCTCACCGGACTGCCTGAAGGGGCCTGTCACCGGCTGATCTGCCGGTTGGAGGACAACGACCTGACCGACAAGACCACGCCGGAAATCCGGGAAGCTTTTAACGGTCAGGAAGTGCTCAACTGGAAAGAGATCCAACCCGACCTGGCCTGGGTGGCTGATATGATGCAGCAGATTTACGGAATTTTTATGGGGGTGATCCTGGCAGCGCTGGCCTTTGGCATTGTGAACACCATGCTGATGGCGGTCCTGGAGCGGACCAAAGAACTGGGCATGCTGGCCGCCATCGGGATGAACCGGAAAAAAACCTTCGCCATGATCATGCTTGAATCCGTATTTCTATCGTTAACGGGAGGAGCGGCCGGAATGACCATTTCGGCCATTGTCATTGCCGCCACGGCCAAAAACGGCATCAACCTGGTCAAATATTCCGAAGGAATGGAAGCCATGGGGTTTTCAGCCCACCTCTTCCCCACCATCGATGCTCCCTTCTTTATCATGACCAGCCTGCTGATTATCCTCACCGGAATCCTGTCGTCCGTTTACCCGGCCCGGAAGGCCCTGAAAATGAACCCGCTGGATGCTCTCAGAACCGACTGAAGGCGGAAGGCGGAAGG
>CAZMMX010000050.1:0-13710 GCA_964567485.1 uncultured Prolixibacteraceae bacterium | reverse complement strand
AAATCATAAATCCATCATCATGAACGTAATAGAGATCAGGGACCTTCACAAGATCTACGATGGATCGGAAGTGGAAGTACATGCCGTAAACGGGGTGAACCTCATCTTCACGGAAGGGGAATTTGCGGCCATCGTCGGGCCTTCCGGTTCCGGGAAGACCACCCTGCTGAATCTGATCGGCGGACTTGACCATCCCACGTCGGGAGCACTGACCATCGGCGGCACCGACCTCTCCACGCTAAAGCCCTCGGCACTGATCGACTTCCGCATGAACAACATCGGTTTTGTCTTCCAGTCCTACAACCTCATCCCGGTGCTTACCGCCAGAGAGAATATCGAGTTTATCATGGCCTTGCAGAAGCGGTCGCGCAAGGAGCGGGATGCCCGCACCCTGGAACTGCTTCAGGCCATCGGCCTGGCCGACCGCATCAACAGCCGTCCGGCCAAGTTGTCGGGCGGACAGCAGCAACGGGTGGCCGTGGCCCGAGCCCTGGCGTCAAGACCCAAATTTGTGCTGGCCGACGAACCCACCGCCAACCTCGACTCCAAATCGGCCCATTCACTGCTCGAAATCATGGAAAAACTGAACCGGGAGGAGAAAATCACCTTTATCTTTTCCACCCACGATCCCAGGGTGGTTCAAATGGCCCGGCGCGTGATCACCCTCGAAGATGGCCGGGTGGTATGTGATGAGATCAGGGAACCTGAGCCTGCAGCATTATGAAAACGCCCTCCAGGATACTGGCTGGTTTCCTGCTGCTTCTCCCCTCCCTGGGGTTCGGGCAGGAGAAAGAGCATGCCGTCACTTTTACCGGATATCTCTCCTCCCTGCAGAGTTCCATGTTCATTTCGCCCGATGAGGAATTCACGAACGATTTTCTGCTGCATAACCGGCTTAACCTGAGCCTCTCATGCGGCGACCATGTCAGGCTTAACGCAGGCATCAGAAACCGGCTCTTCACAGGCGACATGGTCAGGACCGGAGGGGGTTATGCTACCCTGACCGGCACAGACCCTGGCTGGATGGATCTTTCCTGGAACTTGTTCGACGAGCACTCATTTTTTCTCAATACCACTTTTGACCGGTTGTCACTCGATTTCACCTCCGGAAAAACGGAAATCCGTGCCGGCAGGCAGCGTATCAACTGGGGGCAAACCATGGTGTGGAATCCCAACGATATTTTCAATGCCTACTCTTTCTTTGATGTCGACTATTCGGAAAAGCCGGGCAGTGATGCCATCAGGTTCCAGTATTTTCCTTCCTTCTCGTCGGTTGTGGAAGTGGCTGCCAGCCTGAACCGGAAAGAGGAATTGACGGTGGCCGGACTCTGGCGTTTTAACCTGAGAGGCTACGACGTGCAATTCCTGGGGGGGTATGCCGGAAGCCGTGACTGGGTGGCCGGCACCGGCTGGTCGGGGAATATCGGCGCCACCAGCTTCCGCGGGGAAGCCACCCTCTTTGTGCCAGCGGAAAAGAATTCCGGGGAAGAGGCCATGTTGCTGGCCACGGCCGGTATTGACCGGTCCCTGAAAGACAATTCCATGGTCATGGTCCAGTTGATGTATTGCACCCATCCCCCTGAACTGCAGGATTTCGCGATGATGTATACCAGCACCCTCTCGGCCCGCAACCTGGCCTTCTCGGAATTCACCGCTTTCGGACAGTACACCTGGGCGGCCACGCCCCTGTTGAACCTGACACTCTCAGCCATGTGGTTTCCCGACCTGGAAGGCTATTATGCAGGTCCCTCCCTGGACTTCTCGCTGGCCGAAAATGTGGATCTGACAGCCATCTGGCAGCATTTCTCCGGCGACTTAGGGAATTCCCCCACCCACCTCAACCTGGCTTTCCTGCGGTTCAGATACAGTTTCTGATTTTTCCGTCAGAGTGACATCACCGCAAATTAGACGGGTGCAGCTTCCTGAGGAGTAACATGAAGGTCACCCCGGAAAGTTATTCCATAAAGTAACCGCGGTAGGTTACCGGGAATAAAAGGGCATGAGGAAGAGGGAGGAATCGGGCCTTGTAAGGAAAACGGGATCAACGGGAGGAGGGATATGGCTCCTGTCGGCTTCCAGCCCCGGAATGCGATAAAAAAAACCACCCGGCCAGCAAGGCCGCAAGAACAAATACAATATCTGTTCGTAATCTGATCATTTTTATCCTTTCATAATTAAGTATCGGTTTATATTTAATCAGGGGCGTAGCCCAGCATGTTGCGGGCAGCTGAAATATCGAACCAGTGGTGGGTGCATAGTTCTTTGATCAGGAAGCGGGTGAAGTAAGGTTCCCCTTTCAACCTGAGGAGCAAATGGGTTTTCTCCAGGAACCAGGCAGCGGCATAAGCCACCGTTTCAGGAACACTTTTCTCAACAGGCTCAATCCCTGCTGATTGAATGACCCCGTTCAGAAACGCCTTTATGGGAACGGGGTTACCGTTGGTGATAAAAAACGGCCTGCCGCAGACGTCCGGATTATCGTCCATTTTTTTCAACGCCAGCAACTGAGCCTGGATCAGATTATCGATGGATACGCAGTCCATGGTACAGTTCCTTCTACCAGGCAAAAACAACCGTCCCTTCCGGGCCCTTTCGATAATCCGGGGGATCAGTTGGGTATCGCCTGGTCCCACGATCAGGTGGGGCCGGAGGACGAGGGTCTTTAGCTTTTCCGAATTGGCGTGCAGAACAAGCTGTTCCGCTTTCGCCTTGGTGGCCGTATATGGAGAAAGCGGTTTTTCGGGGTATGGCATGGATTCATCCACCCCCTCCATGTCACGGCCATCAAAAACCACACTGGCAGAACTGGTAAAGATCAGCCTGCCTACCCGGTTGGCCAGGCAGGCGCGGATCGCATTTTCTGTCCCCCTGACATTGACCGCATAAAAGTCTGCATACGATCCCCAGATGCCCACCTTGGCAGCCACATGAAAAAGGGCATCCATTCCCCGGCAGGCTTCTTTGATCTCATCATAACGGGTGATATCCCCCTGATGGACAATAATTCCTGTTTGCTGATGCTCAGGGTAAAGATTCCGGGAAAAAACGGAAACCTCACAACCCTCATCCAGCAGCCGTCTGACCAGCGCCATGCCGACAAATCCCCCGCCTCCCGTCACCAGTACTTTCATTTTTTGGTACTTTTTTGGGCCCACACAGCCAGTTTCTCCCTGAAGATTTTGGCATTGTGCCGGGGATCTACCGGGAACTTTTTATGAAACAGGATAAGATCAATGCCTGATGTTACCTCGGTTTCCCGGGCAAGCGCCAATAGTTCATTCCGCAGGAGTTCTGATTCCTTAAATCCAGGTTTCAGTTCGATGCAGATCACAGGCGTGATTCCCGTATTAGGAGGTCCATTTGCCGCTATTTTCTTTTTCATTCCGGAGGGAATTCCGGCATTTCCCACGGCGGTATGTTCCCACGAGGCGGGGATCCGGATTCCCACCAGGGCAGAGCGTTCCACGGCGGGATGCCGGTTGAAGACGGCTTCACAGGGAATCGTGAAGTAAACCCGGGTCGGGGTGATCACCCTTTGAGATTTTCTGCCGCAATACCACAGCCTCCCTGCAGAATCGATCCTCCCCAGGTCCCCAGTTCGGTGCCACATAAGGGGAAGATGACCTTCCCTGATCTTTGACAGACGGTTGGCAGCGTCGTTGTTGAGGTAGTTTTGGGTGACATTGGGACCAAAAACAGTAATTTCACCCACTTCACCGGGGGTCACTTCCTTCACATCCTCCATGTTTTCAATTGCATCATCGGAAACCGGGATCAGCCTGAGGCGGATTCCATCCAGCGGTCTCCCAATGCAGGTTCCCTGCTGGGAGCTGTCCCGATCGCCATAAGCCTGCCACAATTCAGCATCTGTGGCATCCGTAACGGAGAGTGCTTCCGTGGAGCCAAAAGGGGTATGGATCACAGCACCCGGGGGCACCAATTTCTTAAAATCGCGTAACAGTCCGGAAGGCACCGGTGCGCCGGCTGTGAAAACCTTCTGTAGTGAATCGATTTTCAGCTTACGGGCGTGTGCGTATCGGGACAGTTTTTTGAGCACCATGGGTGAGCAGAACATGGTAGTACATCCATATTGTCTGATATTCGTCAGGAGCTTCGATGGTTTCAACGTTGCGGGATGGGTCATGTCCATATCGGCCATGACGACGGAAAGACCCAGGTTGATCACCAGCAATCCGATCAGCGGAAATGTGCAGAGGTCGATATCATTGGGAGCATACCGGAAATGGTCCCGAAGGTAATGCATCTGGGCTTCCACCATTGCGTTACGGTACACCACCGCCTTGGCCGGTCCGGTACTGCCGCTGGTAAAAAAAACAGCCACCTCATCATCGGGGGCTGACTGAGACAAGGTATAGGAGGTATTTCCGGACTTCCTGAATTTTTTCAGGGAGCCATCACGCGGGAACAAGGGGATGCCTGTTGACACAGCCACGCGGATGGTTTTCAAGGCATGTGGGAAAAGCAGCCGGAGCCAGTGAGCTTTGGTCATTCCGGCAAATGCACCGGCCTTCACGGTGGACAAGGCCCTGACCATGGCTTTAATCCCCATGCCGGGATCTATCAGCACCGGAATGGCGCCGATGCGGAGCAGGGCAAAAACAACAGCAAAGAGATCGGCACCTGGCTTAATCAGCACAACAGTCCGGGTGCCTTTGGAAATCCCAGATCCGGCAAATCCCGCCGCATAGGCATCTGTCAGACGGCAAAGTTCCCCAAAGGTGATCCTGACCGGATGAAGCAAAGCCGGTTTTTCCGGGTGGAGCGCGGCAAAATCATAGAGAAACCGGGTGACATTTTCCATACCATTGATTCTCAGCCATTCTGGTAAAGGGCCATGGATATGGTGATCCCGGCCCCTGCGGTGATAAAGAGGATATGCCTGGCATTCCGGAACAAGCCATTAACAATTGTACTGGACAAAGGCAGGCATATTCCGGAGGAATAGAACTCGGGGGATCGGTCAGTCTCAACCATGTTATCCTTCCAATTCATAGATTTCTGCAATCCTGCAGAAAATTGCACTGGGGAGGGTGAAGCCAGCACCAGGTTGATATCTGCCGGTGACAGGTTTTCATCGGCCAGAAACTTCCGGAGCGACTTTTCGGCACAAGCGACACAATGAAGGGCATAATCATCCCTTTGGACGATGTCCAGTTTGAGGTGCCCGGAATTCCAGGAGAGAAAGCTTTGGAAATCCATGGCATAATCAGGCCAGGTGTCATTTCTGAAAGAGACAAAACCTTTTTGGGAAGGATCATCCGAGAGAAAAACAGCTCCTGCAGAATCGGCATAGGGGTAATTGACGGTTTCTCCGGTGGCAGGCCGGGCATCACCCGCCGTGATCACTCCTTTTTTAACGGTTCCCGACCTGATAAATCCATCCATAACCCGGAAGGCGGTTAAAACACCACCGCCCCCATTGTTCAGGTCAAAAGAAAACAGTTTCCGACCGGTCAGGGTCTTTGTTCCCGCATCACAGCTCCCGTTTTCAAGGGTATCCTGGATCAGGGCGGCCAGGGCAGGTTCAGAGATGTGTTTTTCATTGTAAACAACGGTGTTGATCAGCATTTCCACCTCTTCAATGCTGGAACAGGCCGTCCTCATACATTGTTCCGCCACACCGGCCATCATTTCCAGAATTCCTTTCGTGGCCGATGGATAACTAAAAGCTGCCGATTTAATGACCGTCCCCATAATTGCGTATCATTCCGTTCATGGTAAAAAGTACGATGCCGATCACCAATCCTGATGCAAAACTGAGCAACATGACCTTATCTCCCTCTTTAAACCGTTTTTCCTGCAGGTTTTTATAAAGGGCGACAAAATGGGTCGTGGACGCGGTATTTCCGGTCTCCTTCAGATTGATCAGTATTTCCCCCGGAAGTTCTCCAAAATAGCGGGCGAAAGATTGGGCACCCGCCTCAATGGAGAGCTTTGCGGTTTGGTGAGGGATCAGAAAATCGATGTCTTTCATGGTCCATCCCACCTTTTTCAGGGCATCATCGATGAACCGGGGGGCATGGAGAATCGAGACCTCATGGATTTTTTGCATGTTGGTTCTCATGGTAGCCCCGGCGAAAACCGGAT
The DNA here is from genome assembly GCA_964567485.1 of uncultured Prolixibacteraceae bacterium. Classification (GTDB taxonomy): domain Bacteria; phylum Bacteroidota; class Bacteroidia; order Bacteroidales; family Prolixibacteraceae; genus UBA1413. The sequence continues at coordinate 7,602 of CAZMMX010000050.1, read as the reverse complement.
CCTGGTTTCCCTGGCACAAATCGCTGTACTTGCTGAGGGTGATGAGTTCAGACCATAAAATGGGCGCTTCCTCTTTTTGTGTCCGGGAAAGGATCACCGCTGCCCCTGCATCCCCAACCGTCAGGGAGGCAATTTCAGGGTGACCAGGGGTGTCGATGTTTTTCTCTGCATTGTTGCTGATGCTGGTGATGTATTCACCGCTAACGACCAGGCAATTCCTTACGGTTCCCCCGGAAATAAAATTATTGGCGATGTGCAAACCGGTCATCATGCCGGCACAAGCGTTGGATATGTCAAAATTCAAAGCCTGGGGACAGCCGATTTTCTGCTTTAGCAGTGTAGAGAGGGGAGGCTCATAGAAGTGGTTCAACCCATTGACATATTTGGATATGGAACAGCAAATCAACATTTCAATCTCCTGCGGTTTGTAACGGGAGTAGTGAAAGCAGTCGCGGGCAGCATCGGCGGCCAGGGTCAGGGAGTCTTCCCCATCACCGCAGACTCTTCTCCGGGCAATCCCGGTCATCAACTCAAGCCGCAGGGGGACTGAAATTCGCAACCTGCTGGTAATCTTAGCAGTGGAGACGGTTTTGTCCGGAAGCTTAACCCCAATGCTTTCAATTTTACATCCGGCCATCATGAGTTATTATTTACAAATTGACAAATAATGGTGCCCAATTCTTCTGGTGAATCCTCCTGAAGAAAGTGCCTGCCTTCCAGAACACGATGTGGCTGATTTCCGGCACCGGGGATCCGGGATTGAATGATACGATCGCCGCCCCGGGTAATGGGATCATCGCTGCTGAAGAGTGTTAAGACCGGTTTTTCGTAATTTTTAAGCCGCTCCCAGCTCCAGGCAAACATAGAAGTTTCTTTATTATTTCTGCGGAAGGAGATGAGTTGAGGCAGAATCCGGAGGGCTGCTTTCTCCCTTTCCTGCGGAAAGGGAAAGTCATACCCTGCCCGTTCCTCCTTTGACAACCTTTTCTTGCAGTAGGCACTGACAAAACACCCCACCGGGATAACCGGTGAAAAACGGGTAAACCATTTCCAAAGGTGCAGTTGAAAAGGAATCCGCTGTCCGGGAATAGGCAAATAGCCGTTGCAGAGAATCATTCCGGAAAAAAGATCCGGATTCCGGGCGGCCAGGATCATACCAAGAATGGCACCCCAGTCATGTCCAAACAAAAAGGGACGGTTCAGTTCCCTCCTCCCTATAAATTCCTCTATCCAGCCAATAAGGTTGTTCAGCGTATACACCCCTTTCCCATTCGGTTTGTCAGATTTTCCAAAACCAGGAAGATCGGGAGCGATGACCCTGAGTCCGTTTTCAAGACAACGGGGAATGATGTTCCGGAAGGTGAACGACCAGGTGGGGACCCCATGCAAAAAGAGGATGGTTGGGGATATGAATGTGCCTTCGTCAATATAATGGATCTGTATCCCTTTAACTTCCAGAAAGTGTGACCTAAACGAATAATCCTGCACCCTCATTTTACTTGTTCTGAAAAGTTATTGCAGTATATAAGTTAAGGCAAAAACAAATAGCATTTTCTGAGCCCCCTGTGTCAAGGATGTGTTCAAGCAAGAGGAGAAGAACCGTATAATTGTAACAATGAATTAATTACAGAGAACATGCCGGTTAATTTTCTTTGGGAATTGCCTTCGGGGGTGCTGGAAATATTTCGTGAATTTTCAAACTTTCAATCCACAGCGTCCAAACAGTGAATTAGTACTTCCCACCACCATAAGAGAGGGAATCCGATTCCGTTCAGGAGCGCAAAAAGTCTTGCCTAGCGCCATGCGCGCACCGGAATTAAGCTGCGGATAAATCAAAAAAAAGAAGCTAATCAATTGACATAAAATTGATTAGCTTCAAACTTGTACCCGGAGGGGGACTTGAACCCCCACAGCCGTTAAGCCAAAGGATTTTAAGTCCTTCGTGTCTACCATTCCACCATCCGGGCGGCCCTCATGGATAATCATCCACTTTTTCTTCCTTTTCCGGGGTTTTCTCCGGAGCCTCAGGCCCCTTGAGGTTACCCCTGAAAAAAATAAAGCGTAAAATCAGGATTTTACGCTTTACAGGGAGCGGGAAACGAGACTCGAACTCGCGACCCCGACCTTGGCAAGGTCGTGCTCTACCAACTGAGCTATTCCCGCATTTTCAAACCATTTGCCCCTTAGCGACCCCGATCGGCCATCTGACCGCACTCCGTCAAAAGAGCTGTTTCCGCAGGTTTTCCGGCTTGCACCGGGGAGCAAAGAACGTTTTTCTTTCGCGATGCAAATATAAACCATTTTTATTACTCACCAAAAAATCAAAAAAAAAATCAGGGCTATTTAAGTCCGGTCAGTTTCTTGATGTCGTTCAGCTTATTCAGGGCTTCCAGAGGGGTGAGATTATTGATATTGAGGTTTTTGATTTCGTCGCGGATTTGTTTGAGCACCGGGTCGTCGAGTTGGAAAAAGCTGAGCTGAATTCCTTCGCGGCTTGACCTGATGGTTTCCAGGGGTTTGGCCAGGTTCTCACGGGGTTCTTTATTCTCGAGCTGTTTAAGGATTTCAGCGGCCCTTTCGACCACGCTGGGGGGCATGCCAGCCATGGCAGCCACATGGATCCCAAAGCTGTGGTTGCTCCCCCCCTTTACCAGTTTACGAAGAAAAATCACCTTGTTGCCCAGCTCTTTGATAGAGACGTTGAAATTTTTCACCCTGGAGAAGGAGGCCGCCATTTCATTGAGTTCATGGTAGTGGGTGGCAAAAAGGGTTTTGGCATGGGCCCGGGGATGTTCATGGAGGTATTCCACGATGGACCAGGCGATGGAAATGCCATCATAGGTAGAGGTTCCCCTTCCCAGCTCGTCGAGAAGGATAAGGCTCCGGTCAGAGACGTTATTGAGGATGCTGGCGGCCTCGTTCATTTCCACCATAAAGGTGGACTCCCCCAGGGAGATATTGTCGGAGGCCCCCACCCTGGTAAAAATCTTGTCGACGACGCCGATTTTTGCCGAGGCTGCCGGAACGAAACAGCCCATCTGGGCCATCAGAACGATCAGGGCTGTTTGGCGCAGTAAGGCCGACTTTCCCGCCATATTGGGACCGGTGATGATGACAATTTGTTGTTCTTCCTGGTCGAGGAAGAGGTCATTGGCGATATAGCTCTCTCCGGGGGGAAGTTGCCTTTCGATGACCGGATGGCGTCCTTCTTTGATATCGAGAAAGGTGGAGTCATCGACCAGAGGCCTGACATAGTTGTAGTCCCGTGCACAGGTGGCAAAGGAGAGAAGGCAGTCGATGCGGGCCACGATGGCGGCATTGAGCTGCATGGCGGAAATATAATCCGAAACCGCCAGTACCAGGTCATTAAAAAGCCGGGTCTCCAGCTCCTGGATTTTCTCTTCGGCACCCAGAATTTTCGTTTCGTATTCCTTGAGTTCTTCGGTGATGTAACGTTCAGCACCCACGAGGGTCTGTTTCCTGATCCATTCGGAGGGGACCTTTTCCCGGTGGGTATTCCGCACCTCAATGTAATATCCGAAGACATTGTTAAAGCTGATTTTCAGCGAGGTGATCCCTGTTTTTTCGCTGAGTTTCTTCTGCATGCGGGCCAGGTAATCCTTTCCCGAGAAGGCCAGTTCGCGGAGTTCGTCGAGTTCCGCCGACACCCCGGCAGCGATTACCTTACCGCGGCTGATCAGCACAGGAGGATCTTCGCAGATCTCCTTTTCGATGCGCTCCCTGATGGTGTCGCAGGGGTTGAGCTGATCAGCAAAACGGAGCAGGGTTTTATCGCTGGAGTTCTGGCAGGCTTCCCTGATGGGGACCAGGGCGTTGAGGGCATTTTTCACCTGCTGGACTTCGCGGGGGTTGATGCGCCCCACTGCCACCTTGGAGACCAGGCGTTCCAGGTCCCCGACCAGTCTGAGGTGTTCTCTGATCTTCTCATTCAGGGAGTCATCGTTTATCAAGGTCTCCACCACATCGAGGCGTTCGTTGATTCTGGCCACCTCCTTGAGGGGAAGGGCCATCCAGCGGTGCAGAAGCCGCGACCCCATCGGGGAGATGGTCTTGTCGAGTACATGGTGAAGCGACCGTGCCCCCTCATACATGGTATGAAAAAGCTCCAGGTTCCGGATGGTGAAACGGTCGAGCCAAACATAGTGTTCTTCTTCGATGCGGCTCAGGTTGTTGATGTGGCTGACCTGCTTATGCTGGGTGATATCGAGGTAATAGAGGATGGCGCCGGCGGCGATGATTCCCAGGGGCAGATTGTCGATGCCGAAGCCTTTCAGCGACTTCACCTGAAAGTGGCGCGTCAGCCGGTCAAAGGCCGCATCGGTGGTGTAGACCCAGTCGTCGAGGGTGAAAGTGAAGTAGCGCGTTCCGAAGATATCGTTGAATTCCTGTGATCTTCCCCTTTGGTAAAGCACTTCCCGGGGCTGGAAGGAGCTGAGCAGCTTGTCGACGTATTCGAAACTCCCCTGGGCGACCAGATATTCACCTGTCGAAATGTCGAGGAATGAGACGCCGGCCGTCTTCCGGTCGAAATGAACCGATGCCAGAAAGTTATTCTCCTTGTTTTCGAGGATTTGGTCGTTGATGGAGAGCCCGGGGGTCACCAGTTCGGTGATGCCCCTTTTGACGATTTTCTTGGTGAGTTTAGGATCTTCGAGCTGTTCACAGATGGCCACCCGCTGTCCGGCCCTGACCAGCTTGGGGAGGTAGGTATCCAGGGCATGGTAGGGAAATCCGGCGAGCTCCACATAACTGGCGGCTCCGTTGGCCCTGCGGGTCAGGGTAATGCCCAGGATCTCCGCAGCCTTGATGGCATCGTCACCGAAAGTCTCGTAAAAATCCCCAACCCTGAAAAGCAAAACCGCATCGGGGTGTTTGGCCTTGATGGCATAATATTGCCGCATCAGCGGCGTCTCCACATATTTTTTTTCTTCTGCCATACCCCAGCAAAGATAACGGTTTCAGAAAGTCCGCAAAAAGGAACAGCAGGTAATTTGCGGCATAAACTGGGAGAGTCGCCGGAAGAGCGTCTATGGGAAAAGCAGCAGGTTAAGTATTTAGCGGAAGAGCAGCAGAAAAAGCCACTACCGGAAGACCAGCCGGCTCATCAGCGCGGGATCCAGGATCTCATTGGCCACCTCCAGGATCTGCTCTGCGGTAATGGCCCCGATTTTCTTGTAGACTACCGGGAAGGGGTCCACCTGGTTATAAAAGAGATAGGTTTTTCCGATGGTCAGCATCAGCTCCTCGTGGTTTTCCCCGGCGATGGCCAGTTGTCCCGTCAGCTGCTTCTGCGCCCGTGAAAGCTGCAGGGTCCCCAGTTTTTTCTCTGTGAGAAGCCTGAATTCCCGGAAAACGACATCGAGGGCCTTCTCAAAATTCTCATTGTCGGTCCCGAAGTAAACGCTGAAGAGTCCCGTGTCGGAATATGAGTTGTAAGAGGATTCGATATTGTAAGCCATGCCCTCGCGTTCTCTGAGGGCCAGGTTAAGGCGCGAGTTCATTCCCTGGCCGCCCAGCAGGTTGTTCAGCAGGATCATGACAATGCGACGGGGATGGTTGGAATCATAGGCGATGTTGCCCACCATGCAGTGGGTCTGGAAAGTCTCCTTTTTCGCGAAACGCTCTCCGGGACGATAGCCGGAAAAACGCTCCCGCAGGAACTGCCGCTCCCGGGTGGGCGCCTGCCCGAAATACCGGTCGCACAAATGGATCAGCTTTTTGAAGGGGATATTGCCCACTGAGCTGATCACCATCTGGTCAGTATGGTAGTTGTTGCCGATGAACCGGAAAATATCATCACGGCCAAAACTTCTCACGCTTTCAAAAGTCCCCAGAATATTCCGGGCAATGGGATGGCCGTCAAACACCAGCTCATCAAAATCATCAAAGATCAGTTCCCCCGGAGAATCCTTGTAGGAATTGATCTCTTCAGCGATGACTTCCTTTTCCCTCTTCAGCTCCTTTTCGGGAAAGACACTGCTAAAAAGGATATCGCTTAAAAGTTCCGCCGCCCTTACAAAATCTTCCGACAGGAAGGTAGCGTAAAGGGCTGTTTCCTCCTTGGTGGTATAGGCATTGAGTTCTCCCCCGACATCCTCCATGCGGCTGAGAATATGGTAGGCCTTCCGCCTTTGGGTTCCCTTGAAAATGCAGTGTTCGATGAAATGGGCGATCCCGTGTTCCTGAGCGGTTTCGTCACGCGATCCGGTATTGAGGATCACACCCAGATGGGCCACGGGGGAGTCGTCAGGCTGATGAATCAGCCTGATCCCATTGGGGAAGGTATGTGTGAGATAAACGGGTTGCACCATGTTGCTCTTTACTGGGCCGCAAAGATAAGAAAAAACACGGGGTGTGTAAAACGTAAAAAGATCCTTCAGAGGCCGTTGTTCCCGGACTGGGAGATGGGAGGTGACTGCATATTTTGCCCGGATTTCCTGCCGCGCCGTGAAGAATCACGGGTCAGCCTGTGGATTAGTTTTTTGCACTTGGCCTGAATTCCCGGTTCGGGGTACATCTCCATGACCTGACCAATGGTCTCCGCCACCTCCGGCTTCAGCTCCTGCTGATCCTCTGAAATATTAAAAAGAATCTGCATGGCATAGGCTTTTACGGCCACCGGCTCGCGCGGATCAAAGAGCAACTGCTGGGAGTGGTCAAAAAGGGATCCCGCCACTTCAGGGTCGACAGGACAACAAGAAATCATGCGCAGGAACTGCCGTTTTTTACCCGTATGGGCCAGGGTAGGCAGGCTTTCCACCAGCTTCCCGAGGTAAGGGGAGATCAGGTCAGGCTTCCGGGAGGTAAGTTTGTCGGCGACCCAGGCGGCCCGCCAACTCTCATGGTCACGCCCCTCCAGGGCAATCTCCATAAGCATAGGGAGATCAGGGGTAAGATCGACCCGGTTGTTTTTCACCACCCATAGGTTTTCCCAGGAACTTAATAATACCTTCAATTCTTCTCTTGTCATGGATTGGTCTTGTGAACAGATCACCAAGAGCCAAAGTTAGAAAAATAGTGAGGCCCGGTTTCTGAAAAAAGCCTATTTTTAGGTGATGATAAATGAAGGGTTACGTAAAGAAGTGGTGTGTGCGCTGATCACCGACAAGGGAAAGTTGCTGGTCACCCAGCATGGGATGCACTCGGGACATCCGTGGAAGTGGGAGTTTCCGGGGGGCAAGATTCAGCCGGGAGAGAGCCGGGAGGAGGCCTTGGTCAGGGAGATCAGGGAAGAACTGGAAATCGGGATTGCCGTGGTCTCGCCCCTGGAACCCGTCAGCCATGCCTATGCGGAAAAGGAAATCATCCTTTATCCCTTCTTATGCCGGTGGACGGAAGGGGAGCTTTTCCTGAACGAACACCACGCAGCCCGTTGGGTTGACCCGGAGGAGGCCGCCCGCATGGACATGCTGGAAGCCGACGTCAAAATGCTCGCCACCGGTGAAAATATGAACCGGTTGAGGATGTTTGCCTTTTTGTGATCGAGAGCTCCAACAAGATGGACCAAACCCTGGGCACGTTCGTCCGCCTCGCCCTGGAGCCACGATGACGGCCGGAATATCGCGACTCGCCACTGCGGGG
>CAZMMX010000049.1:0-21011 GCA_964567485.1 uncultured Prolixibacteraceae bacterium | reverse complement strand
ATCGCCGTACGGGATTTTGAGCATCTGTTATTCTACCCGGGAAACAGTGCCTGGATTCTGCATTGCCGCGGGTTTTTCAGCAACTTGTGAGCCTTAGGTTAGACCTCCGGAAATTTCCAGGGGGCCCGGTAAGCCGGCATCAGGTATTTGTCGGCTTCAGGGTTGTCGATAAACGACCGTTTTCCCGGATCGTAGACCACCATGGTGCCCGTCCGGAAGGAGATGTTGGCCATGTGCGCCAGGATGGTGGCAAAGGCCCCTTTTTCGACTGGACTGTTGGTTTTCACCGATTGGTCGCGGATGGCCGCGCACCAGTTGGCGGTATGGGCTTCTATTCCCCCCTCTTCGAAAGGCCCTGTCACCTTCACCGGTTCCACCGAAGTCTCGTTGTTCCTGCCCACCTGGGGGATGAGCTCGTACCCGTCGCGGTTACACACCAGGGTGGCCTTACTCCCGATCCAGGCTACTCCCTGGTTGCGGTTGTAGAGGTGGGCCACCTGCTGGGTCCATTCGATATGAAAATGGTCGTATTGGAAGATGGTGGTCTGGCAGGCGGGGGTCTCATTAAACGACTGAGGGTGCTTATAGGCCGTTGAAAAGACCGCTTTTGGGAAGATCCTTTTGCTGACTCCCAGGGCTTCCAGTCCGTCGAAGGCAGAGTCGATCCAGTGCACTCCCCAGTCGGTCTGTTGTCCGCCCCCGTAGTCCCAGAAACTCCGCCAGCTCCTGACGCGGTAAGGATTGTGGGGCCTTTCGGGAGCGGGTCCCAGCCACCGGTCATAATCCAAAGTGGAGGAGGCAGGGGCATCTTCCACCGCAGGCCGGGGATCAGTGCCCTGACTCAACCACAGCTGAACTTTATAAACATCACCCAGAACACCCGTTTTCAGAATTTCATTGGCCCCGATGAAATATTTCTGGCTGGTCTGCCACAAACCGGTGGTGACCGTCTGGTTATATTTCTTCTGCAAATCCATTAAAACATGGCACTCCGCAATGGAATTGGCCACGGGTTTCTCGACATAGACCGCTTTTCCCGCTTTCAGTGCTTCGGCGAAAATGTAAGTATGCCAATGGTCAGGCGTCGCGATGATGACCCCGTCGATATCCTTATCTTCCAGAAGCCTCCGGAAATCAGAATAAAGCCTGATGTCGGCCGTTTGACCGGGAAACTCTTTCTTAAACCGGGCTGCCTGCTCCTCCAGACGGACACTGTTGACGTCGCACAGGGCCGCACAATGGACCCAGGGATTACCGGTCAGGGCTCCCTGCAGGTCCCGGCAACCCATCCCCACGCCGATAACGCCCAGGTTTATGCTGGAATCGGCGCGATATCCTGAAAGTATTGCCCCTTTAGGCTGAGGAACTGGTCCGGACAAGTGCGCTATGGTTTCCCGCGAGAACAGGGAAGTGATTCCCATTCCGGCTGCCACTGCGGAACCGAACTTCAGGAATTCTCTTCTGTTGGTGGTCATATCGTTTGTGTTGGTTAAGGTTGTTATGAGTCTGTAATAGAAGGTATTAAAGGTTTCTGATCCAGATATTCCGGAAGGAAACCGGGGTATTGTGATCCTGGAGGGAGAGGGGCATGCGGCCATGGGCCGTATATCGGGGCAATCCGGTGTAAGGGGTGTTTCCTTTCAGGATATAGTTGTTTTGCACGACGATCCCATTCAGCACTACGGTGATGATGGCCGGAGACTCCAGTTTGTCGTCGGCTCCGAAGCGTGGAGCGGACCAATAAATATCATACACCTGCCACTCCCCGTTTTTGGTGTAGGCGTTGACCAGTGGGGCGCTCTGTTTGTAAATGCTTCCGACCATCCCATTTACATAGGTGGGATTGTTGTCGCCATCGAGCACCTGGACCTCATAGCGGCTTTGGATCATGATGCCGCTGTTGCCTCTGTTCTGGCCATGGTAATTTTCCGGATCCGGAGACCTGAATTCGATGTGCAACTGGCAATCCCCGAAGTACTCTTTGGTGGAGATGCTCCCGGTACCGGGTTCCACGGTGAACACCCCGTCGTGGACCTTCCATTTGGCAGGTTCTCCGCCCCGTGATTGCCATTTGGACAAATCGGATCCATCAAAAAGGACGATGGCATCAGCGGGAGGTTTCGTGCCCACGCCGGGGTTGACCTTAACGGGAACGGGCGTATACCATTCGGTACTTTCGGGCGCCCACCGTTCGGGTTGCCGTTGCTGGGCTGCCTGCTGAGGCTGTGGCGTGGTGGGTTGGATGGACCGGGCTGGTTGTTGAGGTTGGGGTTGACCCGGCACCGTGGCGGGCGGGTTCTGGCCAACCACGAGAAGCGCCATCAGCCAGCACACTGAAAACAAGAAAATGTTTTTCATACGTATAAGCTATTTAATGTATTGTACTTCAATTATATATCTCAGGTATGTCAGATCGGTTCTTCACGCCCATGGAATTAGGTCTGCGTTGCTCCGCTGATCTCCGATTCGCATGGAGTAAGTATATATGTCCTTTAGTGGCCGGGCTACTGAAACTAAAAACTAACGGCCATCATGGTCATTTCGCCCAAAGTGTTGGCCGGGTTCAAGTTTATTGGAAATTGCTGTGATTCTCCGGTTTATTTGAAAAGCTGGGGAGCCAGTTCGGAAAGGTAGATTCGCCAGTTGGGCCAGGTGTGACCCCCGGAGCTTTCGCGGTAAACATATTTAAACCCGATAGTATCATAGAGGTGGCGCAGATTCGTGACGCTCTCAAACAGAAAATCCTCTTTGCCGCAAGCGATCCAGTAAAGCTTCACCCCGCTGTTCCGGAGGGCCAGAAGCTGCTTCTTATGTTCCTCCTCGTTGTAATTCCCCATCCGGGAAGAGGTTCGAAGTCCCATGCTCATGATGCCGATGTATCCGAAGAGGCCGGGATTGGCATTGGTGATGTTTTGGGTATGCATGCCGCCCATGGACAAACCGGCGATAGCCCGGCTCTCCTTATCGGTGAAAGTCCTGTAATTCTTCTCGATAAAGGGAATGACATCGTTGACCAGGCTTTGTTCAAAAGTGGCCTGCCCGGGTTGCCTGGGGGCACCGGCAGGGGTGATCGCAGAGAAGGGTTCCTCCCCGGGGGCTGCCGCTGACCAGCCATTTCCGTTGGTCATCACCACGATCATCGGCTCAGCCTTACCCGCGGCAATCAGGTTATCCAGAATCCAGGGAGCCCGTCCCAGGGTAGTCCAGGCGTCCTCGTCGCCACCGGCACCATGCAGCAGATACAACACCGGATATTTGTTGTTGTCGTTGTCGTATTCCGGAGGGGTATAGACATACATTCTGCGGTTTTTGCCCAGAGAGGGCGAAGGGTACCATACTTTGGAAAGCCGGCCATGGGGAACGTCATGGACCAGATAAACCTCTGATTCTTTTCCCGGAACCACCACCATGCTTTCATACCGGGTTCCGTCGCGGACCACCTGTGCATTGGCAGGATCCAGGGTTTTGACCCCATTGACAAAAAAGGAGTAGGTGTAAATCTCAGGGGGAAGGAGATCGGTGGTGATGGTCCAGAGTCCCGAGTCTCCCTTGGCCAGTTCGACCGGCGCCGTTCCGGCAACCATCCAGTTGCCCGACAAGGTGACTTTTGTCGCTTCCGGAGCCATCAGACGGAAGGTGATCCTGTTGTTCTCATGAACCACAGGTGAAACGACACGGGCAGCTCTTCTCTGCTGGCCATACCCCTGAAACGTGATGGCAAAGGCCATCATGAGGACCCAAAAAAGTCTTGAAGTCAGCGTTTTCATAGTGTGGAATATTCGTTTGTCAAGTTTATTTTATGAAGTTAGTGCAGTATTAAAGTAATCCCGTGACTTTAATGCGATGGCTTTTACGCCAGGCTGACCAGACGACGCCGGTATCGGTGACCACCCCGACCTGGTAGCACCTTTTATCTGCGGTTTGTCTGATCCCTGTGGTTTTGCATCTGACCACCAGTGCGTTCTTCCCTGATTTCCGGGCGGTGAAGCTGTTTACTTCATAGTCTCCATTACGGTATCCGAAGCCTTCGCCTGCATCGACATAGAGTGTGCCGGCAGCTTCTCGGTTCGCATCAGGACAAACCAGAAGCGTGAGGGAGTCGGTATGATAATCTGCGGTGGACTGAATGACACGGTTCATGGGCAGAATGGCCCCTCCGCGGAGTTTCAGGTCGGGTTGGTAGGGATCATGCCGTGAATCTTCACCCACCAGTGTGATAGATTTCCATATTCCCTGTGGTAAACGTGGCTTTTCCGACCATTTGGGAATGACCATTAAGTCCGCACCCAACAGGAATGCCTCCTGTTCGCCACGGAGGGTAGTATCCCTGATGTCAGCGAACCAGACGGGGCGCATGACCGGCAGTCCGGTTGTTGAAGCTTCATGAAACAGCGTGTAGAGGTAGGGCAGCAATCTGTAGCGTCTCTGGAGGGCTGTTCTGGAGACATCCTCCACCATCTGGCCCATAGCCCAGGGTTCCTGGGCTGCCGTATTTTTCTCGGCGTGGTTCCGGCTGAAAGGATAAAAGGCGCCGATGGCCATCCAGTGGGCCAGGAGTTCCGGGTCAGGTGATCTGCTGAAGCCACCGATATCGGGACCGCTGAACGGCTGTCCCGACAACCCCAGGTTCAGCACCATCGGGGTGGACATCTTCAGGTGGTCCCAACTCGAGACATTGTCACCGGTCCAGGTAGCGGCAAATTTCTGACCGCCCAGGAAGTTAGACCGGGAGAGCACGAAGGGTCTTTTCCCCGGAAGCGCTTTCAGGATGCCCTCGCGTGAAGACTGAACCATCAGCAAGCCGTAGACATTATGGTAGCGCAGGTGGGATCCCTCCGGAAGGGCGCCGCCTCCCCGGTGGATGTTATCTTCGGGCATTGAGCCTCCGGGACCGTTGAATACCGAAGGCTCATTCATGTCATTCCAAACGCCGTCAACACCGGTTTGCATGAAGTCCTTGTACAGGGACTCCCACCACCTCCTGGTATCAGGAATGGTGAAGTCAGGAAAAGCACACGCTCCCGGCCATACCCGTCCGTTGAACTCTTCGCGGTTGCTGTTGAGGACCCAGTGATTCCCGGCACTCCCCTGGTCGTAGACAAAATACCCCTTTTCTTTTTTTATCCCCGGATCGATCATCCACACCGACTTGAAACCATTCTGATGCAGATAGTCATTCAGCTGGGCAGGATCGGGAAAGTGGACGGAATCAAAGGTAAACACCTTGTAGTTTTGCATATAATCGATATCCATCCAGATCACATCACAGGGAATCTTTCTTTTCCGGAATTCAGTGGCGATTTCCCTGACACGGGCCTCGGGGTAGTAGGAATACCGGCATTGCTGGTACCCCAGGGCCCACAAGGGAGGCATGTCTATGGTCCCGGTCAGATCAGCAAGTGTTTTCAGAAGTTCCTGAGGCGAGTCCTTTTCGATGATGATCATTCTGAAGGGGGGACCATCGGAGGTGAAGGTGATGGTGTCGGTCAGGGAAATGGTTTGTTTCCAGGAATGATCGGCAATGATTCCGAAGGAAGAACCATCGGGCCGCACCCCCATAACCCAGGGGTGGGATTGGTAAAGGCGCTTTCCGCCGGCCTTGCCATAGCCATAATTATCGGTGTTCCATAATATGACTTCCGTTCCGTTTCTTTTTAGGGCACCTTTAACTTCACCCGTGCCATACAGGTCGGCATGGCCCGGCCAGGTGACCTTGGCTATGGCTTTACCGTTTTCTACCGAGAACTGAGGTCTCAACGCCCATCCGGAAGGAATATCCTTCCAGGGTAAGAGCTCTTTCTCAATGGAGAAGGAGGGCAAGGTTAGTACAGAATCAAAACCGACGGGATAGAACACTGCCGTGCCGCTGGCCGTCAGAAACGACTTCTGGCCGGAAGCTTCGTTGATCCATCCCGGCAAGAAGATGGCCAAAAGGAAAATGACCTGGAAAAATGTCTTGAGCTTCATAGAGATCATTAAAGGTTGGATTATTTACGGAGGACCAAGTAGGCGTATGGCTGGAGAGAGATTTTGGGGGTCAGCGTCAGGCTTCCGTCGTTAAAGACGTCCTTCCAGTGGGTGGCGGCCAGTTCGGGAGTCACGGCGAAATCGACGATGGAATCTCTCATGTTCACCAGCACCAGCACCTGTTCTGCGCCATAATTTTTGGTAAAGGCACACACGTCGTCAGTGCAGAAGGAGGTCAGTTCACCCCGCCTGATGGCCGTGCTCTGATTTCTGAAGGCCACGATCTTTTTGTATTCCGCCGTCATCGCGGGGTCGGTTCCCCAGGGAATTTTGGTGGAGGTGAAGGGGAAGGTCAGCCGGTAGGGGGTACCCGTCTCCTGGCCGTTGTAGATCATGGGAATGCCCTTCATGTAAGCCACCACCACGAAGGCGGCCATGGACCCCTTTTTGCCACCGAAAAGATCCAACGGGGTGCCGTCCGATCCGTTCACGTCATGATTGGAGGTATAGCGAACCATCTGCTGACCATCGGAGGCTCCGGCAAAATCGGAAATATTGAAATTCTCAAGCGATTTCACCGGTTGGGTATTCCGGAAGATCTTTTTCAGGTTTCCGAAGAAGCCGAACCCGAAGTTGTAGTCAAAGCCTGCCGTGAAGTGGTTGCTTCGGCTTCCCTCGGAGAGCAGCAGCAGCCGGTGGGTGGTGATGTTTCTGAGGGTGTCGATGGCTTGTTTCCAGAAGTCAAAGGGCGGGCCGTCGGTGTAGTCACAGCGGAAGCCATCGATGTTGGCCTTCAGGACCCACTCTTTCATGGTTTTGATCATTTCGAGCCGCATCTCCTGGTTGGAGAAATCGAGCTGGGCCACATCCCTCCAGTTATGTCCGGGAGGATTGATGATATCGCCGGTCTCATTGCGCAGGTACCAGGTGGTGTTGGGAATCCAGACGTTGTCGAAGGAGGTATGGTTGGCCACCCAGTCGAGGATGACGGCCATGTTCCGGTTGTGAGCCCCGTCAACCAGGGCCCGCAGATCATCCAGGGTTCCGAACTCCGGATTGACGGCGCTGTAATCTTTGATGCAATAGGGAGAGTTGACCGCTTTTAGCTTTCCGACGGGATAGATGGGCATCAGATAGAGGACATTGGCACCCAGTGCCCGGATGGAATCGAGGCGGGCGGTCACTCCCGGGAGGTCACCCTCCTGGCTGAAGGTCCGGATGTTGACCTGGTAAATGGTCACATCGCGGCGGTCAGGCACGTTGGCAAAGGGAATCCCATACTGGACGACCACCTCCTTTTGAACGGCCGCAACAGGCTCTGCCACCTCCTGTCCCATGCAGGAATGGATGGTCAGGCTGGCGGCCAGCAAGGTTAGCAGAAAGTTTCTTATGTACATATGGATAATTTTTGAAATAAATGCGGATGAGGTTACAGGGCAACCGGTTTATCCACCCATAATATTTATTCTATTTGGTACGATTGTGAACAAAGGTAAAACAGATCCTGGTTATCTCTTCCGGAACGGTTTTTCATTTGGTGAGGATCACGGTTGTATATCCCGGGATCTGCACCTGCCTGCTGCTGAATACAGGCGTTTTGGTCGCGAACCAGACCGTTTGGTATCCCTGATAAGGCTGGGGCAATTTCAGGGTGGCGTCGTTCTGGCCCAGATTATGGATGACCAGCAGCGATTCACCGGCATCTGACCGGACAAAAGCACAGAGGGAGGGCTGTCCGGGGAGTATCACCGGGGCAAGATCGCCATAGGTCAGCGCCTTGCTGCGGTTTCTGAGGTGGATGAGCGTTTTGTAATGGTTGAGCAGTGAGTTCTTGTCCGCCTGCTGCACGGCCAGAGCCACCACGGTGGAGTCGGTCGAATTGCGGGGTTTGATCCACGAGGCCCTGAGCTGATCCTTTTCCCTGAGGTCCCACAGAAAGGGTTCCCTGATATACTGGTCGGGTTTGGTCCCCTGCATGCCGATTTCCTCCCCATAATAAATATAGGGGGAGCCCGGAAGCGTCATCAGCAGGGCCGATGCCATCCTGGCCTTGTCCATGTTATTGCTGACGCTGCTCATGATGCGGTTCTGGTCGTGGTTGGTCAGGAAGGTGGCGTCGACAAAACCGGGATTGATGGATTGGTAGAACTCCCTTATCTTGAGATGTTTGTCCACCAGGAGGCTGCCGTTCTCCTCGTTGATGGCCTTGATGATCTCCAGTCCCATGTCAAAGTTAAATAAGGCCGGAATCCCCTTTAGATAAGGGCCGACGATCTCGGCAGGTGCCCACACTTCACCGACGATATAGACGTCGGGATTCACGGTTTTCATCTCCTGGAGGAAGAACTCCCACCATTTATGGTTGTCGACCGCCCGCTCATCAGGGAAGACATGCCGTGCCGCATCAAGTCTGAAACCGTCGATACCCACCTCCTTCAGCCAGAATTTGCCGATTTTAAACACTTCCTGTTGCAGCTTGGGATTGTCGAAATTCAGGTCGGGCATGTTTCTGCCAAAATGGGAGAAATAGAGGTAGTCGCTGTTGGAGACCACGTTCCAGTTGGTGCGCATCCGTCTTTCGGTGCCATCGGGCATCTTGCGGACAACCGGTTGCACCCGGGGGTCGTCCTTGTGCGCCCACACATAGTAGTCCCAGTATTTGATATGTTCATCTTTCAGGGCCTCCTTAAACCACAGGTTCTGGCTCGAGCTGTGGTTCAGGACCATATCCATGACCACCCTGATATTGCGGGCATGGGCCTCCTTCACGAAGGTCTTGAAATCCTCGAGAGTGCCATAATCGGGATGAATATCGTAATAGTCGGCCACATCATACTTGTGGTAGGAGGGGGAGGGGTTCATGGGCATCAGCCAGATCCCTTCGACCCCCAGATCCTGAAGATAGTCAAGGCGGGAGGTCATCCCCTTGATATCGCCGATGCCATCCCCGTCGGAATCGGCGAAAGACTGGACAAATATCTCATAAGTGACACCGCGGGGCCACTTGCTCACATTCTGCGGATTCTGGGCCTGGGTGGCCCCCGCCACCAGGAGTGCCAGGAGAAGCAGGAGCGATGCGCAATGGAAAGGAAGAATACGATTCATGTGTTTAAATTATTTTGTGGTGATGGTTCATTCCGTGAAACACATGCAATAACTATGTGGTTAATCATTCTGGTTGTTGGATAAATGATGCATGGATGTTTCATATTACTGATTTTATTACGCCATTAAAGGTCCTTTGATTATTAGAACTTATTGTAGATCCATGAGATAGACTCCACGGGCAGGGATATTGAGGGAAGTGGTCAGGTCCAGCACCTCTCCGGAAGTGACCTCCACGCCCCGGGTAAAGGGGGTGGTGACTTCCCGGTAGCGGTCCATCGCGAGCATCTGATCCTTGTCGCTTCCGTTCAGGATGACCAGACAGGTTTTGTCGTCCTTGATTCTGGCGTAGACATAGCAGCCGTTGTTGTTGGGAGCATAATGGACCAGCCGGCCTCCGGTGACCGCCGGGTTGTTTTTTCTCCACTGCAGGAGTTTCTGCAGGTAGTTCCAGGCTTCATTCTGGCGGGGAGTGCGACCTTCGGCCGTGAAGGCGTTCACGGCATCTTCCTTCCAGCCTCCCGGGAAATCCTTCCGGATGCCCCCGTCGCCCCCTTCCTTGGTGCCCGTCATCAGGATCTCGGTACCATAATAGAGCTGGGGAATCCCACGGGTGGTCAGCAGAAAGGCCATGCCCTGTTTGTATTTCCGGAGGTCGGCATCTTCGGCCAGAGAAAACCGTCCCAGGTCGTGGTTGTCGAGGAAGACGAGAATATTGTTGACATCGGCATAGAGGAAATCCTGGGCCAGGGACTCGTAGATTCGGAAGAGCCCTTTGGAGTTCCCGTCGCTGGGATTATTCTCATCGATAAAGGCACGCTGACTGATAAAGGTCAGGTTGAAATCCATGACCGTTTTGAGGTAAGAATTGGTGGGGCTGACCGTGGCATTGCGCTGCCACCAGGCGGTAAATCCGGGGCCGCTGGGGTACCACGATTCCCCGACGATGTTGAAATCGGGGTAGGCTTCCGTGACTTCCCGGCACCAGCGGGCCATGAAGTCATAGTCAGCATAGGGGTGGGTATCCTGCCTGATTCCGTCGATGCGGGTATGTTCGATCCACCAGATGCTGTTCTGGATCAGGTAAGTGGCCACATGGCGGTTTTTCTGGTTCAGGTCGGGCATACCCCGGGTAAACCAGCCATCGGTGAAGCTTTTTCTCTCCGAGGCGGGGGCATGGATGTCCACCACGCTCCATTTGTTGTGACTCGTCTGGGTGTAGGTGCTGTTGTTGTTAAACCAGTCTTTGGAAGGGAGGTCGTTCATCCAGACGTGGCCGCTTCCGCTGTGATTGAAGATCATGTCCATCACCACTTTCATGCCCCGTGCGTGGGCCTGGTCGATCATTTCGATGTATTCCCCTTCGGTGCCGAAGCGGGGATCCACCTTGTAGAAATCCGTGATGGCATACCCATGGTAGGTATTGGGGCTGTTCTTCTGGACCGGATTGAGCCAGATGGCAGTGATGCCCAGGTTATGAAGATAGTCCAGGTGGTTGGTGATGCCTTTGATGTCGCCGCCATGACGGGCGCCCGATCTTTCTCGGTTAGCCGTGGCCCCTTCAAGTTGATCATTGGAAGGATCCCCGTTGGCAAAGCGATCGGGGGTGATCAGGTAAAGTACATCGCTGGTGTTGAAGCCCATGGCTCCGGACTTCGGGTTGCGTGCCTTCAGCTCATAGGGAAGGACGGTTTTATTCGCGTCATCGGTGAAAACCAGCTCCAATGTACCTGGTTTCGCCGAGGCCTTTATGTCGAGATATACGAAAAGGTAGTTTTTACTTTCGGCGGCGGTGACCTCTTTGATGCTGACCCCGGGATATTTGACGGTTACCCGGGAGCCGGCGATGTCGTTGCCATAAACCATCAGTTGCAGTTCGTGGTTGTTCATGCCGCTCCACCAGAAGGGCGGTTCGATGCCGGTTATTTCCGATGCAGTGGCCACCGTAGTGCAGAAAAACAATGCGACTAGCAGAAAGGTTTTATTCAATAGGTTCATCCGGGATTTTATTAGGGTAATATGGTTGGACAAGAGAGACTGAGAGACAAATTTTGGGGTATGGTACAGGATCCGTGAAAGCGGGAAGAATTCAGCGAAGGAAAAAACAACCCCCCGGCATTACGCCGGGGGATCATCCTTTTCTAATCTAACGTACATGATGATGGGTAAACGATTCAATTCCCTATTGGTAGTTGGGATTCTGGACCAGTCCGGGATTCACGCTGAGGGCCCTTTCGGGCAGGGGAAACCACTCGTACTTGCGGTCGCGTTTTTCGGGCAGCAGCACACCGCCGTCGGTAGCGCGGCCGAAGAACCACCACTGGCCCTGGGTGAACTTGTCGAAGCGTCGGAGGTCGGTACGGCGGCGGCGGCCTTCATCGAGGAATTCGAGGCCCCATTCGCTCAGCATCCAATCCTGGTCATAGGCGGAGAAGCCGCGGCTCATCCGGTCCTTGGCGGTGGCCCACTCCTCAGGGGAGAAATAGCGGACCCGCACCTGGTCCACCAGGTTTTTAGCCCCTGCGGCATCGCCGGCGCGCAGCTTGCATTCCGCGAGGGTATAAACCACCTCGCTCAGGCGGAACTCGACATTGTCGGCTTCCCGCATGTCGATGTTGGCCGCGGTGGGGAAGAAGGGGTATTTGATGAACCTGACGCCGGAATTGGTCTCTCCCCAGCGGGGGGACATCACCGTTTCGAGGGTACGCCCCTTGTTCTGGAAGGTACCGACCTGGTCGACATAAATCAGGGCTTGTTTGTTCCGGTCGGCATCGCCAGGCAGAATGGCACCGGTGCCGAAGTTGGCCTTGATGGAATCTTTCAGCATCTGGCCCACATAGAACCCGGAAACATCGGAACGGTAATTCTGGCGGCGGATGTCTTTAGGGTCGAAGCGCTGGTAGACGGCGCCCAGTTTGTCATTGTAGGGAGCGTCGAGGAAGCATTTGGCAGCCGTTTCAGGTTCTCCCTTGTAGAAATTGGCCGAGTTATCGAAGGAGGGCGCCAGGCAGGTGCAGTTCCATCCTGAACTAGGAGGAGTATAATCCAGGTAATTCTTAATATTGTAAGGCAGGAAGGCCATATTGCGGATCCAGTTGGTATTGCGGTGGGTAGGATCGCTGGCGAAGGCAAAGATGATCTCCTTGCACTTCTCTGCATTCTGGGGTCCGAAGATCTCCTGGTAGGTGGGAGCAATCTGGTAAGTTCCGTAATTCCCGTTGATGATCTCCTGGGCCAGGGTGGCACATTCGGCATATTTGTTTTCGCCGATAAAGACTTCCGCGTTGAGCAACAGGCGCATCTTGATCATCCGGTTGGTAGCCTGGTTCATGCGGTTAACGTTGTTCTTCGGAAGCAGAGAGACGGTTTCGTCCAGCTCCTTCATGATGAAGTTGTAGATGATTTTACACCCCTCGTTGAAGTCGGTGGAGACGCTGCCCGGGATTTCCTTCGTGGAGACGCCGGTATTGAGCGGCAGCACGCCGCCCCATATTTCATAAATGGCATAGTAGCAGTATGCGCGGAAGGTCCTGATGTCGGCAATATAAGCCGCTTTTTTCTCCTCGGTGATGCCGATATCGGCGGCATTCATATTCTCGAGGTCATAGATGACATTGTTGCACAGGCCGATGGAGGTCCATCCTTTCTCCCAGGTGACCCTGATGACAGTGGATTGGGAATCCCAGGTATGGGTGGAAAGGACGTATTTGTAGGCTTCGTCCCAACCCCAGGCGCCGCCATTCCAGGTGCGCCAGGCAATCTGGTCGCCGGAGAATTCCTGCATATACCAGTAGTATTCAGCGAGGTCGGTCATTTCCTGGGCGTAAATGGCCGAAATGACGGATTTGACCGAGTTATCATCCTTATAGAAGTTGGTCGGCGAGAGTTGGTTGAAAGGCACCTCCTCAAGATCGAAACATCTGGTGAAGGTGAAACTCATGATCAGCAAGATGCCGAGTGATATGATCTTTTTCATAGCGGATACTTTATACTGTTTTTTAATCATGGTTAAAATTTCACTGAAACGCCCAGGGAGACCTGAGTGGTGGTGAGCGCTGAAGTGCCTGAAATTCCGGGGGTGAGACCGATGGAGGTCACCGTGGAGGGATCAACGCCGGTAAAGCCGGTAAAGGTGTGCAGGTTGTTGGCCGACACATACCAGTACATGCTTTTCACATAGGTTTTGTTCCTGAAATTGTAATTGTAGCCCAGGGTGGCTCTTTCGATCTTGAACCAGTCGCCGTCTTCTAGGAAGAAGGAGGAGAGCATGGAGCCGTCAGAAGTGATATGGTCATACTTGGTATAGGCCGTTCTCAGGACATTGTTGGCCGTGGAGCCCTTGAGGCCGATGTTGAAGAGCTGGCCGTTCCACATCTTCATACCTGCGGCGCCACGGGTCAGGATGCTCAGGTCCCAGTTTTTGTATCTGAAGACATTGGTCCAGGAGAAGAAGTGTTTGGGTGCGGTATTCCCGATGTACACCTTGTCGGAGTTGTCAGCGGCACTCTTGGTGATGGCTTCGCCCTCCTTACTCCAGACCAGCAATTCGCCTGCCTCATTGACACCGGCATGCTTGTAGCCGTAGAGCTGGCCAATTTTGCCCCCTTCGACGATCCGGAAATAATATTCGGAAGTGCCCAGACCTCCCCTCTGCATCAGATCGAGATAGGTCGCCTTATAGACGTCATTGGAGAGTTTGGTGAGGACGGAAGTCCCGCTGGACCAGGTGCCGTTCATCTGCCATGAAAAGTCTTTCTTTTTGATCACATCTCCTTCGAGGGATACTTCAACACCGGTATTCTTGGTCGATCCCACGTTGACCAGGATGGAAGAGTAAACGAAGGGAGGCTGCGGGGCGGTGTAGGAGTAAAGCAGGTCTTCGGAGCGGCGGTCAAAATATTCGACCGACCCACGGAGCCGTTTGAAGATTTCGAAGTCGATGCCGATATCGCTGGAAATGCCGAGTTCCCATTGGAGGTCATAGTTGGCATTTTTGCTGGGGGCATAGGCCATGATCCAGGTGCCATCCATGAGATAATAAGTGTTGCGTGAGGTGTAAGTCTGGATGGACTGGTAGTTACTACCCGCCTGGCGGCCTGTTACCCCATAGGAAGCCCGCAGCCTCAGACTGTTGATCTTATCCTTAAGGCCATCCATGAAAGCCATGTTGGCCACTTCCCACGCGGCGGAGAAGGCAGGGAAGTAACCCCATTTCTTGTTGGAGCCAAAGCGGGAACTTCCTTCATAACGAAGGGATGCCGTTGCAGTAAGCAGGTCATTCCAGGAGTAGTTGACGCGGCCAAACAAACCTACGAGGCGTGAGGAAGATTTACCGGAGGACATGCCCGCTTTTCCGGCGGCCAGCCAGGAGCCCGACCCGATGGAATTGTAGAGGAACTGGTCGAAGGCAAAGTCATAATTGGTCATCGACATGTTTTCCGACATGTTCTCGGTGAAAGAGTAACCGGCCACCCCTCTTAACAAATGGGTACTGTTCTTAAAGGTATAATTGGCGGTGGTTTCAAACTGTTTGGTCCAGTTTCTGTTTTCGCCCAGCGAGGCGCTTCCTTTGTTTCCGTCCCAGGCCGAGGTGGCATGAGTGGAAGGACGGTAGTAATAGGATTTTCCTGATCTCCAGTCCAGCGCATAATTTGCCGAAACATTGAGGCTGTGTTTTTCGGTTTTGAGGAGCTGTAGTTTGGCTTCCAGGGTGCTCAGGAGAAAAATGTCGGTAGCCGTGTCGGTGATATCATTGGCATTTTCCACAGGATTGGTCGCCCCGGTGCTGGTCAGCGGATGATCATAGCCGGTTTTGTCTTCGTTCCAGATGGGCTGGGTGGGATTCATGGTTACCACGCTGGTGATCCCATTAGAGCCGGTTAAAGCGTCCACCCCTCTGATATTGAAGGACGAGTTCAGTTCCAGCAGATCGTTGAGTGTTTTCTGAGAAAAGGCAATCCTTGCGCCATACTGGGTGGAAGCATTGGCTTTATCCAGCCCGGTTTTGTCTACCATGTTGAGAGAAATGCTGTATTTGCTCTTGTTGGTCGACCCTGAAATGGCGAGGTACTGGTTGTTGTCATAGGAAAAATCGCGTTTCAGGGCACCCAGCCAGTCGTCATGGTAGCCATAGTCGGTGCCTCTGGTTCTTTCGAGGTACTCGTCATAGCCCAGCACATCGGGGAGTTTATGCATCAGGTTGGTGCTGAAATAGCTTTCGTAATTGACGTTGAAGACACCGGCTCCTCCGTCAGCGCCCTGTTTGGTGGTGATCAGGATCACCCCGTTGGCGCCGCGGGTACCGTAGATTGCCGCAGAGGCCCCGTCTTTCAGAACCGTGATGGATTCAATATCCTGGATGGCCAGGTTATTCAGATTCCCTCCGGCAATTCCATCGATCACCACCAGCGGTGAGTTACCGGCCGTGATGGAGGTCGCCCCCCTGATCTGGTAATTGGAGGTAGAGTGAGGCGAAGCAGAAGACTCGTCGATATTCAGTCCGGCCACCTTACCGATGATCAGCTCCATGGGATCGGAGGCCGCCCCTTTGTTGAAATTCTCCTTATTCACATTGACAATGGAGCTGGAGATCTCCTTTTTGCTCAGCGAGCCGTAGCCGATGGCCACCACCTCTTCGATGCCGATGGTCTCCTCTTCCAGGGTCACGTTGAGGACCCTTTTCCCGGCCACGGCCACTTCGGTGGTCTTCATTCCCACGAAGGAGAACACCAGGGTGCCATTTGCCGGAACGTTGGAGAGGTTGTAGCTTCCGTCGGTATCGGTGATGGTTCCCTGGGTGGTATTTTTCACCAGCACGGTTACCCCGGGCAGCGGTGCCCCGGCGACGTCCGTCACTTTACCTGTTACGGTCAGGGCCTGTTGTGCACTACCTGTGGCTGCCTCTGTGCTGACCTGAGATGCCAGCCGTCCTTCAGAGGGCGTCATGCCCTGGCCGGGCATCCCGGCCCACGCTTCCGCAGAAATAAGAAGCACGGTCACCATCGATAGGATCACCAGGCACACCATCTTTTTACATTGATTGCTTAGTTCTTTAAGATCTTTCATAAATCCTAATTTGTTAGTTTAAGTTAATGGATTGAGTATTCACCGGAATCCACTTGCAGGAATTCCGGGAGGTTTTAGCCTGAATCAAAGTTATAGGATCCCCTGCCAGGCCATGTGCAGTTTGCTCTCGATCTTTTTTCATTTTGTCTCATGTTCCGGGGGGTGTTTTTTCCCCGTGAGCGAATTATCGGGTAGTGAGAAGAAAGTTCAAAAGGATGAGACAATATTGAAATTGTTGCATGCATATTTGAGATACTTTTCAATTTCAATAAATTGCACGCCTTATGAATTTACAAAACGTGCCGTACCATCCTGAAAGCCGCAAATGAATAACACCTATCACATATCCGGAATGTCAGCATCCCATTGCCTGATTCAGAAGCTACTGGTTGTATGGGGTTTGCTGACCATGACCTGCGCAGCGGGGCTGGCCGGAAACTATACTTTCAAGCAATACCAGGTCGAGAACGGGTTGAGCAACAACAATGTCACCTGTTGCCTTCAGGACACCCGGGGATTTATCTGGATCGGCACCCGTGAAGGGCTGAACCGGTTTGACGGCTATGCCTTCCGGGTTTTCCGCGATACCGACAGTGGCACCCAACCCATCGGGAACAACTGGATCCTGGGCCTGGCCATCGATCCCAACGGCACCCTGTGGGTGGGCACCTATATGGGCATTTATAAATACAATGAAAAGGAGGAGAACTTTGAACCGGTATCCTTCTGCAAGGGAATGAAAGCCAAAAACCTCATTTTTGATGCCTCCGGAAACCTGTGGGTGATCCTTGACGGAAAACTGGTCAAGTACAACGTGCAGCTCGATGATCACCGGACCTATAATATTCCGGACAATGGCGTGCTGACCTCGTTCTGTTACACGTCCACGGAAAAGATATGGCTGGTGCTTTCGAACGGCATGCTCTACCAGTTTGACCTGAACAACGGCGAGTTTTCGGGGACCGATCTCTTTTCCCAGACGCCGGATCATAAAATCAGGAATCTCACCACGGTATATCACACCCTTTCCGAAGATAGGCTGTTCATCGGATCCGCTACCTTCGGGGCCAAGCTTTATGATATTAAAACCATGACATACAAGGACATCATGGCAAAAGAGTCAGAGCAGGGTGAGATCTCGGTCAACGGCTTTTTGCAAACAACGCCTGAGGAAGTCTGGATCGCCACGGAAAGCGGGCTTTTCATTTACGACATGGTGAAGGAGTGTTGTACCCTCTACCAGAATAAAATACGAGATCCGTTTTCCCTGTCGACTGACCATTTGTATTCGATTACGAAGGACAAGGAAAACGGGATCTGGATCGGGACCTATGCCGGGGGCATTAACTATTGCTCTCCTTATCAGCCCTTCACTAAATATTACGCTTCACTCGGAGAGAACAGTCTAAGGGGCGATATCATTCATGATATCACCACCGACCAGTATGGGAATGTATGGATAGGCACTGAAGACGCCGGACTCAACAAATACGACCCTCAAACGGGCAGGTATACCCATTTTGAGATCAATCCGGGAGGGGACGGGATCTCCCACAAGAACCTGCACGGACTGGTGGCCGACGATGACCGGTTGTGGATAGGGTCCATCCGGGGGGTGGACCTGATGGATATTCCCTCAGAAAGGGTGGTGAAGCATTACAGGATCACCGATAACCGGGCCATCGTGATCATGAAGAAAATGCCCAGCGGTCAGTTGCTGGTCGGAACCGCCAATGGCATGTATACCTACAACGAAGCGAGTGATCAGTTCGAGCCTGTTCCCGAATTTCCGTCCAACATGAGAATCCAGAGCATTCTGGAAGACCATTCCGGGGTGATCTGGGCCGGGACCTTCAACAACGGGCTGTTCTACTACAATCCGGCCGATGAGACCCATGGAAAGCTTTCGTACGATACCCTGATGACCAACAATGACAACACCATCAATGACATCTATGAGGATGGGGAGCACAACCTGTGGCTGGCCACGCAGGCCGGGTTGAAAAAATACGACAGGGAGAGCGGGAGCATTCTCCGTTATACGGTGAAGAACGGTATGCCGGGTAACATTACCTTCCGGATCTTACCCGATGAATTTAAAAACCTGTGGGTGAGCACCACCAACGGACTGGTCAGGTTAAATCCTTCGACTCATGAGATCAAGGTGTATAAAAAGGAGCACGGGATTATCACCAACCAGTTCAATTACAACTCCTCCTGGATGGATAAGGAGGGGGTGATGTATTTCGGGATGGTGAAGGGGATGGTCAGTTTTCATCCCGAGGATATCAGGGATCTTCAGGAGAGGGCCCAGGTCTGTTTTACCACCATGACCCTCTTTGACCAGATGGTCAACGCCGGCAGCACCACGATCCCCGTGGCCTATTCCAAACAGATCCATTTGAAGTACAGCCAGTCCTCCTTTAGTGTCGGTTTTTCCTCCCTTAGTTATATCGCTCCGGCCATCACGGAGTACACCTTTTGTCTGGAGGGATTGCAGAAGGATTGGATTTACCTGGGCAACGCCAATGATGTCACCTTTACCAAACTGCCTCCCGGCGATTATACCCTGAAGGTCAAAGGCCGTAACAGCTCGGGCAACTGGAATGAGATTCCGTCAGAGATTGCCATTTCTGTGGCCCCTCCGTGGTGGTTGTCCAGAATAGCCTGGCTGGTTTATTTTCTGGTTTTTGCAGCGGTGGGTGCCCTGGTGATCCGCTCGGTCATCCTCCGGAACCGCAGGAAGGTGGAAGAGAAAATCACCCGTATGGAGTACAAGAAGGAAAAAGAACTCCATCAGGCCAAGATCAATTTCTTTATCAACATAGCCCATGAGATCAGGACGCCGCTGACCCTGATCACCGGTCCCCTCGAGAAGGTGATGAACAAGTGCACCCTGCCCGACAATGCACAGAACTATCTGTCCATCATGGATAAAAACGCCAAAAGGCTTCTGCAACTGGTCGATCAATTGTTGGATTTCAGGGATACCGAGCTGCAGGGGTACCGGTTGAATTTCGAGAAGAAAAATGTGGTCTCCGTGCTTCAGGAGACCTTTAACCGCTTCAGGGAAGCCGCTGAGGAGAATAACCTCAGTTTCGAGCTGACCTCCAACGTAAAGCAGTTGTATATTTCGATGGATGAGGATGCCTTTGTCAAGATTGTCAGCAATCTGTTGTTAAATGCCATCAAGTATGCTCAAAGCAAAATTCGGGTGAAATTCAGTCACTTTGAGGGGGGGGATCATCTGGTGATTGACGTGGTCAATGACGGTCAGCTGCCTTTGAACGGGGAGAAGATTTTCGAGCCCTTCTTCCGGGGTGAGAATGCGGAGTTTAAGCCGGGGACAGGGTTAGGGCTTCCGATAGCGCGGTCATTGGCTGAGATGCATATGGGGCGTTTGGAATTGACCGGTGGCGACGATGGGCTGATTACCTTCAGGCTGCAACTGCCGGTGAACGTTTCATACCAGGATGAGAGTGGGGACGGGGAGAAGGCAGCGGCAGAGCGTCAGGCCCCCCAGCCTGAATTCGGCTTTGACCCATCGCTGCCGACGGTATTGGTGGTAGAGGACAATGAGGAGATGAAGGATTTTATTGCCCGGGAAATCAATGCCATCTACAATGTGGTGACGGCCCGGGATGGCGAGGAGGCCATGACCTTCTTGAAAAAGCAAAGCATCCAACTGATTGTCAGCGATATCATGATGCCGGTGATGGATGGCCTG
Source organism: uncultured Prolixibacteraceae bacterium (assembly GCA_964567485.1). Taxonomy (GTDB): domain Bacteria; phylum Bacteroidota; class Bacteroidia; order Bacteroidales; family Prolixibacteraceae; genus UBA1413. The sequence continues at coordinate 1,147 of CAZMMX010000049.1, read as the reverse complement.
ACCATGCTGAGGCAGGTCAAGACCGACCTGGAATACAGCCACATTCCGGTCATCCTGCTGACGGCGAGGAACACGGTGCAGTCGCGGTTGGAAGGATTGGAGTCAGGGGCCGATGCTTACATTGAGAAACCCTTCACGGTGGACATCCTGTTGGCGCAGATTTCGAACCTGCTCCATAACCGCAATACCATGCGGAACCATTTCTTCAACTCCCCGATTGCCAACCTGAAATCCATGGCCTATACCAAGGCCGATGAGCTCTTCCTGGAGGATCTGAATGAGATCATCACCCGGAATATTTCGAATCCCCACCTCGATGTGGAGATGATTGCCGGAAATATGAATGTGAGCCGGCCTACGCTTTACCGGAAGATCAAGGCGATCTCCGATCTTAGTCCCAACGAGCTGATCAGGATCAGCCGGTTAAAGAAGGCTGCTGAGCTGATCCTGCAAAACAAGCTCAGCCTGAGTGAGATTTCAGAGAAGGTGGGGTTCAGTTCTCAATCCTATTTCAGCCGCTCCTTTTCGAAGCAGTTTGAAATCAGCCCTTCGGAGTATGCCCGGCAGAAGGCCAGTACGGTGAAAACCTGAGACTTCTGCCGGTTAAGACCAACTCTGGCTCCCTCAACTGCTTTTAGCGCCATAGATGAGGATGTTGTACATCGCCTTCCGGAAGTAGCGCCAGTCGGTGCGCAGGGGCGCCTTCTCATAAGCGTCGAGGTACCGCATTTCCGAGGCGTGGAAAGAATGATGGGCATCTCCCCGGTGTGGCATTCTCATATGCAAAATGAAGCATATAACGGGACTGATTTAATGCCATTCTCAATTCCGAAGTTTTTGGCGGATATTCTGATGGCCATGGGGGGAGAATACCTTGAAACAAACAACTGAAGACTTTTTGATCGAACATGTTCTGACGATTTGACTTCGATGGGAATGATCTCCCCGTTATGGCCTTGAATTACAAAATCGAGTTCCGCTTTGCCGGCTGATTCCCAATAATAAGGAGTGTATCCTGAAGCGGCGAGGGATGCCGCTACATGATTTTCCGCAAGTACAGCCTTGATATTCTGCCATCCGGGTGATTCGTTTAAAAGCTGTTCCGGAGGTATACCATACCTGGAGCAGAGTAATCCGGTATCACCCA
>CAZMMX010000048.1:0-23260 GCA_964567485.1 uncultured Prolixibacteraceae bacterium | reverse complement strand
AGTGGTGTGTTCTTTAATTGAAATGTTGGTATACAATTGAACTGAAATTTACAGTTGAATGAGTATGCAGTATCCGGGGATGTCAGATTGTGCGTTTCCTGGGTACAATTAAAAAGCCGGAGCGAAGGGAAGAGGGTGGCGGGTCAGAGGAAACCCTGAATAAGCTTAACGATTTCGTCGCGGGTATTCCGGGACAGGGGAACCACATCGTTGTTTGACATGACGAGTTCTCCTCCGTCTTTTTTCAGGTATTTCCTGATGTGGTTACGGTTGATCAGGTAGGATTTATGTACTCTGATGAACTGGTCATTACCCAGAAGCGTCTCGAAATGTTTGAGGGTTTTACTGGCTGTAATTCTTCTTTTTCCGGAGAGGACCAGCGTACAGTAATTGCTGTCCGATTTGCAGTAGATGATTTCTTCGGTGGGCACCAGTTCGATGCCATCGTTATCGGGAACGGGTATTTTATTTTTGAATGTTGGTTCATTTCCGGCCGGTTTAAAGGCTGCCAGTGCTTTTTCAATGGTATGTTTCAGGTCATCGGGTTGTACCGGTTTGAGGAGGTACCCGCTGGCGATGGTTTCCACTGCCTGAACTGCATATTCAAGGTGGGCCGTGGTAAATATGACCTGAATGGGCAGGTCGTTGATCAGTTCAACCAGGTCGAGGCCCGAAAGTCCGGGCATATCGATGTCGAGAAACAGGAGGTCCGGTTTTTCGGTCCTGACTTTTTTGAGCCCTTCCAAAGGATTGGTCGTAGAAAACAGCAGGCGGGTTTCTGCTGAATGATTTTCCAGCAGGTCGTATGCCAGGGTCTCAATGGCGTGAACCTCGTCATCAATGATGGCCACATTCAGCTTCATTTTCCAAAGATAGCATTCTCAGGCACTTTCTTATTAAATGTCTGAGGTTAAATGGCTGGCTGGTTGATTTGTTTGCAGCGGCAGTTGCAGTTTTACCTCAGTTCCTGCAGGTTGACCCTGATCATAAAGGTCGGTCACGGTAATGTTTTCTCCCTTGGAAGGCGTGTCATCTGAAAGGTTTATCCGCTTGCTGGTCAGTTCCATGGCCACAGATTGGTGCGAAGGATCGCTAGGCATATGAATTTTTTTGGAGTAGTTCCTTCCAACCCCATTGTCGCGGATCGTGACCATCAGTCTTGAAGCGTTTTTTCCTATGATCAGCTGTAAATGTTTAGCCCCCTGTTTAGACGTCAGCCCGTGGACAATGGCATTTTCCACATACGGTTGAAGAATAAGCGGGGGTAAGAGAAGTTTATTTTGATCAAGACCGGGAGCAATCTCTACACTGTATCCAAAATCGGTGCGGTAGCGCATCTGCTCCAGCTCAACATAAAGTTTCAAGGCTTCCAGTTCGGCTTCCAGTGTTATGGTGTTGAGGGAAGAATAGTGCAAAATGAGTCTGATCAGGCGGGCAAACATATTCAGGTAATCCGAGGCTTTCCGGGTTTCATTTGAAATGACATAAGCCCTGATGGAATTCAGCGAATTGAAAATAAAATGGGGATTCATCTGTGCCCGCAAAGCTGTCAGGCGTAACTTGTTCATTTCATTTTCGATAGATTGCCTGTCCCGTTCCACCACCTTAATGCGGTAACCCATTCCCAGGGAGAAGATGAAGACTTCAATCGCTGCCCCCAGCATCATGTAATGGATTTGATTCAGGAACATGGCCAAAATGGCGCCGGACAGAAAAAAGAGGCTCCCAACCAATAGGTAGAGAACGATCTTCTTTTTATAGTTCAACAGGATATAAACGTAGGAAATCATGCTGAAGATAATCATGAAATACCTTTCAACCTGAATCAAATACGTCTCAATCCATGCATAACGAACCGACAGGATCAGGATGAACTGAAGGACCATAATGCCCGACAGAAACATTATGGCATATCGAATGGCTTTGTGCAACTGGGGAAAATCATGCCGGGTATTCATAAAAAACGATGCAAACAACAAATAAAAGATATTGACCAGGACCTGGATCAATTCATTGTACAAATGCATCATAAGCGGATATCGTAACTCGAGCGGCCCGAAAATAAGAGGCAGCCTCACTCCCAGATAGAGCACCAGGGAAAGCAGGTAGATGGCGTAGTAGTTGAAGAGTTTGTCCCGGTTCATGAAATAGATGCCAAAGGCATACAGGATCATGAGCAGCATTCCGCCGATGAATAATAAGTATGGAATATAGTTGAGCAACTCCCGCTTTGTAATGGAAGAGCTTTTTTCGAGGGCCTCTGCAGGAGAGAGACAGGAAGGGGATATTAAAGCTTTCTTTCTGGAAATATGTTGAATGCGTGCCAGAAGATATTGTCCTTCAATCAGGTTTTCTTCCGAGATCAAAAAATCAACGGCATTTGAAAGACCTTTATCCCGCAGACCTGCCATCCTCCCGCTTTCCTCATGGTGGAGAGTTCCCTCCCCTTGGGAATAGAGCGTAATCTTGTCGTAGGCGGAAAAGCGGATAATACACTCTTCAGAGTCTGTAATTTTTATGTTCTTAAAATCAAGTTTATACCAGTAGATTTTCCTGGGAGAAAGAAATGTGCGACCTGAAATATGGACAAACACAGAATCGTTAACTGATTTTATTAGCTCTTCTGCTGTAACAGATTTGTCGACTGTTGAAAAAACACGGGTATCCAGAATCCGTCGCTGACGCTGAACCAGAGAATCAAGGTTAATGGTTGCTTCTGAATGGAGGAAGATGCTAAAGAAGATTAAGGTAAGAACACTCTTCTGAAGAATCCTTTGATGGGGTGATTCCGGACTATTTTTCAATGAGTGATTCAAAATCAGCAGGGTGTTTAATACTCAGACTATGCTTAACAGGATTCAAAAAAGTTATTGTTACCGGCAAATATCCTGTAAATATAAAATAATAAGACATTTATATATGTGAAAATGTTCACGACTTATTATCTTTAACCTCCATCTTGAAAATTTGAATGATGCCTGCAATAAAAGAGAGGATCTATTCCTATCAACTCATGGTGGATGGGATTCCCATGCCATTCGTGATGAAAACCATGGAGGAGATTGATGAGAGTTTAGGAGGTATTTCCGATAATCCGCACCGGCATCATTATTACACCATCATCTGGCCGCTGACCGCCACCGGGAAACATGTCATCGATTTCAATGAGTACCCCATCCTTCCGCATCACCTGTTTTTTGTGAGTCCCGGGCAGGTTCACCAGATCATCACAGACCCGCATCCCACGGGGTATGTGATTCTTTTTACTGCTGAATTTCTGGAAAGGAGCAGCATCAGACCTGATTTTATCGCCAACCTCAAGTTGTTCCGGAAGAGTGACGAAACCCCGCCCCTGCAGCTCACCCCGCAGATGATAAAGACACTCATGCCGTTTGCTGAACAGATGCTGGCGGCTTATCATTCAAAAAACGATCTTTATATGGAGACCATCGGGGCCTATCTGAAACTGTTTCTCATAGAATGCAACTCAAGCTGTGCAGTATCCCCTGAAATAAATCCGCAAAGCATAGAGGTGGGAAAAACCATTGTGAAGAATTTCAAGGAGGTCGTTGAAAAGCACTTTCCGGAATGGCACCAGGTTAAGGATTATGCAGATGAGCTAAATGTAACCCCTAACTACCTGAATGAAGCCATCAGGTCCTCCATGGATGTGTCGGCCAAGGATTATATCCAGAACAGAATTGTGCTTGAGGCAAAACGCATGGCTGTATTTACCGGAAAAAGCGCCAAAGAGATCGGCTTCGGCCTGGGGTTCAACGATCCTTCCCATTTCAGTAAATTCTTCAAAAAGAATACCGGCCATTCACTCAGTTTTTTCAGGGAGAACGTTAAAATGGTCTGACCCTACTGTCTGTCAGGACCAGGAACACCCCATCAGAACCAGAAACAACCCGCATAATGCTAATAAAATATAAAAAAGTCTTAATATCCTTGATTTGTACCATTGATCCCCTCATTTTTCCATTTCACAACGGGAAAGTGCCCCGTATCTTTGTACCATCAAAAAATAGATAATGATTAAAAACAGACAAAGATGAATACGACAGAAAAAACAAAATGGGGTTTAGACTCAACGCACAGTGAAATTTCCTTCAAGGTAAAGCATTTGATGATCAGCAATGTCAAGGGAGTTTTCAAGGACTTCAGCGCCGATGTGACCACTTCGGGCGACCAGTTCATGACCTCCGATATCGATCTTCAGATCAACCCCGCTTCCATTGATACCGGTGTGGCCGACCGTGATGCCCATTTGAAGAGTGCCGATTTCTTTGATGTTGATAATTTCACAACCATCAATTTTAAGGGGAGTTCGTTTGAAAAAATGGATGACGAAGAGTATGTCCTGCATGGTGATCTGACCATAAAAGGGGTGACAAAACCGGTGAAACTCGATGTGGAATTCGGCGGAATGATGAAAGATCCCTGGGGCAACCAGAAGGTCGGGTTCAGCGTCAACGGTAAAATCAACCGTAAGGATTTTGGGCTGACCTGGAATGCCGCCCTTGAAACCGGTGGTGTGCTGGTAAGCGATGATGTGAAAATCAGCGCTGAAGTCCAGCTGGTCAGGCAAGCCTGATCGTTTTCCAACTGCTGCCGGTAGTAAAGGAAGCGAAGAGCCTCACAACCTTCAACCTGATCTTCCCCGGCGATAGTAACCATGCCTAAGTGCTGTTTTGCTTTTAGTGACCCTTCCGGTTTCCCGGCGAAAGAGCTTTCTTAAATTTTAAGGGCTGCAAATCATGAAAAACTCAGTATTACATAAAGCCGAAACCCGTGGCGAGGCCCGCCATGGGTGGCTTCTCAGCCGGCACACCTTTAGTTTTGCCAACTATTACGATCCCGAGCGCATCCATTTTGGAGCCCTCAGGGTGATCAATGACGACATCGTAGATGCAGGCATGGGCTTCGGAACCCATCCCCACGACAATATGGAAATCATCTCCATTCCCCTGGAGGGCGATCTGGAACACAAGGACAGCATGGGAAATGTCACCGTCATCAAACATGGCGACGTGCAGGTGATGAGTGCCGGAACGGGGATATTCCACAGCGAATACAACAAAAACAGGGACCAGAAGGTTAAGTTCCTCCAAATTTGGGTTTTCCCCAACAAGAAACAGGTAAAACCCCGGTATGACCAAATCACGCTGAACGTGGCCGACCGCCATAACAAACTGCAGCAGATCCTTTCCCCGAATCCCGATGACGAGGGGGTGTGGATTCATCAGAATGCCTGGTTCCACATGGGGAATTTTGAAAAAGGGTGGACTGCGGAATATCAGATGAAAGCCCCGGGCAATGGCGTCTACGCCTTTATTCTGAAGGGCGACGCCACCATTAACGGACAGTCGCTCATCGCCCGCGACGGCTTTGGCATCTGGGATGTCGGGGGCTTATCCATAATGGCTGATTCCGACCTGGAAATCCTGCTGATGGAAGTCCCGATGAAGTGGTAACCGCCTCTATATATCCCTGGCTTTCACCGGCCTGAATACCCTTTTACCGGGGGTATGTTTTCCGAATGGGTGACAAACCGCGTAGTGGGGTAGGACCACCTGATATCGGGGTAATTTTCAAATTCCCTGAGGATGTCTTCCCAAATGGCGGCTTCGGTGCCCCTTCTCTTATGCGGATCGCAAAGGTACCGTACCGTGAGTTTCACGCCATATTCCATCACCGTGGCATAGACAATGGGGGTGAGGTACTGGTAATGGATAAGGTATAGTTTGCTGGCTTCCTTCAGGTCGAGTTCGGCCGGACGGATGGTGCTCTGCGTATGTTTTTCCGCAATGGAGGAGAGAAGTTCCTTAGCCTTTTGCCAGTTGCTTTCAAAGGTCAGCCTGACTTCCAACTCATTCCAGATGTAATGAAATCCCTGGGTGTAATTGGCCTGCGGTTCCGTAAACACTTTCCCGTTTGGAATGTGGATGATCCGTCCTGTGCTCTGGTCGGCTTCCACCCAATTGCCGATTTCCAGAATGGAAAACTGGTAAAGCCTCAGGTCTATCACATCCCCGCTATGAGGTCCGATCTGGATGCGGTCCCCGATGACAAACGGCTTGCGGAACATGATGAAAAGCCACCCTGCAATATTGGCCAGAAGGTCCTTCAGGGCAATGGCAATCCCCGCCGAGAGAAGACCCAGAAAGGCCCCCATATACCTGAAAGCGTGAACCCAAACCGCACCAACCAGGATGGTGGAGGTCACCGGCACGATATAGGAAAATACCCTTTTCCACAGATATCGGGTTTTTACATCATCAGTATGCTTCCATACAACCCTGAGAATGAGGTATCTGGAAATATAAAGCCCCACAATGATGGCTATGGAAACCAGGATCTTGGATTGGGTATCCAAGGACATCCCGGTATAATTCTCTATGCCCAGTGCCAGTTTTTTCATATCATTGCCACCCACAAAAAATGAGCTTTTGTGGGGTTTAAATTATAAAAAAAAACGATTGGTCGCGGTTTTGGATTTTGATTGATCAGGGTTTCCGGTTTTCGAATTTCAGCCAGTCCACTTCAGCCGGCTGATCGTCAGCCAGAACGACGACCAGGTTGTGAATGCCGGGCTTCCATTTTTTAACTTTTGCCTCAATGGCACTCCACCGGGCTCCCCCGGGGATTTTCACTTCAGCAATGAGGGGCCCGTCGACAGCGCCTGTTCTGATCTGAAGGGTGCTGCCATTTTCTGACCGGGCCATGACGGTGACCTTTTTCCCCTTCCTGCCTGAGAAATCCACCGAGTTGTATTGCATCCAGGCTCCGCGGCTGCTGAGGATGCCCTTCCATCCTTTAAAGGTGTCTGTGGTGTCGAGGAAGGCAACAGCGGCCCCGGTTTCGCTTTTCAGGCTGAACCTGTCGATCTCGATGGTGCTTCCGGCATGGGTGAGGCCCACTCCGCGCAAAGTGGGGGTTACTTTCTGAATAGTCCCGTCGGCATTGAAAAAGAGGCTGTCGATGCGTGTGGACCTGTTCTTGTCAAATTTCGGGGAGTAATCGTTGTGGTGATAGAATAAATACCACTGGCCTTCAAATTCGATGATGGAGTGGTGGTTGGTCCAGCACCCCGAGGGATGTTCATCCATGATGACCCCGGCAAAGGTAAAGGGTCCCAGGGGATGGTCCCCAATGGCATATTCGAGTCTCTCGGTCTTGTTTTCCACGTGCGGATAGGTCATGTAATAAATGCCGCTCCGCTCAAACACAAAAGGCCCCTCCTTGAGCCCTTTGCCCGGCATCTCCTTCACCACCATGGTTTCCGAGGCCAGTTCCAGCATGTTCTCCTTTAGCGGGGTCACGAAAATGTTGCCCATCGACCAGTAGATATAGGCTTGTCCGTCCTTGTCAATAAGAACGCAGGGATCAATTCCCCTGACATTTTTGATGGGTTCGGCCTGGGGAACGAAGGGCCCGGCCGGGTGGTCAGCCACCGCCACACCAATGGTGAATCCTCTTCCAAATTCCCGCTTTTGGTTACCCGGAAAATAGAAATAGTATTTTCCGTCTTTCTCGATGCAGTCGGGTGCCCACATGCTATAGCTGGCGGAGTCAACCCATGGAACCGAATACTGACTTACGATGACGCCATGGTCGGTCCAGTCGGTCAGATTGGAAGAGGAAAAAACATGGTAGTCTTCCATGCAGAACCAATCCTTGCGCAACCCTTTGTCCGCAGGGGCCAGAATGTCATGCGAAGGATATACATACACCTTGCCGTTGAATACCCTGGCCGTCGGATCGGCTGTGAACTGATCACGGATAATGGGGTTCTGGGCCCCCGCCGGAAGAGCAAGCGACAGGGCCAGTACTAAAAACAAAAAAGTAAAATAAGATGGCTTCATTCTCTGTTTAATTTTTGATTTCCAGTTGATTCTTATTGTTCAGATACTCTACTTCGAACCAGTCAAAATCGGCAAATCCGCCGGTGGTTTTAGTGGCATAGTTGAAAAGGCCGAAGCGGTAGCCCATGAAATGGGGCATGGAGTATTCCATTTTCAGGCGGGTGCCGATGCTTTTCCATGATTTACCGTCGAGGCTGAAGTAAAACCTGGCGGTGTCGATGCGTTCCGTGAAGTCGCATTCGGCTTTCAGGAAAACGGTATTTTGATTCAGAGGAATGGTTTCAGCCTCAATGGGTTCTCCCGAGCCTGCATTGACCATCACGACTGAGGCGTTTCCGTTGGTTTTTTTCACCCCCACCTGTCCGTATTTGCGCTGTAAAAGGGCAAGGCCTGCAAAGTCGCCCTCTTTCATGCCGGAAATATCGATAAATGTAGACCCGGAACACCTGGGACCGAAGGTTCGCTGCGTCAGGGTATTCTTTGCCAGGACAAACGACGTATCCACCCGTCCGGTGGTCAGACGCAGCCATCCTTTCCGTTGCTTTACCGACCAGAGGGTGTTGTCGGGGTTGTGGTTCCACTGCCACACCAGCGGCAGTGCCGGATCTTTTCTCCGTCGCGAGAAATGATCAGAGGCCACGATTCCCGGGATGACGCCTTTGTTGGCCGGCAGGCTGAGTTTCTCCGGAATTTTGCCGTTGACGCCGATAACAGGCCATCCCTCCTCCCAGGTCATCGGAACCATATAGGGAATACGGCCGACGGCGCCATAATCACGAAAGAGATAGGCAAACCACCGGCCATCAGGGGTGTCGGTCAATCCCCCCTGGGCCACACCCCGGTCGGCAAATACCTGCCGTCCTTCATAAGGTCCGGTAATGCGGTCGGACCGGTGGACCACCACCGTGCGCATGCCTCCCCGGGGCCAGGTGATGTTGAAAAGGTAGTATTTGCCGTTCACCTTAAAGAGCTGGCTTCCCTCTGCCCCCAGTCCGATATTGTTTCCGGCCGGTGCACTGGCATTTTCGATCACCACATGGTCGGTCCCTTCCTTAATGCCCGAGAGATCCTCCCTGAGTTCCACCATCCTGAGCCTCCCTGCCCCGTAAATCATCCATATCTTCCCGTCATCATCAAAAAAAAGGGTGTGGTCATGGTATGAAGGCTCGAAAGAATGGGTTTCCCAGGGCCCCTTTTCAATCTCTTTGGTGGTATATATATAGGTTTTCCCCGTGGTCTGGGCAAAGGTGGAAACATAAAAAGTCCCCTGGTGGTAACGGATGCAGCTGGCCCAGGAACCCCGGCCATAGGTGCTCCTGCCATGGTCAAGATTCATGGCGTCTACTTCCCCCAGCCGGTCATAGGCATAGTTCACCAACTCCCAGTTGACCAGGTCTTTGGATTTCATGATGGGCACCCCCGGACTCATGTGCATGGTGGTGCTGCTCATATAGTAGGTATCCCCCACGCGAATCATCGACATGTCGGGAACATCGGCAAAAATTACCGGGTTCTGGGCCTTTACCTCTGGGAAAAACAACAGGGTGACAAGCAGGGCGAAAAAAGCTGATCTCATTGTTGTATGCACTATCGTTGTAAATTATGTTTAATCGTTAGCAAGTTGTTCCACATTATACGGGCGAATAACCTGTTAAAAACAAAAAAGAGAGTCAAATGGAAAATGAGCAGAAAGAGAGGTTTCCGGTTCATCGTTTACGATCTTAATGGTTATTGGCGCAGTTTGCCAAAGATAGCCACAAAAAACAAAGCGCAGACCTATTTAAAGATGAGGGGGGCGAATTCCTTCAGGCTTCTGCGCCAGGTGAGCCAATCATGGATTATGGTTTGAAGACCATCTGTGAAAAATGGTACAGACTCTCTTTCCACACCTTAAAATCGTGAACTCCTTCTGGGATGATGTGGTAGACATGCGGCACCTGATGGGTGTTCAGATAGTCGTGGGTTCTTTTGCTGAAAGGGAGGAGGCCATCTTTGTCGCCGCAGGAGATAAACAGAAGTTTTAATTGTTCTTTGGCTTTCGCCGGGTCAGGCACCAGTTCCTCCGGTTTTTTGGTGTTGGGTGCCGAGGAAAAACCTCCCACCCAGGCAAATCTGTCCTGATTGCCCAGTCCGAAGTTCAGCGATTGTCCACCCCCCATCGACAAGCCTGCAATGGCGCGGTGTTCGCGGTCGGTGAATGCCGGGTAGGTTTTTTCTATGAAAGGGATTAGGTCATTCAGCAGGTCCTGTTCAAAGGTGGCGAAGGCTTGAACTTTGTCGGGAGACATGTTATTGCCGGTGGCACGGTCATCTTTCATGGCGCGGCCGTTGGGCATCACCACGATCATTGGTTCGGCCGTATGGGCGGCGTAGAGGTTGTCGAAGATGACCTGAGGATGGCTTCCGTTCAGCCACTCTTTTTCGTCGCCGCCAATACCGTGGAGTAGGTACAAGACCGGATATTTCCTGTCCTGAGAAAACCCGGGAGGCGTGTAAACTAGAGCTTTTCTGACGGTTTCTACGGTTGTTGATGAATAGGCGATGGTGTCGATGGTGCCCCGCGAATTCCCGGGTTGCTCCCTGTCAAAACCTTCGGGAGCCGGCTGGAGGATACTCTGGGACAAACCTGGGATGGCAAAAACCAGGAACAAAGCTGCTGTAAGAAATGTTGGCTTCATATCACTTATTTTGTTTATCTGTAAATGATGAAAACCTAAAAATAGGAATTCTCCGTAAACCAGGTTTTAACTTTAAGATAAAAGAGTTACGAAATTGGATTAATACGGCCATCTTTTACAGAAGAAGATGAAAAAAGCGCCACTCCTGAGAAGCGGCGCTTTGCGAAAAGTGGTTGTTACGGTGTCATTCAACAGACTACAGGATGGTGATCTGTCGGTCTAATTATATCCGGGATTCTGATAGGCATCCTTTTCTTCATCGGTCATTTCCATTCCATCGATCTGTCCTTGCGGAATAGGTCGCAGGTAGTGATAGGGCTGGATGCTGCGGGTGACGGTTACGGCATTGTGGTCACCCTTGGTGCTGGATGCGATTTTGTAGCTGGCGGCCAGTTCTCCCCATTTCTGGGTGCGGGCCAGGTCGTACCAGCGGAATCCTTCGCCGTAATACTCCCTTGACATTTCCGCCAGCAGGTAGTTGAGGTCAATGGTGGCCGGTGTGGCGGCGGTCAGGGCAGCGCTGTTATCGGCGGTTTTGGCCATGTTCCGGTAGCGGTCAAACGACCACATGCCTGCACGAGCCCTGATCACGTTGATAAGCTCTCTGGCGCTTTTCCCCGGTTTGGCAGAAGCCCCCTTAATGGCCGCCTCTGTAGCCACAAAGTAGAATTCCGAGAATTTGGCGATGTTGAAAGGACGGGTGATAGCCGCATTGGGCTGCCCCAGGCCTCCGGCATTATCAGTGCGGTAGGTGCTCATCTTCCAGGTTCCGGGGTATGTCACGCGGCTGGTGCCTTCCAGCCCAATGACAAAATCGGACCTTCCGGGAAGGGTCCCCCCGCCAACATTGCTGGGCCCGGCACCCGCAGGATAGGCGATGGGCGTGGAAGGCGTTTCAAACAGGAAGGAGAGGATGGGATCGCCGGGATAGACCTTTATCCCGTTTGCCCCATAGTAAAACTCGGTTTTGTCCCCGCCTTTGGGCCAGTTTCCGCGGTATACAAGGGTAAAGGTGGCATCGAAGCGGCTATCTTCCGTCTTGTTGGCAAAGGTGGTTTCAAAGACGTTGACGACAGGCGCCATGCGCGTCCAGGGACGCCCGAGGTCCTGAACTGCTTCCCGCAGTACTGAGGGAGCGGAACTGGTCAACTCAGGATTCTTATGGCTTCGTATTTCCGTATAGTTCCAGGTCATCATCCAGGAGGCGAAATTGTCGGCATTGCCGCCACTTCCATACGTCAGGCTCGCATCGTTGTACTTTTCGCTGGTTTCGGTATGGTCGGCATAGAGCATCATCTCCTTGTTCCTTTCGTTCCCTCCCTTGTGCAAATCATAGAAGGTCGCCATCAGTCCATAAGGCCCGGGATTGTCAATGGCCGTGGTGGCCACATCATACGCCTGTTGGAAATACCACTGGGCATTGTGTCCGTCGGGATCGGTCCGGTCTGCGGGGGGATACGTGGGGATATTGTTGGGATTTTCCAACCACCATCCAAAGGTCAGGTAAGCCTTGGCCAAATAGAGACGGGCCACGTTTTTGGTTGCCCTCCCCGTCTGAACAGGTACATCGGGCAAGTCGTTCACGGCCGCCAGGAGATCGGGAAAGATGGCTTTGGTATATACCTCCGGAACGGTATTGCGCACCGACACCCTTGAAGGGTTGGTGTTGAATTTCAATTCTCCGGCGCCCAGGTCAAGGGGGACGCCTCCGAAGGTCTGGACCAGCATGAAATAGTCGAAGGCCCTGAAGAAACGGGCTTCAGCGATCAATGAAGCGCTCAGGCCTACAACGGTGGCATTTTCGATAATCCCCGATGCAGTGTTGATGGCCGGAAAAGCATGGTCCCAAAGAGTCCCTATACCTCCAGTTTGCGAAGGCGTAATGTTCCCCTGGCCTGAAATATCCATCACCTTGAAGTTGGCGTCGGCACTTTGGGCATAGGTCGCCTCATCGGTTCCCGTCACTCCGGAATTGTAAAAATAGGCATTTCCGTAAATGTAACGAAGATGGGCATATAAAGCTGTCAACCCGCCGTTGACCCCTTTCTCAGTCTGGAAGAACCCAGGCTCAAAGATACTGCGCGGCTGTTCCTCCAGAATGTCGGAACACCCCACCAGGAACAGTGTCAGTAAAGCTGTCCCCGCGAATGATTTTATATTTATGTGTCTCATCGTTTTCCTTTTTTAAAATGTCAGATTAACCCCAAAGATGTAGTTCCGTGTTGACGGCGCATTGAAGCCAACGGTCAAAATACGGTAGTTGTAACCACCTGTGGCGACGTTTTCGTTTCCGTAGGAGTTGGTTTCGGGATCGAGGCCCATCTCCTTGTGGAAATCGGAAAACATCACCCATGGATTCTGGACGGTGAAGTACATCCGCATGGTGATGCCTGTGTCTTTCAGCAGGGAGCGGGTCAGGTCATAGCCCAGCGAAACGTTGCGGATTTTGAGGTAGCTGCCGTCGAAATAAGACAGGGTACTGAGGTATTTCGGGTTGTCGCCGCTGATAACCCCGCTGGGTGCGGGATATTTGGCGCCGGTATTTTCGGGTGTCCAGTAGTCCACTTTAATTTCCCCTCTGCGGCCAGTCATCAGGTTGAGGTAACTGTTGGGGCCGTTCAGGGTACTGACCAGTATCCCGCCACTCTGGAACCCGCCAATGACGCTCAAATCAAAGTCTTTGTAGGCCACCCGGGTGTTGAACCCTCCGAGAAAGTCGGGATCCAGTTCCTGGATCTGCCGGTCGTCGGGGCCGATCTGCCGTTTGGGAGTGCCGTCCTCGTTGTATTCCCCGGCATATTTCACCTTGATCATACCAACATTGCCGCCCGGCTCAAGGATGTTCAGGTAGGGATCCCCCTCCTGCCATAACCCGACATATTCATAGTCATAAACAGAATTAATGCTATACCCCACAAACCAGCCGTTTCCTTCGTCCCGCTCCTGTCCGGAAGCAAGGGATACCAGTTCATTTTTATTGGTATAGAAGTTGACGCCGGCTTCCCAGGTCCATCCGTTAACATTGTCGAGGATGACTCCGTTCAGGGAGAGTTCCAGCCCTTTGTTTTGCGTGGCCCCGATGTTGGCGGTGTAGCTGCTGACGCCGGAGGTGCGGGGAAGCCCCAGTCCCAACAGGATGTCCTCGGTATCGGTGATGTAGTATTCGATGGTTCCGTTAAGGCGGTTTTTCAATATGGCGAAGTCAACCCCGTAGTTCCAGGTTTTGGAGAATTCCCAGCCCAGACTGGGATTCCGGAGTTCCGTCACATAATAACCTGTGGCATATGTGGATGGGCCGAAGTTGTAATGGCGTGAACTCAGACGCCCCAGGGTGCTGTAAGCCCCTACCGCCTGGTTGGAAGTCTGCCCGAAGCCGGCTCGGATTTTCAGCCTGTCAAGCCAGGTGACTTCCTGCATGAAAGGTTCGTTTGTGAGGTTCCATCCCACCGACACAGCAGGGTAAGTATGCCATTTGTACCCTTCGGCAAGCCGGGAAGAGGCATCGGCACGGACCGTGGCGGAAAGCATGTATTTGTCGCTGAATTCATACATCACCCGGCCCATCCAGGAAATCAGCCCCGACTGGATAAATCCACCGCCCGAGGGATTGGTGGCGGTGATCTCTCCCAGCGAATTGCTCAGACTGTAATACTGGAAGGCTTCAGAGGGGATGCTTCTGGCATTGGTGCCTGAATTGAAACTGGTGCTTTGTTCCGCCGAATAAAGCCCGACCGCATTCACCCGGTGCTTGCCGTCGAACAGCCGGTCGAAGGTCAGGAGGTTTTCCATGGTCCAGTGATAGGTGTTGTAATTGCTGATGGATGCCGTGGATTCGGTGGTGGGATTGCTGCTGTTGACCCCTTCGGCGGTATAGCTGCCGTTGTTGCTCTGCTGAAAGTCAATGCCCAGGGTGGCCCGGTATTTCAGCCCTTCGATGCCCGGAATTTTCACCTCCCCGTAAAGGGAGTTATAAGTGGCAAACCGCCGGTTATCACTTAACCATTTGTCCTCCAAATCCTCCACGATTTCGCGGGTTATATTGAACTGTTCATCCAGCGGCATGCGGATGGTCCTTCTCAGGTTGCCTTCTTCATCATAGGGACTGGCAATGGGCGAGAGGCTCAGCACGGGATAAAGACCAATCTGGTTTCCTTCGGTCAGGTTGTAGTTGTTGTTGGAAGTCAATCCGAAGCGGAACCATTTGCCGATTTCCTGGTCGACAGAAGTGCGCAAGTTGTAGCGGGTGAATTTGTTGGTGGGGATCACGCCCTGGTCCTGAAGAAAACCCACTCCCACGTTGTATCCGCCGGTAGCGGTGCCTCCCGCAAGACCGATGTCGTGGCTGGTCTGGTACCCGTTCCTGAAAAATAGATCCTGCCAGTCGGTGCTGACGTCATCTGATTCATCGATGCCGTTGGTGTATTGTCCCCTGGCTTTCCTGATGGCGACAAATTCGGGCCCATCCATCATGGGGAACGGGGCGAACAGGGTGTTGATTCCCTGTCGGCCATCGTAGGTAACCCTGGCTCTGACGCCCTTTTCTCCCCTGTTGGTGGTGATCAGGATCACCCCGTTGGCGCCGCGGGAACCGTAAATGGCCGTGGCTGAGGCATCTTTCAGAATATCGATGCTCTGGATGTCGTTGTTGTTGATTTCACTGATGGTCCCCACAAAAGGAATCCCGTCAAGGACGATTAGCGGATCGTTGCTGGCGGTCAATGAACGGGTTCCGCGTACCCTGATCTGCATGGCAGAACCCGGACGCGTGGACGTTTGTGAAAACTGCACCCCCGGCAGGCGGCTTTGCAGTGCCTGCGTAATATTTGTGGAAGGAATCTCACGTATGGCATCTCCTGACATGGAAGCCACAGACCCGGTTACCGCCTCGCGCCGTTGTACACCATAACCTACTACCACCACCTCGTCAATTTCGGAAAAAACCGATTCCATAACCGCATTAATGGCCGTCTTCCCGACAACGGGTATCTCCTGTGTGGTCATCCCAACAAATGAAAATACCAGAACTCCCGAAGGATTCACATTCCCCAGGTAATAACCACCATCGGGCCCGGTAATCGTCCCCTGGGTGGTCCCTTTCAGCACCACGGTCACTCCCGGAATCGGAGCCCCCGTGTTGTCAGTCACTTTGCCCTGCACATTAATGGCCTGGCCAAAGCTCCAGATGGAAAAAAGCAAAAGTGGCACAATCACACTGACCACCCTTAACAATCGTCTCTTTTTCATGTTTCATAAATTTTGGTTAGCATTCATAAGTTCATAGATATTTAAGGTAATAACAGCAGACGTGTGACCATGGGATTATCATCGGTAAAAAAGATCGGATGAATAAATGGGATACTCCCCGAAATAAAACATTCATCCCGGAACAGAGGCCTGGATATCTTATCCTCCGGCCGGGGGTCAGATTAACAAACAATGGATACATCGCGAATCCATAGGTTTATGATTTATTGTAGTTTAAACATATTAAATATATGGATTTTTTCGGAATAGACGGTCTAATCGGATTAATTAATTTTATTAATTGATTGTGAAAGATTGATAAAAGTGCACCGATCATGGTGTACATAAGATGATCCGATTCCGATCGTGCACGATCGGAATGCTTATCGGCAGGCCACTTGAAATTGGGGTTATGATAGCCTGATATTTTGTTAAGTTGGTTAAATAGTCGGGATATTATTTCTGTGGTGGTTATGAAGACTCTCTCTCCGTTTCGTATACCGGTGAGGAGTGTGAGGGATCAGGGGGTATTGTATGGGTTTCCGGTTTCGGGACCTCCTAAAATGCCAGGTTGAGCCGCAGATAGATATTCCGGCCGGGTTCGACGCTGATGCCGCCCCGGTTGGTGGCCAGGTGGTTGGTATAACTCTGGTCGGTGAGGTTGTCGACACCGGCGAAGAGCTGCAGACGGGTCTCTCCCAGGTGGATCCGGGCGGAGCTCAACGCCAGGTCAAAACGGGTGGTGCCGTCGGTGGCTTTTTCTCCTGCGGCGATCTTCTCCTGACGGGCGGCATTCACCATCGTAAGTTCCGCCGATCCGAATTTGGTCAGGGTGTAGCGCAGCCCCAGCCGTCCGTTCAGCGGGGGAATCCGCGGCAGGTCGCTCACCGTTTCCGTGTCCTTTCCCCTGACATACGACCCTGAAGCCACCACCACCACATTGGGCCACACGTTGTACTGCATCCCGAAATCGGCACCGTAGAGCTGGGCCTTGCTGACATTGTCGTAAATCAGCGCCGGCAGGGTGTCCTGCGTTCCCTCCAGCGGACCGGTGTTCAGCGTGTATATAAACTCCCCGGGGGTCTCCACCACCAGATTGCCGATCCGGTTGACAAAACCATTTACCTGCAGGTTAAACCTCGGCTTCCAGATCCGCAATCCCACATCGGCCGAAGCGCCGTTTTCGGGTTTCAGATCGGGATCCCCCAGGCTAACGAAATTTCCCAGGTCTATGTATTTGAAGAGTTCCTCGAGCGAGGGCGCCCTGAAGGAGCGGGCCAGGTTGAGCGTAAGGTCGGTCTCTTTGGTCACCTTGTAGAGCATTCCCGCGTTGGCACTCCAGGAGAGGGTGTTGTTTTTCCCTGCCGGAAAGGTGATCCGCTGGTTGGGAGGAGTGTCGTTCCTCACCTCGTCGATGATGAGGTAGTCGATGTCGGTGCCCGCCTCATTTTCCACCACGATGCCGTCGACCCTTCCTCCGGTAATCAGGGTGAGGCGGTCATTGAATAACCGGGCTTCGTCCTGCACGAAAATCCCCCCGCTGCTGAAACTCGACTTCGGAATCGGGGTCTCGCCACGTACCAGGTTGATGGTTTTGACGACGTTTCCCGCCGGACTGACCACTTCGTTTCTGATATATTTGGTGCGGTCGGTGCGCATGGTGCGTGACCATATGTCCAGCCCGGCGATCAGCGTATTCTTCTCCCCGGGCGTCCAGGTCGTCTGGAACTGTCCCCCGTGGGTCAGGTGATTCCCGATGGGGACCACCAGTTCCGGGGTAACCCGCTGCGTTCCTGCGGGAATTTTGGTCTCGGTCACCGTGTTGGGGATCATCTCCACGTCGCGTTGGATGTACTGGGTGAAGTAGTTGGCTTTCACGGAAGAGAGAAGATCGGAAATCGCGGTGATTTCGTAAGAGGTGGAGAAAAGGTGCCTGCTGATATCGGTGTAGGTGGCCGTTGCCGGTCCGGGAAATGCCGATCCCCCCGGAATCCCCACATCGGTCGACCAGTTGTTCTGGTACTGCACCTTGAATACATGGTTTTCCCAGGGTTTCAGTCCGGCTTTGGCGGTGACGTTGTTCGAGGTGAACTGGCTGTTGGGAATCGTCCCCTGGGGAGTGCGGATGTCATCAGCCGCGGTATGCGTACCGCTGAGCCGCAGATGCCACTTCTTCGCACCGGCATTGATGCCGGCATGTTCCGTAAGGAGGTTGTTGACACCCCCGTAGCCCAGGTTGGCGTTCCCCGACACATAGGGTTTGGCGGCAAAATGGCCCTCTTTGGTGATGATATTGATGATGCCTCCCATGGCCCCTGTTCCGTAAAGCGAGGATTGGGCGCCCTTGATTACCTCGACCCGCTCGATGTCGTTGACGTCGAGCATGCTGAAGGAGGCGGTCAGGTCGGTGGCGGTCTCCACCCGGTGGCCGTCGATCAGCGTCACCAGCCTGTTCTCGCTCAACCCCCTGATGCTGATGGTGGTAGACCACGCCCCGTCACGCCCCATGGCAATGCCAGGCTCTGCCTCCAAAACGTTGGAAAGGGTCTGCGACGATAACTTCAGGAAATTGCCGGCACCCACCACCGTCATGGGCAGGGGCACATCTTTCACGCGCCGGTTTACCCTCATGCTGGAAATCTCCACTTCGCCCAATGGAATGGGCTCCTGGTCAAGGGAGTCGGGACTGGCTTTGCTTAATGCGGTTTCAACGGGTTCATCCGTCTGCCAGGCATCCTGGCCCAAACTCTGAAAAGAAAACAGAAGCGCAAAGGCTGCTGTCAGCAATACATTTTTAGTCATGGGAATTGTTCTTTAAGAGTACCGATTTCACCTCAATGCCCTTCAGCCGGCCCAACTGCCCGGTGAGGGAACCTATCTGATCGGTGGACCCTTCAAGAACAAGGGAGATCAGACTCAGGCCATTGCTGCGGGGCAGCCCCTGACGTCCGATGATAATGGAAGAATGGCGGGAGATGATGTCGTTCAGCAACTGAACGTTTTCACGGTTTTCAACCTGAATGATGACGGTTCCTACTCTCTTTTCCATCAGAATGCCTCCGGATCAGTTTTTTTGAAGCTGTACCACCTTGAAAGGAGAAATTCCCCTGTCGCAGAAAGGTGCAGATCTTTGGTTATTTCCTGCAATATTAGCGAATTGTTCCTGAATAATACGCTAACATGTTTTATAATACAAAACTGACGATCCCTGGCACCCGGGCCATCCGTTGTGCAGTGGAAAGGCACAGATCTGTGCTCAGCATACGATGTAAATTGTCCCTCCTATAGTGCTCTTTCTATCTGATTTCGGTAGATTTGCCTGAAATAACGGTTTATGTTGCGGAATACTTTCTGGTTTTTCTTAATAGCTCTTTTTCTTGGCGGGTGCGGCACACCATCGCCTGAAGGTCTCTTTACCATTGCCACCCTGAAAGGCCCCTCCTCGATGGGGATGATCAGGCTGATTGACAGTCTCAGCCGGGATCCTCACGCACAGATTCAGGTGAAAATTCTCAATGAGCCTCTCCAGGTGCGCAAGATGATGATTGACGGAACGGCCGGTTTCGCCGTCCTTCCTTCCACGATGGCGGCCATCACTTACAACAAGGGGATGGACTACCGGCTGGTGGCCGTCCCTGTGTGGGGGACCCTATACCTCACGGGCAGCGACACCACCGTGACGGCGTGGGAAAACCTGAGGGGCAAACGGGTCTACGTGATGGCACGGGGAATGACCCCCGACGTGCTCTTCCGCTACCTGCTGCAGAAAAACGGCCTCGATCCCGACCGGGACCTTACCCTCGATTACAGCTTCCCCACCCATATCGACCTGGCGCAGGCGGTCAACGCCCGACAAGCGGAGCTCGCGGTGATCTCGGAACCCCTGGCCAGTCTGGCCATAAAAAACAATCCCGCCCTGCGGCGTATCTTTTCCATGAACGACGAATGGAGCCGCTTTGAAGGAATTCCCATTGCCGAAACCGCCTTTTTGGCCAAAGCGGAAGTCCTGGAAAACCACCGGGAGATGGTGGAAACACTCCTCGACAGCTATGCTGCTTCTACGGAATGGGTCAACGCCCACCCCGACAGCGCCGCCGCCCTGATTGTCAGGTACGGAATTCTGCCCGACAGCATGGCGGCCCTACATGCCATTCCACGGATTAATCTTAAATTTGCACATGCCCGGACTGTTGAACTGGAGGTCAGGGAATATTTTGAGGTGTTTTACAAAATGAATCCCGATATTATCGGGGGAAAAATGCCGGATGAAAATTTCATTTTCAGGTAATCGTTTATGGAGCATGGCCTCGGTCGTGTTCATTCTGTCCGTCTGGAAGCTCCTTTCCCTCCTCCTGGGGTCTGAGTTTGTCCTTCCCTCGCCTGAGAAAACCCTCGTCACCACCCTGGGACTTTTCGGGGAGAAGGAGTTCCTGGCCGTAGTCGGAGCCACGATATTGAGGAGCCTGGCGGGGTTTGGGATTTCCATCGTTTTGGGGATCGGACTGGGAGTGCTTGCCGGAACCCGGCCCCGCTTCAATGCCTTCCTCCAGCCCATATTGATCACCATCCGCTCCATTCCGGTTATCGCCCTCATCCTGCTGGCCCTCATCTGGTTCAATCCCGGGTCAGTGCCTGTCTTCATCGCCATTCTCACCATGTTCCCTTTCATCTGCATCAATGTAATCGACGGGATGAAGAGCCTTGACGGTGACCTGAAGGAGATGGCGGCTTTTTACCGTGTGGGCCGCACCCGGATCATCAGGGAGTTGTACATTCCCGGCATCATGCCCTTCATCATCAGCGGCGCTTCCAGCGCCATGGGCATCGGCTGGCGCGCCATCATCACCGGCGAGGTCCTGAGTCAGCCCCGCTATGGCATCGGCACCCTCATGCAGGGGGCGCAGACCTTCCTGAATGTCGACGCCGTGATTGCCTGGACCATCCTGGCGGTGGTCATCAGCTTCGCCTTCGAAAAGGCAATCCGCTGGGGCGAACATCACCTTACCGCCTGGAAATTCTGACCATGCACCCGGAACTTAAAAATATCAGCAAAGCCTACGGGGAAATCACCCTCTTCGATGATTTTTCCATCGCCTTCGAGGAGGGAAAGATCACCTGTATTCTGGGCCCTTCGGGATGCGGAAAAACCACTCTGCTGAACATCATCGGGGGGATCGTCCCTCCCGACAGCGGCTCTGTCAACGGATTCGCGGATCACAGAATCTCCTACATCTTTCAGGACCCGCGACTCCTTCCCTGGAAAACCGTGCGCGAAAACATCGGATTCATACTGCCCCATGACCTGCCGGAAGAGGAACGGAAAAGCATCACCAACAGGTTTATCAGACTGGTGGAACTCGAAAATTTCGCGGATTTTTACCCTGCCAAACTCAGCGGGGGCATGCGCCAGCGGGTCTCCATCGCCCGGGCTTTTGCCTTTCCCTCGGAAGTGATCCTGATGGATGAACCCCTCAAGGGACTGGATATCAAGCTGAAGCTTAACCTTATCCGCACCTTCTCCCGCATCTGGGAAACCGACCGGCGGACAGTGATCTTCGTCACTCACGACGTGGAGGAATCGCTTCTCCTCAGCAATGAAATCCTGGTCATGAGCCCTCCTCCCGTGCACGTGGTGACCTCCCGTAAGGTGACAGTCCCGGTGCCTGACCGCTCTTTGGCTTCCCCTTTTCTGACGGAAATGAAAAACGGCCTGATCGCCGCCCTGGAACTCTGATCTGCGGTGGTTTGAACCTTGGCGACACCGGCTCCGGAAAACCCTGGGCCTGGGGAATCCAAAGAAAAGGAAAGGAAGGCCCCGGTAGCTCCCGGGTGAGATTGCGTTAAGTTTTGGACTTTTGGGGCCCGTTTGACCCGGTAAGTACCCTCTAAGAGATAATTATTGCTTATCCTTGCAGCCCGTCAAATCACCCCCGATGGTGGTTAACATATTATGTAACATTTAATTAGTGTAAGGTATGGAATGGTTGAATGCGTTGTTGTTCAATGATGGCATAGCCCACACCCTGCTGCTATACTCCTTTGTCATAGCCCTGGGAGCCCTCAGTGGGAAAATCAGGTTTTTCGGCATCTCCCTGGGACCGACCTTTGTGTTGTTCGCCGGGCTGCTGGTGGGGCATCTCGGTTTTACGGTAAACCATGAGGTGGCTGACTTCATCAAGGAATTCGGGCTCATCCTGTTTATATATTCTATCGGGCTGCAGGTGGGGCCCGGTTTTTTCTCCTCCTTCAAGAAAGGAGGCATGCAGCTTAACCTTATGGCTGCCGGTGTGGTGGTGCTGGGAGCCCTGGTGACCGTTGCCGCCTGGTTCTTTCTCGGGGGAAGGGTGTCGATGCCCATGATGGTAGGGGTGATGTCAGGGGCCGTCACCAATACCCCGGGACTGGGGGCTGCCCAGGAAGCCCTCCGCCAGGCCCAGGAAGCCGGACAAATCACCGATATTCCTCCGATCGCCCTGGGTTATGCCGTGGCTTATCCCCTGGCAGTCGTGGGAATCATCCTCTCCATGGTCATCATCAGAAAACTCTTCGGCATCAGCCTGGCAAGCGAGGAGAAACAACTGAAAGAGGAAGAGGAATCGGCCATCTTCAAGCCTGAGAAAATGACCCTTCGGATAACCAACAAAGCCATCAGCGGGCGACAGCTCCATGAGATCAAAAAATTTGTGGGCCGTGATTTTGTCGTTTCCCGGATGCTGCGTGACCAGCACTTCTCGATTCCCCAGACCAGCACGGTCATGCAGGAAGGCGACATCCTGCTTGTCATTGCGGCAGCCCAGGATGTGGAAGCCATCGGGGCCTTCATCGGGGAAAGCGCGGAGGTGGACTGGAAAGCGTCGGAGAAAATGCTGGTGTCGCGCAGGATCGTCATCACCCGCAGCGAAATCAACGGAAAAACCCTGGGATCCCTGCGCATCAGAACCTTATACGGCGTCAACATCACCAGGGTCCACCGGTCGGGCGTTGACCTGCTGGGAACTCCCAATCTGGTCCTTCAGGTGGGTGACCGCGTGATGGTGGTCGGAGAACTCGAAGCCATTGAAAAAGTCGAGAAATTCCTGGGAAACACCCTGAAACGGCTTAACGAACCCCATATCATCACCCTTTTTGTGGGCATCTTCCTGGGTATCGTCATGGGAAGCATTCCCTTCTTTATCCCCGGAATGCCCATGCCCGTCAAACTGGGCCTCGCCGGCGGCCCCCTCATCATCTCCATCCTCCTCGGCCGCTTCGGCTACAAGCTGAAACTGATCACCTACACCACCCAAAGCGCCAACCTGCTGCTCAGGGAAATTGGGATCTCCCTCTTCCTGGCCAGCGTGGGGATCCTTTCGGGGGGGAAATTTGTGGAATCGGTCTTTTCGAACGACGGACTTTTATGGATTGTCACAGGATTTCTGATTACCACGCTGCCCCTGTTGATCATGGGATTTGTGGGCCGGAAATTCGCCC
>CAZMMX010000047.1:11772-23699 GCA_964567485.1 uncultured Prolixibacteraceae bacterium | reverse complement strand
TTTTTCTTGTGATCCCGGAGGAATTCGAATCCCCAACCTTCTGATCCGTAGTCAGATGCTCTATCCAATTAAGCTACGGGACCATTTCTGCGTTTCTGCGGTGCAAATATAGGTTTTATTTACATTTTTCATCCGCCTCCACGCAAATTTTCTTCAGTGAATCGTTCTCCTTCTTGGAGGAGTCACCTTCAGGCCGAGAAGAACGACTGGCCGGCATATAAAAGGAATTCGGCGGACTTACCAGTTTAGGTGTGACTTCCAGATACTCGCCACGTCGAGGTTATCGTTTTCGATATCCAGGAAGTGCTTGAAGGTGCCCACTTTCAGTTCGTATGTCGCGGCTTCGTCACAAACGATCATGGCCCGGGGATGAAGCTGCAGGGCGCTGCCGGTCCACATATGGTTTACTCCCTCTTCAATAATATGGTGGAGGGCCCGGGCTTTGTTATGGCCATTGACCACAATCAGCACCTCCCGGGCATCCATGACGGTCCCCACGCCGACAGTCAGCGCCAGCCGGGGCACCTTGTTCACGTCATTTCCGAAGAAGCGCGAATTCACCAGCCGGGTGTCAAAATTCAATTCCTTGCTACGGGTGCGGCTCGCGAGCGATGAGCCTGGTTCATTAAAGGCAATATGTCCATCGACGCCGACACCTCCCAGGAAAAGATGGATGCCTCCGACCGCCTTAATTTTCTCCTCGTACCGGGCACATTCTGCCTTGATGTCTGCAGCCATACCATTGAGGATATTTACATTTTCCTTCTGAATATCGATGTGTCCGAAAAAATTGCTCCACATAAAGAAGTAGTAGCTCTGAGGATGGTCCGATTCCAGGCCTACATATTCATCCATGTTGAAGGTCACCACATGCTTAAACGACACCTTTCCCAGTTTGTAGAGGGCGATCAGTTCGCTGTAAATCCCCAGGGGCGAAGAGCCTGTCGGAAGTCCGAGGACAAAAGGTTTTTCGGCTGTGGGCCTGAAGAGTTCAATTTTCCGTGCTATGTAGCTGGCTGTCCATTTTGCCAGCTGATCGTAATCAGGTTGAATAATCAATCTCATAATTATCTCGATTTTTGGGTTATGTCAATTGCCGGATCTCTCCGATCATTTTGTCGGCAAGTTCGCTTTTTTTCCGGATATGTTCAACGACCTCGGTGACAAATGTATTGCTTTCAAAGGTTCCCCTGACCATCATGAAGTCCTGCTCCTTGATCCTCTGGTCGCCGTCCATCCCAAATCCGGTCATGGCGCTGAGTTTAAACTCTTTCCGGGCGTCTTCGTAGAGCAGTTTATCGAGACCGGTCACGCAGGTTTTCCACGCTTCGATAAAGGTGACCAGGTCGTCACAGGTGATCTCTCCGAGTTTCTTACCCAGGGTTTCTTCCAGAAGTGAGGAGGCCCAGGTCCACTCCATTTCATAATAATCCTTGTGCAGCGATTTCCAGGAGTCTTCAAGCTGGTGAAGGTCGGAAATCTCAGCCGACTCGGTCTTCCTGATCAGTTGTTTGACCTCATTCTTCGGGGCAATCAGTCCGCAAGCGTCGATCCAGTCCCCCGATCCTCTTTCCGATTCGGGCTGTAACCACTGGATCAGTTCCTTTTCCGTGGTGCATTTTCCCTTCTGTATCCTGGAGATCAGGGAATTTCCGAGGAATTTGGTAATGGCCATATCGTAGAGTTCGATGCCCCGGAGCAAGGAATGGCGGGAGATAAATGTCGTCTCCCAGGTGTAGGTCTCCGTGGTTTCTCCCGAAATCTGCCTGATTTGTCCGAGGATCTGCCTTCCTCTGACCATTCGCTGGATCGTAAAGGGACTCAGCAGATTGAAGTTGATAGAGTCGAGCAATTCGGCATCCTTTCTTTTATCGCGGCGCGGCCATTTCATGGCATCACGGATGGTTCCCACACTTCTCAGGTTGATTGCAGGGACCAGCCAGCTGTCGTCCTTGCTTTCGATCAGGTAGGAGAAAGGCATATCGGAAGTGTCGCTATTTTTGATATGGCGGCCCATCACCAATGTGAAGGGGCCAATGCGTGATGGCCATAGGATGTAGGAGTCGCTGGTGGTCTTGGAGCCTCTTTCGACAATGCCATGATGGATGGGGCCCAGTTTATACATATGGTTGCTCTGGTTGGACCCACTGCCGGCATTACAGAAGGAAAAGAGCCCGGCAATCAGCAGGGTCGACTTGTGGTGCGATACGGTAAAGGGACCGGCGAAGATGCTGCAGGCCTCACCGTTGAAGCCCTGGCAGTTGCTAAAGAAGAGGGAATTGATGGCAGAATAGTGCTTGCTCAGGATGCATCCCTGTCCGATGAAGCAGTTGGTGACCACAGCATGGTCGCTGACTTCGGCTCCCGAAGAGATGATAAACCTTTCGGCCACCACATTATTTCCTATGATGGCTCCGTCGTGTTTATTGCTGTTCACCGACCCTTCCTGAAGCCGTGATGCTCCCGAAATAAGGGCGTGGCTTCCAATTCTGACGTTGATGATTTGTCCCGAATCGACAATCCTGGAATGGGCGCCGATGGTTCCCCTTGATGACTTTACCGATACCGCATAGTCCCGTATCAGGGCGGAGGCGATGTCAAGGAAGTTGTGGTAATGACGGTAAAAGGCCATCAGGTAGGCGGTATGGGCCGATAGCTTATCGTAAATGAGCAGCTGTCGCCCGCCCGTCTCGTCGAGGACATCGACCTGAACCCCATTTCCGAAGGAAGACTCCCCCTCCATGAAGATCCGGTCGCAATTCGCGATGATCACATGCTCACCGATATCGTAGTGGGCAATGTAACCACGAATGTCGGAGATATAGGATTGGTCCCCCACCCTGCAGTCGTGCAGCCAGGTGTTGTAAATGCCGGTTTTTTGCGTCACCCCCCCGGGCAGGGTGATCCCGTCGCTGAAAACACCGAGATAGTTCTTGCCCGAAAAACGGCACCGCTGCACCGTAGAGGCCAGGAAACCGGGGGCTACAAAGAGATCAGACCAATCGTCAGCACTGCATCCCTGGCGTTCCAGAAGAGCGATCTCTTCCTGTTGAAGGTTTCTGAATTCGATCATGTAATTGGTATTGGTGGTCAGATTTTTTTGGCGGGTCTATTGGGCTTTAATGGATCTGCACTGGTTTGAAGTGCTTTTAACAGGTTAAAAATGGGTTCAACGGTGTCAGCCTGAGTCTTACGAGGGTTCACCGGGTTCACCGCGAGAGCTCCTCTTTAACTTCTGCCAACCTCAAACGGGCCAGGTAATCGCCATTCTCACCCTCGGCTTCGACGGTGCAATGATATCCGTGGGAAGCGGCCACCTCACATAAGGTGTCGTAATCCACGAAGAGCCAGAAGAACTTGTCACTTCTGACGGTTTTATAGGCCACTTCGTAAATCATTTCCCCGAAGTAGTTTTTATTGGAGAGGTCGATCCATACGGAACCGTCATCTTCGGAAAAGAGATAACTGATGTCGGACGAGTCCAGCAGTATTTGTCCGCCCGGAGCCAACATTCCGTGAAGATGATCGAGGAGTTTCCCGAGTCCTTCGAGAGTTCCGGCGATGCCCGTGCCGTTCATCAGGATCAGGATGGTGTTGTATTTTCCGCAAGAAACATGAAAGATATCTTCGCAGACCACTTCTTTCACGCCTTGAAGGCGCATTACCTCAGCAGCCAGTGCCGATTTTTCCACTGCGGTAACGCTGAAGCCTCTTTTCTGTAGTTCCAGGACATGACAGCCGGCGCCGGCGCCGATGTCCAGGACCCTTCCCTCACATAATTCCAGGGCTTTGAGTTCGATGGCAGGCATCCCGCCGGTCCCCCGGAAGAAAACAGCGGGATCCATCTCTTCCCCTTCCGTATAATTGGAATCGACCAGAATGGTTTCGGCCTTTCCAAAATGGTAATAATCGTGTATGGCTTGTCCTATCGGATCCTTCATCTCCTGGTTTTGTTAACAAAATAAAGTAAAAACAAGGGTGTGTGGATAAAAAGGTGGGGGATTACCTCCCTGAAGGTCAAAAACTTAATCTAAAAGTAAGAAAAGGCCGTTCCCTGAGGGAACGGCCTTTTCTCAATATATCTGAAAATCACTCAGAATCTGAATCCGAGGGTAAAAAGGAGTTTATTGGTCACATCGTCAAAAGAGGCCAGGGCGGGTCCAGGATAGACTTCGGAAACGGGAGCCGGGTAGAGGTAATTTTCCCGGGTCACTTTTGCCTGGCGGAAGGCTACGTCGGCAAAGAAACCGCCGCTGCTATAGCCGAAACCGGCGCTCATAACCGTGAGGTCGTTGCCGGCATTAGGCTGGCTGGTCCCGAAGGCCATGGTATTGAAAGCCGAGGGTTGTAATTCGTAGCCGGCACGCAGCGAGAAGGCATTGGTAAGACGGTATTCCCCGCCTACCCTGAAATTGGTCACCGGTTTAAAAAGGGTAGTGATGTCGCTGTTCTCGTCGGCAAAGTCATAGCCGTCGCCCCCCTGCCGCAATTTGGCCAGGGAAAAATCGACATACTCCATATCGGCGCTCACCAGTCCCCTTTTCCCCAGTACCAGGGCAGCACTCACCGTGGCCTTGAAGGGGGTGGTCAGACGGTAGTCGTATTCGCTGTAGGGCGATGAGGAGCTGAAGGTCTCGGAGGATTGGTCGTCCCAGGTGATGGAGGAGCCCATAGAGGTTTCAAACCGGTCGTTCATGCGGAACAGGGTCGGTGTGGCCACGGAAGCCCCCAGACGCAGGTTGTTGATGGGTTTAAAAATCGCCCCCAGCTTGAAGTTGTAGCCTGTCCCGTATGTTTTCAGCGATGAGTTAAATTCAAAGTCGTTGAGGTAGGGAATGCTCCCATCCTCATCCCACTCCTTAAGGTTGGTATTCTCACTATAGTAAAAATCGGTGATCCCCACCGAGGCCCCCAGATAAAACCTGTGGTTGAAATTGAGTCCGAGTCCGAAGGTGTATTCATCCATGGAACCTCCACGGTCATAACTCTTACGCTGACGGTGACCATCATAGTCAGTGGTGCCCCGGGCGGTTTCCACATCGTTGAAATAGATCCCATCGGCCGATTTGTCCATGGTATAGGTGTCCCACGCCAGTTCTTCATAATAGTCACTCCAGTTGTTACGGTTAGCATTGTCAGAGACGTGGTCGAGGAAAGAGGAGGTCGTTTTAAAAGTCTCAGCGATCGAATAGGAGCTAAAATCCTTGAGCCTGTTAAAGCCGATGCCGAAGTTAACGCTGACCACCCCGCTTTCGCTGTTCCCGCGGGAGTTCATGACCCCTACATAGCTGAGGTTACCCAGGGCCGGACGATAATCGTTTTCCGACATGGTATTGCCCAGAAAGGAAGAGGTGATTTCAGTCATCCCGAACGAAGGGGTCAGGGCGAATTCCGACGAACGGTATATTCCCAGTCCGGCAGGGTTAATGCCGACACCCGTGAAGTCGCCCCCCAGGGCTCCAAAAGCATTTCCCATGGCGCCGGAACGCGCCGTTCCCTCCATACCCGCAGAAGAGTATCGGAGAGCATCCTCAAAATTCTGGGCTCCGGCAAATAACGGGAGAAGCATAATTATTCCTGCAATCAAAAAATTCTTATTCATGGCTTGACTATGTTTAAAAATAGAATATTCATTTGGTTACCCTGAGTGACTACCTTCTGCCACTGCCGCCTCCTGAGGATGAGGATCCGCCGCCACTGCGGCCGCTGCTTGAAGATCCGCTGCTGGAGCTGCCTGAAGAGCCGCTGCTGTAACTGCCAGAAGAGCCGCTGCTGTAGGATGAACTCCTGCTGGGTGAACTGTATGATCCCGAAGAGGAACTTCTGCTGGGGGCACTGTAAGTGCTTCTGCTCTGCGAAGGAGCACTGTAGCGGGTTCCGGAAGAGGAACTCCGGTTATACGTGGAGGTGGAGCGGTAGGTGCGGTCGCTTGAGGTGGAGCTGCTGGGCCGCGAATAGGTAGTCACCGGCCGTCCGGTGCTCTTCACGGTACCCTGCGAACCCGTTGCTGTCGAAGGTCTGCTGTACTCCCTAACATTATAGGTGCTGCGGCCCGTGGACCGCTCCTGGTTGTAACTCGGCGTGTACGTGTCTGTGGCCCCTGTTGCGGGACGGGTGTACTGCCGGGTGGTGGTTCCCGTGGTGGAACGGACACCCTGCTGGGGAGTACCGGCAGGAGTGGTACTGCGGAGATTCCCTGTCGAGGTACCGCGGGTCACGGGCGTCTGGCCGGTGACGGTACGCTGGGGGGTTCCGGTGGTTCCACGCCTCATTTCTGTGAGCGTGCGTGATTGTGCTGCCGACCCTTCACGGATTCCACGGGTCGAGGTTCCGTCAGGGGTGATGGTGCGCACACGCCTTTCCCCATCGCTGGTGAGACTCCCGGAACGGGTATTGGCACTCTTCACACCTCCGCGTTCACCCAAGGCCTGGGTCGCCCGGGTGCCGCGCCCGTAATCGGCGGAAGTGGCAAAATCACGACGCCGGCCATACTGGTAATTGTCAGAATTGAAATGTCCACCCCAGTAATTATTATGATAGGGATATCCCCAGCCATAATAGCTGTAATACGGGCTGTAAGGGCTGTACCAGCCGCCGTAATAGTTCCCGTAGTATCCGCCATTGTATCCGCCGTAATACCCCCCGTACCAGGGTGAATAGCCCCAGCCCCAGGGGTCATAACCCCAGCCATAGGACCAGCCAAAGGAGGAATAGGGGGAGTAATAGTCATAACCCCAGGGATCCCAATACCAGTCATTCCAGTAGAAAGGATCGTAAAAGCGGGAGTAGGGCCTGTGAAAGCGGTTGATTCTGTAAGAGAAATCAATATCGGAACCATCATAATAGTTATTGATGACATACCGTACTTCGTTGTCATCATAATAAATGGTGGTATCGGACTGCTCCAGTTCCATCTGGTCCAGGTTGTACATCTGGGCATCCACGTACTCTCCGGCATCTTCGCCATCGAATACATAGTTGGTCATGGTTTTATCGCCCTCTTCATTGTCGGAGATTTCGCTGATGATCACCCTTTCGCCCGACTTGACGGTGACGGGTTCTTCCCGCACGTCAACCTCTTCGGCCATGACCGGCGGAGGGACATCGGCCGGATTAAAATAAATGCCATCCACATAGCCTGTGGAGACAAATGACCCAGTTGTGCACGCACTGAAAACCAGGGCAATAGCTACAAGCAGGTAAATTTTAGTTTTCATTACTACTCCTCCCTCTTTACTTTATAAGATTTTATTTACTTATTTTGTGATCGCAATATTCAGCAAAAAATAAGCAAATTTTGTACCAAAGATAAGAAAATGGCGAAAGAAATAACAGCACGCAGTGACAATTACTCGCAGTGGTATCTTGACCTGGTCAACAAGGCTGACCTTGCCGAAAATTCAGCCGTGCGCGGATGCATGGTGATCAAACCTTACGGATATGCCATCTGGGAGAAGATGCAAGCCCAGCTCGATAAGATGTTCAAGGAGACCGGACATGTGAATGCGTACTTTCCGCTTTTCATACCCAAATCCTTTTTCAGTAAGGAAGCCGCTCACGTAGAGGGATTTGCCAAGGAGTGTGCAGTGGTGACCCACTATCGTCTCAAGAATGATCCCGACGGAAAGGGAGTGGTCGTTGACCCCGAAGCCAAACTGGAAGAGGAGCTGATCATCAGGCCCACCTCGGAAACCATTATTTGGAACACCTACCGCAACTGGATCCAGTCGCACCGTGACCTGCCCATCCTGATCAACCAGTGGGCCAACGTGGTCAGATGGGAAATGCGGACCCGGCTCTTCCTGCGTACCGCCGAATTCCTGTGGCAGGAAGGGCATACCGCCCACGCCACCCGTCAAGAGGCCGTGGAGGAGACGATGAAAATCATCAACCTCTATGCCGAGTTTGCGGAGAAATTCATGGGCATTCCTGTCATCAAGGGGATCAAGTCGGAAAACGAAAGGTTTGCCGGCGCTGTGGAGACTTACTGTATCGAGGGACTGATGCAGGATGGCAAGGCTCTGCAGTGCGGGACCTCCCACTTTCTGGGGCAGAATTTTGCCAAAGCCTTCGATGTGATGTTCTCAAACCGTGAAGGCGTCCTCGAACATGTCTGGGCCACCTCATGGGGAGTCTCGACCCGGCTGATGGGCGCCCTGGTGATGGCCCATTCCGATGACAACGGACTGGTTCTTCCCCCTAACCTGGCCCCTATCCAGGTGGTGATCATCCCCATTTACAAAAACAACGAGGAGCTGAAGGCCATTTCTGATAAGGTCGACGAGATCATCCCCCTGCTGAAAGCCCGGGGAATAACCGTCAAGTATGACGATAAAGACAGCAAAAAACCGGGGTGGAAATTTGCCGAATATGAGCTGAAGGGCGTTCCTGTGAGGCTCGCCATGGGTCCCCGTGACCTGCAGAACGGTACCGTCGAAGTCGCCCGCCGCGATAACCTCACCAAGGAATCCCGGCCGGTTGCCGGCATCGACGAATATATCGAAACCCTGCTTGCCGAAATTCAGGAGAACATCTTCCACAAAGCCCTCGCCTACCGTGACGGGAACATCCGAAAGGCCGACAACTGGGAAGAATTTAAGACCCTTCTGAACGAAAAAGGGGGCTTCATCTCGGCACATTGGGACGGCACTTCCGAAACCGAAACCAAAATTAAGGAGGAAACCAAGGCGACGATACGGTGCATCCCCCTCGATGCAGTACCCGAAGAGGGCGTATGCATTTATTCGGGAAAACCCTCTTCGCGGCGCGTGCTTTTTGCCATCGCCTATTGATCGGGTTCCGGTCACCACAGAAATCCCCACCACCGGGGATCAAAAAAAATCCTGCCTCTTCCGGGGCAGGATTTTTTTAGTGCCGATTTTTAGGCACAAAAAAAGGACGAGTCATCACTCGCCCTTTTCACCTAACTAAACCAATAAAACTAATCAAACCTAAACCTATGAAACTAAAACCGTGACAAAGGTAACGTCTGGAAAGGTTCCCTCCAAACCCTCCGGCTCATTCAACATGTTAAATAACATTTTTTAATATTCGCTTAACATTGATTGAGGCGCATATATATTTCATATCTTTTTAACACTTTTTAATATATTTAATAACAAGGGAGGTCCATAAAAAAGGCTATCCGTTGACGGACAGCCTTTTATGTATATCATATGGTCTGGAATAAGAATGGCCCATACCGGGCAATCACTTCTCAAACCGGTTTCTACTTTTTCTTTCTTGCCAGTTCTTCATTGGCGATTGCGTCGCGCATGGAGGTATCGGCCATGATGTTTTTGTATTTCATAAAGTCCATGACCCCCAGGTTTCCGTTGCGGAAGGCTTCAGAAATGGCCAGGGGAATCTGTGCTTCGGCTTCGATCACCTTGGCGCGGGCCTCCTGGGCTTTGGCCTTCATCTCCTGTTCGAGGGCCACGGCCATGGCGCGGCGTTCCTCGGCTTTTGCCTGTGCGATGTTCTTGTCGGCTTCCGCCTGGTCGATCTGCAATCCGGCCCCTATGTTCTTGCCGATATCGATGTCGGCGATATCGATGGATAAAATCTCAAAGGCCGTTCCGGCGTCGAGACCCTTTTCGAGGACCGTGCGGGAGATAAAATCGGGATTTTCGAGTACTTCCTTGTGGGAGTGGGCGGAACCGATGCTGGAGACAATTCCTTCACCTACACGGGCCAGAACGGTCTCTTCTCCGGCTCCCCCGACCAACTGGCGTATATTGGCTCTCACGGTGACCCGGGCTTTGGCGATCAGCTGAATCCCGTCCTTGGCCACGGCGGTTACCGGAGGAGTGTTGATCACCTTGGGATTCACCGACATCTGAACGGCTTCGAAGACATCGCGGCCTGCAAGGTCAATGGCCGTAGCCATGTTGAAGGAGAGCTGGATGTTGGCCTTAGAGGCCGACACCAGGGCATGCACCACGCTGGCCACATGTCCGCCGGCCAGAAAATGGGCTTCCAGGTCATTGCGGTTCAGCGGAATCCCCGCCTTGGTTCCTTCGATCATGGCCCTGACGATCACCCCGGGGGGCACCTTCCGGAAACGCATCAAAAAAAGCTGGAGCAGGCTGATACGCACCCCTGATACCAGGGCCGAGAACCACAATCCTACCGGCACAAAATAAAAAAAGACGATCAGCAGGACGAGTATCCCCGCGATCATTCCAAACACACCTACAGTTTCAACCATTTTATTCAGTTTTTATAAGTTCGACAATTATCTTATTCGAGAGGATTTTAATCACCCTTACCGGTTTGTGCTGGTCGATGAAGGGCCCTGTGGAGATGGCGTCGATGGTTTGGTTTCCCACTTTAACCTTTCCGGAAGGCGCCAACCGGCCCACACTCATTCCGGTATCACCCACGGCAAATTTCTCCGCATCAAAACTATCCACCTTTCCGTCGATGTTGGTTTCCAGCACCATCTTCTTCCCGGCTTTAGACTTGAAAAAGTAGTAGAACATCCAGGGGGCCGTAATCAGTATTGCCAGAAGGGTGATGATGCCCCCCAGGGTGCCGTATCGTGAAAATCCCAGGTAAACGCTGCCGATAAGCATGATTACCCCGCCAATGCCGGCAATGGTGACCCCGGGGATCACCGCGAATTCCAACAGAAGGAGGAAGAGTCCCAGAAGGACCAGAAGAATAATGGCCAGTAATATCATATCTTTCAGTCTATGGTGACGGTCAGTTCACGCTCGGTCAGGGCATCTTTCATAACCTTCAGGCGGTCAAACTTCCCCTTTTTGATATCGCATTTCCCCTTGAGGTGGGTGATGGTGGCGCATTGGGAAGCCTGGTAATACTCATGGCCGCAGATTTCGACCAGAGCGTCGATCACATAGTCGAAGGTGTGCACATCGTCATTGTGGAGGATAAGCCATTTACTGCCGGCAGCGATATCTTCGGGTTGCCGGGAAGGGTTTTTTCTGGTTTCTTTTGCGGTCATCCTAACTTTCAGGGCTTTTGTTGGGGTAAAGATACTCTTTTTCCGTTTTTCAGACCAATGACGAAGGCATCTTTTATACCTTCCTGCCTCACCTGGTCCTGTAATTTCATGGCGTCATCATAGCTGGTCAGGGTTCCGGTGGTAACCACCGTGGCCCCGGCATCGTTCTGGTAAGTCTCGATCACCCTGATTTTGGATATTTTGTCGAAGAGGGCCTTCCGGTTGGAGGGGACCTTCCCTTTGTATGCTCCCAGCTGAATTTTATAGATGATCTGGTCAGAATCGCTGTTTTCCTCTCCCGCAAGAGCGCCTTCTGCTGTGGTTACGGCCGTGGTCGTATCCACAGGAGCCAGGAAGAGAGAGAGGTCAGGCTCGGGAACAACCACCGGAGCGGGTTCCTGCAGTTTTTTCAGGGAATCACGGTAGTGTACAAAGGTCTCGTAGACCGCGTAGGGGGCATCATTCCACCACTCCTGTTCCAGGGTTGCGGCCTTCCGGAAATGATGGTCCACATCGCGTTTGAGCATCAGGGTATGGTATTCCCCCTCCCTGATAATGCGGGCGATGGAGTCCCTGATCGCCGGATGAAGGGTGGCATGGTAGGCTTTCCTCATCTGGTCGGTTTCCAGCATGAGGGTATCCAGTTTCCCCCGGAGGATCTCCCCCGAACGAAACGACTCCCGCGCTTCGGGGAGCTGAAACATATCCTCGACAATATAAATGACTTTGTCAGTGACCTGGAAGTCGATAAAGCGGGGCAACACAGGAGAGCTGCTTTTAGGGCCATCTTCTCCGCTGCCCGGCTCAACCTCGGGGATTGCACCTGTAGGGGTAACAATGCCGCCGGGTTCACCAGAAGCTGTCATATCGGCTGGAACAACAGCGCCGGCCGGTTTCGCAGTAGCGGTAATTTCCGGGGTAACGGTGCCTGCCGGTTCCGCAGTGGCGGTAGTGTCCG
>CAZMMX010000047.1:5553-11672 GCA_964567485.1 uncultured Prolixibacteraceae bacterium | reverse complement strand
GCGGTAATTTCCGGGGTAACGGTGCCTGCCGGTTCCGCAGTGGCGGTAGTGTCCGTGGCTTCAGGTGCCAGGGGTTCCGTTGAGGTGATCCTGCCGGGCGCAGGGTCCCCTGAGGGGACCTTTCCGGAAGGGAGCTCCTGAGCAGCAACTTCCGCAGAAATCGCAGATTCAGCAACGGCAGCTTCAGGTTCTGCAGAGAGAACGGTTTCGGGAACCGGAGAGGAGTCTCCTTCCACCGGCGCAAAAGGATTCACCTGCCGGTAACAGAGATCGGTCAGTCCGGCAATATCGAGCTCTTTCACCTGAAGAGAGTCGGCATGGTTACGGAAGCGGTTGTAATAACGCTGCGCCGCATTCCAGTTATTCCGGGCATGGTTGACCACCCCCATATAATAAAAGACCTTGGCAGGGACATCCTTGCCCGAGGCCAGCACCAGGTTCTTCTCGGCAGTGATTCCGTAATCGCCCAGTTCCACCAGGGAGGCCCCCAGGTAATATTTCATCAGGAAATCATAGGGAAAGTCATACGCCAGCTTCTCAAAAACCGGCAGTGCCTTTTCAAATTCCCCTGTTCTGAACCATCCCATGGCGGTTTCTTTCCGGTCGGGCTGCAAGGTCACTCCTCCCCTGCCCGTCAACGGTGACAATAACACCAAAGCCAGCGCCCACAGGAACATATGGTAACGTTTTCCGGATTTCAACATAATGGTCTTCCTGAAATTTCCATGCCTTAAAGATACAATAATCGTGCAAAACCAAGAGCTATATTTTTTTTCTGAAAAGGCTGCTGGTAAAAGAATCCGAAAAACCGGAACGAAGCAATTAAGGTTTATATTTGTAAATAGAAAAAATCTTAATATTATGACGATACTCAAAAAAGGAGATGTGGCACCCGTATTCGAGGGAATCGACCAGGAGGGAAAGCCGTTCATTTCCACCACTTTGATGGGTGAAAAGGTCATCCTCTACTTCTACCCGAAAGACCACACCCCGGGGTGTACGGCAGAAGCCTGTAACCTCAATGACCATTATGAAACCTGGCTGAAGAGAGGCTACAAAGTGGTCGGCATCAGTCCCGACTCACCCGCCTCCCACCGGAAATTCATTGACAAATTCCAACTGAGATTCACCCTGATTTCCGACCCGGAGCATCAGATCATGGAGAAATTCGGCACCTGGGGAGAGAAGAAAATGTACGGCAAACCCTACATGGGGGTCCTCAGGACCACCTTCGTGATCGATGAAGCGGGGATCATCACTGAAATCTTCAGCACGGTCGACACCAAAAACCACACCCAACAAATTGAGAAAACCCTTAACCTTTAATACATTATCAATCATGTCAAAAGAAGATCAGATCGCCGTGAACAAGGAAAAGTTGAAAGCTCTCCAGCTGACCCTTGACAAAATTGAGAAAAGCTACGGAAAAGGTTCCATCATGCGTATGGGAGACAAGCCCGTC
Organism: uncultured Prolixibacteraceae bacterium; assembly: GCA_964567485.1. Taxonomy (GTDB): domain Bacteria; phylum Bacteroidota; class Bacteroidia; order Bacteroidales; family Prolixibacteraceae; genus UBA1413. Next base: position 10,210 of record CAZMMX010000047.1, on the reverse strand, counting down.
GAGGATGTGCCTGCCATTTCTTCCGGCTCCATAGGGCTTGATGTGGCCCTGGGAATCGGGGGTTATCCCAAGGGAAGGATCATTGAGATTTATGGTCCCGAGTCCTCGGGGAAGACCACGCTGGCCATTCATGCCATTGCAGAAGCCCAGAAGTGCGGGGGCATAGCCGCGATCATCGATGCAGAACACGCCTTTGATCCCTATTATGCCCGCAAGTTGGGCGTCAACACCGACGAATTGTTGATCAGCCAGCCCGACAACGGGGAACAGGCTTTGGAAATCGCCGATAGTCTGATCCGTTCGGGGGCTGTCGACATCGTGGTGATCGACTCGGTGGCGGCGCTGACGCCCAAGGCGGAACTGGAAGGCGATATGGGAGAGAACAAGCTGGGCCTTCAGGCCCGGCTGATGTCACAGGCCCTGCGTAAGCTCACTGCCAATATCAGCAAGACACGCACCTGCTGCATCTTCATCAACCAACTCAGGGAAAAAATCGGGGTGATGTTCGGGAATCCCGAAACCACCACCGGGGGGAACGCCCTCAAGTTTTACTCCTCTGTCCGCCTCGACATCCGCCGCATCGGACAGATCAAAGACGGCGAAGAGGTCACCGGCAACAACGTACGCGTGAAAGTGGTCAAGAACAAGGTCGCCCCCCCCTTCCGGAAGGCGGAATTCGACATTCTCTATGGTGAGGGGATCTCGAAAACCGGAGAGATCGTCGATTTGGGGGTGAATTACAATATCATCAAGAAAAGCGGCTCCTGGTTCAGCTATGGGGAGACCAAGCTGGGACAGGGACGCGATGCCGTGCGCAAGCTCATCAGGGACAATCCGGAATTGGCGGCCGAACTCGAGGCGAAAATTCTGGAGGTGATCACCAAGGTTCCGGCACTTGAGTAAGATACATTTCCGGGGGAATCACACGGAGCTCCTTTAGGGGCGGGCTCTCCTGCCCTCATGCACTCATATTATCGCTGAATTATGAAAATCATGAAATTCGGGGGGACTTCTGTAGGGAGTGCCTCCAATATCCAGAGAGTCAGGGATATTCTCTCCGGCGTTCCGGAAGATGTGGTCGTGGTGGTATCCGCCCTGGGAGGCATCACCGACCACATCATACGCACTGCCCGCATGGCGGCTTCCGGCGACGGGGCCTTCCGTGAGGAACTCCGCGGCATCAGGGAGCGCCACCATGAGGTGATCGCCGGCCTCTTCACCGGTTCCGACGGGGAAACGATTACCGGACAGGTCGACGCCATCCTTGGGGAACTGGAGCTGGTGCTCACGGGCATTGCCCTGGTCAGCGAACTCACTCCCAAAACCCTCGACCGCATCCAGGGCATGGGGGAAAGGATCTCCTCGCGCATCATCGCCACCTTTCTGGGGGCCCGATGGGTGGACTCGTCGGCCCTGATCGTCACCGACAGCCACTACGGAAAGGCCGCCGTCGACTTCCGGGAGACCAATGCCCGCATCAGGGATGCCTTTGACGGGTTCCATGGCCGTAGCGTAATGCCCGGCTTTATTGCCCGGAACGGCAACGGCGACTACACCACCCTGGGCCGCGGAGGCTCCGACTACACCGCCGCCATCGTGGCTGCCGCCCTCAAAGCCACCACCCTGGAGATATGGACCGACGTCGACGGCTTCATGACCGCCGACCCCCGGGTCATCAGCAGTGCCTATACCATTCCGGTGCTTTCCTACGCCGAAGCCATGGAACTCTCCAACTTCGGAGCTAAGGTGATTTACCCGCCCACCATCCTTCCAGTGTACAAAAAGGAGATTCCGGTCTATATCCGCAACACCATGAATCCGGAATCCCCGGGGACGCTGATCACCAAAACACCGGAAAACGGAAAAGAGCGCCCCATCAAGGGGATCTCCTCCATTCCCGGCATCGCTTTGATCACCATTCAGGGGATCGGCATGGTCGGCGTGTCGGGGATCGCCATGCGCCTCTTCACCGCCCTGGCTCGCGAAGCCATCAACATCATCCTCATCAGTCAGGCTTCCTCCGAGAATACCATCAGCATCGCCATAGAAGAACAGAAAGCCCCAAAGGCCGAAAGCGTCATCCGCGAAGAGTTCGAAAAGGAGATCCTCCATGACCTGATCAACAGGGTCACCGTGGAATTCGGCCTCTCCATCGTGGCCATCGTGGGCGAGAACATGAGACAGACGACAGGGGTCGCCGGAAAGCTCTTCACCACCATCGGCCGCAACGGCATCAACATCATCGCCATCGCCCAGGGGGCTTCGGAGCTCAACATCTCGTGGGTGGTCAGCAACCAGGACCTCCGCAAGACCCTCCATGTGGTCCACGAGTCGTTTTTCCTCTCTGAGAATGTGGAAATCAATGTCTTTCTGGTGGGGACCGGACTGGTGGGGAGTCATTTGCTCTCCCAGATCGCGGCACAACAGGAAAAACTGCTCCGTGAGAGCCACCTCCGCATCCGTCTGGCCGGAATTTCCAACACCCGGCAGATGCTCTTCGACCGGGAAGGCATCGATCCCCTGACCTTCAGGGATGCCCTGGCGGAAAAGGGAGAAACCCCCGATATCCAACGGTTCGCAGAAGGCATGATCGCCATGAACCTTTACAACTCGGTCTTTGTGGACTGCACCTCCTCGGAAATCGTGGCCTCGGCGTATCACCGCATTCTGGAGGAAAATATCTCCATCGTGGCGGCCAACAAGATCGCCCCCTCCTCGGGGTACGACAACTACCTCAGGCTGAAACAGACCGCCAAACAGAAGGGGGTGAAATTCCTCTTTGAGACCAACGTGGGGGCCGGGCTTCCCATTATCAACACCCTGAACGACCTGGTCAACTCAGGCGATAAAGTTCTGAAAATCGAGGCAGTTCTCTCGGGTACCCTCAACTTTATCTTTAACACCATTTCGGAGGAGGTCCCCCTGAGCCGTACCATTGCGATGGCCCGGGAAGCCGGGTATACCGAACCCGATCCCCGCATCGATCTCAGTGGCATCGACGTGGTGCGCAAGCTGCTCATCCTTGCCCGTGAGTCGGGTTACCGTCTTGAGAAGGAGGAGATCGCGGTGGTTCCCTTTATTCCTGAGGAATATTTCCAGGGAACGCTGGAGGAGTTCTGGCAGAAAATTCCGGCCCTCGATTCTGTTTTTGAGGAGCGCCGGAAGGCCCTTGCTGCCCGTCACCGCCGCTGGCGTTTCGTGGCTACCTTCGAAGAGGGAAAGGCGCGCGCCGGACTTCAGGAGATCGACCAGGGCCATCCCTTCTATGACCTGGAGGGAAGTAACAACCTGATCATATACCGTACCGAGAGGTATAACGAATTTCCGATGCTCATCAAGGGGTACGGCGCTGGCGCCGCGGTCACCGCCGCCGGGGTCTTCGCCGGACTGATTCGTGTGTCGAATATTTAACTTCTTTATTATGAAGTACATGATCATATTGGGTGACGGCATGGCCGATGAGCCCATCGGGGAACTCGGGGGTAAAACGCCCCTGCAGGCCGCCCGCACGCCGGCCATGGACCTGCTGGCACAGCGGGGATGCAGCGGCATGCTCGACACCATTCCCGCGGGAATGCACCCGGGCAGCGAAATCGCCAACCTGGCAGTGCTGGGATACGATGTTCCGGCGGTGTTCGAAGGCCGGGGCGTATTGGAAGCCGCCAGCATGGGCGTGGACCTGGCCCCCGGCGACCTGGCCCTCCGCTGCAACCTCATCTGCCTCGAAGATGGGACAATAAAAAACCACTCGGCCGGACATATATCCACGGAAGAGGCCGCGGAAATCATCGCCTTTCTGGCAAAAAAGATGGGAAATGAGATGATCCGTTTTTACCCGGGGGTCTCCTACCGCCATCTTCTGGTGATCAGGGGAGGCAGCAAACATCTCGACTGTACGCCACCCCACGATGTGATGGGCATGGCCTTTCGTGAGGTGATGGTCAAACCGGAAAACCAGGAGGCCCAAAAAACCGCTGACCTGCTCAACTATCTGATTTTACGTAGCCGTTCCCTTCTGGAGGAGCATCCCGTGAACCTCAGAAGAAAAGCCGAAGGCAAGGATCCCGCCACCTGCATATGGCCCTGGTCTCCGGGCTACCGACCGCAGATGCCCACCCTGCAGGAGCTTTTCGGCATCGGCCGGTCCGCCGTTATCTCGGCCGTTGACCTGATCCAGGGGATAGGCGTCTATGCCGGTATGGAGGTCCTCAAAGTGGAAGGCGCCACAGGTCTTTATGATACCAATTACGAAGGAAAAGCCCGGGCGGCCGTCGACGCCCTGAGGAACCATGACCTGGTCTACCTTCATGTGGAAGCCAGCGACGAAGCCGGCCATGAGGGAAATGCCGCCCTGAAGGTCACCACCATCGAATACCTCGACCAGCGGGTGGTAAGACCCATCATGGAGGCTTGCGACAACCTGGGGGAACCCGTGACCATCGCCCTGCTCCCCGACCACCCCACCCCGTGCGCCATACGCACCCATACCCGCGATGCCGTCCCCTTTGTCATCTATACGCCAGGCACGGAACCTGACGGGGTGACCGCCTACGACGAATTCTCGGCACAACGGGGAAGGTTCGGACTCCTGAAAGGGACGGAATTCATGCATCAACTGCTCAATTCCTGACCATACACCCCTGAGACAACACCGGCA
>CAZMMX010000047.1:0-5453 GCA_964567485.1 uncultured Prolixibacteraceae bacterium | reverse complement strand
ATTCATGCATCAACTGCTCAATTCCTGACCATACACCCCTGAGACAACACCGGCATCACCGGCTTCACTGGCTTCACAGGCAACACTAGCATCACAGGCTTCACAGGCATCACAGGCATCACAGGAAACATCAACAGTCATTGCAACACCAGCAAAGTTGAAAACGTTTACAACATCCACCATTTAGAATAAGGTTTAGGGTAATGAAGTATTACAGCACCAGTAAAAACACCCCTTCCGTTTCGCTCAGCGAGGCGGTCATCCGCGGACTGGCGGGTGATGGCGGACTCTTTATGCCAGAGCGGATTCACCGGTTTGACCCTGCGTTTTTCGATACAATCCACCAACTTACCTTTCAGGAAATCGCCTGCGACGTGGCCAGCCTCTTCTTCGGCGAGGATATCCCCGATGAGGATCTCCGCACCATCGTGGACGACACCCTCTCCTTTGACTGTCCGGTAGTGCCGGTGACCGGCAATATCTGGTCGCTGGAGTTGTTCCACGGACCCACGCTGGCCTTCAAGGATGTGGGGGCCCGCTTCATGGCCCGTATGCTCCGCTATTTCCTGAAGGGCGAAAACCAACAGGTCACGGTGCTGGTGGCCACCTCGGGTGACACCGGAAGTGCTGTGGCCAATGGATTCCTGGGTGTGGAAGGCATCAGGGTGGTGGTACTCTATCCGAAAGGGAAGGTGAGCGAAATCCAGGAAAAGCAGTTTACCACGCTGGGACAAAACATCACGGCTCTGGAGGTGAACGGCACCTTCGACGACTGCCAGCGGCTGGTGAAAAGTGCCTTTGCCGATGAGGCGCTGAACAGGAGAATGGCGCTGACCTCGGCCAACTCCATCAACGTGGCCCGTTTCCTGCCCCAGGCCTTTTACTATTTCAACGCCTATGCCCGGTTAAGAGAGCAGGGATCCCTTAACGGGAAAACCTGGGTGGTGGCCGTGCCCAGCGGTAACTTCGGCAACCTGACGGCCGGACTCTTTGCCCGGGAGATGGGACTTCCGGTGTCACGCTTCATCGCCGCCAACAACCGCAACGACGTGGTCTTCCAGTACCTTCAGTCCGGGCGTTATGAACCCCGGCCCTCTGTGGAAACCATCGCCAACGCCATGGATGTGGGTGCTCCCAGTAACTTCGCCCGTGTCCTCGACCTCTACAGCTACTCCTGGGAAAAAATCAGCACCCTTATGTCGGGATACCGGATTGATGATAAGGGGATTAAGGAGACCATCGGCAGGGTGTACGATCAAACGGGGTACCTCTGCGACCCCCACGGTGCCTGTGGGTATGCCGCCCTTGAGGAACAGCTGCAAGAGGGAGAAACCGGCACTTTCCTGGAGACCGCTCACCCTGCCAAATTCACCGCCACCATGGAGGATATCCTGGGTAAAGGGATCATCCCCCTTCCCGATAAACTGGCAGATTTCATGAAAGGGGAGAAACAGTCGGTGGAAATCAGCAGGGAGTATGCCGGCTTCCGGGAGTGGCTGGAAAATCTACAATAACCACCCCGTCACTGCAACCACCCCGTCATTCCGATCGTCCCTCACTGAATGCCACTCCTCCTATCCCTCCGGACAGTTGGGGACGGATTCTGATAGCGAGAAAGAAAATTTTTCCTCCTGGCCAGGAGGAGTACCCTCGGTAGGAGGGTGAGATGGTGGACCCTCAATCCGTATTGCCCTATCCCGTAATCTGAAACGCTTCGCGCAGCATGGCCAGGCTTTTAGGGATGGCTTCCAGGGGGTTCTCGTTCCCCTCGAATTCCAGGGAGACATATCCTTTGTAGCCAGCTTTTTGAAAGATCTCCGCCACCTTTTTGTAATCGATGTCCAGGGTGTACCATTTTCCGCCCCCGAAATAGGTCTTGGCCTGCACCAGGAAGGTTTTGGAGGCCAGTTGTTCGAGCTGTTCGTACTGGTTTTCGAGGAAGTTGCCGGTATCGGCGGTCACCTGAAGCCAGGGTGAGTTGACAGCATCGACAATCCGAAGAACCCCTTCTGCCGTGCGTCCCAGTCCCCAGTGGTTTTCCAGTCCGAGCACCACGCCGCACTTTTCGGCCGTGGGCAGACATTGCTGAATGGCGTCGATCACCCACTCAAAGCCCTGATCGTCGGTATATCCTTCCAGTACGGGTTCTATCCCCTTCTGGGCCATGAAGTCGTCGAACGACTCGATGGTTCGCCACCGGCCGGTATTGAGCCGCATGGTGGGAATCCCCAGTTGGTAGGCCAGTTCGATCTGGTGGATCGTCTTGGCAATCTCCTCGTCGCGGGTCTTCTTGTCGGGGAAGACAAATCCCTGGTGGGTGCTGAATCCCATGATGTCGAGGCCGGCATGGAAGGCTTTCCGCTTGAGCATCTGGAGGTAGCCATTCTCCTCGGAAGTCATCTGCATCAGCAGGAATTCAATGCCGTCGAAGCCCATTTCCGCGGTTTTTTCGATGCACATCTCAATGGGCACGTTCTCCTTGGGCCCGTTGAACTGCCAGAAGGAATAGGTGGAAACTCCGATCCGGTTTGAAGGCCGTGACGGAGTGGAGGGGGTTGCTGTTTGTTCCGTTTTGGGGGCACACCCCGGCACCGCCGCGGTCATCCCGGCACCCGCAGCGGCCAAAGCCGCCGTTTTCAGAAAATCCCTGCGATTGTTGTCCATAATATTTCTTTTAAACCCTAAAAATAACCATTTCCGTTGAATGCACAACTCCAGTACCCGGAAGTGTGACCTTTTACCCATGACAAATTCATCATTTTTACCTATCTTTATGACAACACGTAAAGGAAAGATTCGTGATGATAAATCCGGAGGACAGACATCGGGTAACCGGACAATTGACACTCCTCGTGGCAGAGCCTGCGAGGAATCCGATTCCGTCAGGGCATGCTATAGTTTCGCTAACCCCGCAGCAGGGCCGGCGAGGAATGCGCTCACCGGAATCCAAGGGGAAGGGGAACCCCCTGCTTTGGAAAATCCATTCCTGTTTTAAGAAACCATCTTCCCTTTTGAGGAAACCATTTTCCCTCATGTGGACCATGGCGGTGCTTTTTCTTGCGGTCCTGATTCCGGAGGGCATAAAAGGACAGGAAGCCACCAGGGAGAAGAGCGATCGTCAGCCTGCGGTGGCCGGGAGTTTCTACCCTTCCGACCGGCAGCCACTGATGGCCATGCTGGGGCTTTTCTTTCCGGCGGAAGGGGTGAAGGAGTCAGGAGATCCCATGGTGCTGGTGGTTCCCCATGCGGGGTATATCTTTTCGGGAGAGGTAGCTGCGGCGGCCTATAAATTCCTTCCCCGTGAGAAGAGCTACCGTCACATTTTCATCATCGGTCCGGCCCACCGGAGCTATATCAACGGGGCCGCCATATATACCGCCGGCGATTTCGTCACTCCTCTGGGGAGGGTCCCCACCGATCCTCTGGGGGCGGAACTGGCAGCCCGAAGCCGTAAAATCAGCACCGATCCCTCCCTTCACCGGCAGGAACACTGCATCGAGGTGCAGCTTCCCTTTCTTCAGTACTGGCTGAAAAAGCCCTTTACCATCGTTCCCATCCTAGTGGGCAGTCAGTCGGAAGCCTTCGCCACCGAACTCGCCAACCTGCTGGCCCCCTATTATTCCGAAGAAAATCTATTTATCGTCAGTGCCGATTTCTCCCACTACCCCAATTACGACACGGGGCGCAAAGCCGACCACCTCACCGCCGCAGCCATCGTAACCAACGACTCCCGGGAATTCATGAAGGTGAAGGAGGCAAATGAAAGCCGGTATGCCCCCGACCTGGTCACCGCCACCTGCGGATGGATGCCCATGCTTACCGTACTCAAAATCACGGAAAGGGACGACCAGCTGGTCTTTAGAAAGGTGATGTACCGCAACAGCGGGGATTCGCCCCACGGCGATAAGGACAAGGTGGTGGGTTACTGGGCCCTGTCGGCCTCCCGGGAAGCGGGGAGTACAGCACCGGCCGGCCACGGGGGCGTCTTTTCCCTGACGGAGAGGGAAAAGATGACGCTTCTGGAGCTGGCCCGCTCTACCATTATGGCACACCTGCGCCACCGTCCGCTGCCGGAAGTCGCCGCCAGAGAGCTCACCCCGGCCATCACCGCCAAAGGAGGGGCTTTTGTCACCCTCCGGAAAAAAGGGGAGCTCCGCGGCTGTATCGGCAGTTTCTCATCGGCGCAACCCTTCTGGCTCACGATACGCGAAATGGCCCTTTCCGCCGCTACCCGCGACACCCGGTTTTCCCCCGTCACCATTGGCGAAATGAGCCAGATAGAGATCGAGATCTCCCTGCTCACCCCCCTGAAGAGAATCTCCTCGGTCAGCGAGTTCCGGCTGGGCCATGACGGCATTTACATCCGCAGAGGCTCCCGCTCGGGGACTTACCTGCCCCAGGTGGCCGAAGAGACGGGGTGGACGACCACGGAATTCCTGGAACACTGCTGCCACGACAAAGCCGGACTCCCACGGGATGCCTGGAAGGAAAAGGATACGGAACTCTATACCTACCAGACCCTGGTCTTCAGCGAGGGTGAAGTTTCCGGAACCACAAAAGGAGAGCCCCGGTAATGGAAGGCCCCTACCATCTGATCCTCCTCGTCCTCCTGTTTACGGCTGCTTATCTTCTTAGCCTGCTGCTTGTAAATACGGGGATCCTCAGCAAACCCCTCCACCGGAAAATCTGGAATTACCTGCTGCTGGTCTCCTTTCTGGGTTCGGGAATCCTGGGGATTCTCCTGGTGATCAGGGTCAACTACCAGTTGGAATGGTCTTTTCTGACCCCCCTGATGACTTGGCATGTCGACACCGGCATCGTCCTCTGCCTCATCGCGTTCTTCCATCTCCTCAGGCACAGGGCCTATTTTCTGGCTGGGATCAAACGGAACACCACTTCCGAAAAAGAAGAAATCGCCAATTTAAGTTATGGCAGCGAGAGAGGGGATGCTGTCATTTCTGCGGAAACAGCGGCCGCCGTTCCGGAGGTCCCGACGCTTCTCATCCTGGGCGCCGGGTTTTTCGCCACGGTGGTGCAGGTGCTGCTCATCAGGGAGATCACCACGGTGTTCCAGGGGAATGAGCTGATGATGGGGTGGACCCTGGCCATCTGGATGTTTCTCACCGGAATGGGCACCTTTGCGGGACGGGCACCGAAAACAGGCCTGGCCACGCCTACCCTCCTCCGCCTCTTCCTGTTTCTGGCATGGCTTCCCCCCCTGCTGCTCATCCTCATGAACGGCGTCCGCCACCTCCTCTTCCCTCCCGGACAGCTCATCCACCCCCTGTGGTTCCTTCTGCTGGTTCTGCTGCTGCTGGCCCCCCTCTGTCTCCTCGCAGGATATGTCTATGCCCTGATGGTCCACCTGTCGGAAAACCGGGGAAGGGGATTCACACGCATTTATGCCCTGGAAGCCGCAGGCAGCCTGACCGGAGGCATCATCGTCACCTTCC
>CAZMMX010000046.1:0-24658 GCA_964567485.1 uncultured Prolixibacteraceae bacterium | reverse complement strand
CAGGGACGAAGCGGTTCCTTCTTTTCCGGTCACCCTCACGACATACGCACCTGCCGGGACCGGCGGAACCAGCGACCATTTTTTCCTGGTTTCTTCCTGCACCTGGAAAACCCGTTCCCCCTTCAGGGTGAGGATTTCCAGGGTATGAAAGGGAAACCCCGCTTCAATGTGGACCTCTCCAGCCGTTGGGTTGGGATAGAATTTCAGTGATCCGCCCCTATGGAAACCCGGTCCCGCCATATCGGCTGCCGAGGTGGCCAGACTCTTACGTGAAAAGGTGATCCACCGGAGCAGAAAAAGACGCACGGCGGTGCCCCCGGTGAATTTCAGATAAAGGTCGTGGGTCCCCGTCACCTTCTCCACGGGTGCCGCATACTTCCGGAAGGTACTCCAGCCCCCCGAAGCGGAGACCGAGCAGCTCCCGATCATCCGCCCCGTGTCGAGCGAATCGAGCCAAAATTCAACCGTTCCACCTTCTCCCAGGCATGCCGCCTCCAGAACCACAGAATCGGCCGGAGGGTAAAGCTCTCCATCGCCGAAGGCCACCCCCGCATAGAGGGCCCAGTCCCCGGTACTGATGTTATCGAGATTGCTGATTCCCTGGCTTGGGTAAGTACGGGTTATCCCCTGCTGGTTGGCGGGGCATTCGGCCAGGAAAGGCGTAAAGGCATCGCGGTAAAGGTACAAGTCGAACCAGGCGCTGGTACTCCCCTCCACGAACAACCCCTGCCGGGTGCCCGTAAAACTCGAAAAATCGGAATAACTGTCGATCGCCGACACGTCGACTGCTGACCCCACCGGGCTCCACGTTACCCCATCGGCACTGAAATAACCGTTGATCTTGTGGTTGATCCTGACCATCTTCAGCCACAGGGTATCGCCGTAAGTCACCCCCGTTTCATAGCGTGATTGGTCATAGCTGAAAGCCACTCCTTTTTCTCCTCCGGAAAGGCGGGTGATGAAGAGCTTCACGAACTGGGTTTCGTCGCCCCGCATGATGCGAAGCCCCGCTCCGTCGGCGGTGGACTGTGGATCATATTCGAGGCGGGTGACCAGGGCGTAGTTGTGCTCCCCGTCGTTCTGGATCACCGTCATCGCCTTCGACGTGCTCTTGGGGGAGAGGCGCAGCCATCCCGGCCGCTCAGAAAGAGACCACCGCTGTGTGGGGGTCTGCCCCAAAAACGACCATCCCGGATGAAGTTTCGGCCCTCTGAAATCCTCGGCTACGGGAACCCCCCAGGGAATGCCGCTGCTGCGCAATCGCGGGGCCACAAAGGATTTATTGACGGGATAATCGGCCACCGGCCGCCCCGCAGCGTTGTATCGCACCTGGTTAAGGAGTCCCTGCCGCCCCTGGCCCTTCCACTCCCCCTTGGCATACAGGGGATGAACCACCCACGATGTGCTGTCATCGAGCATCACCGCCGCAGAAGCATGGTTGGGAGAGGTAAACAGAGACCCTCCCTTCAGGGGATCCCCTTCGTTGAAAAAATCACCCAGCATCGTCCAGGCCGACTGGTCGGCGGTCAGCGTCCTGCTCCGCATCACCTTCTGGCCTCCCGCCAGATCACGAGCAAACGAATAGTAATAATAGCCTCCGTATTTCCACATGACGGGCCCCTCGGCCCATGCGTAAGGATAGGAAGGGCCCGGGTTGAGCCATTTCAGATCGTAAAGGGCCCCCGCAGGCTGGCCGTTGGCCCCCAGCTCCACGATCCCGTTGTTGGGCTGACCATTCTTGACCACCAGATACCAGCGGTTGTCGTCATCGATGAACACCGAATTGTCATACCCCAGTCCGTATGGCAGTCCCGCAGGGTTGTTGATTTTCACGGGGGTACCCCAGGGCCCCTCGGGGGCGGGGGCCTTAACATAGTGCATCGTATTGCCCCGTGAGAAAAAATGCCAGTACTGGCCGTTGTAGAAGACCATCTGTCCGCCCCAACAACCTCCCCCAGGAGTATCGCCGTAGCCGCTCCACGCCGCACTCACCGGCTGAGCAATCGCCTCCCAGCGCACCAGATCGGTTGAGTGCCATATCACCGGCGTCACATTGAACGAGGATCCCGTGGTGTAAAAATCATCCCCGATGCGCGTCAGCGTACAGTCGGGATGGTCCCCCGGAATCACAGGATTCATATAACTGCTGAACGACGGTGACTGCCCCCCTGCCAGCAACGGGAGCAAACAAAACAAAAACAACTTTATTTTAGCCATAACCTGATAAAAATAACCAAAACAGTCTATCGAACGCACATCTTTTGCCATTTTCCTGAAACAGAAAGCAAATTCTCTGTAACTTAAACGTCGACACCATCCTACAGAACTGCGACTGTTCAGGATTCCCAAATACCCATCCCATTTGGGTGCCCATACAAAGGGCGCCCAACTACGACGGCCACACCTCAGGAACACAGGGGAACTTTACCGTCCACTGCCTCAGGTAATTTCCCGATCCGGTTCCCCTCCCATGAAGAGAATATGCTTTCACATCTCCAGGGAATACTACGATCAGGGCCCGCCCTGAGGGGAACATGCTTCCTACCCCCGGATCTCTCCTTCCGGCTAAACTGTTGATTTGACAGTTTGGGGGAAAATTGCTAATTTTACCCCGAAAGGATTCATTTGCTGTGGGATGGGAAGCAACACAGAAGGCGCAGTACTGAATCTTGTGTATCTAAAAACGAACTGCCATGAAGAAGATATTGTTTCTGACGCTCTTAACTGTGATTCTGGCCGGGGTGCCCGGAAGTGCTTTTTCACAGAAGGTGAGCTACACCCCTGTGAATTTCGACCCCTCTGTAAAATACCAGACCATGGTGGGTTGGGGCGCCTCCCTGGCCTTTTACGAAGGGTGGCTCACCGCCCATCCCAAAAAAGCCGAGATCTATGATGTCATCTTCAAAGAGCTGAGTCTTGACATTCTGCGGGTCCGTAACGCCTATGGCTATGACAATACCATGATCGGCAGGGTGAAGGAGTTCAATCAGGCGGCGCAGAAATCGCTGGGCCACCCCATCGACCTCCTGACGACCTCCTGGGGCCCGCCGGCTTCTCTGAAAAGCAACAACGACAAGAACAACGGTGGCACCCTGAAATACACGGTATCAGACGGAAAAGTGAATTTCAACTATGCCGGCTTCGCCAGCTGGTGGAACCAATCACTCGACGACTACAACAAAAACGGGGTCTATCCCAAATATGTCAGTATCCAGAATGAACCCGACTTTAAAGCCGACTATGAGTCATGCCTGCTGAACCCTTCGGAAACCTACAACGCCACCGACACCATCGCCGGCTATAATAAAGCCCTCGATGCTGTTTACGACACCCTGCAGAAAAGAAGTCATATTCCCCTGTTTCTGGGCCCTGAGGGCGTGGGCATCGGCTATTTCGGACAGACCTCCAATGGGGTGGAAAGATATGTCAACGCCCTCGATATCAATAAGCTTTATGGCATCGCCCACCATCTCTATCATGGGACTGATGAGGAGAATCCCTGGAGCTCTGCCGATTTCGGAAAAATGGGCAAATACCGGCCCCAGATCCCCCATTTCCAGACTGAATACAGCCGGGGCAAATGGTTCCCCCTGTCCGGCATGATCTACAAGTCGCTGAACGATGAAAATGGCGTGGCTTATTTCTTCTGGGACCTCGTCTGGCCCGACGGAGGACTCGTCGACATCGACTTCCCCTGGGATGTCAACCAGTGGACCGACAAAAGCAAAGGGTACCAGCGCACCAAACACTACTGGGTCTTCAAGCAATTCTCGGCCTGGATCCACCCCGGCTGGAAACGGGTCAAGGTCAACGCCCCCTCCGTGATGGTTAAAAATGTGGCCTTTCTGAGTGCTGACGGGGATTCGGCCACCCTGGTGGCCATCAACACCTCGGCATCGACCAGCTACGGACTGAAGCCCGCTATCCCCGGTTACACCATCGACGAGATGGTCATCACCCGCACCTCGGCCACTGAAGACGGCGTGAAGCTGACCATGCCCACCGACTCCATCCTCATCACCCCCCAGTCGATCACCACCATCGCCATGAAAATCTCAGAAATCAACACCTCCTCCCACCGGCATCTCCTGACAGGAACCGATGCCGGTATGGCTACCCTCTTCCCCAATCCCCTCAGGAACAGGGGAACCCTGCGCTTCTCCACCACAGAAAAGGGGATTTACTCCCTGAACATCTTTGACCTCAGGGGCTCCCAGATGCTCAGCCAGCCTTTGGGCACCCTGCTGCCCGGAGAACAAACCATCGGGGTCCACAGGCAAAACCTCCCCGCGGGTACCTATCTCTTCCGGATTGAAAACAACGGCAGCGAAGCAGGCAGGGGAAAATTCACCGTCGCGGAGTGACATAATATCCCCGAACATGGAGAAAAAGATAAGACCCTGACCTTTGCCCGCAGACTGGCTGACCGCTCCCCCGGAGATCCGGCAATTCAGCCAGAAACAGTTACCTGTCCACAGGGTATGGCTTATGCTGCGGCCACTGGCGCGGTTCTTCCGAGATCTTCTGCATCACCACCTCCACGGCTTTCATCAGCTGAGTGTCAATTCCCTCTGAGTACTTTTTCGAATCAATGTCAATGATGATATCAGGGGTGACGCCCTCATTCTCCACAACCCATTCACCTTTCTCGTTATAAATGCGGTAATCGGGAGCGGTGATGCTTCCTCCGTCAATCATCTCGATGAATTGGGATACGCCTACCAGTCCGCCCCAGGTGCGGGTGCCGATTATCGGACCCATGCCGAACCAGCGGAACTCATAGGGCAGCTCATCACCGCCTGAGCCGGCATACCTGTTGGTTATCAGAGCCATGTGTGCGTCAACTGCGAGATGTGGAATAGGCTGGTCAGCCGACTGCCGGCGGGTCCAGAAGGCATGCGGTTTCTTCTGCAAACGCTGCAGGAAGATCTCCGGATCGAGTCCGCCGCCATTGAAGCGGCCGTCAATTACAAGCCCTTCCTTCTTTGTCTGGGAGTAGAAGTACCTCGGGAAATCAGTAGCTGAGCCGTTCCAGGTGTCAGGCAGGTATATATAACCTATCTTTCCGCCTGAGGCTTTATCCACGGCCATGCGGTTTGATTCCAGCCAGTCCATGTACCGGAAGCTGTTTTCACTGCCTGCCGGAACAACGGTCACCTCACGAGCACCTGCCATCGTCGGTTTCGAGTTCACGGTCAGTATCACCTGTTTGCCTGCCAGGCCGACGAAGTAGCTGTCCACTTCCCTGTCGGCCTTAACTTCAGTGTTATTAACCTTCAGCAGATAGTCTCCCTCGGTAATGTTGATGCCCGGTTTTGCCAGCGGCGGCCATGCTTCGCGCGACCAGTCCTTCTCCCGGTATATCTTTTCAAACCGGAACAGGTTATTCTGGGTGTCAACCGAGTAATCGGCCCCGAGCATGCCTGTGTTTACCGGCTCTGAGCGTCTTTTCGCATCACCTCCGTAGACATAGGTATGGGAGGTGTTGAGTTCGGCTATCATCTCTCCGATGATGAAGGTGAGGTCCTGCCGGCAAGTGGCCCTGTCAGCCAGTTTGGAATATTTGTCCCGCATGGCGTTCCACTCCTGCCCGTGCATCCCGGGTTCATAATAGTAGTCGCGTTCCATGCGCCATGCCTCGTTGAAGATCTGCTTCCACTCACTTACCGGGTCATACCAGACTTTCAGGTCTGTCAATTTCAGCGGTGAAGGGTTTCCGCCATCTGCGGGCATAAGTGATATCCCGCCATTCTTTCGCAGGACAATTGTGCTTCCGTCAGCAGACAGCCGATAGTCATCAATCCCATCGGTCAGGGCGGATTGTTTTGCCGATGTGAAACTCCATGAAAAGAGGTTCATCGGCCCGTGTTCGGCAACCTCGAAGCGGTTGAAGTTGCCTTCATTGCTGTTGAGGTAGAAGAGGGCGCTGCCGTTCAGAGCCAGCCTCCGGTAGTTTCCCTTTTCAAGAGGAAGGGCCTCAGTGCGGTCAGTAATGCCCTCGAAGTCGATACGTACTGCAGTCGTTGAACCTGGTGCCGGCACTGCAGTTGTCTTCCCTGCTGCTTTTGCCTTACCGGCTGCCGGGGTAACCAGAGCGACCACAGGTGCCTCAGCGGCAGCAGGCTCCTCATCACTCCGAAAGGGTAAAAGCGATTTACCGTCCTTTTTGAGGGTCACAGCATAGATCCCTGCTATCTTCTGATAGACCATCTCCCACTCGAGATCACAGTATGTGGGTTCAAACCTACGGTTGGAGATGAAGATGATATGCTCTCCGTCATTGGTAAACAGCGGGTTGAAATCGTTGAAGAGCCCGTTGCTGATGCAGTTGATGCTCTTTGTCTCAAGTCCGTAGACATAAAGCTGGTACATAAATGCCTCGTTCATTTTCGAGTATACCATATACCGGCTGTCAGGTGACCAGGAGTAGTCAAAGATGGATTTGACATCAAGGGAAACGTCCACATTCTCATATTCTTCCTTGTCAACTTTTGTAATTATCTTCGTGGCGACGTCGATATACCAGAGAGTCAATGCCTGGTCTGTCCAGGCAATCTTTTTGCTGTCAGGAGACCATTTCGGGGTATGGCGGTAGCCTGAGCCCAGGGAAGTCAGTTTCACGGGCTCCTCACTACCATCTGGGTTCATCAGATAAAGCTCGTATTCACCGGAGGCGTCGGAGAAGTAGGCAATCCATTTTCCGTCGGGCGACCATACGGCGTCCTTGTCGCGTGCTCCCGAAGAGGCAGTCAGGTTGCGTACCGGCCCCTCTTTTTCAGGGAGGGTGAAGATGTCACCCCGGGCAACCACAAGGGCCCTGCTGCCGGAAGGGGAGAGATCAGCCCTGGTGATATTGCGGCTTACCTCCTTCATATACGGGCGCCGCTCTTCCATGTCTTGCAGAATCTTTACAGGAACCCTGGCAGAGGTGCCTGAGGCCAGGTCAAGTTTCCAAATATCACCTCCAAGTTCATAGACTACCTGGTTTCCGCCGAAGTCGGGATGCCTGACATCATATTCCGTGTGTCTGGTGACCTGTTCCGTCTTCCCGGTGCCGGTGTCATATGCCCAGATATTCAGTACCCTGTCACGGTCAGAACTGAAATATATTTTGTCACCGATCCACATCGGCCACCTGTCTGAGCCGTCATAGTTGCTTATATTGGTCTCTTTGTCTGTCGCGAGGTCGTAGATATAGACTTCCTGTGCCCTTCCTCCCCTGTACCTCTTCCAGGTAGCATTATCCTGCGAGTCCTTGTTGTAGGCTATCTTCATCCCGTCAGGGGAAAAGCTTCCGCGGGCGGCGTCGTACATGATCATCTCCTCCAACCCTGTGCCGTCAGGAGATACCAGGTACATTTTCACATACCGTGAGGGGCTGTTGCGCCCCGAGGTGAACATAATCTTGTTTTTCGTCGCATTCCATCCGACGACCTCATCCATCCCGGGATGGTAGGTCACTCTTTTGATGTCGCCCCCGTCGATATTCATAACATAGACATCGGCATTGCCGTCATATTCACCGGTAAAGGCGACAAGGCTTCCATCGGGAGATATCTCGGGATAGGTCTCGCGGCCGTCGCTGAAAGTAAGCCTGCAGGCTGTTCCTCCGTCAGCGGCAACTTTCCAGAGGTCCCCGCCACTGGCGAAAACAATTGTGTTTCCCTGTATGTCAGGGTATTGCATGAACGGATCCTGGGCGCCGGCGGTTAATGCAGGCGCCAGAAGGATCACCGTCAGAAGCATGGCAAAATGGATTGCCCTGCCGGGTTGGCATTGGTTGTTTTTCATGTGTATTGATGATTTAGGATGCAAGTTAATCTGTCACCACCATCCACGGCCTGACGGACCATTCTGTGATGAGTCCGTTCTTTACATAAGGGTCACGGCTCACAAAGTCGTGCGCGGCCTGGGGGGTGTCGCCCCTGAAGATCAGCACTGCCCCGTCGGCCGGCTCGGCCAGCGCTCCGGCCATAAAGAGACGGCCGTCACTGTGGAACTCTTCTACCAGTCCGAGATGATCAGACCGGAACATCGCCCGGCGTTCGACATAGTTCTCAACACTCTTGTAAAACAGGATGTAATACATGGTCAAGGCTTTTAGAAAAGTGGTAAATCAATCTGCCAATTTACCGATATTTTTGCCCCGTTGAACTCTTTTCCGGGGATAATTGGTTCCCGCGCTAATGACCAGGACAGATACCATCTTCTGTTCACGCCGCCACCAATGGTCGGGCCGTGCAGAAGCAGATAGAAGAAAAAATATCCGGCAGGATTCACGAAGAGGTTCTGGCAGAAATCCGTGACTTACTTCCCCATCCACATTTTAAAGGGCGATGCTTTGAGCCTGCTGATGGTGATTTTATCATTCACAGGGCTTTTCAGCCTGACGATGAGCTTATTTCCAAAATAGTCCTCGAATCGGGAAATCAAATCGATATGGATGATGGTCTTGCGGTCGGCCCGGAAAAAGTATTCCGGATCGAGTTCCTCCTCCAGCCGGTCGAGCGAAAAATCAACCACATGTTTCTCGCCAGTCCAGGTTATGGCGGTAGTAATGCGATTCTCGCTTTCGAAACAGGCGATATCCCCGGAATCGAGCTTGTAATACCGGCTGCCAGCCGTCACCAGAAACCTCTTGCGGTAAGCCTTCTGCCCTGTACGAATAGATTGATGAATCGCCGGATAATCGAACGACGGAAGCTGAAGAGGCATCTGTATCCGTAAGGTTTCAAATTTGGTCAGGGCCCTTTCCAAATCAATCTCTTTCACCGGTTTCAGCAGATAATCGACACTGTTTACCCTGAAGGCCTGGATGGCATACTGGTCGAAAGCCGTGGTGAATATAATGCTGCTCCTGACTTCGACTTGGTCAAAAATGGAAAAACAGGGGCCATCGCTCAGCTGGATGTCCATCAGCACCAGGTCGGGCTGTTCCCCAGCTGAAAAGAAGGCCACACTCTGCCTGACACTCTCCAGCCGTGCCACCACCTCCCACCCGGGACGCAGCGACAGCAGCATGGCTGCCAGCATCCGCATGTTCGGAATTTCATCTTCTACAAGGGCAACTTTCATTTTAGCATTTTAAAGTAAGGGCAATTCCACCTTAAATTCCTTTCCCGAATCTGTGACCGTCACCTGCCTCTCAGTTAAAAATTCATATCGCGCCATCAGGTTGTTCAGTCCCTTCGAAGTCGAATAGGAGCTTTCCCTGGACTGGATGTTATTTTCCACAATAATGGATTCTTCGGTCGTGCAAATTTTTAGGATAAGCGGCTGCTCCGCCGAGGCTACATTGTGTTTGATGGCGTTCTCCACCAACAATTGGAGGGACAGCGGGGGAATCCTCCGGCTGGCCAGGGTCTGGTCAATGCCAAACTCCACTTTCAGTCCTTCTCCCAGGCGAACCCGATGCAGATCGAGATAACTGCGGATGAATTCCAGCTCCTCGTCCAGGGAAACGGTTGACCGGTCGTGACTCTGCAGCACATAGCGGTAGGTATCGGTAAAGTCCTGGGTGAAAGTCACCGCCGCAGCCGGGTCATACTGGATCATGGACTTGAGTACGCTCAGGTTATTGAACAAAAAATGGGGATTGAGCTGATCCTGGAGGGCGTTATAGTCATTCTTCATCTGGAGTTGCCTGAGGGCTTCCACTTCCTGCTGGGAGGCAATCCACTTGGAGACAATCCGCAGGCTCAGGGAGATAACGATCATGATGAAGACAAAAATTAGTCCGAAGGCGAACATCAGCCAGGTAAAAGGCTCCTGGAGCACCTCCATGGTGCGGATCTGCCTTTCAAAATAGAGGAGCGCCAGGAAGCCGATCAACAGGCTTAGCAGGATATGTAGCACCACCCGGGTTTTGATCTTCGAAGGAATCGGGAAATAACGCTCCGAAAGATTGTCGAGAAGTACGTTCATTTCGGTGACAATATTAAAGAGGATGACCACATTGAGATACTGAATGGGAGGGATTTTCACGCCGTTAGCGGTGATCAGGTTGGCAGCGATGAGCATGAAAGCCAGCGCGACCAGACTCACCGATCCGATGCGGAAGAGGATTGACTTTGTCCGGTAGGAGGAGAGGCTACTGATAAAATCTAGCTGTTTGTTCATGCGTTTAAATTGTCATATCATTAGGGTTGATCCTGTTGTCACTCATGTAATCCCATCTGGCTTTCATACGCCTGAATCATGAAAATTGCATGGGTATTTCATCCCCGCCAGGAATGAGCACTTGTCGTATCCAAGGTGATCAAATATACAAAACTGCCGTTGATTTTGGAACGCCTCGCCGCAGAGCGCATGAGGAATTCGATTCCGTAGAGCAGTTTTCTGGTCTCGCCTACCCCGTCACGCTTTAGGCGAGAGGGAATGGGCTCGCCGGAATTCAGGAGGGTCCCCGGGTTAATGCAATTGTCCGGACACTTTCAGCCACGCCGACTCTTTGAGGCGGAGGTCGGCCCGGGCTTCGATTTGTTCGCTCAGGCTGTTCTGCCAGTAGGCCTGGGCTTCCAGCAGGTCGGTGAGGAGTCCCATGCCCACTTCATAGTTATCGCTGGTCACCCGCAGGTTTTCTTCGGCTTGTTCGATGGCGCTGCGGGCCATATCGGCGCGCAGACGGGCATCGCGAAGGTTCAGGCGTGCCTGCTCCGACTCCAGGGTCATCAGCCGGCTGTTCTTTTCGAGTTCTGCCTCGCGGATCTCCTGTTCACGGCGGGCCGCCAGCTGCTTTTGCCGTCCTTCCCCCCAGTGAAAGATGGGAACTTTCAACGATGCCATCACCGTGGGATTCGAGGAGGTGAATTTCTCAGGGCCGATATCAATTCCGCCGATATAGTTGTATCCCAGGCTCACCCCGGCTGTGGGGAGGAAACCGGCACGGGCCAGCTTAAGCTGCTGGGCGGCCAGCTCCACATTTTTCTGCAGGAGACGGTACTCGGGACGGGCTGCGAGGTCGACCGAATCTCCCTGAAGTCCACCAAAAGGAACATCCTCCCCGGCATCGCCGGCAACGGTCTCAATGGCGGTATCGAAGGGAAGTCCCGTAATCCGGCAGAGGGCCATCCGGGTCAGCTCCAGTCCGCTCCGGGCTTTCTGCAACTGCAACCGGGCTTCGTTGTGCTTCACGGCCACCTTCAGGAATTCATTCCGGGTGGTCATCCCTGTTTCCCAGGCGTCCTTCACCCTAGTTTCCAGGCGGCTGAGGAGTTCCGTATAGGTTTCGGCGAGTTTCACCTTTTCCTGCACCGACACATAAAGCCAGAAAGCCTGGTCGGCCTCATAGAGGGTGTTGGCACGCTGGAGTTCCAGGTTATCCCCAGCCATGGCCACGCCTATTTTTGTCATGGCATGGCCGGCCGCAATTTTCCCGCCGGTATAGAGGGGCTGCTGCAACGAAATCCCCGCCAGATAAGCCCCTTTCAGGCTGATTTCCAGGGGCAGCCAGGCATACATGTTAAAGAGCGGGTTTCCGTCGGGACCCATGACGACCTCTCCGGTCGACGGGTTGACCATCACATTGGGCCGGAGCTCTCCCGTGGCCAGGTCAGGAACCTGGGTAGGCAGCGTCAGCTCCTGTTCTATTTTCTCAAACAGATATGCCCCGGTGGCGCTCCCCGACAGGGAAGGCAGGTATTGGGTCTTCATGGCGGCGCGTTCTGCTTCGGCCTTCTCCACCCTGAAACGGGCAATCTGTATCTCCTGGCTGTTTTCCACAGCCAGCCTGCGGCACTCTTCCAGGGTCAGCTTCTGCTGGGCATGAAGAGCTGAGAGAAAAAACATCAACAAAAAAACAATCCCTATTTTCTTCATGGTACTTCTCAATTTTCGGGGTGGAAAGGTTTTGAAGTTTCCCCTGATCCGGGGTGGCCGGGCCGTCGGACCATAGGGGCGGGCTGATCGGCCCCGGGGGCTCCCTGGGGGGCTGCCATGGGCGCATCTTCGACTTCATGCCTGTCGATATGGAAGACGAAGGCATAGAGGATGGGCACAAAAATGAGGGTGATCAGGGTTCCCACGATCAGACCGCTGATGATGGTCACAGCCATACTCCTATACATAGGGTCGGTGAGGAGAGGGAGCATGCCCAGGATGGTGGTCACCGAGGCCATGACCACCGGTCGTGTTCTTGCGAGAGTGGAGTTCACAAGGGCGGTGAAGCGGGGAATCCCCTCCCCGATCTGCTTATCGACTTCGTCGAGCAGGACGACCGAGTTTTTTATCAGCATCCCGATAAGCCCGATGGCCCCCACAATGGCCATGAAGGTAAAGGCCGACCGGGTGAGAATTAACCCGGGCACGATACCTATGGCCGTCAGGGGAAGCACTACCAGCACGATCATCGGCTTCCGGAGATCGTTGAAAAGGAGGATGAGGATCAGGATGATCAGCATGATGGAAAGGGGGAGGTAGCTGAAGATATTCCGGAGGGCATCTTTCTGGAGGTCATATTCACCCACCCACTTAACGCTGTATCCTTCTGGCAGGTCGATGGCAGCCACCTCCTTCATCATAGAGCGGCGCACCTCGGCGGGACTGAAGTCTTCGGCGGGATCGCACTGGGCCTGGATAGAGCGTTTTCCGTTGGTACGGTGCACCAGGGTCTCATCCCAGTTTAGCGCTATGCCCGAGGTGACGGCACTCAGGGGGACCGGACTGATCAGTTCTTTGGTGATATCGTCGAAGGAGGTCACGCCATAGAGGAGTTCCGGCACATCGGTTCCCAGCAGTTTCCCGGCATCGGGGAGCATACTCCACACGGGAATATCGTGGAGGTCCTGCAACAGGGAACCGTCGGATGCCCGGGTTTTCATCAGGATGGTATAAGCGGTCTCCCCCTCGTAATACTTGCCCAGGGGAAGTCCCGTAGTGGCCGCCAGAAGGGCATTGCTCAAATCGGAGCGGCTGACCCCCGCCCGCGTGGCCAGCGTCGGATCATAGCGGGCGACCAGTGACTTGCCCATGGGATTCCAGTCATCGCCGATGGAGTACTTGTCGGTGCGGGGATTCCGGCGCATCATCTCCTGCACCTGACCGCTGAGCTGGTGAAGCACTGCCGGATCAGGACCCTGGAATTCCACCTCCACGGTATGCGAAGCTTTAATGGAGAGGTTGTATTTCCGGATACGGACAGCCGCATCGGGGTAGTTCTCATGAAGGTATTTTTCCAACACCGGCTTCATGCGGATCATCGTCCGGTAATCCTCGAAATTGACGATCAGCTCTCCGACATGGTCGCCAGCTTCTGAGATCGCCCGCACCAGGCAGTACCTCGTAGGAGTCATCCCGTGGCTGGCCACCACCATTTTGACCTCTTCCATTTCCAGAAGGTGGCTGGTAATCTTGTGCAGGTCCACATTAACCCGGTCGGGACTGGTTCCGTCAGGAAGTTGGTATTCTATATAAACCTGGTTGTAGTTAAGGTCAGGGAAAAAGGCATTCTGGATGTTTTTGACATTCAGGGCAGCCAGGGCCATCAGTAGGGTAACCACGGCAATGGTGGCGGGTTTGTGGTTGATCAAAAAGGAGAGGGCTTTCCGCACCGCCTGGTGGGCCTTACCTTCCACATGGGGAGTTCCGGAGCCTTCCCCCCTGACTTTCAGCCATTTTTCTGAAAACAGGGGAATTTGGGTAAGGGCGAGAATCCAGCTGACCAACAGGGAGATGCAGAGCACCACGAAGAGGTCGCGGGCATAAGTACCGGCGGTATCTTCCGACAGGAAAACGGGAAGGAAGGCGGTCACGGTAATCAGGGTGGCCCCCAACAGGGGCATGGCTGTCTGTTTGGCGGTGCGGGTAAGGGCGACCTTTCGGCTCAAGCCGTTACCCAAATCGACCAGGATGCCGTCAATGACCACGATGGCATTGTCGACGAGCATCCCCATGGCGATGATAAAGGCCCCCAGAGAGATGCGCTGAAGAGTACCTCCCGAGGCCAGCAGGATGGGAAAAGTCGCCAGCACCGTCAGCACTAAACCGATACCGATGATCACCCCGCTGCGAAGTCCCATGGTCAGCATCAGCACCACGATGACGATGATCACCGAGGCCACCAAATTCCACATGAAGCTGTCAATGGCCTTTTTCACCACATCGGGTTGGAAAAAGACCTTTTCGAAATGGAATCCTGCGGGCAGTCGGCCACTGATCTCCTCCATCCGTTTTTCGACACGGCGCCCCACCTCGATGATGTTTTCCCCCGACTCCATCGATGCCGAGATGGCCAGGGCCTTTTCATTGTTCAGGGTCATGGTGTTCCGCAGGGGTGTGGAATATCCCTTGCTGATGGTGGCTATGTCGCCCAGCCGGAACTGGTCGCCATGTATTCCCTTGATCTGTATGTTCCTGAGGTCGTCGAGGGAGGTGACCTTATCGCTGACTCCCACGCGGACCAGCTGATTTCCGGTTTCCAGAACCCCGGGGTAAACGGTCTGGTTCTGGCCGCTGATTGCCGACATGATCTGCAGAGGAAAGACCCCCAATTCGCCCATGGTTTCCGCGGGCAGGATAATGTCTGCGACCGGGTCAGGGGCCCCAAAAATTTGAACCCGCTTGACACCATCGACCTCCAGAAGCTCCTTTTTCACATACTCCGCATATTTTTTCATTTCTTCATAGGAGTACCCTTCGGCCGTCATCGCATAGAACATGCCGTAGACATCCCCGAAGTCATCGATGACCATGGGGGTCTGCGCCCCTGCCGGTAACCGGGGGATGGCCGCCTGAACCTTACGGCGCAGAAACTCCCATCGCTGGGGTATCTCCTCCTGGGGAACCGTCATCTTCAGCTCTACCGTGATCATCGAAACATTCTCCTCCGACTGCGATAAGATCACGCTGATATCGGAAAGCGTACTCAGTTCATTCTCCAGCACGTCGGTCACCTGGAGCTCCACTTCATGGGCCGATGCACCGGGATATATGGTGACCACCCGGGCTTGCATGATGACAATTTCAGGATCCTCGAGCTTGCTGATCTTTTCAAAGGAGATGATTCCCCCTATCACTATGACCACCAGCAGGAAGTAAAAAATCGTCTTTCTCCGGAATACTGCTTCAGAGATATGCATCACAACAATCCTCCCGCATTGGTTTCCGAAGCTTCCTGCAACAGGGTCACCCGTTCGCCGTCGGTCAGGGCGTGGACGCCGGCCACTACGATATCATCCTGTTCGGTGAGTCCCGAAAGGATGGTGATCCTTCCGTCACCGGCCAGATCTCCTGTGGTCACCACCTGTCTTTTCACCGTGGAAGAGGAAACGTCGAATTTCCAGACGCACGACCTGCCGTCCTCCCTGAAGAGGGCGGTCATGGGCAGGGAAAGGGGCGCCTCTCCTCCGTTCCGGTAGGCGATTCTGACACTCACGGTCATCCCCGGGGCCAGGGCGGGATTGACCTTCGGGTCGAGGCGGAAGGTGGTTTTGTAAAGCTGGCTGTTATTGGCCTTCATCTGGGTGCTGACCCATTCCAGGGGATAGGTCTCTCCGGGGACCATGGGCTGAGAACAGCTGAAAGCGGAGAAATCCTCCTTTCTAAGGAAGAAGGCTGTGGGAAGGTCGACCTCCACCAGGTAGGACTTGACGTCGATCAGGGTGGCTATGGTCATGCCGGTGTTGACCATTTCCCCCGCCTCATATTTCACCGACTGGATGTATCCCGAAAAAGGGGCATAGAGGCGGGTGTCATTGAGCTGGTCCCTGGCGTTCTGCAGTTTCATGCCAAGCATCTTTTCCCCGGCGACGGCCTTCTCATAGTCATTGTCGGCCAAGCTCTTGCGACTGCTGAGTTCTGTAAGGCGGTCATACTCCCCTTTCATCTGGTGGTACTGGGCTTCGGCCACCCCGGCCTGGATCTCGTAATCGCGGGGGTCAATCAGGGCCACCAGGGCTCCCCGGTGTACGTAATCCCCCTCTTTAACATAAATACTTTTAATGGGACCGGCCACCCTAAAGGCCAGGTTCACCTCCGCGGCCTCCCTGATGATCCCCGGGAAGGAACGGTCGGAAATGGAAGATTCCTTTGCCGGACGGGCCACTTTCACCTTTTGCACGATAGCAGGCTGTCCCTCCTTCTTCGGGGCACACGAAGTCAGTATGGCCGCCGCCAGCAGAAACACCACACTTCTGAATATTGTTTGCATCTCTTTTTTTTTTGCAAAGTAACGACAACACCGGGACTGCCCGCTCCCCAAATTTCCTGAAGTGATAAAAACCGCCACTCAACTGACCCGTTTCCGCGGAAAAGAAAATAAAAGAGACTGCCACTGTGATAGCGACAGCCTCTGCAAATTCTTCTTTCGTGGGGAGTTCAGCAACTCCCCCGACACAAGCAGTACCCGGGGTATCAGCAGATTCCGGGGACTTCAACAGGCCAACATTCGACCCTCCAGAGGAGCATGCGCTTCTTGTTCCGGAGAAAACAGCGGTGCGGATGAAGATTACTTCTTCTGGGCAGTCCAGCCATAAGGCCTGGTTGCGTACCAGGTCAGCCCGGAGAGCCGGTTGAATGTCCAGGTATGGACGTAACCCGTAAACTTCTGTTTATTGGCAGCGGAGAAGCCGATGATAAATTCCACCTTATAATCGCTGCGCCCGGCAGTGGGAGTTTGGTGGTTTTTATCAAACCCGCCCAGGGTTCCGGTGAAATTGGAACTTACACCAGTAGAGGAGAGATAAACTCCTGAAATACTCCACACCGGTGCTGACTTTGAGCCAAGGGTCTCGATGTGGTAATTCCATATCCGGTTGATTTTCAGGGTTCCTTTCCATCCGTCGTGGTCCATAGACCAATCGCCACGGAGCCATTCCGGGTTGCTGGCCACCCGGGCCGTCGGGTCACCAAAAAGGTTGTACATCCTGAGATTGTCAAGATGGGCGCCTGACGTAGAGTGATTCAGCACCATTTTGGTCTTTGCATAAACCACGATGGAAGCCGGTGTCTCGCAATTTCCGATCATCACCGCATCAAAAAGATATTTGCTGAAGTCGTTGTTGGGATAAGTCCAGGAATTGCGGGAAGCGGCAAACACAGCTACCGACTTTTTCCGTCGCACAAAGGACTCGGTAATGGTTTCCAGGGCATTATCGTCAACCCATCCGTTCTGGCAGCAGACATTCAGGACAAAAGGAGGGAAGTTGCCATTGTTCAATCCGGCCACGTCATTGCTGTTTAGTCCGTTGGAAGAAGACCAGGACTGTTTTGACCCATGGCCACGGTAAAGGGCGATGAGCACTCCACCATTAAGAGTGTTGGTGACATCGGCTTTGGAAGTGTTCTTGGCATACCTTTTAATGACGTTATAGCGCGACTTGAATTTATTGTACAATTGGTCGCAGGTAGTTTCATAGGTCGCATCCTGGTAGGCACACAGCATTACATTGTTCTGCCATCCCCCCCAGTCTCCCTGCCGTACCTGACCATAACCGGCAATGTGCCTGCAGGCATCCTGCATTTGAGCGGCATTGGAAGTGGGTATCCTGGACACCGACAACTCGGGGATAGCACTTCCGCCCGTATCGGCATAGTAATGGTCAGAGGCATATTCACCATAATAGTGCATGGGGATGTCATTGGTATCCCCTGCCAGCACCACGAACCGGGGAGGACACCTCCAGTTGCCCCAGGCCCAGAGGATAAATGCCCTGATGGATTCCTTCAGGTTGGCCGCCGGAAACTCGGCAGTCACTACCGTGGTGAGCGCTACCATGGCGTAATGGGGCCAGCCTTGCTTGACGACCAGCAAAGGATTCACCGATGCCTGCAATGCCGGCGTGGTGATGATCACGTATTCACAAATCTTCCCCGGGACCTTCAGCACCGGGGCATCCACCCCGGCCTGGTCCCGATCCTGCCGGAGATCCTTTTCCTCCCTGAGCTTCTCATAATACTCCTCTTCGGAAATGAATTCCTCTCCGAGGAGCTCCAGACCCTGAACCAATCCCCCCGCAGGCCTCTTCCTGACCTTTTTCTCCACCACCCGGTCAATCGCCTGGGGCATTTCCCAGGATACTTCC
This sequence comes from uncultured Prolixibacteraceae bacterium, assembly GCA_964567485.1. GTDB lineage: Bacteria > Bacteroidota > Bacteroidia > Bacteroidales > Prolixibacteraceae > UBA1413. The sequence goes on along the minus strand of CAZMMX010000046.1, from coordinate 6,641 downwards.
AGCGTAATGGACTGAACTATCTCCATGACTCCTGACACGGGGCGGTAATGTCCCAGAAAAACAAGGATATGAGCCACCTTCACCCCGTCAACCATTTTGACTCCGAGAAAATCGATATCCTTATCCGGCCAGGGTTCATCCGATTCATAGACTGCCGGGTCGGGGGTGTACTCTTCCCTGAATTCCTCTTCAATAAACTGCTTCGGGGCGGGGGCAATTTTCATCCCGCGGCCCACTTCAGTAACCGATTTATCGGTTACCCTCACCTCTACATGAATTGATTCATCGGGTATGGCCACAAAAATCCCCGTTTTGGGGACCTCAGGGGCTCCCTCTTTCTCGGTGAGGGTAGTTTCAGGTACCTCAATCCGTGTAAATATTCCGACGGGGCCCTCCCAGGCTCCGGCCACCGTATAGGTGACCGTGACAGACTGCCTGCCCGCCATATCGTGGATTCCGGCTCCCGCACTCATGGCGACTTTCAGGTCTGGGGGAACGCCCACCTTCGCTTTATCCAGGAAACCAATCCATCTCTTTTTGCTTCCCGGCTTCTTTTCCGATTTTTTAGCATTCATATAAGTTTCTCCTTCAATTAGTTAAAAAAGACATTCGCGTTCAGGCAAAGAAAATTCCGGGTAGTTAGCTGACGGTTAACATCCTGTCCGGACTTCTTATCCGGTACACCCCCACATGAGTTGTTGAACGCTTATTCATGGCGATGGGTTTTGTGTCCTGATCGAGTCATCCGGGCATCCATGGCCCGGTTTAGCGGGAGAGGTCAACCCGGTGGACCCTGGTGCTGACCCCTTGTAGGTTTTACATCATATACAATTTACGGCTTTTATCTCTAACTTTACCCCATTACCTTGTATTTTTCGTCTCACAAAGCAATGACCGTGGAAAACGACATATCCGCTATAAAGGAGAAAGGGTGGATGGAGCTTGACAATGCCGCCAAACTCTACCCGGCCATCACCTCCAACGATCTCACGTCGGTATTCAGGATCACGGCAACCCTCAGAGAACCTGTCAAATACAATGCCCTCCGGGAGGCAGTGACCCTCACATCGCGACGATTTCCCTATTTCAGTGTTTCCCTGGGAAGCGGCTTTTTCTGGCATTTCCTGGAATTCAACCAGAGGGAGCCCCGGATCCAGGCCGAAGAGGAAATCCCTTGCACGGCCTTTGCCATCCGCAGAAAAAACGAACCCCTCTACCGGATTGTCGCCAGGGGTAACAGAATTTCCGTGGAATTCCTGCATATCCTCACCGACGGCAGCGGCGCCCTCGAATACCTCAAATCGCTCCTGTTCAGCTACCTCAAATTGTGCGGTTACCCTGTGGGAAATCCCGGGAATATCATCCTTCCAGGAACCCCCTTTTCAAAAGAGGAGACCGAAGACAGTTATAACAGATTCTTCCGGAGACTGCCCCCTCCTACCAAATCAAGGCAAGCATGGCATCTTCCCTTCAGGCTGAATGCCAAACCCCGCCTCAGGGTCCTCGCAGCCGAAATGAGCACCGGCGAACTCCTCACGGAGGCCCGGAAATACAAGGTGACCCTCACCGAATACCTGGTGGCAGTCTACTTTCTCGCTCTGCAACAGATCTTTCTCGATTCCGGAGGATTGAAAAAAAACCGCAAAAACCTCGTGCGCATACAGGTGCCCGTGAACATGCGCAGCAAATTCCCCACACGGACCATGCGCAATTTCTCCCTCTTTGTCCTGCCGGAATTAGACCTCAGGCTGGGAACCTACACCTTTGAGGAGATCCTCCGCTCAGTCCATCACCAGATGCAGATGTATTCCGATCTCAAGCAGATCGCACGCTTTCTCTCTTCGAATGTGAGCTACGAAAAGCTTTTCATCATACGGATCATGCCCCTTTTCATCAAGAAGATGGTCACGGCAGCCATTTACCGGGGACTGGCTTCCAAACGGTTCACGGGTACGGTGACCAACCTGGGATTGGTGACCCTCCTTCCGGAAATGGGAGCAATGGTCAACGCCCTGGAATTTATCCCTCCACCCCCCAATCCAAAGGTCAAAACGGTTTGCGGAATCATCTCCTACGACGGCCGGCTGAGAATCACTTTCGCCAACATCACCCATTCCACCGAATTGGAAAGAGTGATGCTCAAACACCTCGCCGATGCGGGGATGCATGTGAAAATCCTGAATAACAAATAAAAATATTATGTCAATTTGCGTTCATTGCGGTGTGGAACTGGACTCCGGGTTAATGGTTTGTCCCCTGTGCGGGAAGAACCCCGAAACTGGTGTGGAAGAGACGGCGGATGATACCGGCCAACCCTCCGCAATTCTGAGGATCCACAAAAAAGAAAACAAAAAAACCATTTGGGAATTGAGCGGCATCCTCGCCTTTTCAGCAGTGGCCATTTGCCTGATCGTGGATCTTCTGACCTTCAAAGGGATTCAATGGGCTCATTTCACCAGCGTCAACATTCTGATGGTGTGGGTGATCCTCACGCTCCTGCTCTTTTGCCGGAACCGCCCTTTTCTTCTTCTTGCCGGGGTAATGGCGGGGATCCTCACCATACTCCTGTTTGTCGACCTCTTTACGGGAGGAATGGGCTGGTTCCTCCCGGTGGGATTGCCCATTACCGCAGCGCTTTTCCTGGCGGCAGGGATCCTCATCCTGTTTTACCGGTTCACTTCGATGAAAGGACTGAACCTTATCGGTGCCGGAATGATTCTCATGGCGGGATTTTGCATCGTTATGGAGATTATCCTCGACCTTTTCATTACGGGCCAAACCGGCCTACAATGGTCACTCATCACGGCCAGCTCCATCTTCCCTGTGGCCATGATCCTCTTCTTCTACCACTACAGGTTGAAAAGAGGCCGCCGGCTCGACACCATTTTTCATCTCTGAGACAGGCCTCCTGATGGCTTTGCATGGGAGAATTCCTTCAATTTGCTGCGGCAGGTTTCAGGAAGCCGGTATTTTTCATAGTTTTGGCGAGGCAAGAAGTAGAGCAGTAATGCCAGATTAAAAATAACAAACCATTTTCTGATGGGTGCTTTTTTCACAGCCCTAAATGCGGTGCTGCCGCTTTTCCTGATCATCCTGGCGGGACTTCTTTTTTCGCGCACCAAAATGGCCTCGGAACAATGGGTGGAGGTCCTCAACCGGTTTGCCCTCTGGATCGGCTTCCCCGCGCTGGTGATCACCCTGCTCGCCCATGTGGACCTTTCCGGAGGCCAATATAACCGGATGATCCTCGTCAATTCCGTCTACATCATCCTCTGTACCCTTTTAGCCTTTCCTTACAGCCGGCTGTTCCATTTCAGCCGCCTGCGCCGGCGCACCTTTTTCCTGTTGTTGGCCTATGGCAACGTCACCTACCTGGGCATTCCCGTGCTGCAAGCCGTCCTGGGAGAAGAAGCCCTTCCCGCAGGGGCCCTCCTCTCGGCCGTTTATGTCTTCTGGCTCCTCACCCTGGGACTCATCCTGGTGGAAACCGGCGGCGAAGAGCGCTTTCACCCTCAACAACTGGCCCTGAGACTCCTTACCAACCCCCTGCTCCTTTCGGTGGCCATTGGGATCTTCCTGGCCATTACCAGGCTGGAACTCCCGGCCATCCTCTCCCGGACACTCTCTATGGTCGGCCAGTCGGTCACTCCGCTGGTCCTTTTCTCCCTGGGCATCTTCATGGGCTTTCAGAAAATAGGCCACCTCAGGGAATGGGGACACACCGCCCTCTTTTCGCTGGTCATCATGATAGTCCTCCCGGGGATATTTTACCTGGTGGCCATGAAAACCGGCTGGATTGAAGGTCTTGATTTTCAGTCAAGTATACTGGAGGCTGCCATGCCTGTGGGGCTCACCTCTTATGCCCTGTCGCAGCAATACCGCCTCGACACCTCCTATACTGCCCGCGTGGTCCTCCTCTCCACCTCCCTCTCCCTCCTGCTCCTGCCCCTCTGGATTGTGATCCTGGGATAGACTATTGGAGTTTTTTGTCTTTTATTGTGCAGAATCATGTAACTTGTACAAAAATGTGCATCATGAGGAAACCTCTTTTCGTTCCTGCGGTTCTGGCATTGTGGCTGGCCGCCACCGGGTGTACCACCACTGTTTTTCTGGTCAATACCCTTCCCCCCGAAATGGAATCCAACGAAGGAGACCGCATCGGCTTCGTGAACCGGTTTGATTACCGCTCTAACGCGTTGATCAAGGAAAAACACGATACCGCCTATTTCGAGGGAATCAACACGTTCGCCAATACCCTGGCCGCAGATACCCTCCCCGACCGGCGCATCTCCTATTTCCTGCCTGAGGATAGCGCCATTGCCCCATCCCCCACACTGTCAATGAACATCGAATTGCCGGAAGAAGACATCAGGGCATTCTGCCTCGGAAACCAGGCCACCCACCTGCTTACCCTCGACAGCCTGAAGCTGGGATTTGACTGGGAAACCGTGAGAGAGGAAAACGAAGACGGGTCGGTCTCTAAAACCAAGTTTATTTATCTCCTTGGCAGTTATTACCTCTCCCTGTATGATTCCTCTGGCGCATTGGTCAGAAAGACCCTGCTGGACAGGTCCATGGAGTATGCCGTTCGCCCCACCCTGTCGGGGCTGATTACGATAGTGCCTAATCTGGCCAAAGCCAGGGAGAAGATCAGAATCCTGGCGCGCGATGCCGCCACCCAATATACCGACATGTTTTATCCTTCCGAAGAGAGGCTGCCAAAGATCCTGAATGCGGGAAAAGCTTTCGATGAGAGCAATGCACTCATCCAAAAACAGGAATATGAAGCCGCCATTGAGTTGCTGATGCCTATGTCCCAAAGTCCAAAGGAAAGCCTGGCCCGGAAGGCGCGGCATAATCTTGACATCGCACAGGAACTCCTCGAAAACAAAAACAGCCAGAAGAATCCCTGAAGATAGATTTCCCACCAGCCGCTAACCAGATCTCTCTTATACTGGTAACCATCGGAACCGCCATAAGGGCGACACCCGGAACCATGGTAATGCCTCAGAAAGCAATGGGTTACAGGAAAAGAGTTGGCTTCAGAGCCCGGAATAAGGAGGGAATTCCCGGTTTTCGTCATTCCCGGAAGACCTTTCCCTTTTTGACATGGTAGCTGGTTCTGATCTTCTGGGTAAACCAGAGCGACAACAGGGAAAACACGGTACCCACGAGGAAGGGGAGCCGCCAGTTGAGCATCCACAGCATTCCCCCAAATAATGGAATGACGACCGCCGAGATGTGGTTGATGGTGAAGCCCACGGCTGTCGCTGACCCCAGGTCGGCCTTGTCGGCGGTCTTCTGCAGATATGTATTCAGCCCGATGGAGAAGTTGAAGAAGATGCTGTCGATAACGTAAAGGCCAACCACCACCCAAACGTTGTCGATGAAGGCATAGCCCAGGAAGAGGAGCACCAGGCTGGCGCTTTCCAAGGTCAGCACCACCCGCTCGCCATACTTGTTCAGGGCCCGTGAAATCTGGGGATTCAGCAGCCAGGTGAGCGTGTAGTTGACCACATAGATGGCCGTGACCACCTGCAGGCTGAGCTCATAACGATCTACCAGCAGGAAGATGGCAAAAACAGTGAAGATCTGCCGCCGGGTACCACTCAGAAAGTTAAGTACGTAAAAGAGCCAGTATTTTCTTTTCAGCTCCAGTTTCTTTGACTGGTGAGGCATCTCCTTGTTCACCGGGTGGGAGAAGAGCATGATGACCCCAGCCGCGGAAGTGAAAATGCCCAGGAGGAGGAAGTTGTAACGGTACTCCAGCACAAAGGAGAGAATCCAGATGATCACGCCCACCCCGATGTTGGCCAGTGCTCCGTAACCCCTGAGGCGGGCGAAGACCACCGGTGACTCCCGGGTGTCGAAATACTGGACCGTCAGCGATTTGTTGGTAGTTTCAAAGAAGTGGAATCCCACCGACATGATGAAGGTGGTCATCAGCAAACCCGGATAGGTGGGAAAGAATCCCGTGAGGGCGGAGCCGATGCCCAGAAGGACCACCGACCATGCCGACAGGCGGTGCTCCTTCATCAGGAGAAGCACGTAAATGGCGGCGAAGGAGAGGAATCCGGGGATTTCCCTAACAGCCTGGGCTGCCCCAATCTGAAAGCCGTTGACCCCCACCACCTCTTTGGCATAGTTGGTGAAGAGGGTCGTCCACCCCTGCAGGCCGGCACTGGCACATATCACCAGAACCATCAGGTAGCGGTACATCGGGTTACGCTTCAGCTCTTCCATTCTGTCGAAATCAAGGGGGCAAAAGTACTATTTATCGTCATTCATTCTGACAGTCACATTATCCATCTCTGTCAAAAAGGTAGCCAAACCGGGCTGTGGAATCAGATCGGCTTTTAGGGTTAAGCAAACGCGGTTTTAAAAAACGATATCAATTGATCATATGATAATGATTTTCAAGAGGGTGCATACAGGGCATTTTCTGCAGCGGAGGTGTGTTTCTAAGAGATTTTTAATTAACTTTATATAATGATACCTATGGACTATTTTCTCACCGGGAGTACTGGTTTTATAGGAAACGAGTTGATGAATAAGCTGTTGTCAGAAGGGAACAGGGTGCATGTTTTGGTCAGGTCGGCGGCGAAACTCCGGGATCCGGCTCATCCCGGGCTGAAGGTATT
>CAZMMX010000045.1:0-24782 GCA_964567485.1 uncultured Prolixibacteraceae bacterium | reverse complement strand
TTTGGTTTTAGTAATTTATATTCACTGTTTCAACCTGGTCGCTGTTAGTTACCGGTTATCATTACTTGAGGCAAGATATGAATAATTTGTCTTTTTGTAATACAACTTTTTAAGTTTTTTTAACTGAAAATTGTTAATTTTTTTCCTCCCGGCGCATGCCCTCTATATTCCTGTATATATGCACTTTATGCAATATAAACAAAAGTATATTTTACGTTTCCAACCCCTTTGAACAAACAGAAAGGCTGCTTGTCATATAACAAACAGCCTTTCTGTTTTATCCGCTACTGCTGCAGCAGCACGTTAGTGTACATCGGGGAAACCCTATGGAAAATCACCCATCAGTTGATGAGCCATGGTCCACAGGATAACTCCATCCAGGTTTACTGAACGATCAGCTTCAGGGCGAACTGGTTGCTCTTCATCGACCGCACCAGGTACATGCCGCGGGTAAGTCCGCTGATATCGAGGGGATCGTTCGATGACTCGATCCGTTTAGTCATCATCAGGCTTCCCGTAATGGAGAAGACTCCCACTTCCACGGGTTGGTCCACGTTGATGTAGACCCGTTCCCGGGCCGGATTGGGATAGAGCTTAAATTCCCTGCCCGGGGCCAGAACTTCAGGCAATAAAGTGGCCAGAGGTTCCACCTGGATCAAATAGATGTTGATCCCTTTGTTCAGGGAGGAGAGATAAATAGTGCCGGCAGCTCCCGTGTATTCCACCACCCCTTTGGAGATCGAAGCCCCCAGGGCGGGAATGGTCCCCACAATCGAGTCCTTGTGGTTCACGGCCACATTCAGGGTCCGGTCTTCATCAGAAGAAGAAGATTGCAGGTATACCGTAATTTTCGTAGGACCTGGCACCGGGAAGGAGAGCACCCGGTTGACCGGTTTTCCTTCCGTGTCGAATGCGCCGGAACCGCCAAATTTCAGCCGGTGGGTGAATTTCCAACCGTCTAACGATTTATTGTTCGCATCCACATCAACGTTTTTCCCCTCGGCGGCGTATATGGTCAGGCCGTTAACCACCTGGGTGGCCACCATGCTGCCCAGGGCGTTGAAGGCTGCATCGCTCATGTTCCAGGTATTGTTGCCCTCTTCTCCCACCATGGTCAAAGCATAGCAGGCAATCCCATTGTTGGGCGACAGGATGTACATCAGCACCTTGTCGGCCTGTATATCCAGGCCTATGGGCATAGCGTAGGAAGTATTGGAATTACCGCCCAGTCCCAGTTCCGGGAAAACGGCCACTGAATCGGCTCCTTCAGCCCCAACTTCCGGGATATGGAAAAGCTGGAAAGCCGCTTTGGGGGCATTAGGGGCACTGGCATTGGCATGGCTTGTGGTAGGCCCCACCAAAAAATCCTTACCCATAAAGGTGAAAAACGCCACTCCGGAAACTCCGGGATTTATGAATTTCTGGGGGCCGTTGAAGGTGGAGAGCAATTCCCCCTGCATGTTGTATAGTGTGGGGTACACGGAATGGCCGTCGGCCCAGAACAGGTCGGCACTCAAGGGCCAGAAACGCGGGGTAATCCCGAGCTTGGGAATGGCCGTCCCAACAGGCGCCGGATAGACCGCCTTCAGTTTAATAATGACCGGCTCCTGGTTGACCACACCCGCCGTGATGTCGAATCTGAGTACCATGGGTTCCGGAGCAGCGGCATTGGCATCCCCAACCAGGATATATCCGTCTCCTTCTTCCGAAATATCGCCGTAAAAGCCAAAGGCATCTCCCAAACGCATGGAAGTCTGGGGCACTCCATCAATGGTATCCTGGGAATTCCACGACAAAATATTGGTCGTCGTATACCCACCGCCTTCCATCCCAGTCATCATATAGACCTTGAAGGGCTGGGTGTGCGAGTTGGTGGATAAATTACAGAAGAGGATCTTTCCTCCTGGAGTGAATGTTATGTCATTCACCGCAAAGGTACCCCCCTTGACCAGCGCCGTATCGACAGGTATGGCCGAAAGTTTGTCCCCGGTCAACCCATCCAGCACCACAATTTCCGGCGGATTGGTTTTCCGCGACATGATGTAGACTTTCCCGTCATAGAAAGCCATTCCCCGCTCGGTGGTGCCCCCCATCCATGCAGGAACGGTCCCCGGAACAATGGGAATGCCATCCTCCCAGGTAGCGGTGCTGTTCACAGAATGCTCCCATACCTTGGTCACTACGGGCTTCTGGGCCATCGCCAGCGCCGTTACCGTCAGAAAGACAAAGAATAAAGTAAATTTTCTCATGGTTCATTCATTTAAGTTCGACATATGATTTGTTGATGCATTAAAAATTCACCATCCATTAAAGTTATAAAAAAATAACCGGAATAGAGCTCTACAACCGATTTGTCAAGCCTTCTCCCTGCAATAAAAAAACTACTGCACGACGAACAATCCGTTTTTAATACCGTCACAAGAGGAAAGGGTAAAGATGTAGGTTCCCGGCTTAACCCCGGCCACCGAAATCTCACTCCTGTTTCCCTCGAAACGGGCATATCCTTCCCTCACTGTCCTGCCGGCCATATCGACAATCCGGTAAGGAGAATCACAACTCCGCGGATCCACTTCAACGAACACCCTGTCCCTGGCAGGATTGGGGTAAAGGGTGACCCCTTCCGTGGGCTGGGGAAGTTGAACCCGGGTTCCGGTCATAGGCAGGCTGCTCTTCACCATTTGATCGAAATAGAGAGCCCCGCCCCCGGAAAAGGGAGTTCCTGCAGAACGGAGTTTAAACCCTGCAAAACCGTATTCTTCCTCTCCGGGCAATTGAACCCTGACTTCCCTGAATTGCCATCCGGCAAAATCGATCACCCCCAAAGGAATTTCGATGACCGATCCCCCGCTTTCTGCCAGCAGCGATAATGGGTTTTGCGACAGGTCACCCCACAGGTAAAGCCCCAGGTAGTCCCCGTTTTTTATGGGAATAAGGGGTTCCGGCGGTTTGACCACCACATGGGCGCCGGGACCGCTGAAACCATAGAGCAGCCGATAGGAGTAACTTCCGGCAAGTTTGCTTCCGCTATACCTGAGAATCCGGTTGGCAGTGCCCGGAAGAAGCTCTTTGCTGTTCAGGGTATCGACACTCCAACTGGTGGCCGACGCCTCAAAATCCATCACCACATCGGCCTCTGGCAGGAAGATGGGCCCAACCCTAAACGTAAAATATTTATCCTGACCCAGGGTCAACCCTTCCATATCGGTGAGCTGCCGGCTCACCGCCAGCGTATAGAAGGAGTCGGGCATAAGATTATTCAGGGTGAAGGCATAAGATCCCACGGTTCCCGCAAAGGTGTTGATTTCAACATTGCTGCGGGAGACCTCATCGCCCCGGCTGTCGAGAATGCGGATCCTTGACAGAAGCTCTTCATTTTTCAATTTACCGTCGAGGTGAAGCCTCACCTGGGTGAAAGGGTAAACTCCGGTCATGCCGTCACGCGGATAGTGATTGACCAGATTAAGCCTGTTCCTTGCCACGGTGGTAAAGGAAAAAGTGAACTCCTTCTCCATGGTGAGGTTCCCGATATGACGGACGCTGGAAGCCAGGGTAACGGTATACTGTGTGGAGACTTCCAGAGGCTCCCGGGGAACGAAGCTGGCTATGCGTCCCTGATCCTCCCACACGAATTTCCCCTCTACAGCAGGAGTGATGGTAAAAGCTTCCCGAAAGGAGGCGGTGTCCACTTCGAAGTTAAAGCGGAAGAAGACCGGGGATGCCGCCGATACCAGCTCCCCCTCCCCTGCCCGGGGTCCATAATCCTCGACCACCAAAGGGTCGGAACGGTCCTGGTCAAGGGAACAGAGGTGGTAGGTGACCGCCGCAGAATCGACCCTGATCTTCTCAACCACCCGGGGCAGATACTTCTCCGCCTCAAAGGTCAGTTGGTACTCTCCGGGTTCCAGGTTGTCAAACATAAAAAAACCGTTGTTGAGCTGGTCGACAGTATACACCCTGTTTCCGGGCTCAAGGGTGACACGGGCGCCGTTCACCGGAAGCCACTGATCCCGGGAACCCGGAATAAAGGGATAAAGGCTCACCTTACGGTAGGAATCCTTCACGGTCCCGGCGATTTTCCCCGTTTTCCCCGGGTTACCCCCGTAATACTGACAGAAAGCCCTGAAAAAATGCCAGGCTTCCAGATGCTTGTATTCCCTGTTCATCAGACGGTAGGTCTCGGGCAGATAATCGTGAAAAGAACCCTCCGAGATCAGTCCCGGAACCGTCAGGGGTCTCAAAACGCCATAGCCATCCCAGCTTTCAGGAGCAAACGTCTTATCACCGCGCACCTGCCTCCCCGTATAACTCCACTGGGAGGTCTGGTTCGAAAACAAATTATCGAAAAAGAGATTCGCCAGCTGCATGCTCTGGGGTAGAATAGGGTTGTTGTCCCAGCCATGAAACAGCATCAGCACATAATTGGTCACTGAATTATGGGCGTTGCTGTGGATAGAAATCATGAAATCGGCGTTGTTGACATTGGCTTCCTCGGCAATGGCCGACAAGGGGCGGTCGTCAACGGTGCGGTTCTGTACCCGTGACATGATCACCCGGGCACCTTCCGATTCCAGCAGTTGCCGCAGGTGAAGGGCTTTGGCCAGATTGCTCTTCGACTCCCAGAAACCTGCGGTATCGCCCAACGCGAAGGGGGGCAGGGGCACATTCCGGTCGTCGGAGTCGAAGCCCCCATGGCCCGGATTGACGTAAATCCTGACGCCCTCCAGAGATTGTGCCCAGACCACCAGGGGTCCCAAAAACCCCATCAGGAAAATAAAAAACAGAGGCTTCATCGTTTATCTGTTGAGGATATATTTCTGCACAAACACCTCCCCCTCGGGGGTATGCCAGGCAATACGCCCTGCGGCCACCGATACGGCGGGGAAGAGGGCGATGATTCCGGATGGGGAGATGGTCTCGACTTCCCCGGTTTCCATACTGAGGACCACCACCTCTGAGCGGGTGATCCGGTGGCCATCGTCAGAGGTCACCATGCCTGCCACCAAACGGTTACCCGCCCACACCGGGGCTTCCAGGGTTCCGGCCGTGAAGAGGATCTCCCCATTAAGGTCACACACAAAACTACCCTTCCCCATCGCATACGCCAGAATCTTCCTGCCGTCGGGCGACAGCGAAGGCCATATGTAACTCTCACTCGTGAAAGGTTCCAGCACCTTCCTTTCCCCTTTGTGGTAAAGCACCAACTGTTGCTCTTCAATGACCACGGCCGCTGCATCAGGAAGTAGACTCTCCTCACCTCCGGGGGTGGCGCTCTTCAACTGCCCTTCCTCCACGCAAAACACCTCACTCCCCGCCAGAACAGTCTGGGGTAGATCACGCGAAAAAGGCCTCAGCGGTGTGGTCTCCCCCTTTGTGAGGGAGTGACTCACCAAACGCGAATACCTGAGGTTCTCCCTGAATTCCTGTTCCACAAAGACCACCCTGCTGCCATCTTCTGTGAAAAGAGGAGCATACCCTGCTCCGCTGGCTCCCGAGATGGTCGCCAGATTTCCAGTTTTAAGATCTAACATTTTCAGACCTTTGTAATTCCCGGAAGTCAGCAGCATCTTCTCGCCGGAAGCATCAAAACGGGGATAAAAAAAAGCCTCTCCTGCCGGAAGGGGGAGCTTTTCTGCCGGTCCGGCACCTATGCGGGGACAACTGCTCACCGAGGTCAGGACAAAAAGGAAAAAAATCAGAAACTTCATGGACTTATCTGTTATTATATCATCGTTTTACATTCGTTTATTGCCTGATCACCCTGACCACCCTGCGTTCTGACCCTGTTTCCAGAACCATCATGTAAACGCCCGGGGTAAGGCTGCTGCCCTGGAGCAGGAAACTGTGGTTTCCCGGAGGTTTCATCCCCTGGGGCATGACAGCCACCTCACGGCCAGTAATATCCTTTATCCGGAAGGTGACCACTCCTCTTTCAGGAAGGGCGTACCACACGGGTGCAGGAACCGCGGTGACCACACCCGGCGATTTCAGGAAGAGCTGGTTCTCTCTCAACCGCTCCGCGGAAGTCAGCAGTAAGGTAAAGGAGAGCGCCGGCGACCAGTCGGTGAAAGATCCCGAGGAGTACCCCGCCCTGACCCTGACATACCAGGTGCCCTCCGTTAATCCGTTGACCTGAAGTGCCGTATCGGGGGCTGTGACCGACTGTTGTTTGGTATTGTTCCAGGGGAAGGTGGGCGAGGAGGACCACTGAAAGGTGAAGCTCCCCGCCAGCAAATCGCCACGGGCCATGAAGGTGACCGGCGTTCCGGTGACCCGGGCACCGTTCTCAGGAGAGAGAAGAACGGGCACCTGCGGGGGAACCCTCACCGTGGAGAATTTCACGACTTCCGACCATAAGGTGGCAGAATCTCCGTTCATGGCCTGCATCCTCAGGTAATACACCCCATAGGAAGAGACCGTCCCCGGCGGCAACCTGAATGAGGTACCGGAAATTCCCTGCTGGTCATATAAGAGTGAAGAAAAGGTATTGCTTAATGAAATCTGTATTCTGAAGGTATACCCCTCCATGGTTTCCCAACGGACCAGGGGGGTGACCTCCACGGCTGTCGACTCATTCAGGGGGGAGAGGATGTGGGGCCGTGGAAGGGAGAGCAGTGTGAAGGCACGCCCTGCTGATACGGCATCGGGGATGCCGGCCATGCGGCTGGTGACCCTCCAGTAATAGGAGGCGTCTTCCTGAGCCCCCACCAGTGCCACCGGAAATGTCACCGCCGTGATTTCCCTCCGGCAAAGCAGATGTTCGAAAAGGGAATCGACGGCCACTTCCAGGATATACCCTTCGGCACCCGTGACGGCGGCCCACCGGAATGACGCCGTATTATAGACACTCTCTTCAGCTCCCGGGGATAACAGCTCAGGCGCCCTGTTTTCACCTGCCGGAAGCCCCGGCACTGCCGGTGGCGACTCGTTTCCGTTGCGGTCCACCACCGACACAGCCAGCCGGTGACCGGTGAGAAGATGGGGAGTCCGCGACAGATCCAGAGAGGGGGTATAAGTCATCGCCACCAGATATCTCCCGGAGAAGAAATTCCCCGGCTGGTCCACCAAATCCCCGGGAATCGCATAGACAGCATACCTGCAGGAGTCCCCCATATTGTCCCAGCGTAGTAGGTTCCCCTCGGTGCGCACCGAGGTCGGCATGGGCAGGGGCTCCACCCCGTTCCAGCTTTTCACGGGCGGAAGAGCCGCATACCGAAATTCGTGGCCCCTGAAGTAGTTGATGACACCAGGAGTGAAAAACATGGTGGAACGGAAAAAGACAGATCCCGGAGCGCCGTTCAGGTCCTCCATCCTGTTCCGGCTCACCTGTTTCCCATATTCCGCAGGATCATTTCCTGCAGCACTCTTCAGCAGGCGGGGAAGCGACAAATACTCCATCATGGAGAGTCCTTTCATCTCCTTCGGAAGATCCTCAGTGCCTGACTTTTTCATGGTCACCGGCGGGGGATAATCCGAGGGGTCGAGGCTCGAGAGGGAATGGCTCACATAAAGATGGCGGCCGAAGCGGTGGGCTACTCCCGACCACCAGTTGGAGAGAACATCATAATCCTGGTCGGGATCGTCGGTGGTCCAGTAAATCTGGGGCGAGATATAATCGACACTCCCCTGTTCGAGCCAGGCCACCGGGTCGCAATAAATCGCCTTATAGGCATCCATACCTGTGATGCCCTTAGGAAGCTGAAGACCCCTCGATGCCGCCACGCTGGCGTCGGTAGTCCAGATGCCGAAGGGAGAAACCCCAAAGGTCACCCAGGGTTTTACCTCCCTGATGGTCTGATGCACGCCGGCCACCATCCTGTTCACATTATCGCGGCGCCAGTCGCCCAGGTCCATGCCCGCAGGCCGCCACTGCGACTGGCTCTCCTGGTCAAGGGATGACGAAGTCCCTTCATAGGCATAGAAATAGTCGTCAAAGACGATGCCGTCGACATCGTAGTTGGTGACAATCTCCCTGACAATATCGGCGATACGCTGGCGCACCCCCGGGTTTCCGGGGTCCAGGATAGTCCCTCCCCCGGTGTAGGTGAGCACCCATTCGGGATGGCTCTGACGGTAATCTCCCGGCTGGCCGGCATATTTCCCGGCAACCGACTCGAAACGATAGGGATTCAGCCAGGCATGGAGCTCCATTCCCCTATTGTGGGATTCGGCAATGGCAAAGGCCAAGGGGTCCCATCCTGGATCCTGACCGCGCGAGGCACTCAGATGGGCCGACCAGGGCTCGTAAGATGACGGGTAAAAAGCATCACTCTCGGGCCTGACCTGGAAAAATACCGCATTCATGCCCACCACCTTCAGAGAATCGAGAATCCTGGTCAGCTGCTGTTTCTGGAGTTCCACGGTAGAAGGACTTCCTCCGACAGGAATTTTGACGCCCGGCCAGTCAAGACCCCACACTGTCGTGAGCCACGAAGCCCGCAATTCCCGTTTCAGGGGTTCCTGGGCCGAAAGCCCCGCCATCCCTGACAGCAAAACCCCGGGGATCACCAGGCATAACAAAAGTGTCACGACCAGGCATTTGCGTATTCCGCAGATCACAATTTCCAGAATTTGACTCATCTGATAATGGTTTATGATAATATGATCAATTTTTCCTTATTATGGAATCCTACAGCCGAAACCTTATAAAGCGAATACCCCGCGGCAAGATTTTCAAAGGGCATAAACCGTGAGCAGTGCCGGCATGACCCCGCTCAGCGGGGTTGCCTGTCAATGGCAATGCCATAGGCTTCCACATTGGGGAGGAAATACTCGACTACCGGAGTATCCTCGGTCAGCTTAATGCGCTTGATTCCCGAACGGTGTAGCGGATTGGCGGCATAATACTCTTCGGGGTCCATACCCGCGGGGACCTGCGGCCCCCGGTAGGCCCAGTACATATACTCCTCATCCACGGCCATGCCCGTCACATAAAGGCCTTCCGATTCCCCGCCCTCACCATCAAAAGGACTCCGGTCAATCACCTTGATCCCTGTTCCATCGAGGTTGCTGCGCACGATCATCCTATACCTGCTGTCGGCAAAGTAGAGCTTTTTATGGAGATCGTCAATGACAAAACCGCGGATCCCAAAGCTCTGG
This sequence comes from uncultured Prolixibacteraceae bacterium, assembly GCA_964567485.1. GTDB lineage: Bacteria > Bacteroidota > Bacteroidia > Bacteroidales > Prolixibacteraceae > UBA1413. The sequence continues at coordinate 15,686 of CAZMMX010000045.1, read as the reverse complement.
TGTATGGCCCCCGCTGCCGGAGGAAGGTCTCCGTCGACTTTCGCACGGCCCAGATTATCACTCTCGGTAAACCGGAAAACACCCGAACCGGTACTGTTCTTGGCCCACCAGTACATCCCGTTGTATTTGACAATGGGACCATTGATGTTTCCCCAACTGATGCCTTCACCATAATAGCCCAGCCAGTTGTTTCGGATAAAATAGGGGAACTCGGTGAGCGAGAACTTTTTATTCCGTGTGTTGACCGAGGTTTTAAATATCCCCTCTCTGCGGTCGGCCCAGTAAATCATCTGCTCCTCTTCGTCGATAAATCCATAATAAAAATCGAGGAAGGTGTCACCGCCGAAGTTTTCCACCACACTCTCGCGGCGGGAGCCGTCATGAGCCACCACAAAGATCTCCCCGTCACCCGACGTCAGGTACAAGGGATCGGCCACATAGGTGAAGTAGGTTCCCGCATCGAAGACATAGAGCCAGTCCCCGCTAAACTGCAAGGTGACAGGATGCTTGCCCGAGCGGTACCCCATGTCAAAGGGGTTGTTCAGCGCCGGTTCAATCTCCCCTATCAGCTTCTTGGCCATGATATTCCCCTTCTTCACGGCATAATAGAGCGTTCTGGCCGGCTGGTTGTAGTTGACCCGTACATTCACCATGACGGGCGCCAGGTCTTTACCCCCGATGTTCACGATGAGCGAGACAATTTGGCTGCCAATTGAGCCGAAAACGACCGAAGGATCGGCGAGGGTGCTTTTCCCATTCTCATCGATGCCCACCCCCAGGGTTCCTTCAGGAAACTGCCAGGTCAGGGTCACCGGTTTCTCCTCGGGATTCTCCAACATCACCGAGAAGGAGACCTCGGTTTGGTTATAAACAATGACAGGATCGGTGGATGTGTACTTCACCACCGGAACGATATCGCTGACCATCAGCTTTTTCTGAATTTCTCCAGCCCCCTCCGCCTTCAGGGTCACCGTATAGGTCCCTGGTTCACCATATTTATGGACAGGATCCTTTTCCGACGAAGTGGCTCCATCGCCGAAATCCCAGTGCCAGGAGGTGCCGGTGACCGACAGGTTCAGAAACCGGATCTCCTCACCTACCACATAATGGAGGCTTTGGGCTGAATAGCTGAAATCGACGGCCCCAGAGGGGAAAACCTCAGGGGTGAGTTCCTGCTCACAACTCCAGAAAAGGAGCAGTCCCGTCATAAAAACCAGGATAAGAGCTATTTTCAGATTCTTCATAATGCTCAAATTTAAGGGTTACCTAAAATATGGAGATCCTTTTCACGTCGGAGAAGTTCTCTACCTGGTTTCCGTTCACCACGCGGAAGCGGGCGTTCAGTTCGAAGCTGCGCACGAACTCAAGGGCATAAAACTGCCGGTTTTTATTGTACACCAGGGCACTGAAAGGCAGCTGAGCCACTTTTTCCCGGAGCAGGGGCAGTGCCGAAGCCTTAACAGGCCTGGTCACCACCTCCCCATCAATCACCGTGTCAAACCAGCTCTCCAGGGTATCAGCAGGCACTACCGGGGTATTGGTGACCAAGAGGGCCTTAAAATCGGAGTATCCCAGCTGGCCGAAAAAACCCTGGATGAACCTCTCCCTGACAGACGGGGGAATGAGCTTGTCGACCTGCGTGGTATCATAAGTAAGCGGATTTTTGTATTCCAGTGCCGACAGGGTATAACTTACCGGGAAGGTATCGTCAATGACGTAGGCTTTCTTTTCCTCCGAATAACTAACTTCGGAATGCGTGAAGCTCCTGATTTCCTGCGACTCGCGCACCAGTTCCGTGGAGTCGAGGAGAAAGGAGTATCCGGTAAGAGGGAAAGTGACGGTATATTTCATTTTACGCACCACGTCATAACAGACCCCCAGAGAGGTGAAACTCCCGTCGACCGACCAGTATTGGGCTTCGAAGGCGACATCGCTGCCTGCGTTGACATTGGTCACGGGAACATCCCAGTATACGCTGGCTGCGATATGTCCGGACCGGGAAATCTCCCCCAGGGGATCGTTGATTTCGCACGATGAGGCCAGGAAAAGCAGCGGAAACAGCAGGGTCCAGCCCCGCAGATTCCCCGCACTGAACGGGGAGACCATTTTCATAATATCTTGTGTCTTCATTCTATCCTCCTTTCAAATTCAGTTTTGCGGTGCCCAAATCATCGGTTTTTTAAGCCATTCGGGATTTCGGAAGGCATCGAGCCTGATCAGCTCATCCCGGTTATACTTCTCTTCGGTTTCCGGGTCGTAATTGAGCCTTTGAATCCACTGGTTTTCTTCCGACCAGTAGGCCGTGTACAGGTTATGAGGTCTCCGCAGTCCGGGGTAAATCACCACATTCTGGTATTTCCTGTTATTGAGGTCATTGCTGAAGCCATACCTGCGGAGATCGTTCCACTGTTCGGGCTGAAGGTACATCGCCTTGTATTTCTCGCGCATGACATGGGAGAGGGTGATGTTGGAGGAACCGGGAACCAGGTCGGGATCGGCGAGATAGGTCTCCATCTCCAGTGCGGGAACCCCAAGCCTCTGCATATGGGAAGCGATGCCCTGCCGCAGGTGGTCGGCGGCTTTGGACTTATCACCTGCCCATAGGGCGGCCTCGGCAGCGATCATATGGAGTTCCTCACGGGTAATGAAAGTGATGGCCGAAGTATCGGTGGTCAGCACACTTTCATACAGATCGGGATACCATTCGATTTTGTGCGACGGCGACATGCCTGAGTTGCTTTCGAGGTAACGGTAGGTGACCACACCCTTGTCGTCGGCCCGCTGCTTCATGATCACATGAAGCCGGGGGTCATCGGCTACCCCTGACGCTGGGTCAAAGCCCATCATCTCCTCCACCAGAAATTTGGTAGGAATGGCCGATAGCAGGTCGTTGGAACGGCTCTCCCAGGAGTTGATGGGTTTGTTGTTTTTCCCCCACATGCAGTTTTTCTCAACGCTGGATCCCCCGTCGAATTTATAGCGGGGATCCTGCCACCCCGCCAGGGCAGTTTCTGCCGAGGCCAGCACCGATCCTGCCGCTCCCGTGTTCAGGTTGGGAAGGTCCCTGAGGAGAATCCTGGCCTTTACCGCCAGAAGCACCTGTTTCCATTGCGCCATGTTCCCTCCGAAAACACGGTCGACGTCGCGGCCCATGGGACGGTTGGTGGACTGGGTCACCTCAGGGGAATCAAAGAGAATGATCAGTTCATCGGCTTCGGCCTTCATCCACGCATAAATGCTCTCCTGGGTGTCGTATTTGGGGGAAGAATTCTGGTAGGCCTCACTGAGGGGCATATCCCCGAAAACATCGGTGGTTTGCTGCAGCGTGAGCAGCCGCAACAGTCGCGTCAAGGCAATATAATTCACCGAATTTTCCTCTTCGGCAAAACGGAGGAGTTCCTTGGCATTGGTGCCCACATCATAGAAATGCCTTCTCCATTGGGGATGACGGTTCATGCCCAGGAATTCCCATCCGCTGCGGTAGGCATGGGAACCGGTCTGGCTCCTCCCCGCCGTGGTCAGGCTCTGCGAGAGGTAAGCGCCGTATTCACTGTGATCGTAATTTTCCAGTGCGGTATAAAAAAGGATGACCGGCATGATCTCGTCAACGGGAACCTGGTCCACACCGTCGGGATCGCGGTTATCACCCAAAAAGTCGTCACAACCCGGGATCACCACCAGAAATGCCAGCATCAGCAATATAAATCGTTTCAGTTTCATTGTCTTTCCGGATTAAAAGGTTGCACTTATATTCAGGGTGAAACTCCGGGTTTGCGGAACCCCCAGGTAGTCGATTCCGAAGGTGCCGGTGCCTCCGGCAGTCCCGGTATAGTTGACCACAGGGTCGGAACCAGAATAGTTGGTGAGAAGGAGCAGGTTCTTCCCGGTAACGGAGAGCTGAAGAGCTTTCATCCCGGCCTTGCGGGCCAGGGGGGAGACATCCCAGGCCAGGGTGGCATAGCTGAGGCGCGCCAGGGATCCGTCCTCCACGAAATTGGACCCTACAGGGGCATAATAGTTATTGTAAAAGGCCTGATCAAAGACCACAGGAACGCTGTTTTCCGTAAAGCTCCCATCGGGTTGCTCCACCACCCCCTCAATGAGGATCAGCCGGTTGCGGTAATCTTCGAGCATCGCGGCTTGTCCCCCCGACATCAGACTGCGCAGGGTTCCGTTGACCACATCCCCACCATAGCGGAATTGGGCCATCACCGCCAGCGACAGTGACTTGTAAGACCACCGGTTAAGCCACCCCATGGTGAATTCGGGTTCTCTGTTGCCGATCAGCAAAGAACTGGAAGCATTGATTTTCGGGCGTCCCATCTCATCAACGATGATTCTTCCCGCGTCATTGCGCAGGTAATCCTTCCCTGAGAGGGCCATGGTGGATCCGTTGAGGTAGGCCGTGGGCCTGATGTCCCCCACCTGTCCGGCATAGTGGTATACTTCGACCAGTTGGTCGGGGAGATCAACAACGGTACCCCGGCTTCTGCCAAAGTTGGTGACCATCGTCCATGAGAAATCTCCCTTTTTGGCCATGGTCTGGTCCCAGGAAATCTCAAAACCTTCGTTTTTAATGTCGCCCTCGTTGCGGGTCTGGAGGATATTCCCTGATGCGGGGGATACCCTCACCTCCACGATCTGGTTGGTCACCGAGGTCGAGAACCAGGCCACATCGAGACGTGTTCTGTCCCCGAAAAGACGCATGTCGGCGCCCACTTCCCAGGAAGTGGTCATTTCAGGTTTCAGGTGAGGATTGCTGCTGCGGGTGGGATCCACGCCGTATCCTCCGTCGGGATGGGGCATGGCCTTGTACCAGTTGTTCAGCCGGTAGAGGGGAGCGTCCTTGCCCACCCTGGCCCAGTTACCCCTGATCTTGGCAAAGGAGACCACCTTTTCGGGAAGCGAGAAAATTTCGGAAATGATGGCGCCACCGCTGAAGGAGGGGTAAAAATAGGAGCGGTTTTCCTCGGGCAGCGTGGAGGAGTGGTCATTTCTTCCGGTAATCCCCAGTTGTGCTACGCCCCGGAAGTCTACTTTCACCTCCCCGTAGTAGCCATAAACATTTTTCATGGTCCGGTTCAGGGTGATGTCCTCCTTCCGGAAATCGGAGAGGTTCCCGACGCTGTAAAACTCGGGGACGATGAACTGTCGTCCTCCCAGACCTGCCGACCTTCCCATCGATCTTTTGACATCCCATCCTGCCAACAGATCGAGGGACCAATCCTGGGCCAGCTTCCGGGAATAGGTGGCCAGAAGGCCTCCGTTGACCACGGAACTTCTCCCGTCGGAATAGAAGAAGGAACCCAGGTAATCGAGATCCTCTGATGTGGGGGTCTTCCCGGCTTCCAGGCTCCAACGGGGAGTCTCCATGCTCCTGCTTTCCGAATTGGTAAGGTCATAGCTGACCCTTCCGGTGAGTTGCAGGGTACTGATCACTTTCCAGGTGACCGACCCCTGAAGAAGGGTGCGGTTAGAATCGTAGCGGGCATCATCCTCATAGCGGCTCCAAAGAGGACTGGCTGGGGAGTTGTACCGGTTGTTGCTGTTGATATACAGCCAGCGTATGGTTCCGTCAGGATTTTTATAATTGGTGATATCGTCGTCGATGGGCCACTGGTAGGCGGAGCTCATTCCTGCCCCGCCCCTGGAATCACGGGTGACCAGGTTCGCCATCATGTCGACCGAAACCTTCGGCGACACGTCATACCTCGACTTGAAAAGGAGTCCCCACCGTTGCAGATAGTCTTCAGGGATGACCCCCTCATGGCGGACATAATTTCCCGAGGTGTAAGAGGTAAAACGATCTGATCCTCCCGACACCGAAACATCATATTTCTGGTAGACTCCTGTTTTCAGGTAGTTGCCGGGGTTGTCGTAGGTGACGGTCCCCGCGGGAGCCAGGGGGCCCCATCCGCCCATCGACTCTTCCCTGTAGACCCCGTAGGAACCACGGAGGTACATATTCTGGATCTCCGGCACCCGGTAAGGTTCGTCGACCTGCAGGGAACCACTGGCTTCCACGCGGATTTCCCCCTTCTGACCTGAACGGGTGGTGATGATGATGGCGCCGTTGGAGGCCTCCTGTCCGTAGAGTGCTGCAGCAGCAGCCCCCTTCAGCACGGTGACGTTTTCGATGTCGTTGGGGTTGATCTCGGCAGCCTTGGTCGCACCCCCCGAGATGTGCATCCCGTTAAGGATAAAAATGGGCTCGTTGTTCTGGGCGGGATTGATCGAGGAGATCCCCCTGATCAGGATCTGCGAGGATGCCGAGGGCGAGCCTCCGGTTCCAGATACCTCGACACCGGCGATTCTTCCCTGCAGGGCATCCACAAAGTTGGTCTGCCTGCCCACGCTGAGATCCTCGGCATTGACCGATTGTACGGCAAAATTGAGCCGCCTCTTTTCCGATTTGATCCCCATGGCGGTAACCACCACCTCATCCAGTCCGGTCACCTGCTCCTCCAGGATGACGTCGATGCGTACCCTGCTGCCGATGACCTCCTCACGCTGACGGTAACCCACAAAGGAAAAGAGAAGTGTAGCCCCCGGGGGGACTTCCAGGGTATAAGCGCCATCAAACGCGGTGATGGTGCCGTTAACGGTTCCCTTTTCCACGACGTTGACTCCGGGCAGGGGTTCACCGGAAACATCGGTGACCTTGCCGGTGATCCGGGTTCTCTCCTGCTGGAAGAGCTCCCCGCCATCTCCCCGCCGGGAAAGCCCGGAAACGCCCTCGTCTGCCAGAACCCCGGTGACGGGAACCAGGAACATGAAGAGCATCCATCTGAAAAACAAAGGCGGAAGCAACGGTTGCCTCCCCGTTATTGGTCTCTCTTTTTTGTTCATGTCACAACAGTTTTAGGTGACTATTTGGTTTAAATCGGTTATTTTTCTGCTTCACTTTACGGCATCAGACGAGAGGGATCACTCCGTTCCCGGGACGGTCGGGCAGGGTGACCTTTCCATCAACGACCGTCATGCCGTCAAATACGTCGTTCGATATCAGAAGGTTACCATCGAGATCAGCCCAATCGACCAGGGGGGAGAGTTGCGCCGCCGCCGATACCGCGCAGGAGGTTTCGGTCATGCAGCCGATCATGACTTTCATGCCCAGGGCACGCGCCAGGGAGATCATTTTCCGGGCGGCACGCATCCCCCCGCACTTCATCAGCTTGATGTTGATCCCCGAATAGACTCCGTGACAGGGCAGAATATCGCCGAACGTCTGCACGGCCTCATCGGCTACGATGGGCAGGGGACTCCGGGCAGTCAGCCAGGCCAACTCGTCAAGGCGTGATTTATCCATGGGCTGCTCCACAAAGACCACCCCCTGGCCAGCCAGCCAGTGGCACATCTCCAAAGCGTCCTCCTTTTCAGTCCACCCCTGGTTGACATCGACACACAGAGGAACGGAGGAGACCTCCCTGACGGCCCCGATCATTTCACGGTCATTGCCCCTTCCCAACTTGACTTTCAAAATTTTATACGGTGAGGCCTCTGCAGTTTTCTGCCTGACCACTTCCGGCGTGTCAATGCCAATGGTAAAACTGGTGTCGGGGGTATCGGAGGGATTAAGTCCCCACATCCGGAACCAGGGGTGCCCCAAAACCTTTCCGGCCAGGTCGTGAAGGGCGATATCAACCGCCGCCCTGGCAGCATAGTTCCCGGGGGCCACACCATCGACATAATCCATGATATCCTCGATGAACAGAGGATTTTGGAACTGCTCAAGATCCAGAGCCGTCAGAAACCGGGTTACCGACTCCTGCGTCTCGGCAAGATAAGGGGGAAGGCTGGCTTCCCCATACCCGATGATCCCGTTCCACTCCACTTCGGTGAGGATATCGGGAGTGGTCGTGCGCGAACTGCCTGCCAGGGTGAATACATGTCTCAACTGCAGTTCATAAGGTCTGAATCTCAACTTCAAGGGCATCTCTTTCCAGATTTTAGATGTTTCCCTGACCCGGGTGCACCCCGGAATCACTCCGGCCAATGCGGCAGAACCGGCCATAAAACCTGCGGTCCTGATAAACTGACGACGGTTGTCCATATTTTCAATTTTCAATTTTCTGAATTCAACCCAGGTTCCTTCGCTGACTCAATACCAGGGATGTTCCTGTACCGGCATATAGCCCTGACAGGATTCCAATCGCGCCACCCTGCGGGCCCCCAGATAGGTTTCCGACAAATAACTGCTAAAGTGGGGCTCCCGCGCATCCATACTGTTGACAGCCACCTGGCCCGAAGAGTGGATGACCTCCCTGTTGCCAGCATAGATCCCCACATGAATGACCCGTAAGGGCTCTTTCCGGCCGAAAAAAAGAAGGTCACCGGGGCGGAGATTCTGTTGCTCTGCGCCGGCATCTACAACCTCCCCGTATTTGAATTGCTGTGAAGCATCCCTTTCAAGGATGACTCCGTTAAGAAACCATACCATTTTGGTAAATCCGCTGCAGTCGAGGGCCTTGGAGGATGTACCTCCCCACATGTAGGGAATTCCGGGGAACTCCCTGGCCGTGGCCAGAAGGTTTTCAGGAGTGGCGGCAGCCTGCGCCTTCCAGTCGTCGAAATCCCTGAAAATAGCCTGATCTGCCCAACCGCTGCGACCATCGGGAAGGAATACACGGCACCAGGAGCCCTCTCCTCTTTCACCCCTCACCAAACAACCCATGGCCAGGTCACTGACCCTTTGTTGCCGGACGGTATCACCATACACCACTCCGTAATGGGAGAACACAAGCAACCTCGGCGATTGCCTCCAGAGTTCCAGTTCCGCTGATGTCATGGGCTGCACCGAAGAGGTGGTGACCCAGGAAAGGTAACGGTCGGGAGTCTGTACCTGGAACCATCCCGATCGCTTTCTCAAAATTCTCAGCGGGGTACCCATCAAAGCCTGGGAGACCATTTCGGCGTCATGGCCGGGCTCCGCCTTCAGGTTGGCCACACTAACGGTCACCAGCCCATATCGCTCATCCCCAACCGATGGCTCGGGAAGGAGCCGAATGCTGTCGATGATCCCCTGATGAACCTGACGGGCCGCTGCCAGAAGCTTCTCCTTCAGTTCCGGAGAGAGCACTTCCCCGCGGAGAATGACTTCACGACCCCTGAGAGGTTCTGCAGAAACGGCGCAAATTCCCGTCCTGGAGTCGGGTACTTCTCTCAGGCATATCTCATCAACAGCCTCCTGCACTAGGCCTGCCCGCGGGGTCATACACCCCACCAGCACGATGAACAGACATACAGAAACACGGAGGTTTAGTCTCATTGGCTGTCATGTTGTATGATAAGTCCTCTTCCCCCAAAGTTATAAACAAAGTTTCAGCGCCACAATCGATTCTTCATGTTTTTTAACACAAAATTGGTATGACAACCTTACAGGTCACGGCAGGTATTCGACCTCCATGTGGTAGTCCCACTGATCGAAATAGAGGTTTCCCAGGCGCCATTCCACTTCTCCCCTTTGGAAATCATTGGGTTCGCTGCGGAGGTGTTTTTTGGCCGGGACAAAGGGGGTGGCCAGGTCATCGTTGACAATCAGCCGCCAGGGATCTATGCCGGTCATATAAAACTCCCTGATCCGGGGATTGTCCCCAGGCAGCCGGCCGAACGACATGTCGAGGGGGACCCATCCGGTTCCCTCGAACCACACCTCGCACCAGTCGTGAAGGTTTACCTCTCCGGGGTGCATCATCCAACCACTCTGCCACTTCGCTGGAATCCCGTTATAGCGGGCCAGGGTCATGAAGAGCAGGGTTTTCATTCCGCAGTCGCCGTGCCTGCGGGTGATCACATACTCCGGGATGTTGGGGATGGTGCCATATTCCAGGGCTCCTGCCCAGGGAATCTCCTCATCAATCCAGGTAAAGATGCGCCTGACGGTTTCCAGGGGATCGCCGGTATCGCCCACTATGGTTTCCGACAGTTTTTTCACCATCGGGGTAAAGAGGATGTGGGGGGGCTGTTCCCCGAGGAATTCCTGCATCACCATGGGGTCGGCTTTGGGTGTTCCCGCCAGCGTGGCCTGGTCGCAATAGTGGCCGCAGGAACGAAAGGTAAACACTATTTCAAAGCGGGCGGGTTCACCGGCCACGGCCGTTTGCTCCATGTAAACAGATCTTTGCCTGACCTCCCGGGGCGCAATGGTATACTCACCCGGGAAGGCCGACAAAAGGGCCACCTCCTGCTGACGGGAGTGGCCTTCCCGGGGCCACGGCATCCAACAGCGGATGGTCTCTCCGGAAGGAACAGCATCGGCATCCACGGTGAGGGTATAGGTGACCTTCATATTTACCGGAGCGACAGGAAGGCCATAGCTGCCACTATCGGCAATCGTCGTCGCGGCAAAATCCCTTTTCAAGGTGGTAAAATCGTCCGTTTCCCCCATCCTCCCCGGCTCTGCCTTACGCCGGCGATGCTCCAGAATCCTTTTCAGGTTGGTGGCCGCCCGGTGAAAATAGCGCTTTTCCCCATCAAGAGGACGCCACTCCAAATCACCTTCCTCCTCCCACTTTCTGAAATCACCGTCAGAAAATGGGCCCATCACCATGGCCACACGCTCCCTGATCTGCGCCTCCGTCAATGAAAAATCAAGGCTTATTCTCCGCGTCAAATCAACCAGAGAATCGAGGGCGGACAGTAACAATGTATCCCCGGCAGCTTCCCTCCGGTATTGCGCAGCAAGTTGACGGGCGGCTGAAAAATTCCCCAGGGAGATCTCCTCCACTACCCGGGTGGCGGGATCCTGCCTTTCCGCAGGTCCCGAACAGCCCAAAAAAACGACCACCATGAGCAGGATTATGGGGATATGGTAATGGTTCATCGCGCTTCTTTCCCGGAAAACAGCAGCCTGCCTTTCCGGATCAAAAAAAAGTTCATAGATTTATTCCAAAATTACCAAATTTTCACTTCATCTGCATAGTATGAACAAGAGTATCCGTTATTTGTTCCCTGCTGTTTTTTCCCTTTTTCTCCTTCCTTACACCCTTACGGGAGCCCGGAATGTGAAGAGCGGACTCGAGATGCTCGGGGAATCGGGATTCTCCCTGCTGAAGGGGAAAAAAGTGGGACTTATCACCAATCCCACGGGGATTGACCGGAACCTGCGTTCCACCGTCGACATTTTCCACAACTCTCCGGAATTTGAACTGGTGGCCCTCTTTGGTCCCGAGCATGGAGTCAGAGGCGATTACAGCGCCGGCGACTACGTGGAGAATTACACCGATCCGCATACCGGGCTTCCGGTTTTCAGTATCTACGGGAAGACCCGGAAACCGTCAAAAGAGATGTTGCAGGGGATCGATGTGCTGGTGTATGACATCCAGGACATCGGTTCCCGCTCGTACACGTATATCAGCACCCTGGGGCTGGCCATGGAAGCGGCTGCCGAAAACAACATCCGTTTTGTAGTCCTCGACCGTCCCAACCCCCTGGGAGGCCTCAAAATGGAGGGAGTGATCACCCGGCCGGGCTTCTTCTCCTTTGTCAGCCAGTTTCCCATTCCTTACGTGCACGGACTGACGGTGGGAGAACTGGCCCTCTTTCTGAACAACGAAGGACTCCTGGCCAATGGCGTGAAATGTGACCTGACCGTGGTAGCCATGAAGGGGTGGAAGCGAAAGATGACCTTTGACCAGACCGGACTCCCCTGGGTCCCTACATCTCCCCATATTCCCCATGAATACAGCCCCGTGTTTTATCCCATCTCCGGAATTCTGGGCGAATTGTACACCATGAGTATTGGCGTGGGGTATACCCTCCCCTTCCAGCTCTTTGCCGCCGAATGGATAGACGCCGAAAAACTGACCGCGGGCCTCAATGCCCTGGACCTCCCCGGCGTCTCCTTCCGGCCCATCCATTTCACCCCCTATTACAGCACCTCCAAAGGAACCATTATCCATGGCGTGCAGGTTCACCTCACCGATTATGGCCAGGCCAACCTCTCCCTTATCCAGTTTTATGTCATGCAGGAGTGCCACCGGCTATGGCCCGAAAAAAACCCCTTTGAGATGTGCGACCCCTCCCGCCTGGGCATGTTCGACAAGGTGTGCGGCTCCGACCTCATCCGGAACAGTTTTATGAAGAACTTCGCCGTCGCTGATATCCAAAACCTCTGGATGCAGGAGATTCCCGCCTTCCGGGCAAAGGTGAAGCGGTATTTGCTATATAGATAAGGTCAAGGTCAAGGTCGGGGTCCAGTGCTGTAAGCACGGCATTATGGTAGAATGTCGGCATAACCACTCCCCTCATGCTGGTCATTTGAATGGTTGCAGCAGAGCTACGTCAGTAGGGTAGTTTGAGGTCCAGGTTCAGGTCCCCAGGTCAAGCGCTGTATGCGCGCCAGCAGGGTAGTTCATGGTTCCGGCGTGAAATTATCTTAACTTCGCACTGGAATTCAATCAAAATGAGAAGATATATCCTTTTAGTGCTGGTCCTGTCGTTGGCGCAAATCGCTGCCGGCACGGTTTATTACCTTTCCCCCGCCGGAACGGACACCAACAACGGCACCTCTCCCGATACGCCCCTGCGGATGCCCGACAAGGCGATCGCCAAAGTCGTTGCCGGGGACACCATCCTGGTGCGAGGAGGAACTTACGCCATCTCTTCCACCCTATATATCAGCAAAAGCGGAACGTCAGAGAAAAAAATCCATCTCCTGGCGTGGCCGGGGGAATCCCCCCTATTTGACTTTTCGGGAACAGCCTCCGATAAAAGGGGGATCAGCCTGACCGGCAGCCACTGGGTTATCAGAGGCCTCCACATCACCAAGGCCAGGGACAATGGGATGCACATTTCCGGCGGAGCCTTTAACCTGATCGAAAACTGCAACTTTTCGGAAAATGAAGACAGCGGTCTTCAACTGGGTGGTGGTGCCCACGACAACCAGATCATCAACTGCGATTCCTGGGTTAACGCCGACCCTCCCGACTACGGCGATGCCGACGGGTTTGCCCCCAAAATGGACGTGGGTACCAATAACTACTTCTATGGGTGCCGGGCCTGGCAGAATTGCGATGACGGATGGGACGGATACCTGCGGGATGGCGACAATGCCTCGACCATTCTAGAAAATTGCTGGACCTGGAAAAACGGTTACCTGAAGGATGGAAGCGATCCCGGATCCCAGGCCAACGGAAACGGGTTTAAAATGGGAGGCAGCGACGACAAGACCCTGAAACATCATTTTATCGTCAAAAATTGCCTGGCTTTTGACAACAAATCGAAAGGCTTTGACCAGAACAACAACAAGGGATCCATGACCATCTATAACGGCACGGCCTTCCGCAACAAAGGCAACGATTTCAGCATCCCCTCCGCTCTTCCGGCGGGAGAACAGGCGGTGGTCAAAAACAGCCTGGCAGCCCAGGGAAATAAAATCAGCCTGGGGAGTTTTGTCATCCAGCAAGCCAACAGCTGGAACAGCGGAGTAACGGTCACAGCTGCCGACTTTGTAAGCCTCGATACGACGGGGGTTTCAGGCCCCAGAAAAGCCGACGGAAGCCTGCCTGAACTCCCTTTTGCGAAGCTGGCTGCAGGGAGTGACCTGATAGATGCCGGAAACGACGTTGGGTTGCCGTTTCTCGGTCCAAAACCCGATCTGGGATGCTTCGAACGGGATGCCACCACCCATGCAAAATTATACCCCGAAATCCCGGAGAATGACTTTGACATTAAATTACTGAAGGTGGACAGAACCTTCGCGGACTTCAGTTTTAATCCGGGCAATGCGGCACTGATCCACGCCTCCCTGGTCACAATTCAGGGGACTCAGGTCTGGCAAGCGAAAATCCGCACTTCCGGGGCTGCACGCTCGCATGCCAGAATAGACCGGAGCAACATTCCTTCCGGGATCTGTCTCCTGAACCTGTCCACCAGCCAGAATAGGGAAACCTTAAAAATTAAACTTCCCTGATCCGATTAAGGTCAAGGCTGAGGTCGAGGTCAAGCGCTGTAAGCGCATAAGTATGGTAGCACAATGGACACACTCCAACCCCCAAAAGTCAAGCGCTGTAAGCGCGTCAGTATGGTAGTTTGAGGTCATGGGCCCTCCCTTCGGTCGGGCAGGTTGAGGCTGAGGTCGAGGTTGAGAAAAATGTTGTCAAGGTTGCTAAGGTTAGGACGGAGCGACATTTAAGACTCAAGATTTAAGATTTTGTATCGCGCCGATCATCGCCAAATAGTTCTCCACGGGAATGAAGGGCGGGATGCTGTTCCCTGATCCCAGGGCATATCCCTTTGAACCGGTAAGTTCCAGTAGTCCGGCAGCCCTTGCTGCCACCTCCGCCGGCGAACGGGTAGCCAGAAAATCCATGTCGATGCCTCCCAGGATGGCAATCCGGTCGCCCCATTGCTGCCATGCCTCTTCCACGGGGAGGATCACATCCTCAAACGAGTGCTTGGCATCGTAACCCAAATCATCAACGATCTCCTGCAGCATTCCGTATATATTTCCGCAGGAGTGGAGGATGGCCGGCTTGCCCCGGGCATGGACCGCCTCCACCATCTTGCGGTGCCAGGGAAAGACCAGCTCCCGCATATGGTCAGGGTCAAAAATCGTTTGGGTTTTGAATCCCCAGTCGTCATTGACGATCACCGCCCCGACACACTCAAAGGAGGAGCAGATCTCATAATATTTCAGCAGGCGGCTGCCCACAGCATCGAAAATTCCGGCAGCCAGTTCCGGTTCCTCATAAATCATATAACAGAGCCTTTCAAAGCCTACCAGATCGGTCACATTTTCAAGCACCCCGCCAGGTCCCGGAGTAATAAACTTCATTCCGGCAGGAAGCATGGAACCATAACGGTCAAAAACATCGTAATCCCCCTCCCCCGCATCGGGCCAAGAGTAGGATTCAAAGGAGCTCCTGTCCGTAATTACTGCTCCTGCATTTTGTGAGACGGAGGCTTTCTTTTCATGGACCGCCGTTTCGAACTTCAGACTTCTGTAAAACCGTGCAGGAATGGTGACATGGTCGTACCCGGCATGATGAAAGGCGTCAATGGTCATGCGGAAGAGCTCGTCCCGCGTGGCAGGTTCAAATCCCGGTCTTCCGGCCAGCAACGCATTCAGTCTATTGTTGGTGAAGTACTCAAACAGCACCGGCCGGTCAGCCTTCTCCCTGCGGAGCACCTTCAGCAACTGGCCGAAATCAGGGGGATATTTGCGGGAAATCCTATTCATCGAAATTATTTTAGCCTCTTTTCCCCTTCACATCCTTATCATGGTACTCTTTAAGGATCTTTCCGAAGAGCTTCTCCTTTTTTCTTTTTTCAAATACCGAAGTTTCAAAATACTCCTTCTCCCGTTGCATCTTGTGGAAATTCTCCAAAAGGCCCCTATCCAGCGTGCCGTTTTCAACGGCTTCAAGGATGGAACATCCATGCTCATTGGTGTGCGTACAATCCTTGTATTTGCAGTTTTGTGAGAGACGATAAATGACATCAAAGGTGGTCTCCAGTCCGTCGGAAGGATCCACAATCCCGACTTCCCGCATGCCCGGATTGTCAATCAGGATCCCTCCGCTTTCCAGAACGGTCAGTTCCCGGTGGCTGGTAACATGCCGGCCTTTGCCGGTACTCTGACTGATGGAACCGGTTTCCATAAGGTGCCTTCCGGAGAGATTGTTCAGCAGGGTCGATTTTCCGACACCGGAAGACCCCAGCATGCACCAGGTTTTGCCCTTTTC
>CAZMMX010000044.1:6493-26547 GCA_964567485.1 uncultured Prolixibacteraceae bacterium | reverse complement strand
CTTGCGATTCCTGGGCCGATAGCGACCGGCTTCCCATCACCGCCAGAAACAAAAAAACAGCTGTTGCTAAATATTTGAATTTCATGTTTTTAAAATATTGCATTCACTTAAATGTACGGGCTTACCGCCAGTTGTTCCGGAGAATTGCCTTCAGCTGATTTCAGTTATCGGGTCTCCCCGGAAAGAGGATAACGGTCACTGTTCCCTGTCTGTTCAGCGAATATCGTGCCAAGCCTGTTGTCCACGATCATTCCCATTCTATGGTTGAGGGGGGTTTGGAGCTGATGTCGTAAACCACCCGGTTGATTCCCCTGACTTTATTGATAATATCGCCCGACATTTTGGCGAGGAATTCGTAGGGAAGATGGGCCCAGTCGGCGGTCATGGCATCGGTAGAGGTTACCGCCCTGAGGACCACACAGTTTTCATAGGTGCGTTCATCGCCCATGACGCCCACCGATTTCACGGGAAGCAGCATCACCCCCGCCTGCCATACCTTGTCATAAAGTCCCCACTCTTTCAGTCCGTTGATGAAAATGGCATCGGCTTCCTGAAGGATCGCTACCTTTTCGGCGGTGACTTCTCCCAGAATCCTGATGCCCAGTCCGGGGCCCGGGAAGGGATGGCGGTACAGCAGTTCTTCGCGGAGGCCCAGGGCTTTTCCCACCCTTCGTACTTCATCCTTGAAGAGGGAGCGCAGGGGTTCCACGATTTTTAGCTTCATGGTCTCGGGCAGTCCCCCCACATTATGGTGTGATTTGATGGTGGCAGAAGGTCCGTTGACCGATACCGATTCTATCACATCGGGGTATATGGTCCCCTGGGCCAACCAACGCACCTCTTCAATCCGGTGGGCTTCCGCATCAAAAACCCCGATAAATTCCCGCCCGATAATTTTCCTTTTCTCTTCAGGATCGGTGACCCCTTTCAGGTCGTGGTAAAATTTCTCTGCGGCATTGACTCCGGTGACATGGAGGCCCATATCTTCATACGATCGGAGGACGCTTTCGAATTCTCCTTTTCTGAGGAGCCCGTGGTCCACAAAAATACAGTGAAGGTTTTCGCCGATGGCTTTGCTCAGCAGCAATCCGGCGACGGAGGAGTCGACGCCTCCTGAGAGACCCAGGACCACCTTGTCATTGCCCAGGGTATTGCGCAATTCAGCAATCGTCGTTTCGATGAAAGATTCGGGGGTCCAGTTTTGCCGGCATCCGCATATTCCGGTGATGAAGTTACTGAGCAACAGGGTGCCGTCGCTAGTGTGGAAGACCTCGGGGTGGAACTGAATGCCCCAGCTGTTTTCCCCTTCCACCCTGTAGGCGGCATGGGTGACATCGCCTGTGGAGGCGATCAGCCTGTAATCTTCGGGCATGGTGACAATGGTGTCGCCGTGCGACATCCACACTTGTGACTGACGGGGAATCCCCCTGAAAAGCGGACAATCTCCGGCGATATATTCCAGATGGGCCCTGCCGTATTCCCTGCTGTCAGAAGCTGCTACCTCCCCGCCGAAATAGTGGACCAAATATTGCGCCCCGTAACAAATCCCGAGGAGGGGGATTTTGCCCTTGATCGCGGACAGGTCGGGACGGGGAGCTTCAGCATCCCGCACCGAATATGGGCTTCCTGAAAGAATGACCCCCTTTACCGAAGAATCGACCGGGGGAAAATGGTTAAAGGGATAAATCTCACAATAAACATTGAGTTCCCGCACTCGTCGCCCGATCAGCTGGGTGTACTGTGATCCAAAATCAAGGATCAAGATTTTTTCCTGCATATATAGTGGAATGTATGGCGCAAATTTATTATTATTTTTGCCTGAAATTTAGGGAAGAAATTCCCGTTCATTAAAAAAACGGTATTGTGCGCACACTTTTCTTATTTTTTATAGTGAGTCTTGCCTTTCTCACCCTGGCGGCTCAGGATATTCCTTCGGGCGACAGGGTGATAGAAGAGGGCACCAGTTATTACCTTCATACCGTAAAGGCGGGGGAGACCCTCTATTCCATATCGAAGCGATACCAGGTCTCTCTTGAGGAGGTAAATCGTGTGAATCCGACGGCATCTGTGGGTATCAGACATGGCGATGTGTTGCGGATCCCTGCCGGGGCGGCGGCTGCCGTGACCGGCTCCTCAGTGCAGAACGACGATGTGCGCATTGTTTTGCACAAGGTGCAACGCAAAGAGACCCTTTATTTCATTTCCAGAAAATATGGGGTTACCATCGATGAGATCCTCGCCTACAATCCGGGGCTTACCCAGCTCAGGAAAGGGGAGACCATCAGGATTCCCCTGCGGGGGGGCACTCCCCTGACCGGAGGTGAAAGGCCTTCGGGAAGCGGTAAGGTCACCCATTGGGTGCAGCCCGGAGAGACCTTGTATTCTATTTCCCGGAGGTATGGGATTCCTGTGACCACCTTGCTGGAGGAGAATCCCGGAGCCAGGGAATTGAAATCGGGGATGCGTCTCACCATTCCGGCAGGAAAAAGAGGAGATCCCTCTCAGGGTGCCGAAGAAGCGGAGTACATCACGCATACTATCCAGTCCGGCGAAACCCTTTATTCGCTGAGTAAGAAGTATGGGGTGAGTGCCGATGACCTGGTGGTGCTGAATCCCTCGCTTGACAAATCCTTCCGGTCGGGGAGTGTGATCCGCATTCCCCGGAGCAGGGTCAGGGAAGTTGAAGCGGTTGAGGAAACCCGGACAAGCATGCGTCAGCATGTGGTCACTGCCGGGGAGACCCTCTTTAGCATCTCGGGGAAGTATGGCATTGAGATGGGAGAACTGGTATCCGCCAACCCAGCACTGGAAGAGCGTCCTCCCCGTACCGGGGATACCCTGTTGATCAGAATTCCTGTGGGAAGTATGCCCCCTGAGGACACCCTGGGGGGGGCTTCCCGGCATACTTCCGATTGCAGTGTCAAAACCAGCTACCACGATCACGCCGAGGTGAGGATCGCTCTTTTGCTGCCCCTGATGATCGAATCAAACCGTTACCTGAATGCTGGTTTTCTCTCGGGGAACCAGGATAGCGAAGATAATGACGAGGGGGAGAGCAGTTCGCGCAAGGAGGGATACATCTCTTTCCAGGGAAGCAGTGAGAATTTCCTCCATTTTTATGAGGGAGCGCTCATCGCTGTAGATTCCCTTCGTCAAATGGGGATCAACGTGAAACTCGACGTTTTCGATACCGAGCAGAAATCTTCAAAGGTGAAGAGCCTGGTGGCTTCGGGTGACCTCGATAATGCCGATGTGATTATTGGCCCGGTTTTCCCGAATGAACAAAGGGAAATTTCGGATTTTGCCATGGAAAATAAGATCCCCGTGGTCTCTCCGTTAGCCGCTTCCGATGAAGTCACCAAGACTAACCCCGTTTTTTTCCAGATCAATCCGCCGCGTGAAACGGTATCGCAGAAAACAGTAGAATATGTCGTTTCCACTTATCCTGAGGGCCATCTGGTGGTTTTGCAGACCGGCAGTTCTTCCGCCGCTGCCGTAAAGGAAGCCGAACTCCTCAGGGCTGAGATTTCCCGCAGGGGTGGAGAGGGGAGCCGGTCAGGGGTTACGGTAGTGGATTACCGCAAGAGTGGTTTTTCATCCCTGCGTGAGGCGATGGTCAAGGGGAAAATGAATATCATCATCATTCCTGCCGACAACGAAGCCGAAGTGAGCGTGGCCGTTTCCAACATCAAGAACCTGGCACGTGAATTTGAGGTTACCGTGATCGGCACCAACCGTTTCCCACAATTCGACAGCATCAATCCCGAGAATTTCCATGCCGGGAACCTCGAGTTTCTCACCCCCTACTGGCCCGATATGCATCAGGCGGTTACCCGGTCGTTTGTTCAGAAATTCAGGACTTTTTACAAGGGGGAACCCAACCAGTTCAGCATGCAGGGGTATGATGCCCTCTTTTACTTTGCCAAGGCTTATAAAGACTTCGGAAGTGACCTGGTGAACTGCATTCCCAAGGCTTCTGCACATTTGGTCCAGGGCAGCTACCAGTTCACTTCCGGCTCAACAGGAGGGTTCATCAACCATGGACTGATTGTGGTCCGTTACACTCCCGATTTTCAAATCGTCAGGAAAAGATAAGATGGCTTCAGAGTCCCATTTCGTGGAACGACTTTTTTATTCTTTCCACGGCGTCTTCCATCTGGCTTTCGTTGATCACCAGCGGGGGGGTGAAGCGGATGATATGCTCATGGGTAGGCTTGGCGATGATGCCATTTTCCTTCATCTTCAGGCAGATTTCCCAGGCTGATTTTGTGTGGCCCGGTTTAATGGCCACGGCGTTGAGAAGTCCCTTGCCTCTGACGGTGACAATCGCGTCAGAGTGGATGGCGCGCATTTCCCTTCTGAAGATCTCTCCCATTTTTTCGGAATTTTCGGCCATTTTTTCTTCCTGAAGTACGTCGAGGGCCGCCATGGAAACCGCTGCTGCCAGGGGATTCCCCCCGTAGGTGCTGCCATGTTCTCCCGGTTTGATGGTCATCATCACCTCATTGTCAGCGAGGACACAAGACACGGGATAGGCACCTCCCGAGAGGGCCTTTCCGAGCACCAGAATGTCGGGTCTCACCTTTTCGTGGTCGCAGGCCAGCATTTTCCCGGTGCGGGCAAGCCCTGTCTGTACTTCGTCGGCGATGAACAGAACATGGTACTTTTTGCAAAGGGCAGCGGCCCTGGCCAGGTATCCGTCTTCAGGAACGTAGACCCCTGCTTCGGCCTGGATGGGCTCGGCCAGAAAACCCGCCACATCGGGATCTTTAAGGGCATTCTCCAGGGCTTCGGTGTCGTTGTAGGGAATATTCACAAACCCGGGGGTGTAGGGACCATAATCGTTATAGGCGTCAGGGTCAGAAGACATGGAGATGATGGTGATGGTACGGCCGTGGAAATTGCCGTTGCATACTACTATCTTCGCCTGGTTCCGTGGAATTCCCTTTACCTTGTAAGCCCATTTCCTGCAGAGTTTCAGGGCTGTCTCATCTGCCTCGGCTCCCGAATTCATGGGAAGCATTCTGTCGTAGCCGAACAAACGGGTCATATACTCCTCCCATTCTCCCAGGAGATTGTTGTAAAAGGCCCGGGAAGTCAGTGTCAGCCGGGCTGCCTGGGCGGTAAGGGCCCCGATGATGCGGGGATGGCAATGCCCCTGGTTCACGGCAGAATACGCCGCCAGGAAATCATAATACCTCTTTCCATCCACATCCCATACATATACCCCTTCGCCTCTTTCCAGCACCACCGGCAGAGGATGATAATTGTGGGCCCCGAAGCGCTCTTCCCGCTCCATATAATCACGCAGTGTCATTTTAACCATACCATTTATTTTTAAGTTTCTGGTGCAGATATACGATTTTACCCTGTATCTACAAAGGATATTTGTTAGCTCTACGGTATGTTATATAATATACGGAGCCAGCAACGACAGGGGGGAGTTACTTCCAGAAGCGGATTATAAGGGCTTCGGCCAGAAGAAAAAGGAGTGCCCCCACCAGAAAGAGGTGCCACAACCGCTTTCCGTTTGTAATCTCGCTGTATACCACGGAGAACTCTTTCTCCTGACTGTCGATCACATAAGTTGCCGGAAGTTGGTATTTTTCGATTTCCGCCTTCAGTTCTCCGGGGAGAGTGCATTCGGGGTCTGATTCGTTTCTGTCGTAATTCATGGACAACACAGCCACGGTCTCATCGCCGTTTCTGACCAGGTAGTGTCCGGCAGTGGTGAAATTCCCGCCCAGATTAATGCGGACTTTGTGGCTTTCGGTGATGGAACTGGCAGGGATGAATTCCTGGCCTGAATCCTCATGCGTAACGGTGAGGGGGGTGATGCCCGGGAGAGCCTGGGCGGGGAGAGTGGCCGTGCTTTCGCCGCCTATGGTGTAATGGGTTTTTTGCCCCGGGAGCAGGTTGATGACCACACCGTACAGGGTAGGTACGAAAAGCATGTCACGGGCGAAGGCCTCGTTCATGGATGAGAGGGGGAAGCTGAACACCACGAGGTTGCCATTTCCTGTGGGCTGCGAAGAGCAGGCTTTTTCCCCGCTTCTGAACCAAAGCAGGGGAGTCTCCGGAATCCTGACATCACGCGAAAACCGGAAACTCCCTCTGATGCGGGGAAATTCCGCCTGTTCGGTGCGGCTGCGGAACACCTGGTCATAAACAGGATGCTCCCATTCGATAGCGGCGATTTCGAGGACTGTTGTGTCGTTGCGAAGGATTCTGTTGGCCTGAAAAGTCTGCAGAAAGCTGTTGTAACTCTCCGTGTCGCCGTCGGGTTCGGGAAAGAAAACCACCGTGGTCCCGTTTTCTGCGGCCTTGTGCAACTCACTGATCAGACCGCTGCTCAGAGATTTTATGTTTACCAGAAAAATGGTGTTGTAACTGCCCAGACTGCTCACCCTGAGGTTGCCGGTGGTGGCTTCCTCATAGGCCACATAGTTGTCGTCTTCGAAAAGGGCACGCAAATACAGCGATCCCTGGCTGCCCGGGGTTGCGGAACCCGATACTGCCAGCACACGTAGGCTTGGCTGTACCATATAGCTCAGAAAAAAGGTGTTGTCATGTACAAAGGGATAGTCGGAGATCTCGACATGACCCTTCTGTAACCCCGTCCCCAGGTTGACATATTTGAGGGGGACGATGGTTTCTCCTTCTGCTTCTATATTGAAGTTTCCCGGAGCTTTCAGGGTGTCGTTCAGGAAAAACTTTACGGGAAGGTTCTGGTATCCTTCGGCTGACCTGTTGATGATTTTCACCATTAGCTGCTCTTCCTGTCCCTGGCGGTGCGCTGGGAATTCCATCCAGCAGCTGTCGATATAGAGGTTACTGTTACTCCCGGGAATCACCGGATACAGGTAGTCGGTCAGCGAGGTATCTTCCCGGAATCCTTCCAGGTCGGTAGTTCGGGTCTGGAAATCACTCAGATAGTAAATGATAATGGCGGCGTCTTCGCCGCTTCTGCGGGCTGCGGACACCAGGCGGGCACGTACCTGCGACAAGGGCACCGAACGGGGGGAGAGGCCAATTTCACTCACCTCCCTGATGAACTGCTCCCTGTTAAAAATATGAAGATGCCGGGTGAGCATATCGTTGGTGGCCACCATGAACCGGGTATCGGCAGGAAAGGCACCGGCAATTTCCAGGGCTTTGCTTCGGGCAACTTCCAGAAGCTGGCCTCCCGCGGTCTGACCCATCATGCTGAAAGAGTTGTCGACATACACCCCCACCACCGTTAGGGGACTTCCCTGCCTCTGGTTTTTCACAGGGATAAAAGGCTGCGCAAACATCAGCACCAGGCTCGCCAGTGCCATAATCCTGGCCAGCAATATCAACAACTGTTTGAGCCTCGACTTCTTCTCCGATTCCTGCCTTATATTCCTGAGAAAACCCACATGACTGAAATATACCGTTGTGTATCTCCTGAAACTGAAAAGGTGGATCACCACCGGAATAAGCACGGCAAAAAGGGCAAACAGAAATGCGGGATATAAAAAACTCATATAGCCTCTGGTTGTTTATCGGCAATCCAGGATGCAAAAATAGCATTTTCTTTGAGCTGGTGCAGGAGAGAAAGCGCCTGCCGGTGATGAATACCCACCTGCTGGTGATGAATACCCACCTGCTGGTGATGAAGAGCCGCCTGCTGGCGATGAAGACCCGCCTGCTGGCGGGCACCGTTTTTGGAAAAATAAAATGTTTAATCTGTCAGGCGCTAAATTGAACAAAACAGGATGTATTTTCGTTACTCTGAAAAAATAATTTTTTCTCCTGTTCAGGGATATCAGAAGCGGCAGCAAAAAATTCAAAATTATGTCAGATAAGGTATACTCCATCAGGGATATGGAGGTGATTTCAGGTGTCAGGGCGCATACCATCAGGATGTGGGAGCGGCGATACTCCTTGCTGAAACCATGGCGTACCGATACCAACATCCGTTATTACGATGACCTCGACCTTCGGCGGCTGATGAACATCGCCTTTCTGGTGGCCCGGAACCACAAGATTTCCAAGATTGCCCAACTAGAGGACGACCGTTTGCGGAAGCTGGTTCTGGAGCAGGAAGAGCAATCGCCCGATGATGAAGCCTATATCGGCCGCTTGGTCATGCACATGCTTCACTTTGAATCGCGTCAGTTTTCACATCTCCTCGATGAGGTGATCGTTCGGTTTGGTTTTGACGAGGCGGTCTTCAGGGTGGTTTTTCCGTTTCTCCGTAAGGTGGGAATTTTCTGGCAGGTGGGGTCGGTTTATCCCGCACAGGAACATTTCATCTCCTCCCTTATACGCCACCGTTTTATCTGTGAACTGGACGAGTGGCAGAAGAAAGGCGCCGGTGACCTGACCATGCTTTTCTTTCTGCACGAGAACGAGATGCACGATCTGCTTCTCCTGTTTTACGCTATTATGGCGGCCCGGAAGGGTTTCAGGATCCTCTACCTGGGCCAGAATGTACCCTTACAGGATCTGGGCCAGATGGCCACCATGACCCCTATCGATTATGTCATGACTGTTTTTACCAATGCCATCGAGGATTCTCAACTGGCCGGATTGGTTTCAGGAATGGCCCGTCAACTTCCGGGGAAGAGGTTTATCATCACCGGTGCCCGCCTGAAACAACACCAGCTGACCCTCCCCGAAGGATTTACCGTCATCGGCGATGATCAGGATTTCAACAGACTTTTTGATGGCCTCTGAGTTTGCCGTGATCGGGGAAATGACTATTTTCGGGAAAAAATCAATCCAATGGGTTTAAGGGCTTTACAGAAGTTGTCGTACGGAATGTACCTCGTGGCCACGGCATGGGAGGGAAGCCGTGCCGGATTTGTGGCCAATACGGTGTTTCAGGTCACCTCCTCGCCTGCGCAGGTCGCCGTTAGCTGCCATAAGGATAACGATACCCTTTCCCTGATCCTGAAAAGCCGTCTCTTTTCTGTTTCCGTTCTCAGGAAGGATGCTGATACCACCCTGATCGGGGAGTTCGGGTTTATGTCGAGTTCCTGGTTTGACAAGTTTGCGCGGGTGGCTTCGGAGGTGAAGGTTACAGGAGCCCCGGTGGTCACCGGTTCCTGTGTGGCATGGCTCGATTGCCGGCTGGTTTCCACCCTCGATGTGGGAACCCACACTTTGCTGATAGGTGAAGTGGCCGACAGCGGGTTACTCAACGACGAGGAGCCCCTGACCTATGCCTGGTACCGTGAGAAATACCGCATGTTGGCTCCCCGCAACGCACCGACTTACGTCGACAAGGAAAAACTGGAGGAGGAATCAGCCGCTTCCCGGGGGGGCGCCCCTGTTGCGGTACCCGGAATTGACGGCGGTGAAATCCCCATAACCCGGGACCCGCATGACGGATCCCGCGAATCAAACTCTTCCGCCCACCACGATGATTACGCACCTGCCGGTGATTCCGCAGATACCGCTGCTGTTGAGCTTTCCGGTAACTCCGGTGGTTCCGGCCCCACCCGTGATCCCGACGACGACGAACAGTATATCTGTGCCGTATGCGGTTATGTCTACCGTCCCGAAGATGGCGACCTTTCTGCAGGCATCCCCCCGGGGACTCCCTTTAGCGACCTTCCGGAAGATTACCGTTGCCCCCTTTGCAACGCCGGAAAGGATTACTTCAAACCTTTGTCCTGACTCTCCCGTAGAGCCTTAAAGCGTCTTGTGGGTGCCGTCGCAGTACGGTTTGTTCCCTGAGTGCTTGCAATTGCACAGCCAGACCTCTTTTTTCTCCTCAACGGTAAACGCCAGGGGGGTTATGCCCGTTCCCTTATGAGCACCGCTGCAAAACGGCTGGTTGGTGCTGAGGCCGCAGGCACACCAGTAATAACTCCCCGGCTCCAGTGTCACCCGGGCTGGCTTTTTGTCAAAAATTTCCGGTTCTGTCATGTTGTCTCACTTTTGATTTTTCTCAGGTTGTCTGATCCCCGGAGGGGAACCAGTGCCAACAGGGGTGTTAAGATAGCTTTATTCCCCGGGCTTTCATTCATATTTCCGGGAAAAATTGTTGCCCGGGCCCCGTTTATGGCCATTTTTGACTATTTTTCGCAATGGAATGCCTTGCTCTTGTTTTGCACCAAATGGAAGGATAATTCCGTACCTGCGAAACGGGGAGTGTGGTGCTAAACCCGCGGTTTCGCAGGAACATCCTATTAACGGGAGTCTATATTCAACAAATAAACTGTCAAATGAAGAGGATCACATTCATCTTACTGTTAGCGGGGGTCTGTTGTTCTGCGGGTGCCCGGGTGAACCACCCCCTGTGGTTTTATGTGGGCACCTTTACTTCGGAGGGGGCTGAGGGAATTTCGCTCTGTTCACTGGATACCGTCACCGGAGAGCTGGCGGAGGTGAGGCTCTTCAAAGGAATCGACAATCCCAATTTCGTGCGGCTCTCACCCGATAGGAAATATCTGTATGCCACCACCCGGGGGCCCCTGGCGGCTGATCCTGACGGAGGGTCGGTCACGGCCTTCCGTGTTCGTGAAAACGGAGATTTACAGTTTATAAACAAGCGTTCCTCGCACGGTGATGATCCCTGTTATGCCGATGTTTCGGCCGACGGCCGCTGGGTGGCGGTGGCCAATTATGGCGGGGGGTCGGTGGCGCTCTATCCTGTCGCTGACGATGGATCTCTGGGACCCGCCTCTTCGGTGGTCCGCCATGAAGGATCAGGACCCCTCGTGCGGCGGCAATCCCGCCCCTATGCCCATTCCATCCGTTTTATGGACGACGGTGACCAGCTCATGGCTGCTGACCTGGGAGCCGATAAGCTCTTTGCCTATTCCCTTGATCCTTCTTCCGGGAAACTGATCTCCAGGCCTGGTGCCTCCACGTCCCTGCCTCCCGGTTCCGGCCCCCGCCATTTTGATTTTACCCCCGACGGCAGGTTTATATACGTGGTCAATGAACTGTCATCGACGGTCACTGTCCTCGAAAATAAGGGAGGCTCCCTGGTGCAGCTTCAGGATATCCCGACTCTCCCCGAGGGCTACAACGGTGTGAGCTACTGCGCCGATATCCACCTCTCACCGTGCCGGAATTTCCTTTATGCCTCCAATAGAGGGCATAACTCGGTGGCGGTTTTCAGCCGTGATGCCTTATCGGGAAAGATTTCCCCGGTGACCCATGTCTCCGTTGAAGGCAACTGGCCGCGGAACTTCGCCATGGTTCCCGGGGGGCGCTTCATGCTTGTGGCAAACCAGAAAAGCCATAACATCACCCTCTTCAGGATGGAAGGAGGCCTTCCCGTTTATACGGGGAAAAGCCTGAATACTAAAGCCCCGGTCTGTATAGCGTTTTTGTAAACCTTACTGGGAGAAGGGATTAACTGAGTTTCGAACCAATCAGTTTGATGAATTCCTCACGGGTGGCCACCCTTTCAAAGGCTCCTGTAAAATCGGAAGTGGTAGTGATGGAGTGCTGTTTCTGGATGCCCCTCATCTGCATGCAAAGGTGCTGCGCTTCAATGACCACAGCTACTCCCAGGGGTTTCAGGGTTTCCTGAATGCAGTCCTTGATTTGTGAGGTGAGGCGTTCCTGCACCTGGAGCCTGCGGGCAAAGACATCCACCACCCGGGCGATCTTGCTTAACCCTGTAATCGTGCCGTTGGGAATATAGGCCACATGGGCCTTACCAATAAAGGGCAGAAGATGATGTTCACACATGGAATAGATCTCAATATCCTTCACAATCACCATCTGGCGATAATCCTCTTTAAACATGGCCGACCTGAGAATTTCCACGGGATTCATTTCATAGCCCTGCAGCAAAAACTGCATCGCCTTGGCTACCCTATGGGGGGTTTTGAGAAGTCCTTCACGTTGTACATCCTCGCCCAGAAGGCTGAGGATCTTCTCATAATAAAGTGCCAGTTCTGCCGTTTTCTCGGGATCGTACCGGTCAATTCTCCGGTACCCGCTGTTGTCGCTGTTTAATGAGACATCCATGGGGTCATTTTTAAGAAATGAGATACAAAGATTAACCTTTTTTCATAAAAACAGTATGAATAGAAAGAATAATCGATGATGAAAGAGAATGTGAAAGAGAATGTGAAAGAGAATAAAGTACTGTTGGTAGCGGCCACGGAGATGGAGGTGCAGTTGCTGATTGACGAGAGCCTTTTACTGGTGGCTGCTTCGGATAATTTCAGAAGTTACAGGATTGGGAAAACCGATTACGACCTTTTGCTGACAGGCATCGGGACTACCTTTACCGCATTTTTTCTGACTCAGCACCTGGCGGCGTTTTCATATGCCCTGGTTCTCAATGCCGGCATTGCCGGGGCTTTGGTTGACCATCTTCACATTGGCGATGTGGTGAATGTCGTGGAAGAGGAGTTTGCCGATCTGGGCATTGAGAAGGAGAACGAGTTTCTGACACTTTTCGACAGTGGATTTATGCAGCCTGATGAGTTCCCCTTTGAAAACCGGATGCTCCGTGCCGATGGGGATCATGTGGCGGCTTTTTTGCCCCGGGTGAAGGGGGTTACTTCCAATATCAGCCATGGCCGGGAGTCGACCATTTCCCTGCTGAAGGACCGTTTTTCGGCAAGCGTAGAGAGTATGGAAGGAGCGGCTGTCTTTTACGTATGCCGCTGGATGGGTGTTCCCTGCCTGCAGATCAGGGCTGTTTCCAACCTGGTGGCTCCCCGCAGCCAGTCGCGGTGGGATATCCCCCTGGCCCTTGAAAACCTGAAATCCACCCTGATGAAGGTTTTGCAGGAAGCCGGAGCGAAGATCTGACGAATTTGCTAATTTTGCGGCAAATTTTACAGAATGAAGCTTACCCTGGGTTTTTCAACCTGCCCCAACGATACCTTCATTTTTGACGCCCTGGTCCACGGAAAGATTGACACGGAAGGTCTGTCGTTCGAGGTGGTCATGGCCGACGTGGAGGAACTCAACCGGCGTGCCTTCCTTGAGGCGCTGGATGTGACCAAGCTGAGTTATCATGCCTTTACCCGGGTGGCCGGCCGTTATTCCCTGTTGCATGCCGGCAGCGCCCTGGGGCGTGGCAACGGTCCGTTACTGATCAGCCGCCGCCTCCTCAGCCCGGAAGAAATCATCGGCGGAAAAATCGCCATCCCTGGCAGGTACACCACGGCCAACCTCCTTTTTTCCCTGTTCTATCCGGAAGCCCTCCGGAAAACGGAAATGCTCTTTTCCGACATTGAGGATGCCCTGCTCACAGCGAAAGCCGACGCCGGCGTGATCATCCACGAAAACAGGTTTACCTATGGACAGCGGGGACTGGTGAAAATTGCCGACCTGGGGGAACGGTGGGAGGAGAAAACAGGACTCCCGATTCCTCTGGGCGGAATTGTCGCTGCCAACTCCCTGCCCCTGGAGGTCAGACAAACCCTGAACCGCGTCATGCACCGCAGCGTGGCTTTCGCCATGGCCCATCCCGAATCTTCCGCCGAATTCGTCAAGGCACATGCCCGGGAACTCGACGATGAGGTGATAGCCAGCCATATCTCTCTGTATGTTAATGATTTCACCCTAGACCTGGGCGAAGAAGGCATCAAGGCCATCACACGTCTCTTCAACGAAGCCTCGGCTAAGGGAATCATCAATCCTATCCCTGGCAATCTTTTCCTTGAAATTTAATATGGGCAGTCATACAATAATATCCTTGACCAGGAGTTTATCCTTTCAAACGGTCCCACAACAGGAATCAGTTGAAAGCAGTACTGAACCAAACCAAAAATCAGCATGATCGTTGTTACTGGAGCTGCAGGGTTCATCGGTAGTTATTTTGTAGGTAAGCTCAACAGGGAGGGGTTTAACAACCTGGTACTCGTTGACCGTTATGATGACCCTGCCAAAGAGCGGAATTTTCAATCAAAAAGCTATAACCACCTGGTCGACAGGGCCGATTTTTTTGAGTGGTTCAGCAAGAACCACAGCCGTGTGGAATTTGTATTTCACCTGGGAGCGCGTACCGACACCATCGGTCAGGAGCCCGAGAGTTACCAGGAACTGAACCTGCGTTACTCCCAGAACCTCTGGAAAGCCTGTACCGAATATAAAATTCCCATGGTCTACGCCTCCTCGGCCGCTACCTATGGCAATGGAGAAATGGGATTTTCCGATGAACACCACCTTATCTCCGGACTAAAGCCTCTGAACCTGTATGCCTGGTCGAAACATGACTTTGACCTGTGGGTTCTTAACCAGAAGAACACGCCCGTTTTTTGGGCTGGGCTTAAGTTTTTCAACGTTTATGGTCCCAACGAATACCACAAGGGCCGTATGGCCTCGGTGGTCCTTCATGCGTATGAGACCATCAGGCAAACCGGGGGAATGAAACTCTTCCGCTCCCATAGGGAGGATATCCCCGACGGGGAACAAAAAAGGGATTTTATTTATGTTGATGATATTGCCGGGGTGATGCTCTTTTTCCTGGCCCACAGTGATCACCCGGGTATTTATAATGTCGGCACCGGCCAGGCCAGGTCTTACCTCGATCTGACCAATGCCGTATTTGGCAGCATGCAGAAGAAACCCGAAATTAAGTTTATCGATACGCCCCCTGATCTCCGCAGCCGTTATCAGTATTTCACGGAGGCCGATATCCGGAAATTACGCGAAATCGGTTATTCACGGCCTTTCACCGGACTGGAGGAGGGAGTCAGCGAATATGTGACCCAATATCTGTCCCAGGAGGAGTGTTTCTGATGTTCCCTCTCTGATAGCGCCTTTAAAGTGTTCCTAATTTTCTTTTCCTTGAGAAGGCCCTTTCGGCCAGCAGCAGGACGATGATGGCCAGCATGCCCCAGGCCACGGTCAGGGGCAGTGACTCTGCTTGTGAGCCAAACAGGGACCACGCTTCTCCGAGACCCTGGAGGGAGGGGAGGTGCCAGTCGGTAAAGTGCCAGTCGGGGAGGAGAGAGAGAGACCACCCAGAAAGATAACGGTCAGCCAGCATCATCAAAAAGCTCTCCTTTGTGCTGCCAAAGGCCGGCAGCAATGCCAGGGGAATCAGAAAGAGAAGGACCAGCATCCAGAATCTCTTCCCCAGCAGGGGCTCCCTGGCAGGAACCACCACCCCTGAAGTCTCAGCCTCCAGAATACCCATCACTTTCCCGGTAAACCCGGGAGATGGGGAGTCCAGGGTGATCTCCCTGAAGAGTTCCCTCATTTCCTTTTCCTGATTATTTTCGCTGATATCCATAATACCTCAATTTAGGATGGTCTCTCTTAACATCTCATTCATCATTGTCTGTAGTTTCTTCCTGACCCTGTGAAGCCTCACTTTGACATTGCTTTCCCCCAGTCCCGTAATCCTGCTAATTTCATCAATCCGCTGGTTGTCGTAATAGTGCAGAATAACCAGCAGGTAATCTTCTTCAGGAAGCTTTTTAAGGGCGGCCTCCAAACAGCGGGAGCGTTGTTCCTCTTCTTCGCGGTTTTCCTGTTCTCCCCAAATCTCCACACCCGGTTCCATGCTGTTGTTCATGCTGCAGGACAGCTTATTCTTGCGAACCTGGCTGAGGCAGCTGTTATAAGCAATGGAATAGAGCCACGTCGAAAACCTGGAATTTCCCCGGAAGGATGCCAAAGAACGGAAGGCCCTGACGAAGGCCTCCTGGGCCATCTCTTCGGCTTCTTCCCTGTTTTTCAGAATCCTGAGGGCCAGGGAAAATACGATGTCCTGGTATTGATCTACCAATATCGAAAAAGCCCGGGTATCTCCCCTCTGTACCTTCGCAATGATCTCCTGTTCTTGTTGCTGCGTCATCACTTCATGAGACGGACTTTTTTCTTCCAGGTTACAAATTTCGGAAAATTTCTGCCCGAAGTGTAACCTGGCGCGAAGAATGGGGTCATATCACCGGTACCGAAAGTATAATACAAAAAAAGTATAAACATTTTAAAATAGAGAAATCATGGAACCAGTAATTATTACAGTGACCTTCTTTTTGTTGGTTTTTGCCGTTTTTTACATTTTCATCACCACCCGTAACAAGGAGAGGATGGCAATGCTGGAAAAGGGCGCCGACCCATCGCTTTTCCAGAGTGTGCGTCGCAATTCGGGCTATGCGGTCTTCAAATGGGGATTGTTTATGATCGGCCTTGCCCTGGGAATACTGACGGGGGCCCTTTTCGAACATTTCTCAGAGTTGGACCCGGCACCCCTTTACTTTTCGATGATCTTGATTTTCGGCGGATTGGGGTTGGTCGTAGCCTACCTGCTGCAGGGAAAACTGGAAAAGAACCGGAAGGAGTAAGGCCTTTGTTCTTAACGCCCTGTTTCTAATGCCCTGTGAATAGCCGGAAACAGCCTTAGCGGCGGAAACGCATAAAAAAAACGGGAGAAATATTTCTCCCGTTTTTTTGTGCAAACTATTTAAGTTCTCTTTCACCGGATTTATTTGGGTCTATTTCCAACCCCGCAGACTCCGGCAGGGTGTTATTTGCCGGTCACTTTTTTGTAGCCGTAGATGGCGGTAGCCCCCAGTTCTTCCTCAATGCGGAGGAGCTGGTTGTATTTGGCCATCCGGTCGGAGCGGCTGAGCGACCCGGTTTTGATCTGTCCGCTGTTGGTGGCCACGGCAATGTCGGCGATGGTGGAGTCTTCGGTCTCCCCTGAACGGTGCGAGGTGACCGAGGTGTACCCGGCACGATGGGCCATGTCGATAGCGTCGAGGGTTTCGGTAAGGGTGCCGATCTGGTTGACCTTGATAAGGATGGAATTGCAGGCCCCCAGTTCTATTCCCTTCTTCAAGTACTCGATATTTGTCACGAAGTTGTCGTCGCCGACGAGCTGTATTTTATCGCCGAGGCGTTTGGTGAGATTCACCCAGCCCTCCCAGTCTCCTTCGGCCATGCCGTCTTCTATGGAATCAATGGGGAACTTGGCGACCAGATCGGCCAGGAAGTCGACCTGCTGGGCCGCGGTTCTCTTGACCCCGGTGGCCCCTTCAAATTTCGTATAATCGTAAGCTCCGTCCATATAAAACTCAGAAGCTGCACAGTCCAGGGCAATGGAGACATCTCCGCCGTCTTCGGCACGTCCCGGTTTGTAGCCGGCATTCTTGATGGCTTCAATGATGCTGTTCAGGGCGTCTTCGGTTCCCTTGAGGGCAGGGGCAAAACCTCCTTCGTCACCCACGGCGGTACTCAGACCCCTGTTGTGCAGCACCTTTTTGAGGTGGTGGAAGACTTCGGCACCCATGCGGAGGCCTTCACGGAAGGAGGGAGCCCCGATAGGCCTGATCATAAACTCCTGAAAAGCTATGGGGGCGTCGGAATGGCTCCCGCCATTGATGATGTTCATCATGGGAACGGGCAGCGTCTTGGCATTCGTGCCACCGATATAGCGGTACAGGGGCATTTCCAGACAGGCAGCGGCAGCCCTGGCCACAGCCAGGGAAACTCCCAGAATGGCGTTGGCCCCTAGTTTGGACTTATTTTTGGTTCCGTCGAGTTCGATCATCTTCTGGTCAATGGCGACCTGGTCGGTGGCCAACATACCGATGACTTCCTTGGCAATCACATTGTTCACGTTTTCAACGGCGCGAAGAACTCCCTTGCCCAGGAAACGCCCCTTGTCGTTATCCCGCAATTCAATGGCTTCATTCTCACCTGTCGATGCTCCGGAGGGAACAGCGGCACGCCCTATGGCACCACACTCTAATGTCACTTCCACTTCCACGGTCGGATTACCGCGCGAATCGAGGATCTCTCTTCCTAATACATTACTAATTAACATGATGATCTGTTTTATGGTTACTACTTACTGTTATAACTGAGTTTCAGTGTACGAAAATAGTATTTTTAAATCTTGTCCAAAGATATATAATTGCAGAATCACTCTTACTTAATGCGGAGTTAACTTTCTGAACCTTCCTTAGAATGAGGTGAATTCGTTATATTTCTCTCCTTTTCTGTAACGCAAAACATCGAGCTTGTGGAGGGTTACCAATCCTCCCTTCCTGCTTTCATCCATCAACTGAAAAAGGGTTGGTGAGAACTCCTTCAGGTTTTTTGTGGTATCCACGATTTCAATCAGAACGGGCTGGTCACCCGAGAGAGCGAATATTTTCATGGTATGCAGGGAGTGGCTGGCCCCGAACGAAAGAACCCCCCGGAAGACGGAAGCCCCCGCCAACCCGGCACTGCGGGCAGCAAAAAGGATCTCTTCATATAACGGTCTCCCGTTGACCTTGTCAGACTCGCCGACATAAATCTTCATGATGCTGGCTTTTCCTTCAATGTTCATTTTGACTGTGGTTTTGGATGATGGTGAACCTTTCGTTGCCGGCATTTCCTGTCCGGCCCTGTTTATTTATTTTGCCGGGTAAATGATTAACTTTACAGTGGCATCAACCGGGGGAGGGGCTGTTCAGGTGCGATGCCCCGCCTTCAGGCCTGATGAAATACCCATGCAACGATTATGCACCAACCGCCATGATTAACCATATGGAGTTTACATGGGTATCATGGGGCGTGACACATGAATGGTGAAATGTAAATACGTAAAAGTGGATCTCTCTTTTTTCTCAGTCACTTTAAAGAACGGGATTTTTGTTATGGTGAATTTACGAATTTTTATTGGGATATTCCTGTTGGGGAACCTTCAATTTGTTTGTGCGCAACCCCAACCTGCGGGATTAATGAGGAGTATAATGCAGGATCAGGCCCTGCAGGGGGCTTCCGTGGGGATCCATGTCGAGGAGTTACCGTCGGGCAAGATATTGTTGTCGCAGGGTGGCGGTCAGTTGCTGACGCCTGCCTCCACTCTGAAAACGGTAACCACGGCCACCGCCCTGGAATTGCTGGGTCCTGATTTCCGGTTTATGACGGTCTATGGCACTTCCGGAACCATTGACCGGACGAGCGGGGTCCTCGAAGGTTCCCTGGTGGTCAGAGGTGGGGGAGACCCCACTCTGGGGAGTGCCGCCTTCGATGATACACCTGCACCGCAGGCCCTCGCTGCCAGGATGGGGGAGCGGCTGAAGGCTGCCGGTGTGGACCGGGTCAACGGAGACCTCATCATAGACCTCTCGGTCTTCGCGGAGGAGGAGATTCCGGGGAGCTGGGCCTGGGAGGATATCGGAAATTATTATGGTGCAGGGCCCTCGGGCCTCACCTTCGCCGACAATCGGGTCACTCTCTATTTCGATTCTCCTGCCCGGGCCGGGGAACCCGTGACCCTGGTGCGTTGCGAGCCCCAGATTCCCTGGCTGCGCTGGCAGAATGAGCTGCGTTCCTCTTCCGTCAACCGCGATCTGGCCTATGTATACGGAAGCCCCTGGGGGGAGATGCGGCTCATCAAAGGGACCATTCCCGCGGCACGCAGGGATTTCGCCGTGAAGGCGGCCATGCCCGATCCCCCACGATGGTTCGGCAACTTCCTGACCAGCCATCTGACCACCATGGGAATTGCCATTACGGGAAAAATAATCACCACCAGGGCCCCAAAAGAAATGACCCCCCTCGACACCCTCTACAGTCCGCCCCTTTCCCGCATTATCAGGGAAATCAACCACGAAAGCATCAATCTCTTCGCCGAACACCTGGTCATGGCCTTGTCGCTGATGACATCGCCGCAGGGAAACCTGCAGGAGGGCCTACATGTGATCACCAATTACTGGAAGGAGCGCGGAGTGAAGGATATTCCCTTTCTAGAGGACGGAAGCGGACTGTCACGCGCTAACGCTGTTACCCCACGTTTCCTGACCGGGGTGCTGCGGCAGGTGGCCATAAGCCCTCATGCCGGGATTTTTCTGATGTCGCTCCCCACAGCGGGAAACGGAACCCTCTCGGGTTTCAGCACCGTGGATTTTCCGGGGGAGACCCTGCGCTGCAAGAGCGGTTCCATGGAACGGGTCAGGGGATATGCCGGTTATATGAAGTGTGACTCGGGCAGGGAAGTGGTGTTTGCCATCGTGGCCAACAACTTCCCGGGATCCTCACAGGAAGTGGCGAAAAAGATCAGGGAACTGCTCTCCGAAATCAGGAGAAAGTACTGAAAGAAGTCTTATGTCGCAAATCTTAAGTCTAAAAGGAAAAGTCGTAAGTCTTAAGCAAAA
>CAZMMX010000044.1:0-6393 GCA_964567485.1 uncultured Prolixibacteraceae bacterium | reverse complement strand
GTCTTATGTCGCAAATCTTAAGTCTAAAAGGAAAAGTCGTAAGTCTTAAGCAAAAAGTCTTAAGTGGTAGGAATTCTGGATGTTGTGAAGTTTGTACTGTTCTGGTTTCTGTGGTCAGATCAGGGGGTTGAGGATCATTCCCTGGATGATTTTTCCGGTTTCGGGGTCGAGCTGTGACCCGAACATACTGTGAGGGATGGAATAGACGGCCAGCATGACCAGAGACGCCAGAATGACATATCCCGGGCGTTCCTTTTTCCGGTTCATGACCACGGCGAGAATCCAGAAGAGAAAGGCCAGCAGGGTTTTGTTGTCGGTGAGATCCCAGGCAAAGGGGATGCCTGCCCAGGCTTCCCCGAAGGCGTGCCACTGCACCCAGGGGCCGAAGATCATACCCCCGCCCCCCAGGAGGATCAGCGTCCAGAGGGTATAAAACCTGAACTTTGGATACCGGAAGAGGGCCATGACTCCGGCCAGGTTGGCAAAAAACATGGCCACAAACATCAGAATGATATGGGGTATCAGGATGGCCGCAGGAACATCTCCCTTGAACCTGACCACCGTGGCGTTCGTTTCGTGCAGCGGGAAAACCTGCTCTCCCTTGCGGAATTCAACCCGGTACTCCAGTTTTCCCGCCGGGGGCTGGTGCGGCAGAAAGGCAACCAGCACGGAATTGCGACGCTCCATGGCTGCCGTCGTCCACTCTTCATTCACCGGGAACCTCCGGAAGGCAACACTTCCCGTTATGGAAGTGTCGGGAATATGAAACTCCAGGGGACAATCCGTCTCCCCCCCATGGCTCCTGACCAGTTCCACCGAATAAACCCCGTTCCCGATCTGTACTTCCACTTTTTTGGGGTAGGTGGGACCCGTAGACCTCTGGTAAACGATTGCAACCAGGGTAATGGCTGCCGCTATGACGACGGAAAGAAGCGTTTTCAATGCTGATCACTTTTTTTATGCGAGACAAAGGTAAAAAAATAATTTGCCTGCCCGGAAGGTTGCATATTGTAAAAAGTACTATCTTAGTGATGAAATTTAAACTAAAACCTAACGGAAATTGCCTATGACATTTCCGGATATTGTACGAATCATTTTCCCTGTGTGTTGAATATAGATCATTCATAATCTATATGTTATTTGTACTTTACCATTAACAAAACTTCAAATCTATGGAAAAACTGAAATTAAGGAGGGGCAGTCGTGCCGCCTTTGTGATGTTGGCCATTTTTATGGCTTTTTCTCTGGGTTCTTTTGCACAGCAGAGGAGTATTCAGGGTACGGTGACCGATAATACCGGTACACCGATTCCCGGAGCTACAGTAGTTGTCAAGGGAACCACCGTAGGTACCGTGACCAATCTCGACGGTGTCTATCAGCTCAGCGTGCCGGCTTCTGCCACGGTACTGACTTTCTCCTACATCGGGATGAAGTCGTTTGACATGACCATTGGGACCCAGACGGAGATTAATGTCGCCCTGGATCCCGAGGTGTTCGATGTAGATGAGGTCGTGGTCGTTG
Organism: uncultured Prolixibacteraceae bacterium; assembly: GCA_964567485.1. GTDB lineage: Bacteria > Bacteroidota > Bacteroidia > Bacteroidales > Prolixibacteraceae > UBA1413. The sequence continues at coordinate 4,872 of CAZMMX010000044.1, read as the reverse complement.
GGTATGGTACCCGTATGAAAGAGGAACTGACGGGTGCGGTATCGACGGTCAATGCCGAGAAAATGGCGATTTCGACGGCGCCGAGTGTGGTCAGCCGCATTCAGGGGCAGGTCTCCGGGGTGACCGTGACTTCGGCCAACCGTCCCGGGGGTGATGCCACCATCCGGATCCGCGGGATTGGCACCATCAACAATTCCAATCCTCTCTATATCATCGACGGTGTTCCTGCAGGCCCCGGCAACAATGTGAGCCCCAGCGATATCGAATCGATTTCTATCCTGAAGGATGCTTCCTCATCGGCCATCTACGGTACCCGCGGGGCCAACGGTGTGGTGATCATCACCACTAAGAAAGGGAAAGATAACCAGCAGCCCACCATTAGTTTCAGCGCCCGTACCGGTTTGACCCAGCCGTCGAACCAGTATGACCTGCTCGACACCAAGGAGTACGGCGAAGCTACGTGGCTCTCCTTTGCCAATAGGGGAATTACTCCTTCACATGCCCAGTTCGGCAATGGCGCCAGTCCGGTGATCCCTGACTATATCCTTCCGGCAGGTGCCCGGCAGGGCGACCCCGCCACCGATCCTTCCCTCTATAATTATCCCGACTATACCATTTTTAAGGCCAACAAAACTGGCACCGACTGGTATGACGAGATTTACCGGAACGGGGTGGTCCAGGAGTATGACATTGCCGTATCAGGGGGTGGCAAGAACGGTACCTACGCCTTCTCGGGGAACTATCTCGATGAGGATGGTTACCTGATCCACACCAATTTCAAGAGGTACAGCTTCAGGATGAACTCCGATGCCAAGTTCAATAACTGGTTCAAGGCCGGGGAGACCCTGCAGGTGATCTACATTGACGAGCACGGCCGTTTCACCGACAACGCCGAAGACAGCCCCCTTTCCGATGCCTACCGTATGCAGCCGATTATTCCCGTATACGACATTATGGGAAATTTCGCCGGCACCAAGGCCCCGGAAATGGGCAACGGCTTTAACCCGGTCGCCAGGCTTTTCAGGGAAAGAAATAACAATGGCAAATACAACCGCATCCTGGGAAGTGCCTTCGGGGAGGTGACCTTCATGAAGGGGCTGACCTTTAAATCGTTGATCGGATACAACTGGGGACAGTGGAACTACAAGGGATACAGCATTCCCAGTTTTGAGTTCTCGGAACCCGACAAGGTGAATGACCTTTATGTAAACTCCAACTACTCCTTTCAGTGGAACTGGACCAACACCATCAACTACAGCGCCACCTTTGCCGACATCCACAAGGTGAACGTGGTAGTGGGTACCGAGGCCATTGAAAACAAATACCAGGAGCTGAATGCCAGCCGCAGCCAGTATTTCTCGGAAGATCCCGATTATATGCAGCTGAATTCCGGTGAAATCAACAAGGACAACAACGGCTACGGTTCCGAATGGTCCCTCTTCTCGCAGTTTGCCCGTGTCAACTATGACCTGGCCGGGAAATACTTCCTGGAAGGAACGGTACGCCGTGACGGCTCCAGCCGTTTCAGCGAAGCCAACCGCTATGGGGTATTCCCCGCCGTGTCGGCCGCATGGGCCCTCTCACAGGAAAACTTCATGGCCGGCACCCAGAACTGGCTCGACCTGCTGAAAGTAAGGGTGGGCTATGGGATTTCCGGAAATGACGTGATCGGGAACTATAACTCCTATACCACCTTTGCCAGTGACAAATATGTGGCAGCCTACGCCTTTGACGGTTCTAATACCAGCGCTACGGCAGGGTTCCAGCCTTCGACCCTGGGGAATGAGGATGTGACCTGGGAAAAGACCAAAACCCTCAACTTAGGTGTCGATGCCACGCTGCTCGACAAATCCCTCACCTTCTCCTTTGATATCTGGGACAGGATCACCTCCGACATGCTGATCCAGGAGCCTATCCCCAACGTGATGGGTCTGGCCACCGCTCCCAACGTGAACATCGGCGAGATGGAGAACATGGGCTTCGACCTGGAGCTGGGGTATAACAACACGGCCCTGAACGGCAAGTTGAGATATAACATCACGGCCACGGCATCGCATTACAAGAATGAGATTACCAAGCTCTTCGGCGATCCCAAGAAAACGGTCGATGCAGGCAGCCTGCGCCAGATGACCTACACCCGTTATGCCATCGGAACTCAGTTCCCTGAATTCTTCGGTTATATTGTCGACGGCATTATCCAGACCGAATCGGAAGCGGCTGCCGCTCCCAAATACGGAGACGAATACACGGTTCCCGGCCATTTCAAATTCAGGGATATCAGTGGTCCCGACGGAAAACCCGATGGTAAGATCACCGCTGATGACCGCACTTTTATCGGCAGTCCCCATCCCGACCTGACCGGTGGCCTCAACATCGACCTGGGGTATGGTAACTTCGACATGAACATCTTCTTCTACGGCAGCGCGGGGAACGAAGTGGTGAATTACGTGAAGAGGTGGATCGACTACGGAATGTTCAACGGTGGTCTGAGCAAGGCGGCCCTTTATGAATCATGGGGCAGTACCCATATCAACAAGGCCGATGCCACGTTGCCCATGCTCGATTTCAACGACATATCACAACAGCCTTCCACGGCATTCCTGGAAGACGGTTCCTTCCTGAGACTCAAAAGCCTCCGTTTGGGATATACCGTTCCGTCCAGCTTGCTGGGCAAAGCCCAGATCAAGGGGCTGCGGCTCTATGTCCAGGGCACCAACCTGTTCACCCTGACCAAATACACCGGCCTTGACCCGGAACTCAACTCCTCAGGATCGGGCATGGGTCTGGACCAGGGCGCCTGGCCAACAGCACGCCAGTTTATGTTCGGGGTTAACCTTGACTTGTAATCACTAATTCAATAACCATATAATATATGAGAGATATGAAAAAACTAATGATATGCATGGTCACCACCCTGTTACTGACCATGTCCTTTTCCTGCTCGGAAGATTTTCTGACCAAGGCTCCCCTGGGTTCGACCTCTGAGAATGTTTTTTACTCCGAAAAGGGGATTGATGCCTTGTTGACGGGGACTTACGGGATTATCAGCGGGAGTGCTCTGTGGACGGTGTCCTGGGGAGCTTCCATCCAGAACTGGACCTATGGTTCTGCGGCTTCCGACGATGCCTATAAGGGATCGGAAATCGGCGACCAGGCCATTGCCAATGACATCGAACGATGGGCGGTGTTCAGCACCAACGCTTATCCTGCCGACAAATGGAGACTCTGCATCGGTATGGGCGTGGACCGTGCCAACAAAACCATCAAGGTGATCAAGAAAACCCTGGAAGAAGGAACCATCAATGAGGCCACGGCCAACAAATACCTGGCCGAAGCCCGTTTCCTCAGGGGAATGTACAACTTCGAAGCCCGTCTGGTGTTCGGGGATTACATTCCGATTCTTACCGAGGATACTCCCGACCCCAAGGCTGTCAGCAATGTCAACCAACCCGGGGACGTGCTGAACCACATCATTGCCGACCTGAAGTTTGCCTATGAGACCCTGCCCGAAACCCAGGCTCAGGTGGGAAGACCCACCAAATATGCCGCCATGGCCCTGGCTGCCCGTGCTTACCTGCAGGACCTCAAGTATGCCGAAGCCAAACCGCTGCTCGACAACATCATCAACAGCCAGAAATACTCCCTGATGCCCAAGTTCATCCAGAACTTCGAAATCGCCACCGAAAACAATGCCGAGTCTATTTTTGAGATCCAGGCCAACGTCAACGACATCAACGAATCGCTGAACGGAGAAATGGGTATCGGGCTCAACTTCCCCCACGGGAGCGACATAGGGATGTGCTGCGGGTTCCACCAGCCCTCCCAGAACCTGGTCAACGCCTATAAGGTCGATGCCAACGGGCTGCCTCTCTTTGACACCTTTAACAACTCCGATTTCAAAAATGACCAGGGGGTTCCTTCAGAAGCCGACTTTGTCCCCGATGATGTGACTCCTGTGGATCCCCGTCTCGACTGGACCGTCAGCCGCAGGGGCATTCCCTACAAGGACTGGGGTATCAACCGCGGAAGGGACTGGATCCGCAAGCAGACAGAAGGCGGCCCTTACATGCCTGCCTCGAAACCCTTCTTCAAAAAGTCTGAAAAATTCAGCCTTTCCACCACTACGGGATGGCAGACAGGTGTCAACGCCAATAACTACCGTTACATCCGCTATGCCCATGTTCTGCTGTGGAGAGCCGAAGTAGCTGCCTTTGAAGGCGACCTGCCCAAGGCCAAAGATCTGGTCAATATGATCCGCGAGCGCGCCGATAATGACGTGGTCATGGGGAAGGTGAAAATCACCAAGCTTCCTCCGTCGGTCTATCCGTGGGGTGCTGAAGGCGACGTGGATTTCACCAAGCCTGCTGCCAACTATAAAATCGGCCTCTACACCGGTTTTGCCAACAAGGAAGAGGCGATGAAGGCCGTTCAGTGGGAACAGCGCCTCGAATTCGCCACCGAGGGCATGCGTTTCTTTGACCTGCGCCGCTGGGATAACCTGCCCATGAAAATCGGCGGCAAGAGCATGGCTGAAGTGCTGAACAGCTTCGCCACGGCCGACCTCCGCATCAGGGAATTCATGAAAGGGTACACCTTCAGCGATGCCGACAAGTACCAGCCCATCCCACAGGGGCAGCTCGACCTGCAGCCCGGGGTGCTCGAACAGCGTCCTGAATACAAATAGCACGCATTCACAGATATGTAAAGAGGGGCAGAAATGTCCCTCTTTTTTGTTACCTTGCATGACCAAAACGGAGATGCCATGAAGCTCATTTTCAAAACCTGGCAGGTAGTGGTTCTGCTGTTTCTATTTTACAGTCCGGGCCTCAAGGCTCAAAAACCGGTGCCGGTGGAACTGCGGGAAGTGCCGGG
>CAZMMX010000043.1:15148-27139 GCA_964567485.1 uncultured Prolixibacteraceae bacterium | reverse complement strand
CACGATTTCACGTTTCAGATGAACCCCCTTCCTGATATTCTGGATGGTATTCAACAAACGCTCCCTGATGTCCTTTGATTTGACGATATAATCGTAGGCGCCATATCTCAACAGATCCACCACCACCTCAATATCATCCTGTTCTGAAATGGCCACAACCTGGATCTCTTCATTCTCCGATTTGATCCGTTTGAGAACTTCCAAGCCCAGCATGTCGGGAAGACGATAATCCAGGGTGATCACGTCCGGGTTCTTGTGCAGGTTTTCCAGGCATTCCCTGCCATTTGTGTAAGATTCAATCTCGTAGTCGGGATTCAGCGACAGATGATACACCAGCAACCGGTTGTACCAGTCGTTATCCTCCACAACAAATATTCTGAATGGTCTTGCCTCCATCTTCAAAGGGAGTTTTAGTTAAGGTATCGTTTCTTCCATGGTTTTATTGAGGTATGCATGGACTTCTTCCATTTCTGAGTGCACCGCCCGGAACAGGAGGATCACCGTTTCCATGTGCTCTCCCTTACGCGCTTCTTCTTCCAGTTGTTTGACCAATGCGTAGAGTCTTTGGGCCTGGATCTGTTTACAGGATGCTGCTATCTTATGGGCATTTTCAAAAACGCCTTTCAGGTCATTATTATTAATGGCATTCTGAATCTCATCCATGGCCCTGCTGGTCGAAGAGATGAAAAGCAAAATCATCTCCCTGAGAAAATGGTGATCCCCGTTGGTCAGGTATTCCAGCTCCCTGATATTGGCGGGCGGTTGCAGGGCTGTTGTTTCTGCCTGGAGCTGTGAGACGGTTTGTTCTGATGCAACGGCCTGTTCCTGTGAGTCCTGTGAGGCTGCCTTTTCCTGCGGAATGGCTTTCCCTGGTGCGTTTGCCTGTTCTGCGGCGATGGCCTGCTTCAGGCTGTTGAGAAGTTCTTTCCCGGAGAAGGGTTTGATGAGCACCTGGCTCATTCCTGCCTGCAGGCACTCCTCCCGGTCCCCGGGGTCGTTGGTCGCCGTGACGGCGATAATTCTAACCTGCGGAAGTTTAGATTTAATGATTTTTGCTGCCTGGGGACCCTTCATCTCAGGCATATGGACATCCATAAGGATAACATCAAAAAAATGATTGGCCGCAGCTTCCACGGCTTCCCTGCCGTTTTTGGCTTCAGCGAAGGAGATCCCCCATTTTCTGAAAATGTTTCGGAGCAGGAAGGTGTTGTATTCATCATCGTCGGCAATCAGGATGGAGAGTTGCTGCAACGCGGCGGGGATCAGCGCCGCGTCGGGTTCGTCTCTCCTGATGTTTTGCGGATCTCCTTTTCTGTAGGGAAGGTAGAAAATGACACGGGTTCCCTTCCCCGGTTCACTCTTGATACTTATCTCCCCGCCTTGCAGTTCCACCAGTTTTTTGACAATGGTGAGCCCCAGCCCGGTTCCGGGTTGCTTTTTGCCGGAACTATTTTCCGCCTGAACGAACTCTTCAAAAACAGCCTTGAGATCTCGCTCTGACATGCCGATCCCGCTGTCTTCGACCACCACACCCAGCCTTACCGTGTTTTTGCCAGCCTCATTGGCACTGAGATGCAGGCTTACTGCTCCTTCGTCGGTGAATTTCAAGGCATTCCCCACCAGGTTCAGCAGGATCTGTTTTAATCTTACCGGATCTCCCAGGAGTGCTTCGGGGATTACCCCTTCCTGGTGGAAGTGAAGGCCTATGCCCTTTTCCCCGGCTTCATAGTTCTCGATAGAGAGAACTTCGTTGCAGATGTCCACAGGTGAAAAGTCTACCGACTCCAGAACGATTTTTTTAGCCTCTATCTTGGAAAAATCAAGCGTGTCATTGATGATGGTCTTCAGGTGTTGTGAAGATTTGGAAATGACGGTGACCAACTCTTTGGTTTCCGGGTCCATTTTTCTTTGAAGGGCCAGTTCCGTCAGACCGGCAATGGCATTGACGGGGGTCCGCAATTCATGACTCACGTTGGCGGCAAATTGCTCCTTGGCATGGGCCAAATTCTCGGCTTTCTCCCTGGCATCGCGTAATGCCTTCTGGGAAGCCCTCGATTTCTTCAGATAATTGACGAGAACAAACAATGCGGCCAGCAACAGGAGTACCGCAGTGGCCGACCAGGCGGCCAACTGTTTGTACGTCATTCTTGCCAGTCGGTCCACCTCGAGGCTCTTCGCCATCCACTCTTCGCCTTTTCTTCTTTCGGCTTTGGCTATCAGGGCATTTAACCTGGTAGTTATCAGAATATTCTTTTCGATCATTTGAGACTCCAGGACCATTATGTTTCTCTCACTATCCCCTTTTTTCTCTATTTCACTTTCCAGGCTCTGAACCTCTTCCTTTATTGCCTTCCTGTCGAGTGAACGGGCCACATAGGCGGTATCGATGGTGGTCTTTTCCCTGGAAAGGATTCTCCGGATCAATCCCTTTTTTTTACGGACAGTGGTTAAGGTGTCAACACTCTGCTGTTCCAGCTTTGAATAGATGTCGGTAAATGTGGGCCCCGTTTTCATGTTGGTTTGATGAAGAAAAAGGATCTCCTGCCACAGAGCCCGTTTTTCGAGGGCTAAAATCCCGATGGAATCGGTCATGATCCTATCATCACTCCCTACAAAGGGTAAAGTCCTGATAAGCTCCAGCTTCTGGGTGATCTGAAAAAGAAGGGTGTCCAGTATATAGAGCTCCTCTTCCTCGTCTGACAGGATGTACAGCCTTACGGTATTTTCCAGGGAAGAGAGATCGTTGTTAAGGTCCTTTATGATGAAAAGCCTGTTGTCGGGCTTGGCTTCCTGGTGAATGGAAGAGACAATCCCCGACATACTCCGGTACGTCAGAATCCCTGCGGTGATCACGGCCGTCGCGATAATCACCACAAACAGGGCGACTTGAAACTCAATCCCGAATCTCCTCATAACGCGCCTGTTGTGAACTGTCTGTTGAAATGACTCAATGCTCTTTTTAGTACGCAGAAATGTTGGTCCATAAAATTCCTAAGTGCAGGAAAGGTAACAAAAATAAGAATAGCATATCATTCTGAAATCGTTTATCAATTTGATAGGCGCTGAGGCTCTTCACGGCTTAGAGAAAGTAGTCCGGTTAATTCCCGGCACACGCATGATTCTCCTTTTCGTTCACCCCACTCCCTCTACCTTTCCTATCCATATTGAGGTGGAAAAACCCAGGACTGATTTTTTTTGTGGTTTGACCAAATAGTTAAATAAAATGGTTTAAATTTGAGGTTAAATTTTAAAGTCAAACCTAATGGCAGATAACGACAGGCAGACCGAAGGAAAAATCTTTGATGCCGCCACCGAGGTCTTCATAGAAAAGGGGATGGACGGTACCCGCATGCAGGATATCGCCGACCGGGCCGGTATCAACAAGTCCCTGCTCCATTACTATTACCGCACCAAGGAGCGTCTTTTCAATGCCGTTTTTGAAAAGGTAGCTCATCAGATGTTCAGCCGTTTTGCCCCGGTCTTCGATGAACACCTCTCCCTGGAAGAGAAAATCAGGTTTTACTTCAAGGAGCATATTGAGTTGCTCAGAAGCAATCCCCGGCTCCCCGGCTTCATCCTGAACGAGGTGAACCGTCATCCCGAACGTTTCCGTGCACTGTTGGAAAATATCAATGTTGCGGGAGTGTGGGAGACCCTGGAAAGGCAGCACCACGATGAGTTTGTGAAGTACCAGATTTCCCGTGAAGCCTTTCCCCAGTTGATGACTTCCATTGCTTCGCTGAGCATTTTCCCCTTTGCCGCCCGGGGCCTTATTTCCGTCATTCTGGAGAAGTGGGGCATCGGATTTGAGGACTATATCGAAAAGCGGAAAACATTTGCCGCCGATCTGATGGTCAGGGCCATCACCCAAGCCCCCCTTTCGGAAGGATCCCCGCCAACAGCCTCATGATGAACACATTTCAGGGCGCAGACATGATGTCCCTGCATCTTTTTTAAACATTACGATAATCAGACCATACAAAACCGAGCCATGACAAGAGTTAATATAAAAACTGTACTTCTTCTGTGGTGCCTGATACCGGGGGTGACCCCATCATTTGGCCAAAGGGTGATTACTCTCGGTGAGTGTTATGAAAAAGCCTGCTCTGCTTCTCCTGTTGCTGAGGAGAAGGTGGTACATGCCGCGGTATGGCAGTTGAAAGATGCCTCCCTGGCCAAAGAATGGCTCCCCTCCCTTGATGCCTCCGGCAATGTGGTCTACAACTCCTCGGTGGTCGACTTCTCCGGAGTATTGGGATCTCTGCCCATCCCGGGAATCGGCTCCCTTATTTCCCCCATGCCCCACGAACAATACAAGGTCAACCTGGAGATCAACCAGATGATCTATGACGGCGGAGCGGTAAAGGGAGCCAGGGCTTTGGAAAAAGCCACCCTGGACATCAGTATGAAACAAACCGAAGCCGATCTTTACGCTTTGCGCAGCCAGATCAACAGCAGTTATTTCCATCTGCTCCTGCTGGACCGGCAACGGGAACTGCTGGCCACCTATCATGAGATCATTGAAAAAAGGATTACCTCACTCGGTTCCGCAGTGGAAAACGGACTCCTCCTGCCTTCCGACGTCGACGTGCTCTCCTCCGAAAAACTCAGGCTGGAACAGCAATTGACCGAGAACAGGATCAGGAACTCTTCCCTGCTGAGGATATTGTCCGATTTAACGGGAATAGAGACCGACACCACCACGGTATTGGCGCTTCCCCGTGTGGATGACAGCCTCACGCGCGAAATCTCCCGTCCAGAACTCGAAATTTTTGACCTGAAAAAGGAACATCTGGAGGCCTCACAAAAGGTAATCGGGAGCAAAAGATTGCCCAAAGCCTTCGGATTCGCCACCCTGGGATACGGCAACCCTCCCGGCAGTAACTTCTTCAAGGATGAATTCGCCCCTTATTATATCGTGGGTGCCGGGGTGAAATGGACGATCTGGGATTGGGATAAGATCAAAAATGAGAAGAAGGTGGTGGCGCTTCAGCAGGAATTGCTGGAAGGGCGCAAACAGGACCTGACCGGAAACCTCGAACGACTCCTTGTGGCTAAGAGTGCCGAGATTTCCAGCCTCGAGGCCCTTGTGGCAACCGATGCCGGAATTATCGGCCTCAGGAAGAGAATCACCGCCGCTGCGGAATCACAATACGCCAACGGGACCATCACCGCCACCGATTACCTCAACGAACTCAATGCCGAGAAGCAGGCGCTCATCAACCACGAAATCCATAAGATCTCCCTGGTCATGGCCAGGGTAGAATACCTCAATATCAGTGGTGTGCAACTTAATAATTCAAACAGATGATACGGTTTTTAATTTTGCTGGCCGCCGCCCTGGCGATGGCCGGATGTCAGAAGGAGTCAGACCAGGCTGATGCCTTTGGGACTTTTGAGGTGACCGAAGTGACGGTCTCTGCGGAAACCAGCGGCCGCATCCTCCGCTTCGATGTCAGAGAGGGGACCTCCATAGAGGCCGGAACTCCTCTTGCCCTGGTCGACACGACGCTTTTCTTCCTGCAGATGAGGGAGATCGATGCATCTATGATGAGTGTCAGAAGCCGCCTGACGCCCGTGGAAGCGCAGAATGCGGTGCTCAGCCAGCAGATCGCCAACCTCGACGTGAACATTTCCCGAATTGCCAACATGCTGAAGGAAGACGCGGCTACCCAGAAACAGTACGACGACCTGACAGGCCAGAGTGCTGTCCTGCGCCGCCAGATAGCCGCCAACAACACCCAGAAGGGCCCCATTTCCGCGGAATTGGCACTCCTCGAAGCCAAAAAGGCCACCCTCGGGGAGCAGATTCGCAGGAGTAGCATTCTCGCCCCATTGGCGGGGACCATTCTGGAGAAATATGCCGAGGCCGGGGAGATGACTGCCGCCGGCAGACCCCTGGTGAAAATCGCCGACCTCTCGGTGGTCCGCCTAAAAGTCTATGTCTCAGGGGCACAGCTGGGGAATCTCCAAACCGGCGCTTCCTGTACCGTGAGAATCGACGAGGGCGAAAAGGGATACCGGAGTTTTCCCGGAACCATCAGCCACATCGCCGATAAAGCGGAATTCACCCCTAAGATCATCCAGACCAAAGAGGAACGGGTCACCCTGGTCTATGCCGTGACCATAGAAGTGAAAAATGACGGTACCCTGAAATCGGGGATGCCCGGAGAAGCCATCTTCTGATATGACGACAAAAGCCATCATCGCCCGGGGAATCGGAAAGAGGTTCGGGGAACGTGAAGCCCTGAAGAATATCTCCTTTGATGCTGACGAAGGGGAGATCTTCGGGTTCATCGGCCCCGACGGTGCCGGGAAAACCACGCTCTTCAGAATCATCACCACCCTTTTCCTCCCCGATGAGGGAACGATTTCTCTCTTGGGGTATGATGGCGTGAAGGATTACCGAAAACTGCGCACCATGATCGGGTATATGCCCGGAAGGTTCAGCCTCTACATGGACCTGTCGGTCGAGGAAAACCTGAATTTTTACGCCTCTGTCTTCGGAACCACTGTCAAGGAGAATTACGACCTGATCAGCGACATCTATTCCCATATCGAGCCTTTCAGAAAGCGGCTGGCGGGACAGCTTTCCGGGGGGATGAAGCAAAAACTCGCCCTCTCATGTGCCCTGATCCACCGGCCACGTTTGCTCGTCCTCGATGAGCCTACCACTGGTGTCGATGCCGTTTCCCGCACCGAATTCTGGGAAATGCTCCGTCAGCTCAGGGAGCACGGCATCACGGTCGTCGTCTCCACTCCATACATGGATGAGGCCATGCGCTGTGACAGGGTGGCGCTGATCCAGGAGGGGAGGCTCCTTATGACCGACCGGCCCGAAAAGGTCATGGAAGGCTTCAGCAGGAAACTCTTCAGCGTGAAAGCTGCTGAGAAATACCCGCTGATCCTCGCCCTGCGGGAGTTCCCGGGAACCCATACGGCCTACCCCTTCGGCGATGCCGTTCATGTGACCTTCACGGCGGAAGGCCAGGAACTCCTGCTCCCCGCATTTCTCGGGGGCAGGGGCCTCACCGGGGTCACCATCAGTGAAATCAACGCTGGCATAGAGGACCGGTTCCTCGAACTCATGGGCAGCGATCAGGAATAGATGTAACCGATGCAAAGAGAGAATTTTATGGAAAAGAGGGCGGTCATCATCGTGCACAACCTGGTGAAGAAATTCGGGAGCTTCACCGCCAACGACAATCTCAGTTTTGAGGTCTACGAAGGCGAGATCTTTGGCTTCCTGGGAGCCAACGGCGCCGGTAAGACCACCGCCATCAGAATATTGTCGGGACTGTCGCAGCCTACTTCGGGGAAGGTGGTTGTGGCAGGCTTTGATGCCTTCAGAGAACCCGAGGAGATCAAAAAGAACATCGGTTACATGTGCCAGAAGTTCTCGCTGTACGGTGATCTCACGGTCAGGGAGAACATCACCCTTTACGGCGGCATCTACGGCATGAAGAAAAAGCTCATCAGGGAAAGGATGGCCCGACTTCTTGACCGGCTCAACTTTGGGGAGTTTGGCAACAGACTGATCGATGACCTTCCCCTGGGGCTTAAGCAAAAACTGGCCTTTGCCGTGGCTGTTCTCCACGAACCCCGCATCGTCTTCCTCGATGAACCTACCGGCGGGGTGGACCCCGTGGCCCGGCGCCAGTTCTGGGAGATGATCTATGAAGCTTCCTCACGGGGAATCACCGTCTTCGTGACCACCCACTACATGGATGAGGCTGAATACTGCGACAGAATTTCCATCATGAACGAAGGAAAAATCGTGGCCCTCGATACTCCCGCACGGCTGAAGAACGCTTACCAGGCTTCCTCGGTAGAAGAGGTCTTCGTCAAAATCGCCCGCCCCTCAAAAAACGCCCTATGACCCGCTTTACAGGATTTGTCAAAAAAGAATTCACCCACATCTTCAGGGATTACCTGACAATGATTATCCTCTTCGGGATTCCCACCATCCTGACCCTGCTCTTCGGTTTTGTCATCAGTACCGAACTAAAGGATGCCCGGGTCTCCTTCCTCGACCTGTCACACGATGAGACGACGCGGAAAATCGCTGCCAAAATCTCCTCTTCAGGCTTTTTCATCAGAGGCGATGACCTGACCAGTTATGCTGAGGCCGACCAGGCCCTCAGGGGAAAAAACGCCAGGGCGGTCATTATCTTTGAGGAAGGCTTCGAAAAAAAGCTGACCGGCGAAGGCTCGGCAACCCTTCATATCATTACCGATGCCTCAGAACCCAACGTGGCGACCCAAACCACCCAATACATCTCCTCCATCGTGGCCGATTTCAACAGAGAACTGGCGGCGGGCACCATCACCGGCTCCCTCCTGGTGCAGCCTGAAATCCGCATGATCTATAACCCTTCCCTGAAAAGCCAGTTTATGTTCGTGCCCGGACTCATCACCATGATCATGATCCTGATTTGCGCGCTGATGACCTCCATTACCCTGACCCGCGAAAAGGAGTTCGGCACCATGGAGGTGCTGCTGGTCTCACCCCTGAAACCCTTTCAGATCATCATGGGGAAAGTAATCCCCTATTTCTTCCTCTCTCTTATCGATGCCCTGCTGATCATCCTGCTCTCGTGGCTGATCTTCGGACTGGCCGTGAAGGGGAGTTTTCTCCTGCTCCTGGCCGAACTGATGCTTTACATCCTGATGAGCCTTTCACTGGGCATCCTGATCTCTTCAGTGGCCAAAAACATGCAGCAAGCCATCTTTATCACCCTGGTGGGCGGAATGCTCCCCACGGTGCTGCTCTCGGGATTTATATTCCCGGTCGAGAGCATGCCCGACATTTACCAGTGGGTGAGTGCCGTGATGCCCCCCCGCTATTTCATCGTCATCATCAAGAATATCATGATCAAAGGGACTGGCTTCCTCTACATCTGGAAGGAAACACTGATCCTGGCCCTGTTTACGCTGGCCTTTATCGGTCTGAGCATTAAAAGTTTCAAAACCAGACTTCAATAATGGCAGGAGGTTATTCATGAGAACGACAGGCTATCTGATACGGAAAGAGTTCATCCAGATCTTCAGGGACAAGTTCATCGGGAAGGCCATTTTTGCCATTCCCATTGTTCAGATGCTGATTCTGGTTCCAGCGGTCACCTTTGAGATCAGGAATGTGAAGATGTCTGTCATCGACAGGGACCGGAGCGTCGAATCGCGGGCGCTGGTCTCGCAGCTCGAAGGATCGCCCTTTTTCACCGTCACCCACTCCTCATTATCGGAGGAGGATGCGCAGCAACAGATGCACCAGGGAAAGTGTGACCTGATCCTTCAGATTCCGGGTGATTTCGGGAAAAACATCGGCAATGGGATTCCCTCTGGCCTTATGGTGTCGGCCAATGCCATCAACGCCTCCCAGGCCAGCCTCTCCTGGGGGTATATCAGCGGGGTCATCAGGGATTACAACATAAACCTCCTGGCCCGTAAAATGAACACTACCTCCTTTCCCTCTATTCCGCAGATTCAGATCTCCAGCCGTTATTGGTACAACGAGATGCTCAATTACAAGTATTACATGCTCCCCGGGGTACTGGGCATCCTGGTGGCCGCCATCGGATTTGTGCTGGCAGGCCTGAATATGGTCAAGGAGAAGGAGAGCGGCACCATTGAGCAGATCAATGTCACCCCGGTGCGAAAAATCCAGTTCATCGTCGCCAAGATGGTCCCTTTCCTGATCATCGGGCTCTTTGACCTGGCTATGGGAATCATCGTGGGCATGGTGACCTTTGGCATGCCCTTCGAAGGGAGCGCACCCCTGCTCTTCCTCTGTTCTTTCATTTTCATGATCGCCGCACTGGGAATGGCCCTGTTCATTTCCACTTTTTCAGACACCCAACAGCAGTTTATGTTTGCCGGTTTTTTCTTTCTGATTATCTTTATGCTGATGAGCGGCATTTTCACGCCCATGGAGAGTATGCCCTTATGGGCCCAGAAGATCAATCTGCTGAACCCTGTCGCTTATATCATGCGCATCAACCGGATGATCATGCTCAAAGGCTCCACCTTCAGCGATATCAGCGGAGATATCCTGGCCCTGCTGGCCATTGCTGCAGCCTTTACCCTTATGGCTGTGCGTAAGTACAGGAAAACAGCCTGATAGATAATTAGATATTTACACTAAAAAATTAATCACATGCAAGAGCCATCCCGTTTTTCAAGGCGCTTCCATTGTATGGGGGCCTTCCTCCTCGTGAGCCTGTTGTTGGCCGGTTGCCGGAATCCTGAAGTTGAGGTGCCAGCGTTGATTCCTATGCCCCAGATGGTTGTCTGGACGGGCGATGACTTTGTGGATGGCGGTGACGGGGCCGCAATTGTCAGGAGGCTGAGGGAGGATCTGCCGGGCGTTCCCCGCCATCACGATGAGGCATACCTTCTCGTGGTCACCCGCGACTCGGTCCTTCTTGAGGCCACCACTGCCACGGGATTATTCCGGGGTGAGCAGACCCTCAGGCAACTGACCTCCACCCGGAACGGCAAAACCACCATTGCCGGGTGCAAAATCACCGACTGGCCGGCCTTTGCCATTCGCGGTTTCATGCAGGACGTGGGCCGCAATTATATGTCGCTGCCCTTTCTCAAGGAACAGATCGACGTGCTGGCGGCCTACAAATTCAACCTGTTCCACTTTCATGTGACCGATAATCCCGGCTGGCGCCTGGAAAGCATACTATACCCCCAACTGAAGGATTCCTCCTCCATGAGCCGGTGGCCCGGGAAATACTATACCCAGGAGGAGTTTGTCGATTTGGTGAAATATTGCCGCGAGCGCCACATTACCCTGGTTCCCGAGTTTGATGTGCCCGGGCATTCGGAAGCTTTCCGGAAGGCTCTGGGCATTGAGGCCATGCAGGATCCCCGGGTGAAGACCATTTTATCGGAGCTCATCGATGAGTTGTGCGCGCTGGTCCCGGCAGAAGAGATGCCTTACATCCACCTGGGCACTGATGAGGTGTGGCATGACTATGAGCGGCCGGCGCCCGGCCTTCTGGCCCATCTGGTCGCCAAAGTCAGGGAGAACGGCAGGGAAGTGATCGTGTGGCGCCCGGGGCAACCCATTGAGGACGACACCACCTCCATCACGCAGCTTTGGTCCTCCAACGGCCACCCCCGGCCCGGCCACCGCTACCTCGATTCACGCCTCAACTACCTCAACCATCTCGACCCCCTGGCCGGAGTCTACCAACTCTACTTCGACAGGATCGGCGGGGCACCCCACAGCGACTCCCTGCGCCTGGGCGGCATCCTCTGCTGCTGGAATGACAACCTGGTCAGTGACGAACAAAAAATAATCACCCAGAATCCGGTGTACCCCGGAATAGTCACCTATAGCGAGACCTCCTGGAAAGGCCAGCCGGCAGACTTCGGCGAAAGTTACCTCGCCAGGATGCCCCTTCCCGGGGATTCTCTTTTTGATCAGTTCAGGGAGTTCGAGGAGCGGCTGGTACGCCACCGTGACCTTTATTTCAGCGATAAACCCTTTCCTTACGTAAAACAAACAGGAATCGCCTGGAATATCATCGGTCCCTTTGACCATGGCGGCGACCTGGAACGGAAATTTGCCGTGGAGGACACCCTGATGGAGACTTATCTTATCGACGGGAAGGAATATGCCTGGACCGGTCCCTATTATGGCGGAACCATCCATATCCGTCACTTCTTCGGATTCCCCTCCTGGTTTGAGCAACGTGAGGGAACCGTATACGCGATGACCCATATATGGTCGCCCCGTGACCAGGAGGCAGACTGCTGGATCGGTTTTTATGACTGGTCACGATCGGCAGGCCGCAGGGGAGGGCCTTTCCCCCAACTGGGAGAATGGCATACCACCCGACCCCGGGTGTGGTTAAACGGGGTGACAGTCGCTCCCCCGGTGTGGAAAAACCCGGGAATGACGGCCGCCAGCGATGAAATCCCTTTTGAAGATGAAAACTACTCCTTCAGGGAACCTTCCAAAATCAGCCTGAAAAA
>CAZMMX010000043.1:10620-15048 GCA_964567485.1 uncultured Prolixibacteraceae bacterium | reverse complement strand
GGCAGACCCGCGCTGCTATGGCCCAGATGAGGCAGTTATCAGATAAAGATTAGGTTAAGGAAAAGGTCCCCCTGGCAAACGGGAAGAGCAGGAAACCAGCGATATCGTATATTTGTTATTGTTTTTTTGTGGATCGATATTGGGAAAAGCCGGCCCTGACGCTGGAAAGGGCCCTGAATGATCCGGTTCGTAACAGTCAGCTGATGATGAATGACAGGAAATACGTAGTGTTTGATTTTGACGGGACCATCGCCGACACCCTGGAGCTCGCCTTTATCATCTATAACCGCATAGCTCCTGAGTACAACTTAAAGAATTTCTCCATGGAGGAGGTGGAAGTACTGCGCTCCCGCAAGCCTCAGGAGTTTCTGAAATCTTTTGGCCTCTCCCATCTCAGATTGATGGCCTTGTTGCTCAGGATCCAGAAGGAGCTGCATCACCATATTGCGGAAACCGCACTGGCAAAAGGAATGGGAGCTGCCCTGGAGAATCTCAGGAACGCCGGCTACTGTATGGGCGTTTTGACCTCCAATTCCAGGGATAATGTCATGAAGTTCCTCGATCATAAATCCCTGTCGGGTATCATGGATTTCATCTATAGCGGGAAAAGCATCTTTGGCAAAGACAAAGTGATCCTGCGCATGCTGGGTCAGGAGAAAATTGAAAGGAAACAAATCGTTTATGTGGGGGATGAAACCCGCGATATTGAGGCATGCAGAAAAGCCGGAATCCGGGTCATTGCCGTGAGCTGGGGACTGAACAGCAGGGAGCTGCTCGCTTCCCTTCATCCCGATTTTCTGGCCGATGATCCTGATGAATTGCTCCCCTTTGTGCAGCAGGTTTTCACACAATAAGCCTACCTTTGTAGAGGGAGATAATCCTGAAAGTATGACTGAGAACGAATTGAACATTGTGTATGGGGAAATAGTCCAGCTTCTTTCAGAAAAGAAGCTGAAGCAGGCGTTTTCTCAGGTCAGCAAATTGGCGGCCGATACCCGGCAGGGAGAATTCTCCGACAGGGTGTATGACCTGGAGGAGACCTACCGGTTTATCAGGAAATATACCGTGGAAGGGGTGGAGGACCCGGAACGCGGGAAGATCTACCTTCACCTGGTGCGTTCCCTTTTTGAACTCACCGTCAGAATCAGGGAGAACTGGCTGGAAGCCCATGCCAGCTCCTTCTATTACCAGAAAAAACGCTCCACAGACCTCCTTCCCCTCTCTGATCCGGCTCTCTTCCTGAATGATATGGCCGTACTTCAGGCGCGCAATACGGAGAGCGACCCTGGAGTGAACCCTGAAAAACCCTACCGTATATCGCCTGAATACTGGCAGAAAATTACGGATTTATATTACCGCCTCGTACTCACCGACAAAATGGGCGAGGATGAGAGGTCCTTTATGGTGGCTCTCTGTGAGGGCGACGCCCTTCCCGCCGAATGCCGCTCGGTACTGGTCACGGCCCTGACATTCAGCCTTCTGCGTTATTTTGATGAGGCCAAAATGGAGCTCCTCCTCGACCTCTATGAAAGAAACCGCACCACCCTGCTGCTCAGCCAGCGGTGCCTCACCGGCTTCCTCCTGGCCCTCTGTCAATATGATGCCCTCATGGAATTCTTCCCCCGGGTGCAGCTCCGTTTTGAAATGATGAATGAAGATCCCGCCATTAACAGAAACGTGGAGAAAATCATGCTTCAGCTTCTGGGAAGCCGGGAAACGGAGAAAATAAAACAGAAAATTCAGGAGGAGATCATCCCCGAGATGATTCGTCTATCCCCCAATATCAGGAATAAATTCAACCTCGACAATCTTCTGGAGGCTGAGTCATCCGATGACCGGAATCCCGAATGGAGTGCGCTTTTCGATGAATCACCCGGACTGATCGACAAGATGGAGGAGATGGCGCGTATGCAAACCGAAGGTGCCGACGTCTTCCTGGCCTCCTTCGGCATGTTCAAAACCTTCCCTTTCTTCAATGAAATGGTCAACTGGTTCGTTCCTTTCTTCCCCGGCCATCCCGGAATTCCCGGGGCTACAGTGGAAGATTCCGAAGACTCCCAGACCAGCATCACCGAAGCCCTGCTCAGCTCACCCCTTCTGTGCAATTCCGATAAATACTCCTTCAGCCTGATGGTCAGGCATATCACGGGAGAAGCCCGCACCATGCTTGCTGGATTCCTGCAGGCCGAAATGGAACAGCTCCAGGAACTCGAAAAAGAAGAGAAGATGCTTTCCCCCGACAAGAAGGAGGGCATTGTCTCTAACCAGTACATCCAGGACCTTTACCGTTTCTACCATCTCCATCCTTCCCGGAATGATTTCGACGATATTTTCAGCCGGAAATTCGATTTTCACAACAGCAGCGCATTTCGCCGCATACTGGAGGATCATCCCGCGATGATCAGGAAACTGGCGGAGTTTTATTTTGAGAAGGGTTATTTTGAGGAGGCCCTGGAGGTTTACGGAATGTCGGGGGAACAGGACGGAGAAGCCCTGCAGAAGGCGGCCTATTGCCATCAGAAGCTGGGCCGCTATGAAACGGCGCTTTCCTTTTACCGGAAAGCCGAGCTTTTTGAGGTCAACAGAATCTGGAACCTGAAAAAGATCGCCCTGTGCTGCAGAAACCTGAAACGCACCGAAGAGGCCCTGAAAGCCTATCAAGCCCTCGATGACCTCGAACCCGACAACCTGAGCACCATCTATGCCCTGGGTTACTGTTACAGCGAAACCGGTGCCTATCAGGAAGCCCTGAATGCCTTCTTCAAGATCGAATACCTGGCCCCCGGAAATAAAAAGGTGTGGAGGCCCATTGCCTGGAGTTCCTTCATGTCGGGAAAAACAGAACAGGCCGGGAAGTATTACCTGAAACTGATGGAGGATGAACCCGACAAGTTTGACCTGATGAACATGGGCCATGTTCAGTGGGCCCTGGGAAAACGGGAGCCGGCCCTGGAATACTACCGGCTTTCCATCAAAACGGGAGGCTTCACCGTTGAGGAGTTCATGGCCGCGTTCACCGAAGACCTCCGTTTTCTGTCGGCCCGCGGTATTCCCCGGGAAGAGGTCCCCATCATGCTTGACCAACTGCTCTATTCCCTGTCATGATTCACCGGCCCACCTTCAACCAAATCTGATTTATGCCGCTGACCGCATTACTCATTTTCATCTTCACCTATGTGGGGATTATCTTCACCCGTCTGCCGAAAATCAACGTGGACAGGCCTTCGGCGGCGTTTTTCGGCGCCATCGCCATGATTCTGTTCGGCGTCCTCGACCTGGGGGAGGCGGTGCGGGCCATCGATTACAACACCATCGCCCTGCTCCTGGGAATGATGATCATCATTTCGACGCTTCAGCTCGACGGTTTTTTCTCCCTGATCGCCGAAAAAACCCTCTCCTGGTCCAAGACCCCCTTCCGCCTGCTCGTCATCATCACCTTTGTGACCGGCGTGGCCAGTGCCTTTCTGGTGAACGATGCCGTGGTGCTGCTTTTCACTCCCGTCATCATCGCCATTTGCAGGGCTTCTAAAATAAACCCCGTTCCTTATCTGATTGCTGAGATCCTCTCTTCCAATATCGGAAGCGCCATGACTATCACCGGAAACCCCCAGAACATGCTGATAGGGATCACCTCAGGCATCGATTACGCCACTTTTTTCTTCAGGCTTCTGCCGGTTTCCCTTCTGGGAATGGGGATGACCGTCTTTGTGGTGAAAGGGTTTTACCGTTCCCATTTCAGAAATGGCGCCGTCATCACCGCCGATTCCCACCAGTTCGAATACAAGTATGGCTCCATGAAATTCTCGGTCCCCGTTTTTCTGGGGGTCGTCCTCTTTTTCTTCCTCGGAAAACTGCTCAGCCTCTCCATTCCGGTCATCGCCCTGGCCGGCGCCGCGCTGATCCTCCTCTTCGGAAAGGTAAAGCCCTCTAAGGTCATCAAAAATGTCGACTGGGTGTTGCTGCTTTTCTTTTCTTCCCTCTTTATCGTTGTGGAAGGGGCCGTGAAAGCCGGACTCATGGATTTTCTGATCCATTCTCAGGTCTTGACCGAAGACATGGCCGGCGTCGTGAGGCTTCACGGGTTAAGTCTGCTGATGTCACAGATTGTGAGCAACGTTCCCTATACGGTGATGATGCTGCCGGTGCTGAAGCCCCTGCCGGGGGATATCCTGTGGCTCACGCTGGCTTCGGCCTCCACACTGGCCGGAAATGCCACCATCATAGGGGCCATGGCCAACCTCATAGTCATCGAATCGGCCGAAAAAGAGGGGGTGAAAATCGGCTTCTGGGAATTTTTCAAAATAGGAATCGTGGCCACACTCCTCAGCTTCCTGATCTCCATAGCGATCCTCTGGATGCTCATTTGACGGCCTCCCGGTTTCTGAAGGGTCTGACCATGTTGGGATGGTGCACCGAATGGTTCATCTC
>CAZMMX010000043.1:0-10520 GCA_964567485.1 uncultured Prolixibacteraceae bacterium | reverse complement strand
GCAGGATGGCACATCACGCAGGCACGACCCCCCTCCACATGCATATAGTTGGCATGCCATCCGTGCAGCGCCGTGGAGAAGTTATTATGCCCCGCTGTGCCGGGAGCTCCTATGGCCGGGTCGGCATGGCAGCTCTGGCAGAGAATGGGCGATCCCTTACTGGCTGAAACGTACAGGTCCGTTCCATTGATGCGGTCGTGTACCTTCAGAATATTAATGGCTGTCTCGTCAGCCACCCCTGACACGCCGTTGACACGCCATCCTCCTCCGTGACAGTTGCGGCATCCCATTTCGGTGGAAACAGGCGCCACCGCCTTGGTAGACGCCAGCACTCTCCCGGTTTCCTTCTCTAGGGCATCGATGATGAAAAGGGGATAGGGATTGAAGGAGCCATCATCATGATAGGGCACCACGGGAATCATCTCGGCAATGAAGCTGTTGCGCTCTTCGTGCCAGTCAAAATCCCCCTCGAGACCCTTTCCTCCCAGTCCCACATTCTTATCGAGCTTCACCCCGAAGTAAGATTCGGTGAAATCCCAGAACTCCACATGGGCCGAGGGATTCTCAAATCCCTTTTCCACCCGGTATTTGAGTTCGATGCCTTCGGTGACCACCTCGGGAAGGGCTCCCCGTCTGATGAGCTGGGCCTCGAGGGTATTCGCCGGTGGAAGCAGGATAAACCAGGGGTCACAATCCGAAATACAGTGCATCCCCAGATCGTTCCAGGCCAGCAGGAGATAGTCATCGGTGGCGTCGTCAAAGGGGGGGATATCATTGTCGACCGGACTGGGGGTGAATTCCGCCAGGGTAGTCACCAGTTCTTTTCCGTGCAATCCTTCGATGATATAGGCGGCCAGGGCTTCCATCTCCTGCCGGGTGCCCGTGAAACGGGGCATGTAATCGAGGACTTTCCCCTGGCCGTGAAGCTGGGAAATCATTCCCATATAGGTCAGATCCCGGGTTTTTTCGATGATGTCGTTTTTGACCCCGCCGATGGTGTGGCACGCCAGGCATTGCAGGTTAAAGAGTTCCCTTCCGGCGGTCAGCCGGTTTTCTGCGGTCACCCCGTTCACCGAACTCCATTTGGCATGTTTCAGCACCCCCTCCCTGTTCAGCATTTCCACATCGCTGGCAAGGATGGAGGTGGAATACATATAACCATGGATGATATAGGGTTTCCGGGCATATTCCCTGAGGTATTCAAAGCTGCTGTACCATCCCAGGCCGATCAGCAGGAATACAAAGACCATGATTTTCTGAAGCAGCGGGGTGGTGCGCAGGGAGTAAAAAAGAGCAGCCACGAAGATAAGCACCGAGGTGACCAGGAAGGCGGTGACCACGAACTGTGATTGGGCGTTGAGGTGAAAGGTGGTCAACCGTATGCTCTCAGGCACGGACCAGACATACCAGAGGGCTCCCAGGAAGATCAGGGGAACTGGGAAGAGCAGCCACCGGGTGCAGTATTTCATCATTTTACTGCGAAGCTCCTTCTCTTTCGAGAAGACCACGGTGACATAGCCGAAGAGGCCGGCGATCATGACCGAGGCTGCGCTTCTGAAAAAGAGCGATGAGAAATAGCTGGGATTGAGGAATCCGTCCCAGAAATTGCCGGTTTCGAGCCATTTCCCGGGGGTCAGCATAAAGGCCAGGATGCCGTTGATGACCACCATGCTCAGCCAGGCAAAGAGGAAATAGAGAAAAGCCACCCGCAGGCGGTCTTTCTCGCGCATGGTATCGTGGCGGTAATGGTAGATGAGCAAAGCCACGATTTCGCCGATAAAGAAGACCCATTCAATGGCCCATCCGAAGACGAAATTGTGAATGAGGGATGAGGTGGCTGCCGGGTTGGCCAGGGCGATGATGAACCAGATGCCTACCCCTGATACCCCTCCGAAGACCATGGTCAGCAACAGGAAAAACCAGGTGTGCCTTTTCACGTAGGCTTTAATGACGGGGTCGTTGTCGCGTACGGCCTTCAGGTCGGTGAGCCAGAGGAAGAGTCCTCCGCCCACGGCCAGATGGGCCACATAGGCATGAATGGTGGCAATGAAGGCTACCAGCGTTCCGCTGTTAAGATGAGCCAATTCCCAAATCGGATAGTTCATTGTGCTTCGCTCCTTTCTGTTTTGTTAAACCCTACCTTCAGCATATACCCAATGGCTACCAGTCCGGCGACCAGAACAACCAGGAAAAGGAGCATCACCCCATATTGCGGATTGATTTTCAGGTCACTGACCCGGAAGTGGTCGCTCAGAACCATCAGCCTCAGCTGGTACCGGGTGATGACCATGGCGGCAAGGGTGACCAGGGCCAGCAGGAGAGTGGCTTTAAAATAGCCCGACCAGCCGGTCACCAGGGCCCCGATGCCAGCGACAACGCCTGTCAGCAGGAAAAGGGTCGCGGCAACATGACCTCCCATGAATTGGCGGACGATATCGGCGGGGATGCTGAGGAGGTACCAGGAGCCCACCACTATCTGAACGGCAGTCGCCACGGCAAAGATCCTGAGGCCTCCCCTGACGGATTCCTCCCTGTTCTCAACAGCTTCCTTTTTGGTGCGGAAGACCAGGGCATAGAGCAATCCCCCCACGGCTACCGAGGAGACGATGAAGTGCAGGTAACGCGGCAAAAAGGCGGGATTCGCAGTGTTTAGGAAAGTGCCTCCCCTTTGGGAGAAATAGGCCGTCCAAGCCTCAGGCTGCTCCATCAGGGCATTATTGGCCACCTGGATGTATCCTATGTAAAGGATGAAAAGTAGGGCAGTCACCAGCGACATCTTCGACAGGAGTGGCGACCGCAGAAACCTCCCCTTGTGAATGTAAATCCCGTAATAGGCCAGGATGAGAAGAGGAATGATCATAATCCAGTAAACCGCCATCAGCACAGAACTGGAATAGAAGAAGTGGCCGAAAACCACCTGCATGAAGAGAAGCGGGGGCACTCCCAGGTTAATGGCGAGGGCGACCATGACGGGTAGTTTCCCGGCAACCGGCATATGCCGGTTGTAAACTGTGTCGGATTCCTTCCCCATAAACCTGCCGAACAACAGGATCAGTGCCCCGCCTAAAACGGCGTTGATAAGGATGATGTGAAGCAGAAAGATCAATTGTTCCAAAATAACGAAGAACCATACGGGGGCGGGAATCGAATCTGCAACGGGAATCAATGATGAATAATCCATAGGTACAGATTTTTATGAGATTGAATATTAGTTGTATGTGTTAGTCGTGGGCGGGCATTTTTCATGCAGGCCCCCGGTTCTACTCTGGTCAGTTATGGTTCTTTAAAAGTAAACAATATAATTTAAAACTTAATAATTCTGGGAAAAAAGAAGAGGCTGCCCTTTTGAGGCAGCCTCTGATAGTGGTATTGTGCGATTGATCGATAAAGGATGAAAGGTGATTCCGGGGATCAGTAACCCGGGTTGTTTTGCCAGACCACGTCCTTATTGCGTTGGATTTCGCTCAGGGGGATCGGCCAGAGCATGATCCTCTGGTCAAGGCCGCTGATGGTTCCCTTGATGGTGGATTCTTTGTTGAGTTTGGCTCTTTCCAGGAGGGTGCCGGTACGCATCAGGGTGAGGCGGCGGTTTTCCTCGGCAAAGAGTTCACGTGCCCTTTCGTCGAGGATAAAATCGAGGGAGATGTCAGAGGCGCTCACTTTACCCAGGTTGGCGTTTCCGGTTTCCTGGCGGGCCATTTTAAAGGCCCGGTTACGCAACACATTGATATCGTCGGCAGCGCCTCCGGGATTGCCGTTTTTGAAGCGGGCTTCGGCACGCAGCAGGTAAGTCTCCCCAAAGCGCATGATCGGGAAATCCTTGATGCAGGTCCAGCCCCAGCCATCGGTAGGATCATAGGAATCCCATTTTCTGGTGTAGGGGAACATGGCTTCCAGGGTGTCGCCGGGGGCATTCACCACGGGATCCCCTGTTTTGACTGTCCGGGTTTCCACCGCCGCCGGAGAGTTGGCCGCCACACGGAATCCCTTGGCGTCAATGCCGATGGTGGAACTCCAGTTGGGTGCATTGTAACGGAAATGACGGGTGAGGTTATACTCGGAATTTCTCATATCCCCTTCGGTATAGAGTTGGTATTTGACCCAGTTGCTCGGGCGCATGCGGCCGTTGCCGCGTCCTCCGTATACACTGATTTTTCCCAATGCCGGATCGGTGACTTCATAGGCCATTCCGGGAACGTTGTGGTAGGCAGGAACCCACACACGGCGGTGCTGTGGTGCATTGGTGAAACCTCCCGCGACATTTTTGGTGTATTCCAGCTCGTAGGTCCAAATGGCCTCCTTGTTGCCCTGAGAACGGCGCTGGTTGCCAAAAATGAACATGTCGTGGAAACAGTCACCGGGTTTAGAGGCTTCGATGCCAAAACGCTCATTGGTGAGCGAGAATTTCTGGCTGTTGATGATTTCGGTGAGTACCGCTTCTGCCAGGTCGGGTTTGTTGAGACGCAGGTAGACTTCCCCCAGGGTTTGCATGGCCATGTGCTTATTGGCCCTGCTGGGAGTCACGGCCCCGTCGATATCGGGGAGGTGATCGGCGGCAAATTTGAGGTCTTCCACGATCTGGTCATTCACCTGGGCCACCGGGGTGCGCTCAAAGTCGGTTCTCGCCGAGGAGGTGGGTTCGGTCAGCAGCGGAATGTCACCATACAGCGTGGCCAGCATGTTGTACATGTAGCCCCTGAAAAACCTGGCTTCGGCGAGCTTGGCAGGATCCCCGTCCTCACCGATGGCCTTCATGGCATTATTGGCATTGTTGATGACCCGGAACCCTTGCGACCACATGTAGTTGACCCCGGCATTCTCGGGGTTGAGGTCTTCATATTTGAAGAAGGGGATTTCCACGCCCTGGATTCCTCCCGGGGAACATACATCGGTTCCCACCTGCCAGAGGCAGAGCCATCCCTGCTGGTCTGACCAGGTCCAGAGCTGGCCGAAGGTGTAATGCAATCCCTTCAGCGCTGCCTCAATCCCCGACTCGTCGGAAAGGGTTTCCGGGGCATACGATGAGAAGGGTTTTTCCTCGAGGAAGTCTTCGCTGCAGGAGGTGACCGCCAGCAAGAGAGTCACCAAAAGGGTCAGAAATTTATTTTTTGTCTTCATGATCTTACGGTTATAAGGTTAGATTAACACCAAAAACAATAGACCTCACGCTTGGGTAGTTGATGCTCCAGTCGCCGGTGCCGCGGGCGTCATCGCGCTCTTCAGGGTCCCATCCGATCCAGTCGGTAAAGGTATAGAGGTTGCGGCCACTGACATAGAAGGAAAGCCCGCTCATTCCCGCTTTACTAATGATGCTCCGGGGAACATCGTAGTTGAGGGTCACATCTTTGATGCGGGTGTAGTTGATGTTGACCGGGAACCGGTATCCGTGGGGGTTGGAGTTTTTATTCAGCGAACGCCATTCGTTGCTTTTGTTGTCAGGAGTCCAGTAGCCTATTTCCGCGAGGCTGTTTCTGCGTTCGAGTTCGTCACTGGCCATCCCGATATGGGTGTTGGTGCGCATGGCTCCCTGGTTGGTCTGAATGAAGATATTCAAAGAGAAATTTTTATAGGTGAAGGTGTTGGTCAGACCGCCGGTCCATTTGGGGGCGGTTTGCCCCAGGATCTTGCGGTCGTTGTCGTCGATTTTTCCGTCGGGAACCCCCTCGGGACCGCTCAGGTCGGCCAGTTTAACATCCCCTGCCTTGGCAATGGGATCCCAGGTTTGGTGTACTTTAGCGGCGATCTCCTCTTCCTGCCAGATTCCTACTTTCTCATAGTCACGAATGACCCCGACGGGCTCTCCCAGGAACCATCCGCTGCCAAGATCATCCTTGCCGTCGCCGTAAAGCTCCACGATTTTGTTTTTGTTGGCCGAGAAGACCACGGTGGTATTCCACCTGAAATCCCTGGTGTTCACGTTGACAGAGTTGAGGGTGAGTTCCACCCCTTTGTTTTCCGTCTCCCCGATGTTGGCTATCACTTCTCCGAAGCCTGAGGCGGCGGGTAATTTCCGGGAGAGGAGCAGGTCGGTGTTCTGAGCCTTGTAGAGATCGAGGGTTCCGTTGATGCGGTTCTTGAAGAATCCGAAGTCGAGGCCTACGTTGATGCTCTTTTTGCTTTCCCAGCTCAGGTCTGCATTTCCGAGCCTGTCGGTGACCATCGCGATATTGGTTTCACCGTTCAAGGCGACCTGCACATCCCTCATGGTGGTGAAGGTGCGGTAAACGGCTACGGCTTCGTTGCCCGAGGTCCCGTAGGAAAGACGCAGTTTCAGGTTGGAGATGGCGTCGGAATCCTTGAGGAAGTTTTCCTGATGGAGGTTCCATCCCACGGCTACCGAGGGGAATATCCCGTACTTGAGGCCTTCGGCAAAAACCGAGGAGCCGTCGCGTCTGACGGTAAAGGTGAAGAGGTAGCGGCTGTCGAACGAGTAGTTGAGGCGGCCCATCTGGGAGATGGCGGCATACCTGTCGGCATAGGAACTCACATTGGCGCTGGCCCCTGCCTGCATCCTGTCCCATCCCAACTCGTCGTTGACGAAGTCGCGCGCCCTGGCATAGCTCTCCCTGTAATTCCTTTCCTGGGCTGAATATACCCCGGTCAGATCAAAGTGGTGCTTCTCAATGTCGCGCGAATAACGGAGGATGTTCTCAATGGTGTAGGCTTGTGTCTCATAATGCCACAGTTCTGCGGTTCCCAGCAGGTCGTTGACCGAGGCCCCGTTATAGCTGTTGTTACGGCGCGGAATATAGGAGTAACCGGTGTTCAGCTTGTAGGTCAGCCCCTCCAGCGGTTTCCACAGCTTGCCGAAATCGAGATCGGCAAAACCGTTGATACTGACATTGAACTGACGGCGCTCCTGCTGCGAGGTGGTGGGAAGCATGGGGTTGGACCACAGGGTCTCCCCGAACATCGGATAGATGGTGTAGGAACCATCCTCCTCAACCATCCTGCCATAAGGACTCATGGCCTCGGCATTGAGCAGATTGGCGCGTCCCCCGTCACGGTTGTGGGAAACAATGAAGGAGTTGGTGCCTATCTTCAGGAAATTGGTCACATTGGCTTCTATGTTGGTCCTGATGGAGTGCCGCTTGTAATTGTATCCCTTGACCACCCCTTTCTGGTCGAGGATATCGCCCGACACATAGTAATTGATGCTTTCATTACCCCCCGAGATATTCACGTTGTGGTTCTGAAGTATCCCCGTTTGCGAAACCTCATCAATCCAGTCAATGACATGGCCGTTCTGGTAGTTTTCTACCTCGTACTGGTATTTGACATTGGGATCGTACATCGGAGAACCGTTGATGCGATTCCCCTCCTTGTAGCGGGCGATCAGCTCTTCCGGGGAGACCATTTCAGGAATGTGGGCGAAGTTTTCCACGCCGGCATAACCCCGGTACTGAATGGTGGGCTTGGATGTGCGCCCCCGTTTCGTGGTGATGAGGATGACCCCGTTGGCCCCGTTCATCCCATAAATGGCTACCGCCGAAGCATCCTTCAGGATCTCGACCGACTCAATGTCGTTAGGGTTGATGTCGTTGATCGACCCATCCATTTTTGAGATGGGAATGCCATCGACAACCACATAGGGATTGTTGGAGGCGGTGATGGATCCTCCCCCGCGGACGATAACGGCCGGCGATTCCCCCGGAATCGAGGAGGTCTGCGTGATCTGCACCCCTGAAACCGCCCCCTGTACCGCCTGCATCACATTCGACACCGGCAGTTTGGCCAGGCGCTCCTTAGGCACCGAAGTCACCGATCCCGTGATGTCCGATTTCTTCTGGGTGCCGTAGCCCACTACGATCACCTCATCGACGCCCAGGGATTCCTCTTCCAGAACTACCGTAAAGACACTCTTTCCCCCGATCAGGATATGCTGCGTCTTCATCCCTACAAAGGAAAATTGCAGCTCTTCAGCTCCCGGGGGAACGTTAAGGGTGAAATTCCCCTGTGCATTGGTGATGGTCCCGGTGGTCGTTCCGGCCACAATCACCGACACCCCCGGAAGTGGCTCTCCCCTGGAATCGGTGACCACCCCGGTGACCGTTTTCTGCTGCTGTGCTATGGAAAGGATGTTTTCCTTCTCTTTTGCTGTCAGAATGATCTGACGGTTGCTGCGCACCTCATACTGAACCCCGGCAGTTTCACATACTGCGGTGAGAACCTCGTCAAAGGGAACCTCCAGGAATTCAACAGAGTACTTGTTGTCAGGGTCAAAAATGCCATCCTTATACAGGAAGACATGACCGGTCTGCTCCTCAATGGATTTCATGACCTGCTGGATGGTTGCCTTCTCAAAGTGCAACGTTACCTTCACCTGGGAATAGCCATTCCCGAAGGAGAAGAAAACCAGCAATGTGAAAATCAGCGTCAGTTTCATCTTTCTTAAACATAATTTAAGTTCCCGGATTCCCCCAAGCGGAGGAATCCAATGTCCCTTTTTTTTCATACCTTTGAAAAGTTAAGTTACACAATACTAAAATTTAACACTATGAACCGGATCGGTGTGTCACCACCCTCCGGTTCTTTATTTTCTGGTAATTTCAAAATAGCCTTCGCCGATCCTGGAGATTTTCACCGAGGCGGCATCGGCAACGATGGCCAGAACGGAGGCGCAGCTTTCGTCGAGTTCCAGTTTTCCCGTGATTTTAATGCCTCCCAGAAAAGGATCCTGGTACCTGAAATGGATGTTGTAATAACGCTCCAGTTTTTTGACCACCCGGCTCAGGTCGGTACTCTCGAATTTCAGGAGTCCCTCTTTCCAGAGGGTGTAGTTTTCCACATCCACTTCTGTCATCACAAAAGTGCGGTCGCTCTTTCCGAAGGCTGCCAGCTGGCCGGGGAGCATATCCAGGGATTCCGAGAATAACCCGGCGTTATTGCGTTCCAGCCTGACTTTTCCTTCCGTCAGCACGGTCTCCACCGTGTTGTCGCCCGGGTATGCCGAAATGTTAAAGCAGGTACCCACGACATTCACACGGATGTCAGCAGTTTGAACGATAAAGGGTTTGGCGGCATCCTGGCTGACCTGAAAAAAGGCTTCTCCCACCAGGAATACCTCTCTGGTTTTGCCAGGAAAAAAGCCGGGATAGATCAGCCGGCTTCCGGCATTCAGCCACACCCGGCTTCCGTCGGGAAGCATCAGTTCCGAAGTTTTACCATAAGGGATGACCAGCTGGTTCATGCCGGGGACCCCCTGCTGTGTTGCTGGCGGTGCTTCCAGGATGGAGTCATTGACCACCACCTGCCCGTCATCGCGGTATTCCACCCTGGAATTCCGGGCCAGAAGAATATCCCCAAACCCCGGCCTTATCAGTTTGGCCTGGTCGCTTTGGACAGGCGCCGAAAGGTCTTGTTGGACAAACTGCGGACTGATGTTGTTCTTCTGGTAAAAGAGCAGAGCACCCGCCGAAAAGAAAAGAAAAGCCACCGCTGCATATTTTAAAAAGCCAGTTACCAGTTTTCTGCTCTTGACCTGCTTTTCCTTTTCCTCAATCTGCTTCAGGATACGGGCGAAAAGGATAATCCTTTCCTTTTCAGGCAGTTCCCTGTCGG
This sequence comes from uncultured Prolixibacteraceae bacterium, assembly GCA_964567485.1. Lineage (GTDB taxonomy): Bacteria > Bacteroidota > Bacteroidia > Bacteroidales > Prolixibacteraceae > UBA1413. The sequence goes on along the minus strand of CAZMMX010000043.1, from coordinate 959 downwards.
CCGTGTGTAGTTTTTCCAGAACCCTGCGGGCTAGATGAATATGCTCTTTCTCTTCGGGATGGGCAGCTGTATATGACTCCCACCACGCGTTGAGACACTCGTCGCCCTGAAAGACCCAACAAATAAATCTTTCGTCTTCAATATACTTGCTGATGTGTTCCATGCGGTTTGATCGTTTCATGATATAAGGAATCACGGTGCCGGAATATGGACACCTTTTTTCACTTTTTTTTTGAGGGGGATCTTTTTTTTAACCTCCCGAAAGGAGATAGAAGAGCAGAAGAGTGCTGCCGGCAATACCCCACTTTTCGCGGATCGTACAAAGGGCCCGGTATACCTGCTTGCGAACCGATTCTACAGTGATGTTGAGGATACCGGCAATTTCGCGGTATCCCATCGATTCATTGAAACGAAGGTACAAAGCCTCTTTCTGTCCGGAAGGAAGGGACTGCAACACCTCGGCGATTCTCTGGTTCCGTTCAGCCTCCTCCTCATTCTCGATCATCCGCTTCTCAATGCTGTATTCCGGTTCAAAAGCCAGGGCTTCCTGCTCAGAACCGGACTGAAACCTTGCCTTTTTTATCTTTTTTATCAGGTTGTGCTTCAGGGCAACAATCAGGTACCACCGCAGATTTTCTTCATCGGTACTAATTGATTTCCGTTTGAGGTAAAGATCAAGGAAAACTTCCTGGATGGCGTCTTTCACCTGGTCATCGTCACAGCATAGCTTGGTTCCGTAACGATACAACGAGGACAGGTGTCTATTATAGTAAAAGGCAAAAGCCTCCTTGTCACCCGCAACGAACTTATCCCAGATAACCGGGTTGTTCCCCATGCAAGACTCCATTCGTCGGTTAGCTAATTTTAGGTTTGATAGATGGACGTAAAGATAGGAAACAAAAAGTTATCTCCATGTCGCCCATTGCGGCGAAAAATGAAGGAGTACGTATGGGGTCTGT
>CAZMMX010000042.1:5501-27479 GCA_964567485.1 uncultured Prolixibacteraceae bacterium | reverse complement strand
ACGAACCACCAGCGGCCATCCACCATTTCGGTGCGGAAAAAACCCGTGGCTTCCACCTGTTTCTGGAGGTATCCCCCGTATTTCGAATAGTTAAAGGGTTCCGTAGTGGCCGGTTCCTCGTCCTCGGCGGCCCACTCCTTCTGCAGTTGCTCCAGGGAATGGATCTTTCCCTCGTAGTCGCCCAGGTTCCACTGTCCGAACTGGTCGACCGAAGGGGTGGACTCAAGGTATTCATCGCCCGGGTCTTCGACCGCCAGGGCAATAGAGCGGATCTCAAATTCCGGGGTGCCAATGGGTGCCCGCATGCGGATTCCTATCGAGTCGACTCCGTGCAGGGGACCCCTGTGGCCCCCCAGGTTGACCCACCCCGTATAGCGGGGTTGGTTATAGGTGGCTGCCAAATCAATGGCGGCATCGGGTAGTTCCCGGTAAAACCTCAGCGGTATGGCCAGCTTGTTCCACCCGTTCGGAACATAACTCATCACCCGCAACTCATTGTACCCCGAATCGGTGGTGAACCCGATGTGGAAACGCTGGGCTGTGGTGATCCTGAACTCCAGGACCACATAGTTGTACTCATCCCAGTTCGCAGGTAACCCCGGCGTAATGTCGGCAATGGCAAATTTCTTCCCCGATACCTCCTTTGTGGGGTCAAAGACGACTTTGAAACTCTTGCTTTCCGGAGTGCCGCACCCCCATAATCCTACCAGGAAAAAAAGCACGAGGATCCCTGTTATTTTCTTTTTCATACGGTATTTATGTATTAATGTATGGTCATTCTTTAATTTATCTAGTTTTTGCCTGTTCATCTATTCACGTCTGTAAGTCTGGCTCCGCAAAGCACCTCTGAACCTGTTTTCACATGGGTGACTTCGTTGACAGCCGGTGACCTCACTTCTGGTCGATTTTCACGCCATAGAGACTGCTGCGTCCGGTGATGAAGAGGATGTCCTTCTCTTTTCCGCCGAAAACGAGGGTCGACGGGCGTTCCGGCACTTCAATCCTCCCTGTGGAATTTCCCTTTTCATCAAAAATAAGGATATTTCCATCGGCGACATAGAGGTTTCCCCGGTCGTCGGTGGCCGATCCGAATTCTCCCCATTCCACGAAATAGGAGAGGTCATGGAGGGTTCCGTCGGGGGCTACCGAATAGCGCACCATACGTCGGTCGTATTCATCGGAGAGGTAAAAGGGCTTCCCCGGAAAGGCTTCCAGAAGGGCGGAACAGCGGGCCAGGTCATACTGCTGGGGGATGATGGTCTTTCCGTCGGGTGCCAGGAAGCACTTTTCGGGAACATTCATGGTCACCGTGTTGAAATCATGGAAATCGCGCCACCTGTTGGCGGGATAGAGGGCTTTGCTGACCACCGGGACTTCTTCCCTGGGAACCAGGGGCAATGGTCTGATGGTGTGGTCGGGATCGTCGGGGTCTAGGGAGTATACCAGCATTGAAAAGCCTGAATTTCCCCATCCGCTGTAAGAGGTTCCGTTGCGGTCGGGCAATAGAGGTACTGCCTCTTGTTCGCCGTTCACCAGAAATCCCGGCTGTGGATCGTAGCGGAAGAGTACCAGCAGGTGATCTTCTGAGTCGGTAGCCAGCGCGGAGGGCTTCCACGGAAAATCGGCCAACAGCGAAAGGGTGCCGTTTTCGGCCGACCATTTGTAGATGCGGCGCATTCTGTGTTCGCAGAAATAGACATTTCCCTTGCTGTCGCTGGTCACCCCTTCTGCAAATTCGAATCCCCGGGCCAGCGGCACCACTTCTCCTGAAGCTCCCGGCCAGGGAAGGGCGCTCTCACGAACAGCCTTACCACTCCTGTGGAATGGCTCTTTCCCGGTGATCACCAGTTTCTGCAGCTCCCAGGGGCGCACTTCGATGTTGCGGTTGATGTCATACACCGGAAGATCGGTGGTGTATTTCGTCTGGGCAAAATTGTGGAGGTTCAGGAAGTGGATATTTTCACAGTTCCACACCCGTACCGAGTTATGGTACGGTTCGTTGACCCTGATCACCCTGAACATGTAGAGGTTGCCAAAGATGATGTTCCGGCAGTTGTCGAGTTCCACGGGCTGGCATTCGGTGCTCTCGCGGCTCTCCTCTTCGAGCTGGAAGCAATAAATTTTCCAGTTGGCCACGTTGGTGAAGCGGGCTTCATTGCGCACATGGTGTTCGAGTGACATGGCGTAGATCTTTCCCGGGGTGGCGGTGTTACTCACGTAAAGCCCGTTGGTGGCATAAGTGGAGGCGGTCCAGATGTCCTTGAAGGTACCTCCTCCGTTGTTGGTCACCCACATGCTCCAGTACTGGTTATCCCAGGCCAGGTCCATGCCCTGGGTAGCTATCGGATTGGTAGGGGAGCTGATCCGGGATGTTTGGGGACGGTTGCCCCGGGGTTGCGGCGGCGTTCCCTGAGGGTCGGGTTTGGCCAACCCGCCGTGGCCCCCCACAAATTTGACATCGTTGACATAGGAATCAGCCCCGGCCATCCATTTCAATCCCACGGCCCGGTAGTTATACCCCCCGGTGTTAAGGCCGATGCCGTTCAGGATGGCGGAACCCCCTTCACCCGATTCCAAAAGTGGAACAGGACCCCCGAAACCGCTGAAGGCTGCTGTACTTTCAGCCAGCCTGAGCTGGGTGCCAAAGGGATGCAGCCCTATTAAACGGGTGCCGGGTTTCATCTTCAGGGGTTCCGAAATCAGATACCACCCCTGGGGAACATAGATACAACCATATTTCTCCAGGGCTTCCCGGAATATCTGTGTGTCGTCGGTCAGGTCATCGCCCTTGGCGCCCAGGGTGCGAATGTTGACCCACTCCTCCATGGGGGGAAGGGCGGGAATCTCACGTGCCACCGGCGGGGAGAGACGCTCCAGGGGAATAGCATCCAGGGCTGTGTTAAAACGGGGGACATCGGTCATGCTCTCCATTTGCAGACCATGGTCGTAACCCCTGATGAGATAGCTCTTATGGGGAACCCGGGTTTCGGTGCCGCTGCGGGTATAGCGTGCCAACAGGGAAACTCCCGAACACTCCACATTCCGGAGGGTGACCTGGGTGTTGCTGTTGTTTTCATTGGTGATCACCAGTGCCGCCGCGGAAATGTTTTCAAAACGGCCGTTTTCGACCAACAGACGGTCGCCGTAATTGGGTTCTATTTCAAAGACCACGGGAACATTTTTGACCTGCAGGTTGACCATGGCGAGTCCTGATTCCTGGACCCGCAGGGCAGCCTTCCGTTGTCCCTCAAAATAGCTGTCGACCATCATCACCGGCCATCCCGGCGAGGCCTTCGTGGTGTAAATACCGTAATCGCCACCATAAAAAGCGACATTTTCCATTTCGTTACCCGCATCGAACAATCCTGCCTTTCCCTCGCCAATATGGATGGCCATGTGACTGATAAAGCTGTGCTGGGCATAGTGTGTGCGCAGGGCTACCGCATGGGGGTTTCCCTTTTCGATGCGCAGATCAATGTTTGTCATGGCGCTGTAAAAGGTCCCGGCACCGGCATCGCGGGGCGACTGCCCCTCCTGTACCATCCCCCCGGTGAACCAGAACATGTACCGCGCCTTTCCCTTATCATCACTTACCTCCTCCTGAAATCCCGGAGAATTCGCCTTCAGGATGAATTCAGGCCTCTTCTTCCCATACCCGATCAGCCTGATGGCATTGGGGATATATAGGGTACGTGAAATCACGTATTTTCCTTCGGGAATGAAGAGGATCCCGAAATTACGCTCTTTCTTGACCTGGTTGATAGCTTCCTGCAGCGCCTCCGAAACATCGCTCTTTCCGTCGGCGGTCACCCCGTATTTCTCGGCAGTGAAATAAAAAGCCTCTGGATCGTCGGGACGCAGGGTATACACTGAAGCGAGGTCGGCGGCATACCCCACCATTACCCCCAGAATAAGCAACAAAGTGAAATATATCTTTCTGATTTGCATGTGTTTTAGTTTTTCGTTGTTTTGGTTTTCTTCCGGAAACGGATCCTCTGACCCTAAGTTTAGCCATTTTGAGGGACCTTACCAAAGACGTGACGGCCGATTTTGAGAATTGCGGACCGGTGAAAAAATAGGGGAAACAGGTCCGGACTATTATGTCCGGACAATACCTGCTTCCCCCTCTGTCAACTCTATGAAAAGTATTGTTTACCTCTCAATGGGCAGAACCACCAAAGGCGAGTAGTTGTGCCTGACGGTGCCCACTCCTGACACCGTGGCCAGGGCACCAATCCTGAAATAATAGTTGCGTGAGTATTTAAACAGCGCCGAATTGGCGTCGACATTCATCGTCAGCGTGTAAGTGTCGGTGCCGATTGTGGAACTCACCTGGTTCGCCGAGGCTTTCTTGTAGCAATCGGAACCTGAAATGGCGAATTTCACGTAGTTGCCCACCCAGTGGTCGGTAAAGGCGAAAAGCCTGATCTCGTTGAGTTTGATGTTGTCATCTCCCGCTTCGAGACCGAAGGTAGCCTTCACCGTTTTGGTCGAGGCATCATAAGTGATGGCTGGATTTGTCACCCTGATGAAGGGCGTTACTGTGAAGTCATGCACATTTTCTCCCTTTTTGATGACGAAATTCTCAACGGTGAAGGGAAAGAAATTGCAGTTGCTGAATTCCAGCCTGTAGGTGGAGGCAAACACCAGGTTGTTGGTATATTCCCCGTTGTTTTTAATGACCCAGTTCTGGCGGCTTTCGGAATCCCATCCCAGCTCATAGGCCCCTATTGAGTTGCCGTTGGTAATGTCGGTACCCACCAGCTCTCCGGTTTTGCTGTCGAGGAACCTGCCGGTGATCTTCGCGTCGGGTCCTTCATAATTGTCGATTTCGCACGAAATGGCAATAAGGGAGAAAATCAACGGAAGCACCACTATTTTTAAGATTTTTTTCATATCCTTCATGGTTTTTGTTTAAGATTAATGACCCGGGTTTTCAATCAGGTTATTGGTATTCCGGCCGGGAATCGACTGGTAGTAGCCGTTGTCGGCCGGGAAAGTCCGTCCGTTTGAAAACTCATCATAGTAGTTGTTGGCTCTGACAAAGATGTATTTGGGCGTATCGCCGCGCAGGTCGACCATGGGAATGAGGGCGGTGCGCCGCGTTCCCGAAAAGAGAGAGTGGAATTCCCGCCGGCGCATCAGGTCCCAGTAACGGAATCCTTCAAAGGCCAGCTCTACCCGTCTCTCCTTCAGTATATTGTCGAGCGTCAGCGGAATCTCATCCTGATGTCCCGCCCTTTTCCTCAAGGCATTGAGATAGCCTCTGGCTTTGGAGGCATCTCCCTGGCCACTCTCGGCTACCGCCTCGGCATAGTTGAGATAGATCTCGGCCAGACGGAAATCGATGAACGGTGTGGTCGAGGAGTTGGAAACCCCCTGTACCGTCTTACCTTCCTGCAGATATTTGCGGATGAGAAACCCTGAACAGGTGAAATTGGCATCGTCGGAACTCCCCATCTTGTAAAACCCTGAAAATTCAGAGGTTCCTTCTGCTCCATAAGTGTAGTAGGTCACCCCATTTTTGGTCTCGGAATCGGAGGCATAGGCCACAACCTTTCCGTTTGACTTGACCATACCCCCCTGAATCACGATCTTCGTGTTTTTCCAGGTAGCTCCGGGAACGATCACGCTGGCCAGGAACCGGGCGTCCTTGTTGGCAAAAGGTTCGTAAAGGTCATCATACTGTTTGAAGGGGAGCGACAGGTCTACCTGGTTAGGATCGTTATAGACATACTCTTCCACGCCATCGGTGCGGGTGACGATTTTCGAGCTTTCTCCCTTGCCGTCGTCGGAATAATCTTCAAAGATGTCGGCCAGGTCAAGGGTGGGGGAGTAGCGGCCCCATTTGTGAAACCCGGGACTGGTTTGCGAGGGATTATAGAGGATGTCCCAGCTGTGCCCCTGGTTCGCAACACTGGTGCCGTCGAGGTATGCCTTGACAAAGATGATCTCCTCGTTCGATGTGAGAAAGAGATTCTGGAAATTCCTGGCTGCTTCGGCAGGATCGGCAGGGGTGGGTTTGTACAGGGCGAAGCCTCCGTTGTCGATCAGTTGTGAGGATGCATCAATACACTGCTGGTAAAAGGCGGCGGCATCGGCGGCGTCCATTTTTGCCAGGTTGGCGGATACGGCTTCTCCCGCAAGGGGAGCCTGGTTCCAGTATTTGGCGACCGAAGCGGCGTGCAGGGCGACCCTCGATTTGAGCGCCAGGGCTGCCCATTTGGTGGCCCGGTACTTCCCGTCGGCTGAGTTGGTCACGGCAGGAAGATTCTCAATGGCCAGGTCCAGCTCCTTCAGGATGAAACTCCAGGTTTCCTTTTCGGTATTCCGGGGAATGTAAAGCCCTGCATTGTCGGTACCTGCCTCATACTCATCGTCGAGAACCTGGTCTATCAGGGGAACACCCCCGTACCTCTTGGCCAGTCCGAAATAGATATAGGCCCTGACGAAGTGGGCTTCGCTCTTCAGTTGCTTATAGGTGGTTTCGTTGAGATCGGCCTTCACTTTTTCAAGACTCTCGAAAAACTTGTTGGCCTGGCGGATTTCCCCATATGGCCAGTAGGAAAAGACCACAGGTCCCACTCCTGAACCGGCACTCGCCGTGGCTTCATCGGTATACATGGGCAGACGGAAGGAACTTTGCAGTCCCCCGCCCCAGCCATACTTGTTAAAACCACCGTCGGCAGGATAGAAACTGAAATCCTCCATGGGGATGCTGTTGTAAAGGGTAGCCATCAGGGTTTTCAATCCGTTGGTGCTCGCCAGAAGATCCTCGGCCGAGGTCTTGTCGAGGGGCTCCAGTTCAAGCATGTCGGTGCAGGAGGAGATTCCCAGAAGTAAGGTGATGCTGAATAAGCAAGCTATTATTTTATTTTTCATGATCATCGACATTTAGAAATTCAGATTAACACCAATATTGAAAGACTTCATCAGGGGATAGTTCAGACCGGCATCCCAGTCTGCCTCCTGCCTTTCCGGGTCGGCATCCTTCAGCAGCTTATTGCAGAAAGTCAACAGGTTGTAGCCGTTAACGAAGATCCTGCCGTTGTCAATGCCTATCTTAGAGGTAAGGAGGTCAGGAAGGGTATACCCCAATTCCACACTTTTCAACCTGAGGTAAGTGGCATTGGGCCTCCACACGTCGATGATGGCTGCTTCCTGGGTGTTGTTGTAGTTATAGTTACGCAGAGCAGGATAGTATCCTGTGACCCATTCCGTGGCCGGGTTGTAAGGGTCAACGGTTCCTTCGGCAGGATGCCAGCGGTCGAGGTATTTCTCATGCAGAGTGGGATAACGGCCATAGCCCCAGATGTCGTTGTTACGGTAGTTGATCGAATAGCCCGAAGCTCCCTGGAAGAGAAGGCTCAGGTCTATGCTTTTATATTTCCCGTCGAGGGTAAGGCCAAACTGCATCGGCGGGTTGATGGCTCCGTAGTTCCAGTGCTGGTAGGTATAGTCACTGTTGTTGAGGATGCCGTCGCCGTTCAGGTCAACGAGTTTGTAACTTCCGGGGAGCATTTTAGAGTTTCCGGCGGTTCCCCCATGCAAGGGAGCTGTCTCGTATTCCTCAATCGACGTGTAGCGGCCATCCCATTCATACATGCCTGTTCGGCCTGTGTAGCGGTCGTTGTTGTTGTTTTTCCAGTTATCCCAGGAACTGCTGTATCCCGCCGTTTCGACGTGCAGTTCCTTGGTGCGGCTGTAAGTGTAGTTGGCTCCCACATTATAGGTGAAGTCCTTGCCGATGTTCCCTCTGTGGAATATGGAAATGTCAAAGCCGTGGTTAAGGCGTGAGTTGACGTTTTCCTGGGGAAAACTGGCGCCGAAGGTGTTGGGCACCGACTGGATGAGGGTGGCTAGGAGTCCCTCCTGCCGCCGTTCGAACAGTTCGAAAGATCCTCCCAGTTTGTTATCCCACAGGCCCAGGTCAATACCCAGGTTAGAGATCTTGGAAGTGACCCAGGTGAGCCGGTCATGGACCACCCCGGGGGCCACCATGCCCACGGTCAGACTGCCGTCGTTAAAGACATATCCGTTGGAGGCCGAAGCGGTGTAGGCCGAATAGTAAGCAAAGGGATTCCCGGCATCGGCGCCACTCTCCCCATAGGAGACCCTTAACTTCAAATTGGAAATGGCCTTGATGTTGTCCTTGATAAAGGACTCTTCAGAAAGGCGCCATCCGGCACTGGCAGAGGGAAAGAAGGCCCACCTGTTGGCTTTGGCATACCTGTAGGAACCGTCATACCTGGCCACAGCCTCGAACAGGTACTTGCCGGCGAAGTCGTAGTTGATACGGCCAATATAAGCGGCATACTTCCCAAAACTGCGGTATCCTGAGTTGGAGGCCGTGGTGGAGGTTCCCTGGTCGATGATGTCGTTGGTATACAGGTCGGAATAGAGCCGCCTGGCTGAAATATTGTCATAGCGCGTGCCCGTGAATTCCGCAACGCCGGTCATGGTCAGGTTATGCTGACCCATCTTCCGCGTATAGTTGGCCTGGCCACGCGCCACAGCCCTCTGGAAAAGACCTACTGTGTTGGAATACTGGTCGGTTCCCGTGGTCTGTGAAAAATTGTCGGTAAAGTAATCGTAGAGATTGTAGGACTTCTGCAGAAAGGAGCTGTTGCGGATGTTCTGGTCGAAAGCCCCGGTGGCAATGAGTGTCAGTCCGGGAACCCCGGGAACCTGAAAGGTGAGGTCCATGGTCGACTGGAATTGGGTGTTCCGCTGACGGTTGTACCCGTCGATATCGGGATGCATGAGCGCCCAGGCATTTTTATTTTCCGGACTGATGGCGCTATAGTGATCTTCATTGGCCAGGGTATGCCAGTTGATCCCTCTGTCGTTGACCATAATGGTCTTGAAAGTCCACAGAAAATCCTCACGCGGACTCTGGCGTTCGTCAATGCGGCCGGCAAATGACAGGTTAAGCTTCAGGTCTTTGGTGAGGTCGGCAGTGGTGGAAGCCCTTAAATTATAGCGGTTGTAATACTGAATGCCGCTTTTCAGGAGCCCGTTATCTTCATTGTAGCCGAAGCTGGCGAAATACTTCACCGTTTTGGTGCCGCCCCTGACCGACATATTGTGGTTTTGCTGGAAAACCCAATCGGCGAGGGTCAGGTCGATCCAGTCCACATCCTGGTAACCTTCCACTCCCTGGCGGTATTTCTCAAGGATATCCCCGGTATAGGTCTCGGCCACCTGTGAGTTGCGGTCCATCTCGTTTTTCATTACCCTGTAGGTGTAGGCATCGACGGTATATTCGAGGCCGGTGGCCCCTTTCATTCCCATAAGATTGGAATAGGAAAATTTAGCCCTGCCGTCGAGTCCTTTTTTGGTGGTGACAATGATCACCCCATTGGCAGCGTTCATCCCGTAAATGGCAGCGGCAGCGTCTTTCAGTACCGACATGCTTTCAATGTCGTTGGGATTGAGCTGGGCCAGGTCTTCAGTACCGTCACGGACAATACCGTCGATGATGACCAAAGGAGCGCCAAAACCACGGATGCTCACATAATTGTTGAATTTCCCCGGTTCTCCGGTCAACTGGCGGATAAGTAACCCCGGGACTTTCCCCTGGATGTTACTGATCAGGTTTTCGCTCTTGGTAGAGGTGATATCATCAGCCGATATCGACGCCACCGATCCCGACAGGGTCTCCTTTTTCTGAACTCCATAACCTACGGCCACCACCTCTTCGATGCCAATGGTCTCTTCCTGAAGTGAGACATTGATGGTGGTCTGGTTACCTACGGCAACCTCCTGGGAACGCATGCCCACAAACGAGAATACGAGGACAGCGCCACGGGGCACATTGGTGAAACTGTAATTCCCATTATTGTCGGTAATGGTTCCGGTGGTGGTCCCCTTGATGGCAATGGTCACCCCGGGCAGCGGAATACCTCCGACGTCGGTGACCTGTCCGCTCAGAACGGCAGGCTGCTGCATTCCCGAAGGTAGAGCAGTCTCCTTATTCGCCAACAAGGCAATTTGACGCCCGTAAATCTCGTAACGAATGTCAGAATCACGGAATATCTGGTCCAGCGTTTGCATGATGTTCTTGTCGTCGACCGTCACGGAAATCACCCGGTCTACATCCACCTCTCCGCTGTAAAAGAACCTGAATTCACTCTGGTTTTCAATCACCTTCAATACTTCCCTGATGGTGCTGTTCTCCAGGTTGAGGGACACCCGGGCTGTCTGCGAGTAGCTCTCTGAGGCAAAACCGCTCAGGATGGAAATCGTCAAAAACAGAATCGTTAGTTTCATTTTCCTGTAAAATTCTTTTAGCAAGGGCTCTGGACCGCTGCTTAATGGTTTTTTCTTCATACTTTTATCGGTTGGTTTAATTACAAACAGGGTTAAATCAAATCTCACAGGGGACAGAAATGGCCGTTTCTGCCCCCTTTTTTCCTTTTCTCTGTTTTTCGTTTATTTATTCATAGGCATATGGTTTAGATGGTTTTGTCATCGGTTTGCTTGTGTTTTAGCGGTGGGTAATTCTGATCACCCTGGTTTTGTCATTATAGGAGTAATTGATCGATGCTGTGATTTTAAGAAGTTCAAGGACTTCACTGAATGATTCCATTTCCAGCGTTCCTGTATAGTGGATTTTGTTCAGGCGTGGATCGTTGTCGAGTTCGATTTTAACGTTATACCACCGCTCGAGCCGCTGGGCCACTTCGGGCAGGTATTCTTTCCGGAAGATGATTTTTCCCTCTTTCCAGGAGGTGAATAATTCGGTTTCCACTTTCAGGAGTTCCCATTTTCCGTGGGCCAGCCTGATTTGCTGTCCGGGTTTCAGGCTGCACATGTCCTGGATCTGATGACAATGCACGTTGACCGATCCTCTTTCGACGGTGGTCTCGAACCGTTTTTCGTCTATAGAGCTCTTGACATTCAGTCTTGTTCCGGTGACTTCCACCTGCCCCATGGCGGTATTGATGATGAAAGGATGGTCGCCTTTTACCACATCGAAGAAGGCTTCACCCTCCAGATCCAAGTTTCTGTTTCTGTGGTTGAAATCGGAGGCATAGGTGAGGGTGGACCCGGCGTTGAGCCAGACCTGCGAACCGTCGGGCATCATAAAGGAGGAACGTGCCCCGTAGGGTACCGTCACTGTTTGGGTCTGGACCACCTCTTTGGGGAGTACCGGCTGCTCCTTAAAAAGGAAGTTGGCGGTCAATAAGGCTATGGTCAGCGCGGCGGCTGCGGCAAAACCCCACCGGAAAAAACGGAGCTGCCGTTTTGCCGTGGCTGTTTCTTTTCTGCTAATGGCCATCCTGAGCTTCGCCCACACCTCATCCTGCCGGGGTGCCCGCTCCAATTCCTCCCCGGGATCATTTTTTTCGGTATATTCCAACCAACTCTCCCTCATAAGGCCCGATATCGCCTCTTCGTGACCACGGTCCGACAACCATCGTGTAATCTCCCGGAACTCCCCGGGCGAACATACCGCATTCAGGTATTTTGAAAAAAGTAATTTCATTCTCTCCATTCAATTATATATACACACTTCAGTTAACCATCCCTAAAGGGAAATCCTTTTTTTTGTAATTATTCCGGGAGCGAAAAGAGAATAGGATTGCGGACCAGATATGCAAAATGACCGTACTATGCCAGACCTCTCCTTTTCTGCCTAAAAAAAGAGATAGAAATAGAGGAGCGAAAACATGCCTAGATCTTTCAGTTTTGCCTTCATGATTTTGATCGCCTGCGAAAGATGATATTCGACATTCTTTTCCGAAACGCCCATCTTTTCGGCTATCGTCCGGTTCGATAGCCCCTCCTGTCTGCTCATGATGAAATAGTCACGGTGACTTTCTGGAAGGTGGGCCATTATCTCCTCCACTTTTTCCTTAAGTTCATGGAAATCACCCTCCTGTGAAAGCGGGAACTCTTCGGCAACACTCTCTTTCATCAGGGCGTCGCGTGCCTTCTGGTCACTCAGCCGGCTCCGCAGTTCGTTGAGCAGCAGATTGCGGCTGATGGTGAAAATGTAGGCGTTAAAGGTTTCAGTACTTCTGATCTTCTTCCGGTTGTCCCAGATCTTGATGAACACCTCCTGAAGGATGTCCTCAATGCCTTCACTGAGTTTCAAAAATGATTTGGAAAAGCGGAAGAGCCTGGGGTAGTATAAATTAAACAGCTCCTCCAAAGCCGTTTCATGGTCGTTGGAGAGGTTAATCAGGATTTTCTCAAGTTCAGGCTTCTTCTCCATGGCACATGAGATTCATGGCAAAGGTATGAAAAAAAAGGAGTTCCCGGGCCGGGTATTTATGCAGAACCGTCATTCTGCCCGACCTCTTTATGCCGGAAGCAGTGAACGAGGTGGTCGTTGACCATTCCGGTGGCTTGCATGTGGGCGTAGACCACCGTCGATCCCACAAACTTGAACCCTCTCTTTTTCAGGTCGGCCGAGATCAGGTCCGACAGTTCTGTTTTAGCGGGAATCATCTCCAGGCCGGTGAAATGGTGGACCACCGGCCGGAAGTTGGTAAACTGCCAGATATATCTGTTGAAGCTTCCATATTCCTCCCTGATTCGGAGGAAGCAGCGGGCATTGTTAATAGAGGCTTCTATCTTCAGGCGGTTCCGGATGATGCGGGCATCCTGCATGAGCCGTTCCACATCGGCCTGACCGAAGCGGGCCACTGCTTCCGGATCAAATTGGCAGAACACCTCCCTGAAGGCCTCCCGTTTGTGCAGGATGGTCCTCCAGCTCAGTCCCGCCTGAAACCCTTCGAGCACCAGAAATTCGAATAACTTCCGGTCATCGTGCAGGGGAACGCCCCACTCTTCATCGTGGTATTTTTGCATCAGCGCGTCATTACCCGGCCATTCGCAACTTCTTTCCATGGTCTTGATGGGGATATTGGGTTTAATGTTATGAGCTTCGCCGGGAACAGAGGGGTTCCCGGCGAAGTGATGAGGTGTTGATACTGTTTGAAATTCCGGGTTTACAGTTTTTCGACCACCACTTCGGCGCCATTGTAAGTCACCGTGGTCGGGGAAGTGGCCGAAAGGTCGAAGGCCACCGGTTTTTCGGGGGTCACCCATACGATGTGGAAGGTCCGGGTTTCGGGCATTCCGTCGTAGGATCCCTGGCTGGCCCCGATGGTCAGCTTGCCGGTTTCCTCATCCCAGGTCAGGGGAATCGTGCTGAATTCTCCCTTTTCGTAGTCGTAGTTGACGCCTTCGTCTTCGTAGAGGGTGAATTCGGCGTCCTTGCCGGAGTATACGTAAAGGGTGATGACGTCGGCGGGTTTTTCGGTGGTGTAGTTGATTTCGGGGCCGAAGGGGAGGATGGAGCCCTCACGCACATAAAGGGGCATCATTTCGTAGGGGGCGTCGACGGTGCGGCGTTCTCCGCCGGTCACGAAGCGGCCTGTGTAGAGGTCATACCATCCCGAAGCTGCGGGGAAGTAAACTTCCCTGGTGCGGGCCTTGTATTCATAGACCGGGGCTACCATCAGTGAGGGGCCGAACATGTATTGGTCGCCGATGTTATTCACCGTCTTGTCGCCGTTGAAGTCCATCACGAGCGGCCGCATGATGGTGTAGTCGTGGTGCCAGGTCATGCCTGCCAGGGTATATACGTAGGGCATCAGCCGGTAGCGGAATTTGTTGTACCATACCATGGTCTTGTAGGCGGGGTGGTTCTCGGGGGCGATGTTGTAGATTTCCCGTAAAGGAAACTGACCGTGGCTTCTGTAGAGGGGGCAGAAGGCCCCGAACTGGTGCCAGCGGGCATTCAGTTCACGCCATTCTTCGAGGTCTTCAGAGCCTTCCTGCGCCCGGGTGTAGCGGTTTTCGACGCAGAAGCCGCCGATGTCCATGGTCCAGTAAGGAATTCCGGAGATGGCAAAATTGAGGCCTGCGGAGATCTGGGCTTTCATGTCTTCCCAGCGGGTGCCGATGTCGCCGCTCCAGGTGGCGGTGGAATAGCGCTGTAATCCGGGGAATCCCGAGCGGGTGAGCAGGAAGACCCTGCGGTCGGGGTCGGCTTCCCGCTGTCCGTCGTAGATAGCTTCGGCATTCATCAGCGCATAGGCGTTGAAGAATTTCGTGGAGGGCCCCAGGGCGGTGGGGGTCATCAGCTTCTTCCGGTATCCGATGCTGGCATTCGAGAGGATGTCGGGTTCCGAGGCATCCATCCACCAGGCGTCGAAGCCCTTGGGGTAGAGATTCTCCTTCATCTGGTTCCAGAAGAGCTTGCGGGCGTCGGCATTGTAAGCATCGTAGAAAGAACCGATGTATCCGCGGCCTACCCAGTCACGGATGCTGTCCTGCGTGGCCTGGCGGAACATCCATCCTTTTTCGTCGAAGGCCTTGTAGTGGTCGGTGGTATGGTAAAATTTCGGCCATACCGAAATCATGATGCGGGCATTGAGGCGGTGGACACTGTCGACCATGGCTGTGGGGTCGGGGAAACGGGTGGCGTCGAACTGGTGAGATCCCCAGGAATCCTCGGGCCAGTAAAACCAGTCGAGGACGATGTTGTCGAGGGGGATGTCGTGCCGGCGGTATTCGTTGATGGCTTCCAGCAGCTCGTCGCTGGTTTTATAGCGTTCACGGCTCTGCCAATATCCCATGGCCCACCGCGGCATGATCTGCGCCTTCCCGGTGATGGCGCGGTATCCACTGACTACCTCGTCGCTGTTGTTGCCCCTGATGAAATAGTAGTCGATCTGGTCCCCCATTTCCGACCAGAGAGAGAGGGCGTTCTGCTCTTCCGCGGGACGGGGGCTCAGCACCTTCAGCCCGATATAGGAGACCCCGCCGTCGGGTTGCCACTCCACCTTCACGGGGTAACGCCTGCCGGCTTCCATCTCCTTTTTGAATTTGAAACTGTTGGGATTCCAGGCTGTACGCCACCGCTCGGGAACTACCAGCTCCCCGTCGAGCCACACTTTGGTATAGCCGGCATAATAGAGTTTAAAGTGGAAAAGACCACTCTCAGCGGGTTCCAACTCGCCTTCCCACACGATCGTGGAGTTGTAGAAGCCGAAGCCTTCGGGGAAATTCTTCACCGTCTCGAGGTTTTCGTAGTCTATGGCTTTCTCCGTTCTGGCTACGAATATGTTCCCGGGTTCTGCGTTGGTGAGGTAAGAAGCCGTCAGTCCGCCCTCTTCTCCCTTGGCATTGTAAAGTTTGAAAATGGAGAGGTCGGCGTATTCCCGCGGGTCGCCAAAGCGGGAAAGCGAGTAGTTGTCCCAGAGAATGCCGTAATTCCGGTCGGAAACCACCACAGGCAGTGACACCTTGGTATTGTATTGGAAGAGCTCCTCATTGCGCCCTTTGTAGTTGAATTCGTCACTCTGGTGCTGTCCCAGTCCGAAGAAGGCCTCATCTTCGGGCGATTCCCACACCTGCTGCATGGTGAAGCCGCTGGTGCCTTCCACTTCGATGGGGGTGAAATGGCGGCCTCCTTCGCGTTCCTGCAACAGCAGGTTACCATTTTCATCGGTAAAGGTGACCTGTCCGGTGGCCAGCGCCACCCTGGCTTTTACCCGTGCGGTGGCCACAGTCACATATCCCTCCTCTTCGAGGAGCGTAAACTGCGGCTTTGTCTTCTGGTCGATGACCACCAGACTTTTGGCGTCGGAGAATTTTTCCCCCGGAACGGCCGTCACCCTGATGACCTGGTCATTGACCACGCTGACTTTCAGAAGGGTGGCAGGAGATTCCGCCATAGCTTTCAGGCGGATGACCGCCCCGTCTTCGGTTTTTTCCCAACCTTTCCGGGAACAGGAAGCCATAATAAGAGTGATGACCACCAGGAGCCAAAGTTTCTTCATAGTTTGCAAATTATATAATTATTTAGTTCCAATCAAAACGGTTCTCAGATGCTCTTTTGCACCCGTCTTATATGCCGGTTTTTACCCCCGAATCAGGGGACCAGGTATTTGGCAGCCAGGTCGTTATATCCCTTCAGCAGTTCGTTGACTTCTCCCTGTCGGCTGGTGGCGGTCTCTCCCCAACGGAAGGGTTCCCAAATGCAGGCGCCTTTACCCATGTCGCCAGGAAGGCTGAAGACAATGTCGTGGACTTCCTTTTTGTACCACGAATATTCCACCACGTTGAGGGGTTTGTGGTAGCGGTCGGCCAGGGCCAGAAGGTTGGCTTTGAGGTCGTCGAGGGTGCCGTGCCACCTTGGATAGTAAGAGAGGCCGATGATATCGAACTGCACGCCCCGGGCGATCATGTTGTCGAGCCAGAAGACCGACTCGTCATGCTGTCCTCCGAGGGCGATGTGCATCATGATAGGGATCGCAGGGTCTACCGATTCCACGGCTTCCACGCCGGCACGAAGCAGGGCCGCCAGATTGTCGGGATTCCCGATATGTCCGTCGGGCCAGAGCATTCCGTGGTTAATTTCGTTGCCCACCTGCACCATGTCGGGCATCGTCCCCTGTGCCTTCAGGGCGTTTAACACCTTGACGGTATGGGCAGAGAGAGAGTCCTTCAGGGCCTCGAAATCCTTGTCGGCCCACGCCAGTGGCTTGTTCTGCTGCTGTGGGTCGGCCCAGTAGTCGCTGTAGTGAAAATCGAGCAACAACTCCATCCCTGCTGCCTTGACCCGTTTGGCCATGGCCAGGGTGTAGGGGAGTCCGCAGTATCCCTTGCCCGGGGAATAGCCCTTTTCATTTTCCGGGTTGACGAAAATCCTCAGCCTGATGGTGTTGAAGCCGTGGTCACGCAACAGGAGGATACCGTCTTTCTCCATGCCATTATCCAGAAGTTTACGCCCCTGGTCTTCCATTTCGGGAAGCCAGGAGATGTCGGCGCCGATCATACGGCCAATGGGTTTGGTGGTGGCGGGTAGTTGGTTGTCATCGGGAGTCATCATTACAAAATCCCCCGGAACGATGTGCAGCTCATGGGCACCGGGCCACAGCTTTCCGGAGGAGGCTTCCACCTTCACCTTCCCCGGCGTGGTGCCGGTCACATAGAGGAATGTGGCTTCGCCACCCTCCAGAATGAATTGTGCCGTCCTTCGGCCTGCCGTGTCGGTGGTGAATTCCAACTCCTCACCGTGGGCTCCCGTAAATCTCCCTTCCCCATGGAGGGATACCGTGATGGTGTCCCGGGCGGAAAGGATCTCCCGGCCCAGACTGTCGGCCACCGTGAGGCGCATCATCGTTTGGTCACTGCCGGTGGCCCGCAGCGTGGTGCTGTAACTGGTCAGCATGACATTGACCGCTTTGCCGCTTTCCACCTGCCGCACTGAGGCATACTCTTCCGCCATTTTCCCTTCTGTCTGTTTGGAGGATCTGGGCTGACATCCGGCCAGAATGACCGCTGCCAGAAGCGATATCACGATTTCTTTATTCATAGCTGGTTTGTTTTACCACAAAAATAACCCTTTTAGCGAAGTTCTGATCGGTTTTAGGGCCAAAGCGGCCCGAATCCATGGTCGATAAGTGTTATTTTGACCATGGCCTCGGCGAAGAGAATCGGATTTTCAAAAAATGGCCCTATATTTAATGATTCAACGATAAGGGTTCAACGGGCACCATACCCTGGACCAACCGCCGATGCTCCATAAGGATGAATAACCGGTTCCTCAGGCTTATTTCGCCAGACAGGATGAAATGTCCTGCAGTGGTCCTATTGCTGGTCTTCTGGTCGGTCACTCTGTTGCCGGCACAGGACACCCTCACGATCCGCGGACAGCTGTCGGCCTGGGGTGCCGTGAACGGGGATCTGGAACTGCCGGTCTGGCTGGGCGGAAGGGTCATCTCCCAGGCCAATTACGAGGTAAAGGCTGGCCGCAACCTCCTCGATGCCGAAGCCTCCCTGAACCTGGGCGGATCATTGGGCATGACGCCCTTCGAGTCCTTCACTTCCGAAGGAAAGCTCAAACCGTACCGGGCCTGGGTGCGCTTCTCGGGCCGTCAGTTTGAGTTGCGGGCGGGCCTCCAGAAAATCAATTTCGGTTCGGCAGCTATGCTCAGGCCCCTCATGTGGTTCGACCAGCTCGACCCCCGCGATCCCCTGCAACTCACCGACGGGGTATGGGGCATCCTGGGAAGGCTCTATTTTCTGAACAACGCCAACCTCTGGCTCTGGGGTCTCCTGGGCAACCAAGGTCCCAAGACATGGGAATACGGAACCACCAGCCATCACTCCCCGGAATTCGGGGGAAGGATCCAGATGCCGGCAGCTTCCGGGGAAGCCGCCCTCTCATATCACTTCCGGAAGGCAGATGTGGCTTGGCCCGGAATGGCGCTTTCCGAAGGAGACAAGATCCCGGAACACCGGTTGGGCGTGGATGGCAAATGGGACCTGGGCATCGGCCTCTGGGCCGAAGCCTCCTGGATCCATAAAACCCGGAGCGTGGGACTGCCTCCCGACCAGCACTTCCTGACCCTGGGGGCCGACTATACCTTTCCCCTCGGAAACGGCATCAACGCTGTCGCAGAACACCTGATGACCGCCGTCGGAGAGGAGCCTTTCTGCTTCAGCACCAAAACCTCCTTCTCCGCCCTTTCCCTGGGATACCCCCTGGGATTGTCGACCCGCATCACCGCCATCGTATACCGCCAGTGGCCCACCCGTAAACAATTCAACTTCGTCAACTTCCAGAAACAGTTCAAACATATCCACCTTTATCTGATGGCTTTTATCAATCCCGACGATGCGGCACTGCCCCAGCAAAGCGGCGACAACCAACTCTTCCTCGGAAAAGGAGCCCAGGCGATGGTGGTGTATAACTACTAATTTTTTTCTTATGGAGAATAATGTGCTGATCAGTATCGACGGTTTGGTGAAGCGGTTTCCGATGGGGCAGGGGGAGTTTACCGCGCTGCGGGAGATCTCGCTGACGCTGCAGCGGGGGGAGTTCACCGGACTGGTGGGCCCCAGCGGTAGCGGGAAGACCACGCTGTTAAATATCGTGGGATCGCTTGATGTCCCCAGTGAAGGCACCGTGGTGGTCGACGGCCGGTCGGTCGGGAACCTGTCGGCCCGCGAGGCGGCGCAGCTTCGCAAGGAGCGCCTGGGATTCATCTTCCAGAGCTACAACCTGCTGGCCGTCCATACGGTCTTTGAAAATGTGGAATTCCCGTTGTTGCTGCTGAAGATCCCTTCCGCAGAAAGACGGAAAATGGTGATGGATGCCCTCGAGTGGGTGGGGCTGACCCCCAAGGAGAAGTCGAAACCCCCACAGTTGTCGGGAGGCGAATGCCAGCGGGTGGCCATTGCCCGCGCCATGGTGAAAAAGCCCTCCCTGGTGCTGGCCGATGAGCCCACGGCCAACCTCGATGCCGCCAACTCACACCATATCCTCCAAACCATGGAAAAGCTGAACCGCGACCTGGGAACCACCTTTCTCTTTGCCACCCACGACGACAAGGTGATCAGCTACCTCCGGCGAAAAATTTACCTGCTCGACGGCAGGGTCGACAAGGACGAAATTACTTCCCATAATTAAAAGCCCGATCCTATGAAATGACCATGCGCGATTATGCACCAACCGGTATGATTAACCACATGGTCATTACATCTGTTTCACGAATTTCACCATAGTAACTAAATATTTTAAACAGATGAAACTGGCGATAAAACTGGCCTGGCGCAACCTCATCGGCGCGGGATTGCGCACCTGGCTCAACGTGATCGTCCTCTCCTTCTCCTTTGTCATCATCATCTGGATGAAGGGGATTATTTCCGGCTGGGACCTGCAGGCCAAAACCGACATGACCCACTGGGAGATCGGGGGCGGACAGTTCTGGCATGAGGCTTACGATCCGTTCGCCCCGATGACCCTCGGCGATGCCCATGCCGCCGTTCCGGAAGCGTTTCGTACCGGCATAGAATCGGGTGAGGTCATGCCGCTGCTGATTGTCCAGGGTACCATCTACCCGGAAGGAAGGATGGTGCCGGTGGCCATCCGGGGAATCGACCCCAGGCAGACCATCCTGCAACTGCCCACCCACCGCCTCGATACGGTCTCCGATGCCATTCCGGCAATCATCGGCAGCCAGATGGCCCGCAGCAGCCGGCTGAAAGCGGGAGACCGGGTGATCCTCCGCTGGCGCGACACCCATGGCACCTTCGACGCCCGGGAAACCGAAATCGTGGAGATTTTCTCCTGCAACGTCCCCACGGCCGATGCCGGACAGATATACATTCCTCTGGAACTGCTCCGCGATATCACCCTTCTGGAGGGGGAAGCCACACTTTTTACCTTCCGGAATGAAGAGGATGTACAGGCTGCCCCGGACGGGTGGACCCTGAAAACCAAAAAGGAGCTGACCCGCCAGGTCGACGAGCTGATCAAAACCAAGAGCGCAGGGCAATCGGTGCTCTTCGGCATCCTTTTATTATTGGCCATGCTGGCCATCTTCGACACCCAGGTGCTCTCCATTTTCCGCAGGCAGAAGGAGATCGGCACTTACATCGCCCTGGGGTATACACGCGCTGAGGTGGTGGGATTGTTCACCGTGGAGGGGACCATGCATGCCGTGATGGCGGCCATGGCGGCCACGGCTTACGGGCTTCCCTTCCTGCTGTGGCAGGCCAAAGTGGGCTGGACCATGCCCATGGATACCAGCCAGTTCGGCATGGCCATTGCCCAGACCCTCTACCCGGTATACACCGTGGGGCTGGTGGTCTCCACCATTCTGATCGTACTGGTGACCACCGCCATTGTCAGCTACTGGCCGTCACGCCGCATTGCCAAAATGAATCCAACGGAAGCTTTAAGGGGGAGGTTGCAATGATCCGCTTTTTGATAAAAGGGCTGATCCGCGACAAAAGCCGCAGCCGCCTGCCCATTCTCGTGGTGATCATCGGCGTTATGCTCACCGTCTTTATGCATGCCTACATCATAGGTTTCATGGGGGATACCATCGAGATGAACGCCCGTTTCAGCAATGGCCACGTCAAACTGATGACCCGGGCTTACGCTGAAAATATGGACCAGAGTCCCAATGACCTGGCCCTCCTCGGCGTCGACAGCCTGATGGATGAGCTCCGGCGGGAATACCCCGGAATCGGCTGGAGTCCTCGAATCCGCTTCGGCGGACTCGTCGATGCCCCCGATGACAACGGGGAGACCAAAGCCCAGGGAACCGCCATGGGCATGGGCATTGACCTGCTATCCCCCGAAAGTCCCGAAATCGCGCGACTCAACCTGGAAAAATCGCTGGTGCGCGGCCATATGCCGCAGCACAGCGGGGAAGTCCTCCTCAGCGAAACCTTCTCTCAAAAACTGAAGGTAAGTCCCGGCGACCCCGTCACCCTGATCGGTTCCACCATGGAAGGGGGAATGGCCATGCATAACTTCACCGTGGCCGGCACCCTCTCCTTCGGCGTGGAGATCATGGACCGCGGAACCATCCTTGCCGACATCGGTGACGTACAAACCGCCCTCCAGATGACTGACGGCGCCGGCGAAATCAACGGCTATTTCCAAGGCGGATTTTATGACGATGAACTGGCAGGCTCTCTCTCTTCGGCATTCAACGATGCCCGGAAGGAAAATCCCGATGAATTCGCCCCTATGCTGATGCCCCTCAGGGAACAGGGGGGAATGGGAACCTATGTGACCATGGTCGATACCTGGTCGGGGTATATCTCCCTGATCTTTATTATTGCCATGTCTCTGGTACTTTGGAATGCCGGACTATTGGGAGGACTGCGCAGATATGGAGAAATTGGTGTCCGCCTGGCCATGGGGGAAGAGAAAAAACATGTCTACGGCACCATGATCGTCGAGTCGGTCTTTATCGGGCTGGTGGGATCTTTCATCGGCACCGCCATCGGACTGGCCTTTGCGTGGTATCTTCAGGAATATGGCATCAGCCTGGGAGAGATGATGAAGGGCGCTTCGGTGATGTTTCCCGACAGCCTCAGGGCCCGCATTACCCCGCAGGACTTTTACCTGGGATTTATTCCGGGATTGTTCTCCACGGTGCTGGGAACCGTTTTATCGGGAGTGGGCATCTTCAGGCGGCAAACCGCCCG
>CAZMMX010000042.1:0-5401 GCA_964567485.1 uncultured Prolixibacteraceae bacterium | reverse complement strand
AATGAAAACGTTCAAAACATCTCTTCTGATCTTCGGGTTGGTAATGACGATGGGAATGGCAAAGGCCCAGGAAGCGGCGGTGATTCTGGAAAAGGTCGACCGCAACATGTCGTCTGACAACCGGGTGATGGAATCGTCGATGACCGTTCATGGCAAGCGCAGCAGCCGCACCATCACCTCCCGCTCGTGGGGCGAGGGCACCAAAAAGGCGTTTACCGAATACCTCTCCCCGGCATCGGAGAAAGGCACCAAAATGCTGAAACTGGAAGGCCAGCTCTGGATCTATTCTCCCTCTACCGACCGGGTGATCCAGATCTCGGGCCATATGCTCAGGCAACCGGTGATGGGCAGCGACCTCTCCTATGAAGATATGATGGACGACCGGAAGCTCACCGAGGTGTATGCGGCGAAGGTGACTGGCGAGGAAACCCTGGGTGACCGGAAAGCCTGGGTGATGGAACTGACGGCCAAGGTGAGCGATGTCGCCTATTATCGCCAGAAGTTGTGGGTCGACCAGGAACGGTTCATCCCTCTGAAGCAGGATTTGTTTGCGCGCGGCGGACAACTGCTGAAGCGCACCGAAATGAGCGACGTGAAACAGGTCCAGGGCCGCTGGTTCCCCTATACCGTCCTCTACAAGGATATGCTCAAGCAAGGCAAGGGCACCGAATTCAAGGTGACCACCATCCGTTTCAACGAGAAAATTCCTGACTATATCTTCACCAAGGCGGCGCTGAAACAATAGGTTGGTAGCCATTTTATCAAACGAGCTACCGGGAAAATTCCCGTTTTACAAGTTCTGTTGGCTTAACAACAGATCTTTAATAATTGCGTTGATGGATCGTCCGGTCCTTTGCGCTTTTAAAGCCAACTTACCGTGTACTTCAGATGGGATCCGTATATTAAGCGATCCGCTATAGGGTTTTTGGGGTTTTACTCCCCGTTCTTTGCAGCTTTCGAGGTATAAGTCAACTCCTGACTCAAAATCAGCATTCAATTCTTCAACAGTTTTGCCTTCGTAAGTTATACTGTTTTTATTCATGCCGATTACTTTGCCGTACAGGCATTTATCTTCTTCACTATATTCTACAGTTCCTGAATAACCTTTATATTTTAACATTCCCATACTATATAATTTGATTCGATTTTAGAAATTCAAGGACCTGTTTCATTGCATAACTTTTTACTGCACTTTCCGGGTGCGGTCTATGAGCTCCGAAAGAGAGTTCTTTTTCGTTGTTGACGAATTCAACCCGGGAGCCTGATGTTTTCCCTTTTTGACTGATCTCAAATCCACAAATTTTGAACAGGCAGATGAGTTCATCAAAGGTGAAATCTTTGGGTTGTCTTTTAAATCTCTCAATCAGCTTCTCCTTCGTTCCCATCTTTCGAAAATGTAAACAAACGTAACTATAAATAGTTGCAAAAACAAATATCTGAAAGCAATTTTACAATTTTCCCGATTCGGGCTGATAATTAAAAAACAGACAGCATCTTGCTTCTCTGTGGTTTATCTCACTCAGCGACGACCTGAAACTTCTTCCGGTCTTCCCTGCAGATCGATTTGATGAGCCGCCGGCCTGACATGATGCCGGTGGGGAGTCCACCCCCGGGTTCCACCCACTGTCCGCACATGTAAAAGTTGGCCAGTCCGGGCAGCGACTGCTTCATCGGTTTGATCATCGTATTGACATTGTGGGGGGTGATCAGCCATCCTTCAAAGCTCCCCTTCCAATTGCCGGTATAGTGTTCGAAGGTGGTGGGTGTGGCCACGTCGCTCATCTCGATCTGCCCCGAAATCCCCGGAAAGCGCTGCTCCAGACAGGCGATGATCTTCTGCAGGGCTTCTTCCTTGGCGGCCAGGTAGGCGGGTCGGTCGGACGAGAGTTTCTTCCAGAAGTCGTAGTCACTCTCCAGCATGACGGTCAGGGCGGTTTTTCCCGGAGGCGCCAGCGAAGGATCATGATGGTACAGGTGCACCGGCATACGGTCGATGGTCCGGCCGGCAATCTCCGTTTTTTCCTTCAACGGGAAAACGAATCCCGACACCGACAGCGGGATCTCCTCAAATGTCCGGTTGACGCCCAGTCCCACGAATAGCAGAGAGTGAAAGATGGGCCAGGTTTCATATTGTTCCCTGATTTCCGGACTCACATATTTCCCTTCGAGCATTTTGAAGATGGTGGTATATCCGTCGGCTGCCGAGATGACCCGTTGGGCCCTGTGCTCTGTGCTGTCGGACAGAACTATCCCTGACGCCTTTCCCTTTTCGGTGAGGATTTTTTCCACCTTTGACTTGTATCGGATTTTGCCTCCCATCTGCAGGTATTTCTGTTCCAGCGCCCGCGACAGGGGCATTGATCCCCCCAGGGGGTAGCCGGCATTCCGCTTATGGAGCCAGGCAAAGGCGAAGAGCATGAAAAAGAGGGAAAATTCGGGGATCCATATTTCACGGAAGGCTTCTTTCAGCACCGGATCTTTGAGCCGGGCCACGAACTCCACGATGGTGGTCTTCATCCACTGTGTCATTTTCCGGCCGTTGACGGCCAGGGTCCATCCCAGGGCGGCCTTTTCCCTCAGCCGGCGCAGGAGGGGGGCATCTTTCCCTGACTGGTCAAAGACCAACACCATGCGGATGGCGTTCGTGAAGTCGCGGATAGCGGCGGCATCGGCGGGACTGAATTCTGTGAGGTGTTTTTCGAGTTGGTCGATGTCGCAGTAAAAGTTGACCACCCGGCCGTCGGAGGCTTCATAGCGGAGGTAAAGGTCCATGTCGACGAATTCCCTTCCGGGGAGAAGGCCCACCTCTTTCCAGGTATCATGGAAACGGCTCCGGGGATTGGACCCCACCAGCCAGTGGATACAGGCATCGATGGTGTATCCCTTGCGGTCCCAGGAGGTGCACAATCCCCCGGGCTTGTCGTGCATTTCGAAAATTTCGGTGGCATAGCCGTTCATTTGTCCGTATATGCCCGCGGCCAGTCCGGCAAAACCGCCGCCCACAATGATAATCCGGTTGTTTTCCATTACTTTTGATTTGATCCGGACAATTTATGGAAATTTTCCACTGGGTGGCCTTTTATATGCCTGAAATTTAAAATTTTAACCCGGAATAGCCATTTCCTGTTCCCATCATGTCAGGAAGGCGGCGCTTTTGCGGAAAACCTCCCGGAAGGAGGCCTCCACGAGCCTGAGGTCGGTGCGTCCTGTGGCCGGAAATGGGGTTTCGTGGCTGTACTCGAAGGGAAAATCGAGAAGTTCAAAACACTCCCCGGCGAGCTTCTTCCCCATGCAGGCTTCCACGCCTGAAAAAGGCATCACCTTGTCTTTCAGGAGGGAGATCCCGGAAATCCTCCTTTTCCACGCGTCAAAGAAGTGCTCCCTCTCTTCCTGGAAGACGTCGGGGCTGATCATGGCGCTGAAAGCCCGGGCCAGATCATCGGATTCCTTTGTGGTGCTGAAAGGATCGTTTTCTGACGGGTTGAACCACTCTTCACAATAATATTGAAGCAGTCGTTCGTAGGCTACCTTGTCCATGATGTGTTTCGACTCTCCGTACATATGTCTGAAGATGGCCCCTCCGCAAAAGATGAAGAGTTTGGAGGAGGAAAAGAGGTTTCCGGGGTTGGCCATCAGCAGAATTTCCGCCAGGAATGAGCCGATGGAATAGGCAAACAGGTCGAGGGTCGTCCCTGCGGGGAAAAGCGGATGTTCCCCGTTCCCGATGTGCCGGGCCAGCGCACTGATATCCCTGATTGTTTGTCTGCCGCTGTGATAAAACCGCAGGGGTTTTTCCGTCAACCGCTCGCTGAGCACCGCATTGGCAAAGGTAAGGGATCCCGGATTGCCCGACTTTTTCCTGCGGGTTTCAGCCACCCGGTTCATACTTCTGGGATTCAGCCAGGCCGACGGTCCCCGGTTCATGTGAAAGGCGATGGGAAAGAGAATGACGGGTTTTCCGGTATTCAGGGCCAGGTATTCGGCCCAGTGAAGATATTTATCCCAGTTCCGTTCATTCAGTCCGTGAAGCAGGAGAATGGCTTTCCTGTCGGTCCCTCTTTTATCGGGTATGAAAACCGGGTAGGTGAACCGCCGGTTTTCCGCAATTCCGTCATCAAGCAACAACAAATCTTCCTGCAATAAAAGTTCTTCGTTTTCGGCTTCTGCCGGCTCAGCATCCACCGATTCAAAACCGTACTCCTCAATCCGGAATCCCGTTCCTTCACCATCTGCCCTGAACCCATTCCTGATGGTGTTGAGCAACCCTTTGGGCCACTGTAAAAATTTTCCTGTTTCCATTTTTCTGTAGTGCGGGACTTCTTTCTGAAGATGACCGTACTGCAAAGGAAAGCCACACAATGGGGAGCTCCAAAAAAAAGGGACCGGGGCCCGTTTGAGGGGGAATTTTGGGTAAGGAAGGGATGAATGGGCCATATAAGGGACGAATGAGGGAAAGAACCATTTTTTTAAAATGGAGGAATAGGTTACTTTTACATGGGTTAATCCGGATTTCCGGTGGACCCTTTAAAATGCCGTCAGCAATATATGAACCAGAGAATCCCGGAGTATTTGTATGAAAAAGGAAATATCACCAGGCTGATATTTTTCACTGCCCTTTTTGCCCTGGTATTTATCAATATTTACCAGCCCTTCGGGGCGCAAGACTGGTTTCCTGTCTCTGAAATCATGTTTTTTGTTTTTTCCAGTGTGATTATCCTTACCGGCGTGCTCGTGGTAGTGGTCAGCAGGATTCTCATGATCCGTTATGGCCGCAGGAAAGGACTGATGCTGTGGCAATATGCCCTGTGGATTCTGGCCGAAATGGTGGCCATGGCCATGTTTTACACCCTTTTCGAAAGAGTGATCCTCGACGATATGCGACCCTTCCGGGATATGTTCCGGCAGTCGTTCATCAATACTTCCCTGGTGCTGTTGCTGCCCTATTCCATTCTCTGGCTGTACTTTGCCCTCAGGGACAAGGTCAGGAAACTGGAGATCCTGAGCAGCAGCAAAATGGAAGGGGAAATGCCCGTTAACCGGATGCTTAATTTTACCGATGAGAAAAAAGAACTCCGGCTGTCGGTGCGCAGTGACCAAATCTTCTGGATCGAATCGGCCGATAACTATATCAAGGTACATTATCTCGACAAGGGCAAGATTGTCTCTTTTATGATCCGAAACACCCTGAAAACCATCGAAAACAGATTCGTCCATACTTCGCTGGTGCGCTGCAACCGCTCCACCGTGGTCAACTTTGACAAGGTCAAAATACTGCGGAAGGAACAGGATGGCATCTTTCTGGTCCTTGACCATGAAGCGGTCCCCGACATTCCGGTGTCCAAAACCTATGCCTCAAGAGTGTTATCCCGCTTTTCAGAATCGGCCTGAAAGGATTTCCGGA
>CAZMMX010000041.1:15718-27878 GCA_964567485.1 uncultured Prolixibacteraceae bacterium | reverse complement strand
CCGGAAGGTGAAACTGGTATAGGAAATACCAATTTCATTGGCCGCAGGGGTATAAGTCAGTTTTCCCAGCTCAGCGACAGGAATAGCCTGTGAGGCTGCCACTGCCGTTCCGTCGAGCTGCAGACTCCCCGTAGCGGGAAGGGTGGAGATGATCACGGCGTTGAGCAGGTCAGCAGGGGTGTCGTGGGCATCGCTGAAACCAAAGTCGGCCGCAGTAAAGGGGTAGGTGTTATCCTCCAGCAGGGTGATGCTCTTATCGAGGCCTGCGGGCGCATCGTTCACCGGGGTGACATTCAGGGTCAGGGTGTTGGGTGTGGAATCGGTGTCGGTGCCGCCGTTGGCCGTACCGCCATCGTCCTGCACCTGGAAAGCAAAGCTGGCATAGGACGTCCCACTTCCGTTGGCTACCGGGGTAAAGGTGAGCTTGCTCAGGTCAGTGACTGACACGACCTGTGTGGCTGTGACCGTCGTTCCGTCGAGCTGCAGGACTCCGGCAGCTGGCAGGGTGGTGATCTCTACCGCCTGGAATAGGTGGCCCGGGTTGTCATCGGGGTCGCTGAAGCCAAAATCGGCCGTGGCAAAGGCATAAGTGCCATCCTCCGCCAGAGTAATGGTCTTGTCGAGACCTGCAGGCGCATCATTCACCGGGGTGACGTTCAGGGTCAGGGTGTTGGGGGTGGAATCGGTATCGACACCGCCGTTGGCCGTGCCTCCATTGTCCTGTACCCGGAAGGTGAAACTGGCATACGGGGAACCGTTTCCGTTGGTCACCGGGGTAAAGATGAGTTTGTTCAGGTCTGCGGCTGGTACTGCCTGAGTGGCCGTCACCGCCGCCCCGTCGAGCAGCAGAACTCCTGCCGTGGGAAGGGTGGAGATGATCACGGCGTTGAGCAGGTCAGCAGGGGTGTCGTTGGCATCACTGAAGCCAAAGTCGGCCGCAGCAAAAGTATAGGCGTTTTCCTCCAGCAGAGTAATGGTATTGTCCAGGCCTGCGGGGGCATCGTTCACCGGGGTGACGTTCAGGGTCAGGGTGTTGGGGGTGGGATCGGTGTCGGTGCCGCCGTTGGCTGTACCACCATCGTCCTGCACCCGGAAGGTGAAACTGGCATAGGGGGAGCCGTTTCCGTTGGCTGCCGGCGTAAAGGTGAGCTTACCCAGGTCAGCGGCAGGTATGGCCTGTGAGGCAGTCACCGCCGTCCCGTCGAGCTGCAGGACTCCTGCTGAGGGAAGGGTGGTGATAAGCACCGCCTTGAGCTGGTGGGCCGGTGAGTCGTTGGCGTCACTGAAGCCAAAGTCGGCCGCAGCAAAAGTATAGTCGTTTTCCTCCAGCAGAGTAATGGTATTGTCCAGACCCGCGGGCGCATCGTTCACCGGAGTGACGTTGATGGTCAGGGTGTTGGGGGTGGGATCGGTGTCGATTCCCCCGTAGCCTGTGCCACCATTGTCCTGCACCTGAAAAGTTAAACTGGCATATGGGGAACCGTTTCCTTGGGCCCCGGGGGTGTATGTGAGTTTGCCCAGATCCGCAGCAGGAATGGATTGTCCGGCCGCTACCGCCACCCCGTTAAAGGTCAGGCTCCCGTGCGCGGGAAGGGTGGTCATGACCACCGCGCGTAACAGATGGGCCGGGGTGTCATCGGGATCGCTGAAGCCAAAATCGTCGATGCTAAAGGAGTATGAGGCATCTTCGACCAGGGAAATGGTCTGATCTGTGCCTGCGGGCGCATCGTTCACCGGCATCACATCAAAAGTGAATTTGCGGGGTGTGGGATCGGTGTCGATTCCACCGTTGGCGGTGCCTCCATTGTCCTGCACCTGGAAGGTGAAGCTGGTGTATCTAAAACCGGATTCCTGTGCTACAGGTGTGTAAATCAGCTTGCCCAGATCTGCAGCAGCAACTGATTGTCCGGCCACTACCGCCGCCCCATCAAGCGTCAGACTCCCCCTGGCGGGCAGGGTGGTCATCACCACGGCGCTGAGCTGGTTGGCCGGATAGTCGTTGTAATCGGAGAAACCAAAGCTGCCCGAAGTAAAGGAATAGGACCCGTCCTCAGTGAGCATGTCAGTACGTTCATCCCCCAGGGGAGGATCATTGACCGGAAGCACTGTGACTCCTACCGTGAAGCTCATGGTCTGGTCGGTCTGGATAGATTCCCACTCGCCCCCTTTCAAGTCGGTCAGGGTGAAGATGAGGTTGCCTGATCCGGAAGCGTTGGCTTTTAGGGGTACCAGAAGGGCTTCCTCCTTGCTCACCATGGTGCGGGGAATGGGATCGGTGTGGCCACCCCCCGGGTAGGAGGGATTGGATTCCAGTGTGGGAGCGGTGTTCAGCATGGAAGGGTATGTGGTCACTCCCAGAGTGAGTGTATTTCTTTCCTTGCCCTTATCCCCTGAATGATAAGTAAAGGGGATCATGGCATCGGACTGATCTTCCAAAAAAGTCACCGTGGAGGTGATGGTCGCCGAGAAGATTTCATTGACATCGGCGATTTTTATGGTGTCGGCCTGGTAATCGGAAACCCCTGCCGGAGCGGGGACATCTGACTCGGCACGGGCTGAAAATCCCAGGATAGTTTCATTTTCATAATTGAGGGAGTCGTCTCTGACGTAAAAGAGCTGGCTGCGGCTGACATTATAGTCGGCCAGAGACGCTGTAGGTTTGGTCACCGTCAGCGAGGTTGGGGAGTAAGAAGTTTTGAAAAGGGCTGTGCTTTCAGGGGTGAAATCGATAGGGTAAAGGGCTTCCCCCGAAGCGGTTTTCGCCTGAAGGGCGGTCACGAAAATATCGGCGTTCTTATTCAGGGGATTGAGGTAGTTATTTTCGGGTATGAAGTCTTTTTCGACGGAGATCACGCAATCGTTGAGATGGTTGATCCATCTCTGGGCCAGCAGTTGGTCTTTGTTTCCACCGCCGCTCCAGGCGATCCAGAATTCATTCAGATCTTCATCGTAGGCCACGGTCGGGGAGACCGAGGTCCTTGACTGTTTGCTCAGGGGGAAGGCCACTCCGGGGGTGCCAGCCGCAGAGACTTCGCAGCCCCAGATCATGGTCCCCGAAGAAGCTCCTGCGGAAGGGGTGGCATGCCAGACCACCAGCCAGGAGTCGGTGGTGGAATTAAAAGCCACGGCAGGCTTGCCGGCACTGTATTGGTCCGCCGGGTTGATCTGAAAGGCGTTTCCTCCGGTAGACCCCTTGATGATATATTTGGCCTCCGATCCGGTTCCGGAGAGCTCGCTCCACACCAGGAGAGCGGTGGAGTTGTCGCGTGCCGCAATGGCTACGGAGCCGATCTGTCCGCCTTCTGTAAGATGGTTTGTGCTGACCATGGCCGTGGAGGAGGCCCAACCATAGTGGATGGTGTTCAGCGTTGAGGCGACCAGGGCAAAGTTGCCGTCAGGGCGGGCATCCACATCCACATCAGTAAACTCGTCGGAAGAGGTGAATACCGGAAGATAATCCGTCGCAGGAGTGCCCTCCGGTCCGACATATTTCCCGGCTACCGCATGGGAAGTGCCCGAAGCATCTGTGTAATTGGCCACACAAACAGCCAGATAGGTCGAGTTGTTCCCGGCAACTGCAGGATAGTAGCCATAACCAAAAGTGGTTCTAAAGGCCATATCGTTGAAAATCATGGTCGTATCTCCGGAAACCTCCAGGGCGGTGACCAGTCGCATTTTGACATTACGAAGGGAGGTGCCTCCCTTATAATCTTCCCAGACCACCAGATAGTCGTTTCCCGAGAAAGCCACATCGGCTTTTGTGGCTGAGGAGTTGGCTACTGCGCCTGCCGGCGGGTTTCCGGAGACTAAAAACGTGGGATAGGAACAGGTTTGGTCCACCAGGGAAGGGCTGCCCACGATTTGCGCTTTAGTGAAGTTGGCCCCGTAAATATCTTCATTTCTGGGAAAACCGCTGCCCAGGTATTCTGTCCAGACGGCAAAGAAATTATCGGTAGACGTATTGTAGACCAGCCGGGGTTGATAGGACTTGGGTGCTGTGTTGTTCAGCACGAAATCATCGGGACCGATTTGTGGGTCGATGGTGACCGGGTATACGGCATGGGCCAAGGCCTGGTAAGGAACGACGATCCGCGAGGAGGTGGCGGTCACGGTCATGGTGGCCTCCAGAAGGTTCCCCAGGGCATCGTAAACGGTCACGTCGCCCAGGAAGAGATGTTGGCCTTCCCTGCTCCAGCGCCATCCGCCCTCCACGGAAGAAAAATCCCCATTGGCTGTGATCTTCCCGTCTATGACCAGGTCGCCATGCAGGGCTTCCGGGGTGGTAAGGGTGAATTGCTGTTCTATCAGGTGGGTTTTGAAAAGATAGTGTTCGGTGAGGGCACCCCTGTTGTATCGCACGTTTTTATCTTCCGCCACCGGGGAGACGCCAGTGAGGGGGATACCATCCATTCCGCTGAGGCCGGTCAGTTGCCACGACCAGGTCAGGTCGCCTCCGGCCGGGGAGAAGCTCACACCCCGGGAGGTGTATCCCACCCTGAAAAGGGGATGTTCGAGGGTCACACGGTCGGGCCCAGATGCAGAGGAGGCCGCCCCGGGAAGGAGGAGCAGGAGGATCGTCGCCAGCAACAGGTGGTATAGAAGTTTCATTATTGGGTTTTTTTGACGTTGGGATTTTCAAACAAAAAGATAGGGGTTGAGCCATCCTGAACGCAGTGGGTTGTCGAGGGCGGTAAATGCCTGGTCATCGGCGGTGATGGTATCGGGCAGAACATCGAGGTGAGGTTCCGGAGTGAGGTTGAAGAGACCGGCTTTGATTTTGGTCAGGTAAAGCGGGGTATGGGACCATCCTGTTTCGGGATGGATGGAGAAGTCGCCACGGGGTGAGGCGATTTGCGCAGAGCGCAGTACCCGGGCCAGACAGCTTCCCGAGAAATCTCCGTTGCACCCGGCCAGGGCCCGGTAGGTCAAAAGGCCGGTTTCATACCCCAGCATTGCCATCATATCGGGGTTACTCCGGGTCGTTTCGCGGTACTTCTTCACAAAATCCACATTGACGGGAAGCTCCAGGTTTTTATTCCAGGGGGTTATGGTTTCTATGTCTGCGGCGGAAGCTCCCAGGGTGGCGAGGAAAGACTCCTCGGTGACAAAGGGAGAGGCCAGCAGAGGTAGCGATGAGCCTTCTTCGTTTCTGAAGCGCAGCGCGAAATCCCGTGCCACGTCGCCACTCAACAGGGCAAACACATAGTCGGGCGATACGGCACGGATCGTGGAAAGGACTTCCGACAGGGAATCGGCAGCCCCTTGTCTGATCACCAGAACTTCCGTGGAGCCCCCTTCCATTTCGGCCCCGTGGGTGAAAGCGTATACCGCATCATAACCGCTGTCGTACAAAGAGGTGACAATGATCCCTTTTTTACCGAATTGTGAAGTGGCAACCCTGGCCTGCATGAAAGAGGACTGGTATAGGTTCAGGGTATTGAAGAAAAGAAAGGGATTCTTCCGGAGGGGTTCCACAGGGTAGTACTCGCCGGCGTTGCAAACGATGAAAGGAACCTCTTTCTGTTGAAAGAGATCGGCAAACTGGCTCACCACTTCGTTTCCGAGGATTCCGGTCATCATATCCACGTTGTTTTCGTAGAGCAGTTTGCGTGCGGCTTGTCCGCTCAGAAATGGGGTGCCATAACCCACCGGTTCGGTGATGATTTCGATTTGCTTCTTCCTGAGGGCCTGGTGTTGGTCGATACCCAGGCGGAAGCCGTTCATGAAGGAATGGGGATAGGCAGGAAATAGGTTGGACTGGGGCGAGAGAACGCCGATTTTGAGGGTCCTGCGGTCGGTTTTTAACCGGGAGGCTCCAGCCAGTACCGGGTTCGCGGTGACAGCCGCCATCCCCGTTCCCAGAATTTTCAAAAAGTTTCTTCGGTTGCTCATGAGAGGATGGGTTATTAATAAAGAGATGGGAAGATCCCTTGCAGGGCGATGCAGAAATTAAGGACCAGATAGGGTTGCATATTGGGGTGGGGCTGACTTCCGCCGGTATTGGTGATGTTGTTGGAGGAAGAGGGCACCATGCCGTTCAGTGCCGTGGAAAACCTTTTTTCGTCGCCTGAGGCCGACAACATCTGTGCGGATGCCGGTTGCGGGTTGCCCGGGGCGTTGTTTATCTGGATGAGGTGATGATGGGATGGCATTTCGTTGATCGACAAGGTGTGATTTTGTACACCGCTCCTTTCGCCCAGGGTATGGCCATCTCCCTGATGGATAGGGGTTCTGCCCCGGAAATCGGGCAGGGCAAAGTTGACCCGGCCGTCGCCCCCGTAGGTGGTCCCCAGCAGGGCGAATAAGGCCTGATTCTGGTTAATGGGCAAAAGCTGACCGTTGCACAAGGCCCACCCCTTGGGGGGAAAATTAAAGCTTAAGATTCGTATTTCGGATAAAAATGGTTCAGCCATGAGATTGGGATTAAGTTGGTGAAGGGAAAATGCCAAAAAGAGAGATGATGAAATGGACGCAGAGGAAGGGCATGAAATTGTCATGGGGCTGGCTTCCGCCGAGAGAGGATACCGAAGCGGGCGCGGCATTAAGGGTGGGCTCGATACCGGTGGCATAGACCAGGGCTTCCTGTCCGGAGGCCAGAACCAGACCGCCATTGGAGAGGTTCCCGGAATCCGCGGAGCCCATCAGTTGATGGTTATGAACGGGGATCTGCGGTATGGTCAGGGTGACGGTTTCGGTGCCTCCGGCCTCACCTATGATAGCGCCATTCCCCTGATGGATGGGGATGCGACCCCTGAGATCAGGAAGGGCAAAGCTCATATGGCCATCGCCTCCGAAGGTGGTCCCGATGATCTGGAAAAGGGTTTCATAATCGGAAATGGGGAGCAGTTGTCCCTCACAGAACATCCAGCCGACAGGTGCGAAATTGCCGGTGAACATCTTAATTTCTCCTATGTAAGGTGCTGACATGATGGAAATGGATTAAGGACGCATTGGATAAACCCCTTGCAGGGCGATGCAGAAATTGACCGTCAGGTAGGGTTGCATGTTGTTATGGGGCTGTCCCCCGCCGTTGTAACTCGTTTGACCTGCCGGCACAGGGGTGCCTGCGGGGGTGTACACAGAAGCGTTGATCTGGGGAGAGACCCCGAAAACCCCATCCTGAGGAAAAGTGGTCGTGGTAGCCTCCGCATCTGAGAAACGAAGCCCATGGTTGTGGGCGGGGATCTGTGATTCGAGTAGGTGGACGTTCTTGGAACCTCCGTATTCCCCCAGATCGTGAAGTCTCAGCCCGGGCCCCCGTCCGGGATGCATCGGTGTCCTCCCCATTAGATTAGGAAGTCCGAAATTTGAATATCCGTTTCCCCCATAGGTGGTTCCCAGCAAGGAAAAGAGGGCGGTGTTCTGTGACAAAGGCATGAGTTGCCCGTCACAAAATGCCCATCCTTTGGGAGCAAAGTTGAAAGGGAGCATACGGATTTCCGCCAAAAATGGTTCTGACATAAGTATAGATTTTCAGTTGATAAATACGGACCAAAAAACGCCACAATGTAAATGAAGGAATTTGTAATAAAAAGCTGCCCTAAACTTACAAAAAATAATAGTTCTGAACATAATAAACGGCCAGAAAAAAATAAAAAGAAAAAAAAGTAGATTAGTGGGTGTGGTGGGAATGGCTGCCGCTGACCAGGAACATCAGGGCCAGTCCGGCAATGATCATGGCCAGCTGGATCAGGGAATTTCTCATGGACCGCTCCTTGTTGAGTTCCGGCATCAGGTCTGTTCCGGCCAGGTAGATAAATCCGCCGGCGGCCACGGGGAGGACGTAATGGGAGAGGGATTCGATGGCCGATCCGGCCATAAGGGTGATCAGGGTGCCCAGGATGGCGGCCAGTGCCGCGTAGAAATTAAGCCACAGCGCCTTGCGGGCGGTGAAGCCCGCATGGATGAGAATACCGAAGTCGCTGATTTCCTGGGGTATCTCATGGAGGATGACCGTCAGGGTGGTGGCCATGCCGATTTCGGGACCTGCCATCCATCCGGCGGCAATCAGGATTCCATCGGTGAAATTATGGATTCCGTCGGCCAGCAAACTCACATAACCGTATGATTTGGGATGGTTTTCGAGGTGTTCCACGTCATGGCCATGATGCCAGTGGAGAAACTTCTCGAGGATGAAAAAGGCCAGTATTCCGGCGAGGATCAGCAGGGCGATGGTTCCCTGGTTTTCGATGGTTTCGAACGATTCGGGGATGAGGTGGAAAAAGACATTCCCCAGGAGAGCTCCCACGGCCAGACTGACCAGGATAAAGACGAACCTCTGCAACTGGCCGGCTTTCAGGGTGAGAAAGAAAATCCCCGTAATGGAAATCAGGCTGACCATCAGGGTGCTGACCAGGGCGTTAATCCAGATTTGGCTCATATTCAATACTTCATTACTATTGCTGTGGCCTGATAAACCCCGACCATGGC
Source organism: uncultured Prolixibacteraceae bacterium (assembly GCA_964567485.1). GTDB lineage: Bacteria > Bacteroidota > Bacteroidia > Bacteroidales > Prolixibacteraceae > UBA1413. The sequence continues at coordinate 19,448 of CAZMMX010000041.1, read as the reverse complement.
AGTTTTGTTCAGTTCAGCTGATTTTTTATTTAGTGGCCTCCCCATCCGGTTGGTTGCTGAAGGACAGGCGTTGTACAATGGCTAATCAGGTTCCGCAAAGACTTGAGTGGGGTGTTTCCGTAGGTCCCGGGTTACTTCTGAACATCCTCACTGGCTTTGGATAAACCGGTAAGTGATGGTGCCTGTTTGGTAGGCCGGGGCGTCGTTTTTGACGTTGAAACGGGCTTGGAGGGCTGCTTTTTTGGCAGCATCGAGCAGGTCGGAGTTCATAGTGGTGGATCCCCGCTGTCCGGGTTCTGCTTGGGTGACCTTTCCCGACTGGTCGACGGTGATCTTCACCACCACGGTACCCTCTTCCCTTCCGGGATAGCTGGGTTTGGGTGTCGAGGTGGCTGTACGTCCTGACAGGCTGTAGCTGATGCCGGTGCCTGAAGCGCCGGAGCCTTTTCCGCCGGGACCATAAGTCCCCGCATTGGGGTCGCCGGTGGGAACGCCCTGGTTGCCGCCGGGGTAGGAGACCCCCTGGCTGGACCCTGTGCCACTGCCGGTGCCGGCGCCTCCGGCGGCCGGAGTCCCGAAGGCTCCTTTGGTGCGGCTCTCGATCTCCGCAATACGTCTTTTCTCTTCCTCGGCTTTCCGGCGTGCCTCTGTTTCTATACGCTGGCGCTCCAGTTCGGCCTGGCGTTGCCGCTCTGCCTCAAGCCGGGCCTGGCGTTCTTCTTCCCGTTTTTTACGGGCGGCTTCCAGGGCGGCGGTCTGCTCCAGATCCTGGGTCACCACTTCCTGTTTGGCCGGTTCGGGATGGGCAGGCGGCGGAGGGACCACCGCAGGCACTTCCTCGGGGGAACTCTGTGGGGGCTCCTCTTGTTGCATGATCGGCGAAGGCTCTATCTCGCCCAGACCGGTCTCGCTATCCCCGAAATTGACCAGGATCCCCTCTTCCCCGGGAAGCGGCAGAGGGGTGAAGAATCCCAGGAGGATCATCATGAGCAGCAGGAGACCATGGAAAACCACAGTGCCTATCAGCCCGTTTTTATGTTCCCGGATTTTCTCCATTCTGTTATTCTTCAGGTGCTGTGGCGATGATCATTTTAAACTGGTTCTTCATGGCCACATTCATCAGCTTCACCACATGCTCAATGGGTACCGACCTGTCGGTATGCAGGGAGATGTAAGCCTCGGGAGTCCCCGAGAATTTGCTGACCAGGAAGGGTTCTATCTCCTGGAAGGCCACGCGCCTTTGCTGTCCGTCATCATTGATGTAATACTGGAGATCTTTGGTGATCGATATGGTGGTCACCGGCTTGGCGGCCGTCTGGTTATTGCTCTGGGGAAGCAGCAGCTTCAGGGCATTGGGAGCTACCAGGGTGGACGAAAGCATGAAAAAAATCAGCAGCAGAAAGACGATGTCGGTCATGGAGGACATGCTGAATGCGGCGTTGACTTTATTTCTTTTTTTTAGGGTCATGGAGGGTCAGTTATACGGGTTCATTGAGGAGGTCCATGAATTCGGTGGTGGTGGCCTCCATTTTGTAAACTACCTGTTCGATGTTGGAAACCAGGATGTTGTAGGCGAAGTAGGCGATGATGCCCACGATGAGGCCGGCCACGGTGGTGACCATGGCCTGGTAGATCCCTGTCGACAGCAGGGTGATGTCGATGTTGTTACCGGCGTTGGCCATGTCGTAGAAGGCCTGCACCATTCCGAGCACGGTTCCCAGGAAGCCGAGCATAGGGGCGCCCCCGGCAGCCGACGCCAGCACGGGAAGTCCCTTTTCAAGCTTCTGGATCTCCAGGTTACCCACGTTCTCAATGGCGGCCGTTACGTCGGTGAGAGGCCTGCCGATACGGCTGATCCCCTTTTCCACCATGCGGGCAGCCGGATTGTCATTACTGCGGCAAAGGGCAATGGCGGCATCGATCTTGCCTGTAACAATGTAGTTCTTTACCTTTTCCATCAAACTGGCATCGAATTTCCCCGCTTTCTTGATGGCAAAATAACGGTCCGCGAAAATGTACACGGCAAGGACCGATAACAACAGGATGGGGATCATGATCCATCCTCCCTTCAGGGCCAGATCAATAAACTTCATCGAGATCCCTTCGGGCTGGGCACCCATGTTCTCCACGCCGGCCGGAAGGGTTGCCGCCGGAACCTGTAACAAAAAATTCATCATATATGGTCTGAATTATAGCTGTAAAACACTTAACAAACGAAATGCCGTTTCAATTATTATGGCCACAAAATTACAATAATTCGCCAATCCGGGGTTCAGATTGCCACATTCCGGATTCAACTTTCAGGATTCAGGATTCCCGACGCAAGATTCAAGACTCCCGACCCCTGACCCCCGACGCAGGATTCCTGCATTCTGATCTTCTAACCTTCAAATAGTTGCAGCAATCCCCCGATATAGTCAGAGATCCATCCTTCACACATGTTTTCGTAATATGCATCGGGAATCCCGGTGTGCCTGATTTCCATGCGGGTTCCTTTAGCGTCGGGATGCAGCAGGATGGTGACTTCTGACGGGGGGTTATCCTCACCGAAGTCCCACTCCTGGACGATCTTGTGGTTTTTTTCAAAGGCTTTGTTGGTCCCTGATATACTGCCTTCCCAAAGAGAAAAGGGGCTGCCCGGCTCTTCCGACATTACCGCGGGTTCTCCTGACCAAATCTCCAACATCAGAGGATTGACCAGTGCATTGTAGACATCTTCGGGCGCGGCGTGCAGCATTACATATTTTTTGAATTCCTTCATAAGACAAAATGATTAGGCCTCTCCGTTTCAAAGATAGGATTTTTATTTTTTACTTTGCTGTTGCGGGGAGGAACCCCGTCGACATAATGGAAATATGGGGGTGATGGGATTAATCAGGAATTATACCAGGCTGGTCAAATTTGAGCATACGTTATTTGCCCTTCCGTTTGCGATGATTGGGTTTTTCATGGCTTATCTTCAGCCTGGTTCCGAGGTGAGTTTAAAGCTTCTGGTACTGGTATTGCTTTGTATGGTGTTTGCCCGGAATGCGGCTATGGGGTTCAACCGTTGGCTTGACCGCCGTTATGACCGTCAGAATCCCCGCACAGCCTCCCGGGAAATCCCCGCCGGGGTGATCACCCCAAAGTCGGCTCTTCTCTTTGTGGCAGGCAACGCCCTCCTTTTCATTCTCACCACCTGGTTTATCAACCTCCTCTGTTTCTTCCTCTCCCCGGTGGCCTTGTTCGTCATTCTGTTTTATAGTTATACCAAGCGGTTTACTTCGCTGTCGCATTTTTTTCTGAGTCTGGGCCTCGCCATTGCTCCCCTGGGGGCTTATCTGGCCGTGACCTCCCGTTTCGACTGGCCTCCCCTGCTGCTCAGCGCCATCGTCTTCCTCTGGGTGAGCGGTTTTGACATCGTTTACTCCCTCCAGGATGAGGAATTCGACAAGGAACAGAAACTCAAATCGCTACCTGCGCGGCTGGGGAAAAAAAGAGCCCTTCGTCTTTCGGAAGTCATCCACGGGCTGACCGCCGTGCTGGTAGTTATGCTGGCCGCTATGGTGAAGGGCGGAGGACTGCACTGGGCCGGAGTCCTCTGGTTCTGCGGACTTCTCCTGTCGCAGCACCTGCTGGTGAAACCCCACGACCTGCGCCGTGTCAACCTGGCCTTCTTCACCACCAACGGCATTGCCAGCGTGGCCTATGCCCTATTTGTGATTGCTGACCTGCTGATCCGCTGACCTGC
>CAZMMX010000041.1:8547-15618 GCA_964567485.1 uncultured Prolixibacteraceae bacterium | reverse complement strand
AGTCCCGATTTCTGAAAGTCAGATTTCCCGGGCACGCAGGACCCGGCGGTTGATCCGGTAGGAAAAGCCGATACTCACAAACTCCTTGAACTGCAACTGGGGTCCTCTGATCTTATCGCCGTTGCTGTCGACCCTGGGATTTCCCTCAGCGTCGAGTTTGTCAAAGAGAATCTTGCTGTCGTAAATGGAATGGAACATCACCGAAGCCCTGATGTGGTCGGTCAGCTGCATGGTGAGGGTATTCTCCCACTCAATGTCAAACTGGTTGAAGGGGTGCATGTAATTGACAAACATCCTGTACTTGGTTTCAAAGGAGATCCCCGGCGTGAAGCTTTTGGTGTATTTCAGGTCGGTGTTGAGACCCGGTTCCCAATAGGCCATTTTCCCGGCTTTGATCCCGAAACTGGATTTGTCAAATTCGAGGGTGTCCCTTACGAAGACCGTTTTGGAGGTGAGGGGCGAAATGAACAGGGAAAAGTTCTTGTTGGGTTTGTAGTCCATCCCTAACTTAAAGAGGAAGCGGCCGGGGGCCATAAATCCCGAGATGGCATTCTCCCGGTCGGGATACTTGTAGCCGTTAAAGAATTGGGTCTGGAAGTTGGCTTCGGTACTGTAATACCATTTCTGGGTGGCGCTGACTCCCAGGCGGGAGGCGATTTCGAATTTGTCATCGTTTTTCTGGATTTTGTCTTCTCCGGGTTTCACCCAGCCGTTTCGCACTTCGATGCTGTTGTCCCATTTGATCTTGTCTGCGGAGAAGTTGGCGAATCCTTTGGCGACCACCAGGATGGAGAGGGCGCTGTTGCCCCCCTTTTTCCAGTATTCGTTGAGGTAAGTCTGTGAGAACTGGGAGGTGCCGTCGCCCCCGATGGTCCACGGCGTATAAGCCTGGTATCTGCGTTCGATCTTATCGAGGTTGGTGGCTGGGGTGTTCAGGGTGGTGAAATCAAAATCCTTCACCGCCTGCTGCCGGAAGCGGGAAAAAGTCACCCCGTCTTCCATGACCAGTTGCATGCTTCGTTTGTCGATGTTCCGGACCAGCACCGAGAGGGAGTCGTTTTGCTGGTTTTTGAGCCATACACGGGTGAAGAACGTGCCGGCATTGCTCAGTACCAGGGGAGAGGAGGCGTTGGTGAGGTTCACCAGGTTGACCGTGGTATTGTCGAGAAGGTCGGCAAACTCAGCCAGCCATCTTGCCGACTTGATGATGGAGTCGTTGACCGCCCTGATTACCTGGTCATTATGGAATTTCAACACCTGGAAATTGTTCCTTTTCACCGCTTCTATCTTTTGTGTTTGGAGCATGGAGATGCGTTCGCCGGTCAACTGCTTCCGGTATTCGTCGGTGGCCTGCTGGCGTGCTGCCGTCATCACAGAATCGTTATAACGGATTCTTTTCTGTTCCACGAAGCGGCTGCGGGCACTGTCGAGATTAAGGATCCTGCGGAAATCCTGGGGTGACTGGACCATATCTTCCGGAATGGCGTCAAGGATCTTCAGGCTGTCGGGCATCTGGTAGATCCCTTCATTGAATAGCTGCATTCCTTCCCCGGAGGGGATCGTCCTCACCTGCTGCACAGCCTGGCGCATCATCTCTTCAGGGACGGCTACGGGCCGGTTGGCATAATCCTGGCTGACTTCAACGACAATGGCGTCGAGTTGTCTGACCAGCTCGCGGTGAGGAATATATCCCCTGAACCTGAGGGAGTCGGGGGCGTCCCAAGGCTTGCGCACAATCAGCGGCAGCGTGTCGTTCACCACTTTCCGGTGAAAATAGCCGACGATGGAATCGAGGGGCTCATCTTCAATAAAATGGATGAGTCCGGCAAGCCTTTTTTCGGCCAAAGGATCGGTAAAATACCACTTGCTACCGTGGGACAGGTACCTTTTCATCAGCTGGAGGTTGGTGCTGAGCGTGTCGGCATAACCCGATTCATGGTCGTCTCCGGTCTGGGCCGCCGCGGGCTGGCATAGAATAATCAGCAGGGCAAGTGCTGCAAACAACTTTCCTTTCACTCGTGTATTAGCAATTTAATGTATTGTACTTCAATTACGGTTTTCACTGCTTTGAAAACGCAAAATTAGGTTAAATGGTATAATTTCCCATCATTTAAGCTCTTTCTCCCATTATAGGGAGTCAGGACTTAACTTACTGATGAACCTATCTCCCCTCAATATTTCAGGGGTATCCTGCTGGCGGCGGGTGAGTTCCATTCGTCAGCGGGCAGCCACGGATGGGTCAATAAATATGTCCCTCCTCCTCGAGTTCCTCCTGGTCTATCTTTTTCGAAGTGATGGCTCTCCAGGCGAAAAAGATATAGGCCAGGATAAAGGGGACCAGCAGGGAGACGTAGCTCATAACGGTGAGGGTATATTGGCTCGAGGAGCTGTTTTGGATGGTCAGCGAGTCCTGCAGGTCGAAGGTGGAGGGGTAATAGGCGGTATGGTTATATCCGGCGGTCAGGAAGAGGGCGAAGACCGTCAGGACCGTGCCGATACCGGCGCTCCAGATGCCTTTGTTGCTGCACTTCTCAAAACAGAAACGGGTGCGGAAGATCCCCAGCAGCACCAGGACCACCCCCAGCAGGAAGAGAATACCCCCCACGGGCATTTCCACCATATTATGGAAGTATTTATAGGGCTGCATGTATACTTCTCCGGTTTCGGGGTTGACGGCGAATCCCTCTTTCAGGAGGAGCATGGCCGTAAAGGTGAGGAAGAAGACCAGGAAGGGGATGGCATCCCTGAGGATCTGTTTACGGGCGCGGGTGATCACTTCGGTATGACGGACATTCTGGATGATAAAAAGGGTGCCCAGGGTCCGCGACAGGAAAAAGAGCGCCAGCCCGAGCGAGAGGTTCTGCACGTTGAGGGCGGCTTCCAGTCCGTGCGTGGCCGTTTCCCATTGTGAAAAATTCATCTCATTGACCGAGAACTGCGACCCGGTGAAGAAGGTGCCCACGGCGGTGCCCAGGAAGATGGTCCCCACCAGTCCGTTGATGAAGAGGAAGGCCTCGAAGGTTTTCTTGCCGAGGAAGTTGCCGGGTTTGGTGCGGAATTCGTAGGAGACGGCTTGAAGGATGAAGGCGAAGAGGATGATCATCCATACCCAGTAGGCGCCGCCGAAGCTGGTACTGTAAAAGAGGGGAAAGGCAGCGAAAAAGGCACCCCCGAAGGTGACCAGGGTGGTGAAGGTGAATTCCCATTTTCTTCCGAGGATATTGACGATCAGGCTCCTTTCGGTATCGGTCTTCCCCAGCCGGTAGATCAGGGTTTGTCCTCCCTGCACGAAAAGCAGGAAGACGAGCAGCGCACCCAGGAGCGAAATGATCGCCCACCAATAGTGCTGCAGTGCCAGGTGTGAACAGTTTTCAAACATTATTTGGTTCCTCCTTCCTTGGGTCCTTTATGGATTTGTTTCACCATGATGCGGATTTCGGCGATCAGCAGGATGGTGAAGGTGACGGCAAATAAGAAAAAGGTGAGTTTGACGGCGCCCGTGTTGATTTGGGAGACGGCTGCCGAGGTGGGCATCAGGTCCTGGATGACCCAGGGCTGGCGGCCCACTTCCGCCACGATCCACCCCATCTGGGTGGCCAGGTATGCCAGGGGAATCATGAAGATGGCCGTGAGGTAATACCACCGTTTATTGTCGATTTTCTTTTTCCAAAGCAGGAATAAGGTGGTGGCAAAAAGAAGCACGAAGAGAAATCCCAAACCGACCATGATGCGGAAGGAGTAAAAAGTGAGTTTGATGGGGGGGATAGCCTCATATTCGTCCTGGAGAAATCCATAGCCGAAGTATGGATAGTTGGCGTTAAGCAGGGCCAGGGAGCTGTCGGCGGCCGCCGTATTGCCCATTTTGCGGGCATCCTTATAGCTTTTAAGGGCGGCAATGGCCACTTTCCCCTTTTCGATTTTTTCAGAAGTCGGCATAAGGTTCCTCTCCGGGTTGCCGTGGATCAGGTCTTTGATGCCGGGGACGAAGGCGTTGGCATCGAGAAAGGCCATGTAGGAGAGGAAGTTGGGGATTTCTATTTTCATGATAAAATCCTCTTTTTTATGGTTTTCCTGGCCGGGGCTGGTGCGCAGGAACCCCATGGCCACCAGGGGGGCGTTAGTGCGTCCTTCATAGAGGTTTTCCATGGCCGCGAACTTCACCGGCTGGTAACGGGCCATCAGGCGCGCCGACACATCACCGGTGATGATCAGAAACACCGACATGACCAGTCCGAATACCCCGGCCACCAGCATGCTTTTTTTTGCGAGCTGCTCTTCCCGTTTTTTCATCAGGTACCAGGCGCTGATGCCGATCACGAAGACCGACGCCAGGACGAATCCCGACTGTATGGTATGCAGGAATTTATTGATGGCCACCGGGGAGAAGAGCATATCCCAGAAACCCACCATTTCGTTACGGGCGGTGTCAGGGTTGAAACGGGTTCCGGCGGGGTACTGCATCCAGGCGTTGGCTACCAGGATCCACAAGGCCGAAAGGTTGGCCCCCACGGCCACCAGCCATGTTGACAACAGGTGAAATTTCTTGCTCACTTTGTTCCACCCGAAAAACATGACCGCAATAAAGGTGCTTTCCAAAAAGAACGCCAGGATCCCCTCAATGGCCAGGGGAGCGCCGAAAATGTCGCCCACAAACCATGAGTAGTTCGACCAGTTGGTCCCGAACTCAAACTCGAGGATAAGGCCCGTGGCCACACCAATGGCGAAGTTGATTCCGAAAAGGGTCATCCAGAATTTGGTGATCCTTTTCCACTCTGCTTTCCCGGTGCGGAGGTAGATCGTCTCCATGAAGGCGATGATAAACGAAAGCCCGAGGGTGAGGGGAACAAAGATCCAATGATACATGGCTGTCAGGGCGAATTGCGCCCGCGACCAACTAACCAGTGCTTCTTCCATATGCTTGAAATTTGTCGTTTGTTATCATAGTGTCCTGTGTTGTCTCAACCTGTTATTACTTGCCGCAGAGAGCTTCCATTATTGCCTTTGTTGGTGGAACTGCTCGATCACGTACTCGCTTTTCTCCTCATCGCTCGAAAACCGCTCCCCCAGGAAATCGGGAAACAGAAAGAGCCTGAAGATGGCAAACATGATGAAGAGTTTGATGAGAATGATGAGCCAGAGGGTTTTGCCCACAGTCATACTGCGGAATCCTTCATAGTAAAAGCGGTATATTCTGCCCAGGAAATTCATTCTTTTCAGCAATTAAAAGTAAATAAAATCTGATAAAAAACGAAGGGATGTTTTTTTTCCGTAAATTACTATCGCGCATCTATTTTGATCTCCTCTCAGGGGACGTGCCGGGCCGATAAAGTTATGGTTGCCCTAAGATCTGAATGACGATAAATTTTAATAAAAACAACATGATGAAGAGATTATTGTTTATCTGGGTCTTGATAGCAGTCGCATGTACGCTGTGGGCCCAGGCTCCTCAAGGAATGAAGTATCAGGCGGTGGCCCGTGATGCTTCGGGGAATGTGCTGGCCAACACCATGGTGAGTTTCCGGATGACTATTCTCATCGGCAGCGCCACAGGTACGGCCGTTTACCGGGAAACCCATACGGGAAAGAGTACGAATGGTTTCGGGTTGGTCGACCTGGTGGTGGGGCAGGGAACCCCGGTGACCGGGAGTTTTTCGTCGGTGGACTGGTCTTCAGGATCTTTTTTTCTGAAGGTGGAGATGGACCCTGCCGGTGGCTCGGCCTACCAGGAGATGGGCACCAGTCCGTTGATGAGTGTTCCCTATGCCTTATATGCCCAAAAGGTGGAGGAAGAAGCCGATGGGGACGCTACCAATGAGATCCAGGCGCTGAGTATCAGCGGTAACCAGTTGACGTTATCGCGGGGTGGGGGCACCGTCGTACTGCCTGCAGGGGGTACCGCCGGCGATAACTGGGGCACCCAAACGGTAATCCACGATAGTAGCCTGTCTGGGGACGGCACGACAATAATGCCGCTGTCGATTAAAGATGGTGGTGTGACTTCGGTAGATCTAGGAGAGGGGGCTGTTATCACCAACAAATTGGCTGCAGGCGCCGTTACGGCACCCAAACTGGCCTCCATGGGGGCTGCGGCCGGACAGGTGCTGACGTTCAGTGGTACTGCCTGGGGTCCGCAGACCTTTGGTGCCAACCCCTGGCTGTCGTCGGGTTCTGATATTTACTTCAATGCCGGGAAGGTGGCGATCGGAAAAGTCCCCGGTGCCGACCTGCGGCAGTTTCAGGTGCTGACTACCGACCGACAGGCGGTGGCCGCCGTCAACAACAGCGCCACCTATGCCGCAATTTATGCCATTAACGATGGGACAGGCCCTGCGGCCGAATTCCGGAGCAAAATCAAAATTTTGGATGGTACCCAGGGAGCCGGAAAGGTGCTGACCTCCGATGCCGGCGGATTTGCCTCCTGGCAGACCCCGGCAGCCAATCCCTGGCAGAAAACGGGTGATGACGTTTTCTACACTGCCGGATATGTCGGCATAGGAACCACTACCATCGAGCATCCCCTGTCCATCGAAAATGCCAGCAACACCTGCTATATCAAGCTGAAGGATAACCAGGGCACCGGCGGAATGCGAATGGGCGCGTATACGGGAGAACTTGCGTTTATCAATGATAATGTAAACAAAAATATTCGTTTTTCCATCAACAGCGGCTCGGGGTACTTTCAGGTGATGACCATTGATGCTGCTAACAAAAGGGTGGGTATCAACACCTCCACACCAAGTGCCACTCTCGATGTGGAAGGAACCATGGCGGTCGGCTCTGCCGGAAAGGTCTTCTCAGAAATCCGTGAAATTACCGGAACGACCGGCACCACAGGATCTTCTGTGTTGATTTCCTGGCCTTCAGGATATGACAGGGCCAACACCAGAGTTCTTTCTGCTGAAATCAATTACAACGGGACAAACTGGAACACCCTTGGTATGTTTTATTCCACTTCGGATAAATCGATTGGATGTTCATTGAGCGCTGCGGGAATTTACCTCCATTACCCTGATGTAACTGCATACATGGGAAGGGCCTTCCGGATACTCCTGATGAAGGTGCAATAAACCC
>CAZMMX010000041.1:0-8447 GCA_964567485.1 uncultured Prolixibacteraceae bacterium | reverse complement strand
GCCTGCAAGGCTAACTCAACCTTTCCATAGCATGTACGGTTGTTGGGCGAGCTGTGAGTTGTAATAGCGCCGGTCGTGGGTCACCTCTTCCCCGAGCCAGACAGGGCGGGAGAAGGGAGCATCCTCGCTTTCCAGCTCTACCTCGGCCATAAGCAATCCGGCATTGACACCCAGAAATTCGTCGACTTCCCAGAGGGTGCCCTCCACGGTGACCCGGTGTCTGATTTTTTCGACCGGAGGAAAGAGGGCCAGCCGCAGCAAGGCCTCAGCATCTTCCAGGGGAACCGGGTATTCAAATTCAGGCCGGGTAATGCCTTCCATTTTGCCCTTGATAGTGATCCATGCCCGGTCGCCCTCGCGCCTGATGCGCACCACCCGGTCGGGATCGACCGACAGATACCCCTGTCTCATGATGATGCCGGCGCCGGTGGTGGGAAAGAGATCACGGCGGACCAGAAATTTGCGTTCAATTTCCTGCATTTTTCTATTTTTGGGTAAAAATAGGAAGTAAACCCGGAAATGGTATCCTCTTTGAAAAGGAGTTCCCTTCCGGAGGAAATAAGGAATGTATATTATTGGGGAATGCTATGATGACACGGGAAGAAGCTGTCAGGATGCTGGAAGAGACAATCACCTCGGAGAGCATGCGGCGCCATTGTTATGCCAGTGAGGCGGTGATGCGTGCCCTGGCCCGCCGGTTGGGACGCGGTGAGGAGGAGTGGGGGATGGCCGGGTTGCTCCACGATATCGACGTGGAGATCACCCATGCCGACCCTCTGGTCCATGGGCCCTATGCCGCCCGCCTCCTCGACGGCAAAGTGACTCCCGGAGCCCTCGACGCCATCGTCATGCACAACGAAATGGCCACGGGAAAGGAACGGACCACGGAGTTCCAGCACGCCCTGGCGGCCGGAGAGACCATCACCGGACTCATCACCGCCACGGCACTGGTGTACCCCGATAAAAAAGTGGCTTCGGTCAAGGTGAAATCCATCACCAAACGAATGAAGGAGAAGGCTTTTGCGGCCTCGGTGAAGCGGGAAAACATCCTGGAATGTGAAAAGATCGGCATTCCCATCGATGAATTCGCGGAACTCTCCCTCAAAGCCATGCAGGAAGTCAGCACCCTGGTGGGACTCTGAATCGATCTCACGTTTCTATGAGTCTCAGCACCCTGGTGGAACTGCAGATCATTCCCTTAATCGGGCAGGGATACGCTCCCCGGAATTTATGCAACAAAAAAGCGGGAGTTGTGTTTCAAACTCCCGCTCTTCCGTCACAATTGACCATCGCTTGTCTGAAACTATAGGGCGTATTCTCCCTTGGCCTCGGGCTGGTATAGGATTTTCCCGATTTTTACCTTTTTGGTACCTGCAGGAACGCGGAATTCGACTTCGTCGCCTTCACGGTAGCCGATCAGGGCGCTGCCCAGGGGCGAGAGCACCGAAAGCTTCCCTCCCGGGAAATTGGCTTCCTGTGGATAAACCAGCTTGAATTTCATAATCCTGCCGGTGGTGGAGTCGATGACTTCCACTTCTGAATTCATCGTGACGAACTCAGACCCGATTTTACGTGGCTCTACCCGCTTAGCACGTTCTATTTCCCCTTCCAGGGCTTTGATATTGTGAAGGTCATCCTTCATGGTCTTCCTGACACTCTCGATCAGGTGGCTTAAACGCTGGTAATCCAGGTTTGTGATACGCAATTGTGATTTCATTATTCTGATGTTAAAATAGGGTAAAAACAAAAAATCCGGCTTCCCCCTGAAACCGAATTCTGTGTAAAGATAACCCTTATTTCCGTATAAACCAAATATTTCTCATTTTTAACTTTCAGACTGACGATTTCAGGTGAGCCCATTCGATATCGGCATAATCAAGCGGCGAACGAAGCTATTTTTACCTTTTCAGAATCGTTATATTTGCCGGCAAATAAATCAAAAGATGAATACCAGGTCAGGAGACTCCGGGGGACAGGCCGGAGGTTATCGTTATTTTGATGTGTTGATGGCGGTTTTTGTAGCGGTTTTACTGGTGTCGAATATTGCGTCGACCAAGATCCTCACCCTGTGGAAATTCACTTTCGACGGGGGAACCATTTTGTTCCCGCTCTCCTATATTTTCGGGGATGTACTCACGGAAGTCTATGGCTACCGTCGTACGCGCAGGGTGATCTGGACCGGTTTCATGGCTGCGGTGATGATGTCGCTGGTCCTCTGGATCGTTCAGTTGCTCCCGCCGGCCGAAGGGTGGCCCCACCAAAAAGCCTTCGAATCGCTTATCGGTTTCATGCCGCGCATCGTCCTGGCCAGTCTGGTGGCTTACTTCGCCGGGGAATTCATCAACTCCATGCTCCTCTCACGCCTGAAGGTCATCACCGAAGGGAAGCACCTTTGGATGCGGACCATCGGCTCTACCCTCGTGGGGGAGGGCATTGACACCCTCCTGTTCACCCTCATCGCTTTCTGGGGAGTGCTCCCCCATGACCTCCTCCTGGCGGTCATCGTTTCCAACTACCTCTTCAAGTGCAGCGTCGAAATCCTCTTTACCCCGGCCACCTATGCCCTGGTAAGGTTCCTCAAACGAAAGGAACAAACCGACGTCTTCGACCGGGGCATCAGCTACAATCCCTTCCGTTTCTGACCAGGGCGCCATGCCTACTTAGGGGTGTGGTATGTAAATTTAATATTAATTTCCGCCCTAATCTTAACTATTTTCATGAAAAGCGGGATTTTACTTACGGATTCCTTTTGTCGTTTAAAATAATTTCTACATTTGCTGATGAACGGCGTCTATAAAACAGGACGCAGAGCGTATGAATCGGATCGTGTTAAATATTATTATCGTAAGTGTAGTCATTCTAAGCAGCAGCTGAGGAAGGTACGCTTATGGAATTAAAAGATGCAAAAGCCTTTCTCAGCAACCGGGGAAGGCTTTTTTTATGGAAGTAAAAACCGCAAAACTAAAAGATATGAAAAACAGTTTGAGGAGTGAGACGAGCACCCGGGGGCGCAGGATGGCCGGAGCCCGGAGTCTGTGGCGGGCCAACGGGATGCGTGAGGAGCATTTTGGAAAGCCGGTGATCGCGGTAGTCAACTCGTTCACTCAATTTGTGCCGGGGCATACGCACCTGCATGCGATTGGACAGCAGGTCAAGTCGCTGATCGGGAAGGAGGGGTTCTTTGCTGCGGAATTCAACACCATTGCCATTGATGACGGCATCGCCATGGGGCATGATGGCATGCTCTATTCGCTTCCTTCGCGCGATATCATTGCCGACAGTGTCGAATATATGTGCAATGCCCATACCGTTGATGCCATGGTGTGCATCTCCAACTGTGACAAGATCACCCCGGGGATGCTGATGGCAGCCATGCGGCTGAACATTCCCGCTATTTTTGTCTCGGGAGGCCCCATGGAAGCCGGGGAAACAGGAGGCAGGGAGTACGACCTGGTCGACGCCATGGTGATGGCCGCCGATCCGGCCGTCGGTGATGACCTGATGACAGAGGTCGAAAGGGCGGCATGTCCCACCTGCGGATCCTGCAGCGGCATGTTTACCGCCAACTCCATGAACTGTCTGACCGAGGCCATTGGCCTTTCCCTTCCGGGGAATGGTACCATCGTGGCCACCCATACCAACCGGACCCGTCTTTTTGAGGAGGCGGCCCGTCAGATTGTCAGGATGACCAAAGCTTACTACTTCGATGGCGATGACAGTGTACTCCCCCGCAATATCGCCACCCGTGAGGCTTTCTTCAATGCCATGAGACTCGACATCGCCATGGGCGGATCGACCAATACCGTACTTCACCTGCTGGCTGTGGCTCACGAGGCCGGCGTGGACTTCACGATGCAGGACATCGACAAACTGTCACGCATCACCCCGAACCTCTGCAAAGTGGCTCCCAGCTCTTCCTACCATGTGCAGGATGTCAACAGGGCCGGGGGAATCATGGGCATCATGGCCGAACTGGCACGCGGGGGACTCCTCGACACCTCGGTGAAACGGGTCGACGGACTCACCCTGAAAGAGGCCATTGCCCGCTATGACATCATGGACCCTGGAATTTCTGAAGATCACCTCCGGAAATACCTTTCTGCTCCGGGTCGCCGGCGTAACCTGGTCCTGGGGTCGCAGGATAACACCTACCCCACAGCCGACCGCGACAGGGAAAAGGGATGCATCCGCAGCGTGGAGCATGCCTACAGCCGCGATGGCGGACTGGCGGTTTTATATGGGAACCTGGCCCCTGACGGATGTATCCTGAAGACGGCGGGTGTGGATCCTTCCATCCTGACATTCACCGGCAGGGCCCGGGTGTTCGATTCCCAGGAGGAGGCCTGCAACGGCATCCTGGGAGAAGCCGTGCAACCCGGCGACGTGGTGGTCATCCGCTACGAAGGCCCCCGCGGCGGTCCCGGCATGCAGGAAATGCTCTATCCCACCTCTTACCTGAAGTCCATGAAACTCGACAAAGTGTGCGCCCTGATCACCGATGGCCGCTTTTCGGGGGGGACCTCGGGACTATCTATCGGCCATGTTTCCCCGGAAGCCGCCTCAGGAGGTCCCATCGCCCTGGTCCGCAACGGCGATCTCCTTACTATCGACACCCCGAACCGGACCATCAACCTGGAGGTTCCGGAGGACGAACTGGAAAAAAGAAGGGCGGAAGAGGAGTCGAAAGGCCGGGAAGCCTGGAAACCCGAACCCCGAAAGAGAAAGGTATCCCAGGCCCTCAGGGCCTATGCCTCCATGGTCAGCTCGGCCGATAAAGGGGCAGTGAGAAGGTTGGAATAATCGTAAATCTTAAGTCGTAAGTCTTAAATATCAGAATGATGAATGCGTTTAAAATACAGGAAGCTATGAGTACGATGCCAATGAGGGTGAGTGGATCGGAGGCCCTGATCCTTTCCCTGCTTGAAGAGGGGGTGGATACCATTTTCGGGTATCCCGGGGGAGCCATTATGCCGGTGTATGATGCTTTGTATGATTATCGCGACAGGGTCAGGCATATCCTGGTCCGCCACGAGCAGGGGGCTGCCCATGCCGCCGAGGGGTTTGCCAAGATCACCGGCCGTCCGGGGGTTTGCTTTGCCACATCCGGACCGGGGGCGACCAATCTGATCACCGGCATTGCCGACGCGATGATCGATTCGGTGCCCATGGTGTGCATCACCGGGCAGGTCACTTCTCCGCTTTTGGGGACCGACGCCTTCCAGGAATCTGACGTGATCGGCATTTCGATACCCATCACCAAGTGGAATTTCCAGATCACCAATGCCGATGAGATTCCCGGAGCCATCGCTCAGGCCTTCTTCATCGCCCAAACGGGGCGCCCCGGGCCTGTCCTGCTCGACATCACCAAAGATGCCCAATTCGGGGAAGTGGACTTTGAGTATAAGAAATGCACCAAGATACGCAGTTATCTTCCCGAGGTCCCGGTGGATCCCTTCAAGGTCAGGGAGGCTGCCGACCTGATTGATGCGGCCCAAAGACCGCTGTTGCTCTTCGGACAGGGGGTCATCATCTCCCGTGCGGAACAGGAACTGAAGGCGTTCATTGAGAAAACGGGAATTCCGGCGGCATGGACCCTTCTGGGTCTCTCGGCGCTGCCCACCGATCATCCGCTGAATGTGGGCATGCTGGGGATGCATGGTAATTATGCCCCGAATATCAAAACCAATGAAGCCGACCTGATCATCGCCGTGGGCATGCGGTTCGACGACCGCGTCACCGGAAAGGTGTCGGGGTATGCCCGGAAAGCGAAAATTATACATCTCGATATCGACCCTGCCGAAGTGGATAAAATCATCAAGGCCGATGTGGCCGTGGTGGGCGATGCCGCCAAATCACTCCGCATGCTCACCGCCAACGTGAAAGCCAACAGCCACGAGGCATGGGTCAACGGGTTCCGCGAGGCCGACCGCATAGAATTCGACAAGGTGATCTCCCGAGATCTCCATCCTGAGAAACCCGGAATGACCATGGGAGAGGTGGTCAGAATGGTCTCCGACAAAACCCACCAGGAGGCGATTCTGGTGACCGACGTGGGACAGCAACAAATGGTGGCCGCCCGTTATTTCGGGTTCCGCCATTCCCGGAGTTTTGTGACCTCGGGCGGACTGGGGACCATGGGATATGGATTGCCGGCCAGCATGGGAGCCCAGCTGGCTGCCCCCGACCGCACCGTGGTGGCCACGATCGGTGACGGAGGATTCCAGATGACCATCCAGGAGCTGGGAACCATCGCCCAGAACAACCTTCCTGTGAAAATCATCCTGCTCAATAACAACTTCCTGGGCATGGTGCGCCAGTGGCAACAGCTCTTCTTCGAAAAACGCTACTCCTTCACCGAACTCCACAATCCCGATTTCATCATGATCGCCCGGGGCTTCGGCATTCCGGGACTCAAGGTGAGTCAAAGAGAGGCGCTGGAAAAAGGCGTCGACCAGATGCTCGCCCATAACGGTCCCTTCCTCCTGGAGGTGGTCATTGAAAAAGAGGACAATGTCTTCCCCATGGTGGCTTCCGGGGCTACGGTATCTGAAGTGATGCTGGAACCCTGAGCCGATGTCGTGGACGATGATCATATATAAATGACTTCTGTCGATTAACAATGACTCTAATTGTAATTAAGTGATTCTAAATGTTTATAAAAGACTTTACCCGGAAGTAATGGAAAAAGTCTGCATCATTGATTTCATCTCTTTCAAAATGACTTATAATAAAAATTCAGCATATGAAGCGGGAATATAACATTACGGTTTTCAGTGAGAACCACATCGGGTTGTTGTCGCGCATCACCCTGATCTTCACCCGGCGGAAAATTAATATCGACAGTCTGACCGTCTCGGAGTCGGCCATCGAGGGGATCTATAAGTTCACCATCGTGGTCAGTTGTACCGAGGACACGGTGCGCAAGGTGACGGCGCAGATCGAAAAGGTGATTGATGTATTGAAGGCTTTTTACCTGACCAACGAGGAGATGATCTACCAGGAGGTGGCCCTTTACAAGGTCCCCACCGAGGCGCTCTATAACAGCGATCAGGTGGAGAATATCGTCCGTAATTCAGGGGCCAGGATCCTGGAGATTACCCGGGAGTATACGGTGATCGAGAAGACGGGGCACAAGGAGGAGACCCAGGCGCTCTTCAACGAGCTCAACCAGTTCCGGGTGATGCAGTTCATCAGGTCGGGGAGGGTGGCCATCACCCGCGACCCCATCGAGCGAATCTCGGAATTCCTGCACCAGCGTGATGCCTTCCTGTTGGCCCTGGATTAGCAGTGTGGCCCCTGGAGGCCCATGTCCGCTGATGCGGTGGGCAGCCCCAAAAACGAAACAGTTACAAACCATTTATAGAGTAATTTAAATACTTGTAAAACAAATTATTATGGCAAAGATCAATTTTGGCGGAGAGATGGAAAATGTGGTTCTCCGTGAGGAGTTTCCGGTGGAGAAAGCCCGGGAGGTATTGCAGGATGAGGTAATCGCCATCATCGGTTACGGGGTGCAGGGACCGGCACAGGCCCTGAACATGCGGGACCAGGGGTTCCGGGTGATCATCGGCCAGGCGCCTGAGTTCCGGCAGGACTGGGACAAGGCGGTGCGTGACGGTTTTATTCCGGGGGAGACCCTTTTCCCGGTGGAAGAGGCTGCCCGCAGGGGGACCATCATCCAGTACCTGGTTTCCGATGCCGCACAGCGCCTGATATGGCCGAAAATCAAACCCTGTCTGAATCCCGGTGATGCCCTCTATTTCTCACATGGTTTTTCGGTGGTCTATAAGGAGCAGACCGGTGTGATTCCCCCGGAGAATGTCGACGTCATCCTGGTGGCACCCAAGGGATCGGGCGCCAGCGTGCGCACCAATTTCCTTGCCGGCCACGGGATCAATTCCAGCTTTGCTGTTTTCCGCGACTATACGGGCAGGGCGATGGACCGTACCCTGGCCCTGGGCATCGCCATAGGTTCGGGATATCTCTTCCCTACCACCTTTGAGAATGAGGTCTATTCCGACCTGACGGGAGAACGCGGGGTTCTCATGGGAGCTCTGGCAGGCATCATTGAAGCCCAGTACCAGGTCCTCCGGGAAAACGGCCATTCTCCCTCCGAAGCCTTCAACGAAACCGTGGAAGAGCTGACGCAGAGCCTGATCCGTTTGGTGGATCAGAACGGCATGGACTGGATGTATGCCAACTGCAGTGCCACGGCACAGCGTGGGGCCCTCGACTGGCGCCATAAATTCCGGGCGGCGACCCTTCCTGTTTTCCATGACCTCTACAAAAGCGTCAGGGATGGCGTGGAGACACAGCGGGTGATCGACTCTCTGAGTGCCGACAACTACCGCGACAGCCTTAATGCTGAGCTAAAGGAGATGCGCGAATCGGAACTCTGGCAGGCCGGCGCCGCCGTCCGCCAACTGAGACCCGGCAAGTGAGACCCG
>CAZMMX010000040.1:24095-28150 GCA_964567485.1 uncultured Prolixibacteraceae bacterium | reverse complement strand
ATGAAGAGCACCTTCCTTTTACCGATTAAGCGGTTGGCGGTCGCCCTGGGCATGGGAATCGCCACTCTTCCCCTGGCCGCGCAGAAAAACAACACCATTATCGCCCGTGATGCCCAGCCGGTGCTGCTGTCGGGCCCTTTCAGCTTCACCGAAGGCCCTGCCGCCGATAAGGCGGGCAACGTCTATTTCACCGACCAGCCCAATAACAAAATCTATATCTGGACGACCGGGGGTGAGCTGAAGGAGTTCTGCAGCGACTGCGGTCGCGCCAACGGCCTCTATTTTGACCGGGAAGGAAACCTGCTCTCCTGCTCCGATGAGAAGAACGAACTGTGGCGTATCACCCCTTCCGGGGAACATACAGTCCTCGTGAGTACCGTCGAAGGCCGGCGCCTCAACGGTCCCAACGATCTCTGGGTCAGGCCCGACGGCGGCATCTACTTCACCGACCCGCTCTATGCCCGTCCCTGGTGGACCGGCAGGGAGAAAACCTCGCAACTCGACGGACAGCATGTTTACTTCCTGGCCCCGGACAGCCAGGCCCCCGTCAGGGTAACCACCGACCTGAAACAACCCAACGGCATCATCGGCACCCCCGACGGGAAAACCCTATATGTGGCCGACATCGGCGACGGGAAAACCTACCGCTACAGAATCTCCCCCGACGGCACCCTGAGCGGCAAGACCCTCTTTGCTCCCATGGGATCCGACGGCATGACCATCGACTGCAAAGGAAATATCTATCTGACCGGTCAGGGGGTCACGGTCTTCAACAAGAAAGGAAAAAAGATCGCCCACATTCCCGTGGAGGCCCGCTGGACCGCCAACGTATGCTTCGGCGGCGCCGACCGGAAAACCCTTTTCATCACCGCATCGGAAAATCTCTTTTCTTTGCGCATGAAAGTGAGAGGGGTGAAGTAATATTTAATCATTTTAATCACTTCACAGAATACGCTTTAATGACCGGATCCCTGGCTCAGGGGCACACATCAAGGCCACAGACAGCGGGAAAAGGATAGAAGATAAACTATGAAAATACATTTTATCGCCATCGGGGGCAGCGCCATGCACAACCTGGCCCTGGCCCTTCATCATAAAGGATATCTGATTACCGGCTCCGACGATGAAATCGTGGAGCCCTCCAAAAGCAGGCTGGCGGCCTGCGGGTTGTTGCCCGAAGCCCCAGGGTGGTTCCCCGGGAAAATCACTGCTGACCTCGATGCCGTGGTCCTGGGCATGCACGCCCGCGGCGACAACCCCGAACTCCTCAGAGCCCGGGAACTGGGAGTGAAGATCTTTTCCTATCCCGAATTCCTCTATGAGCAGACGCGCGACAAAACCCGCGTGGTCATCGGCGGCAGCCACGGCAAAACCACCATCACCTCCATGATCATGCATGTCCTGCGGGAAAGCGGCATGGCCTTCGACTACATGGTGGGCGCCCAGCTCGAAGGATTCGACACCATGGTCGGCCTCCGCAATGACTCCCATATCGCCATCTTCGAGGGGGATGAGTACCTCTCCTCCCCCGAAGACCGGAGACCCAAATTCCACCTCTACCATCCCCATATTGGGGTACTGAGCGGTATTGCCTGGGACCATATCAACGTTTTCCCCACTTTTGAAAACTATGTGGAACAGTTCCGCAGGTTCGCGGAGCTCATCGAACCGGGGGGAAGCCTTTTCTATTTTGAAGGCGATCCTCACCTCCGGAACATCGCCGCTGCACAACGCCACATTACCTGCACGGCATACGAAGCCCACCCGGCAGAAGTCCACGGACAACAGACCTGTCTGATTTTTGGCGATGAAAAGGTGCCCCTGAGGATTTTCGGGGAACACAACCTCCAGAACATCGCGGCAGCACTGGCGGTTTGCCGCGCCCTGGGAGTCGGCGACGATCTCTTTTACGGGGCCATGCGCACGTTTACCGGCGCGGCCAGGCGACTGGAGGTACTGGCGGAAAACGGCACCACCACTGTTTTCAGGGATTTCGCCCACTCCCCCTCCAAGTTGCAGGCCACCACCCGGGCCGTCAAAAGCCACTTCCCCGGCCGGCGCCTCATAGCCTGCATGGAACTCCACACCTTCAGCTCCCTGAAAAAGGAGTTTCTCCCCCACTACCGCCACACCATGGACGAAGCCGACGAGGCGTACGTCTATTTCAACCCCCATACCGTAGAACACAAAAAACTGGAACCCATCACCCCGGAAATGGTGTCTGAAGGCTTTGCAACCCCCGGACTCAAGGTGACCACCGATGCGGAAGCCCTCTTTACGGAACTGGAAGCCAAAAACTGGACCCACAGCAACCTGCTGCTGATGAGTTCCGGCAATTTCGACGGCAAGGACCTGCCCGAAATAGCCCGCAGAATTACCGGCATTTGACCGAAAACATGACATATTAAGATATAATTTATTGAAATGAGAAGATCAACCCTTACAGCTGGCCTCGTGGTAGCTGCTTTTCTGGTGGCCGGACAGGGAAACGCGTCTGCCCAGTCCAACAAAAACCTGACGCCCGAGCGGGTACAGAAGGTGCATGATGAGGCACTCACCGTAGATACCCATTGTGATACCCCCATGAACATCCTGGAACGGGGCCTCGATATCGGGGAACGGAATTCCACCGGCAAGGTGGACCTCCCCCGGATGAAGGAGGGAGGCCTCGACGTGATGTTCTTTGCCATCTTCACCAGCCAGGAAAAGAGAACCCCCGCCGGCTATGACGAGGTATACCGGTTGGCGCACCGCATGACCGACTCGACCCTGGCAGCCGTAAGACGCTACCCGGAACTGGCGGAAGTCGCGCTGGCACCGGCCGACGCCATACGTATCGAAAAACAAGGAAAAAGGGCCATCTACCTGGGCATGGAAAACGGCTTTCCCCTGGGAAAGGAGATCGGCCGAGTGCAAGAGTTTTACAACAAGGGAATCCGCTACATCACCCTCTGTCACTCCAAACATAACGACATCTGCGACTCCTCTTCCGACCGGCTTCCCCCCGAGCACCACGGACTGAGTCCCTTTGGGCGGGAGGTCGTCATGGAGATGAACCGCCTGGGCATGATCATCGACGTCTCCCATATCTCCGACAAATCGTTTTATGATGTGGTGGGGATCAGTCTGGCCCCGGTGATCGCCTCCCACAGCAGCGTCAGGGCCATCGCCCGTCACGACCGCAATATGAGCGACGACATGATCAGAGCCCTGGCCCGCAACGGAGGGGTCATTCAGATCTGCCTTCTCGACGAATACGTGAAAGACCCCGATCCGGCCAATCCCCGGTTCCAACTCGAACGGGAGATGAGGCAGAAATATGAAGCCGTCATGGATACCCTCTCCGACGCCGGAAAGGTGCAATTCAGGAAGGAGTGGACCGCCATGCGCGAGAAATACCCCAAAGATCTGCCCACCGTGGCCGATTACGTCGACCATATCGACCATGTGGTTCGTCTGGCAGGCATTGACCATGTGGGCATCGGCAGCGACTTCGACGGCGGTGGCGGAATCTCGGGATGTAACGACGTCAGCGAATTCCCCGCCATCACCCGGGAACTCCTCGCCCGGGGCTATTCCGAAAAGGAGATCCGCAAAATATGGGGCGGCAATTTCTTCAGGGTCTTCCGAAAAGTGGAGGAGATTTCCCGCAAGATCAGGGGGGAAGTTACATTACTCCACCCCTAAGCCCCCCTTTAGAGCCATCTTCAGCCTTTTCCCCCGGATTCCTTCCTCCCTCATAACAACAGGAAGACCACTTGCTTCCTGCTCATGTGCCGGCTTCACTGAAGGAGTGAACCCTCAGGTTCCATTCCCCGCTTCAATGGATATCAACAGGTTGAACTCCCGGGAGGTTCAGCGTATATAAGGAGTATTATGGAATGATATCCCCTTGGGGAAACATAATAAATTCTGTAGGGACCTGCCGATGATCAGCTTACGCAGAGGGTTTTTGCCTGTCACCCTTGCCAAAAAACACTGATCTACAGGCTACCTGCCCATCACCAGCTTCCGGGGAGCAAGTCCCTTGCCGCTTTCCAGCAGATAGAACCCCG
>CAZMMX010000040.1:1863-23995 GCA_964567485.1 uncultured Prolixibacteraceae bacterium | reverse complement strand
ATCACCAGCTTCCGGGGAGCAAGTCCCTTGCCGCTTTCCAGCAGATAGAACCCCGGGGCCAGATGGTCCAGGTGGATTTCCGCATGGTTGCGGCCGGTGAAGTCTTCACGGTAGACCAATGCGCCTGAGAGGCTTCTCACCGAGACCACCCCCAGCATGCGGGATGAGACCAGGGTGACCTTTCCTGTGGTGGGGTTGGGATAAACCACCATCTCTCCTCCCCACGCTCCCGTCAGAGAAACACTGTTCGGCGCAAAGGGATCGGCCATCTTCCGGGAGGTGAAAAGTTTAAACTCCCCGGGACCCAGGGTGATCGCCTGCGCAGCAGCCGTCACCTCATAGGTGGAATTTCCGAAATAGTCGTTCCAGGTACCGGTGGCCGGAAAATCCAGGGAGATACTCCTGGCGGCAGTGGCGAAATTGCCGGCTGCCACCACATGATCGCTTCCATTGCTCAGCCGGTACCACTTCACCTCCCCGTTAAGGCTTCCCGTATAGGTGCTGCCCGACGAGAACTCGTCATAATTCACCTTCAGGTAGTTAAGGCGCCCCATCACCTTGTAAAGGTCCTTGCGGTTGGTCTGGTCGAAGTAGTTCCACAGGACCGGCTTGGGAGCCAGGCGGCAATCGGGTCTCACCTCACTCGGAAGTTCACAGGTATTGATAGAGTAGTCGTAACCCAGTTCCCCGAACTGCCAGATCATCTTGGGCCCCGGCAGCGGAAGCATAAACAGGGAGGCCAGTTCCGCACGGTCGAGGGCCGTGGGCAGCAGTCTGATATTATAGCTACCTTCCGTTCTTCCCCCGTTTTTGCATTCCAGCACGATACGCTCCTCATCATGGCTTTCCATGTAGGTGACCAGATGGGGATGCTCCCATCCGCGGTTTTTATAGAATCCCCATCCCAGATCGGAAGTGTTCCCCTTGGCGGCATCGGAATAGGCAAAATGCTGGTTTCCCCAGAGGAGGATACCATGCGCGGCCAGCTCCTTCTCCTCGCTGTTGTCGGAGAGATGCTCGAAGATCACCAGGGCATGGGGGTTGCGCCGCCATATCTCGTCAGCCATCCGCTTCAGGTTGGCAATACGGGGGGCATCATAGGCACTCCCCCAGTCGCTCTGGCCATACACCGTGTTGGAAAATCCCTTGGTGAAGTCAAAGCGGAACCCGTCGACCTTGTACTCCTTCATCCAGAAGCTGTTGATGCTGTCGATGAGCTGGCGGGTGTGCGTGCTTTCGTGATTGAAATCGTATCCCCACTGGGCATCGGGATTCTGGAAGTTGTGCTGGGTGTTGTACCACGGATTCTCAGCCGTGGGCTTCCAGGAAGAGCGGTCGAGGTACATCTGCACCAGGGGGCTCTGACCGTAACTGTGGTTGAGCACCATGTCGATCACCACGGCCATGCCCCGCTTGTGGGCCTCGTCGATCAGGCGTTTCAGGTCATTGCGGGAGCCATAATACTTGTCGGGGGCAAAATAAAAGGAGGGGTTGTAGCCCCAGCTCAGGTTCCCCTCGAACTCGTTGACGGGCATTAGCTCCAAAACGTTGACACCCAGCTCCTGCAGGTAGTCGAGCTTGCCGATGACCGACCCGTAGCTCCGTTCCGCGGTGAAATCCCGGATCAGCAGCTCGTAAATGACCAGGCGGTCTTTAGCCGGAGGGGTGAAAGAGCTCACCTCCCACGCATAGGGGGTTTGTCCGGTTTCCAGGACCGCAGCGACGCCCTGGGCCTTCCCCGTGGGGTAGGCCGGCAGTCCGGGATAGGTGGCCGTGCTGATATACTGATCGTTGGGATCGCTGGTCTGCTCGGTATATGGATCGGCCATGCGGATCTGTCCGTCGATCAGGTATTGAAAAACGTAAGGCGTTCCGGGGGTAAGTGCGGTGATGTTTAGCCAGAACCAGTCACCGTCCTTTTTCATCTGGTAGGCGTTGTTCACCTCCCAGTGGTTGAAGTCGCCCAGCACGAAGACGCTCTCCTTGTAGGGGGCCCACAGTGCCAGGGCGGCGGAAGTGTCACCGGTATAGTTGATCCCCTGCCGGTAGGCGGCAGGCTTGGGAGCCGCTGTCACCGGTTCCTTGACAAAGATGCGTACCGAATCGCGCACCGTTTTCTCCGTGGTGGCGGCTTCGGCGATGATCCACTGCCATCCGCTGGCTGCTATGGCGTGCTGATGGGAGATGCTCTTTCCCGTGGTCTGGGCCAGCTCCTGCTCCCCGGCAAAAAGCCGTAACACAGCATCCTGTGAAGAGGTCGCCGATAGGGTAAAGGAGGCGCTGACATCGACCATGGCGCCATCCACGGGCGAAGTCACGGCCACGACAAGCCCTTCCTCATAGACATCGACAAACAGGTCGTTGGTCTGTTTCTTGTCACTGTCCCAGTTGGCCGAACGAAAGACAAAAGCCATCCTGACCACCCGTTCCGTGGCACCTACGGAATAAAAACTCCTGATATCGGGGGTGATCACCAGTTCATAGATGCCACCCCCCTTGTGGGTCATTTTCGGCTGGTTGCTATTGTTGGCCCAGTCGCCGATCACATGCTGCCATTCGCTGTTGCCGGCAATGATCACCCCGGTGTGGGCATAGAGTTCTCCGGTGAAGCTCCCCAGCCTCTCCTCTTTGGAAGAGTCAAAGGTGATGGTCACCGCTTTTGTCTCCACGGGCAAAGCCGGATCGGTGGTGATCTGGGCAATGACGAGGCGCCCGGAAATGAGAAAGAGCACCGTGAACAGCAGGAAGAGGGTTCTTGATTTCATGGCCTGAGTATTGGAAGTGACGGTTAAAGATAATAAAAAAACCACAGAGAATTCCGGTGACATACGCGGCTTTCTCTGTGGTTATAAGAGAATCACCAGGTGCTACTGGATGATCTTGTAGGTATTCTCGCTGAAGTCGAGTTCAACGGTATAGGTTCCTGCGGTGGCCGGAGTGGGTATGGAAGCCGGGTCGCTCACCCCTTCGTTCGGACGGAAAGCGAGTTTTCCCATGGCGCTATTGGCGCCGGCCACGGTTCCCCACTGGGGAGCCCAGGCTCCGCTGTTGGAGTACATGATCTTCAGGTTGGCCGAAGCATTCAGGGCTGTGGTGATGGTGTACTTCCCGGGAGCCGTTCTGGTGAAGGGGAGACCGCCGGCAGGGTTCCATCCGGCACTGCAGCCGTCACCCACCAGGTAAACCACAGCAGGCATGGCCGTCACCGTATAGGTGAGAGCTTCGATGTTGACCACCACCAGGTAGTCGCCGTCGACCGGCGGACTGGGAATGGATGCCGGGTCGGCCACAGTTTCCGTAGGCCGGTAAAACAGGGTTCCCGATTCCCAGGTACCACTTGCATGTCCCCACATGGGAGCCCAGGCTCCCTGGGTTTTGATCACCTTGAAGTACGCACCGGTCTTCAGGGGAGTGACAATCCCATATACGCCTACTGACCAGAAAGGCATCGCCTGGTCGGTCTTGTTATCCCAGCCATCGATGGTGGCATCTCCCAACAGATAAAGGGGAGGCAGCTTGGTCTCGAAGGGAATCACCGAGAACTTGAAGACCGGCGAATACTGAACAGGAGCATAATCTCCCACCGAGGCCTTCACCCGGCCTTCGAAATTATACTGGCTTCCGGCAGTGTAATTCTTGGCCAGCAACAACTGGTTAAGTTCCCCCTGGGTCAGGGCATACTGCAACCCCTGGGTCACCGCAATATTCATCAGTCCGGCAAAATTCTTCCCGGCTTCGGCAAACTGCAGCGTATAGGAGATCGCCGCCGGAAATCCGAAATCAGCAGCCGTCCACGTATAGGTTTCCATCACATCACCGGCTTTGGCCTCCTCGAGAATAAAACTTTTGGTGGCCGCAGGTGAGCTGACGGCGGGACTTTTCAGCAGGTAAATCTGCGGATCGCGTTCTTCCTCGGCACAGGAGGCCAGGAAAAGGATGCCGGTGAACAGCAGAAATATTTTATTGAACTTTTTCATATTCTTCACTCTTTAAATATTAGTAACCTTTGTTCTGTATCAGGTTGATATTGGCAGCCACATCGGAAGAGGCCAGGGGGAAGAGGTCAAATTTGGCATCTATGCCAGCGCCCTCTTTCACTCCGCCCTTCCAGGCCCAAAGGTAACTGCTGCCCGAGAATTTCCCGAAGCGGATGAGGTCGCTGCGGCGGTGGCACTCCCAGTAAAGCTCCCTGGCACGCTCGTCGAGGATGAAATCGAGGTTGAGATCACCTGATCCGATATGCCCCTTGACATCCTTGTAAGCCCTTTCCCTGACGGCATTCACATACTGCAGGGCGGTAGCGGCGGAACCTCCTGAACCTCCCCTGAGGACGGCCTCGGCATACATCAGGTAAGCATCGGCCAAACGGAAGACGGGGAAGTCGGTATCCACGAAATCCAGGGCTGAACCTTTTTGTCCCGTCGAGGTCATATTACTCCACTTGGTGATGGAATAACCCTTGGTGAATTCGAAGAGATCGTCGACTTCCAGGGTTTGTCCATCGGTGAAGAACATCGCCCGGTTATCGGTGGCATACTTCTCAATGGTATAAGTATAATCGGGCATGCCCAGCTTCAGCTTGATCTCATACTTCCCGGGAGCGGCCACGGCAATGTTATCCCCGCCATATTCCAGGATGCCATCGACACCTGTGTCGCCCAGGTTGATGTCCCAGCCGTCATTGGCCCTGAATTTGATATCACCGGCCCCCAGTTCCACGATCATTTTCCACATCCTGGTCACCGCATCATATTCCATATTGGTGTCGGTATCCCATCCGCCAGGAGTGGCACTGCCGATCAGTCCCCAGTCGGTTTTCACCAGCGAGTAGGTCATGGTGTTCAGGTCGACGTTGATTTTATAATAGCCTGCCGTGACCGTCAGGTTAGCGCCATTGGGCTCCAGGGTTCCGTTGGCCCCGTCATCACCCCAGTTGACATCCCAGCTGGGACCCGCCGTGAATTTGAATTCGGCATCGGCAGCAAAGTAGATGTATCCTTCATATTTGTCGTCGGAGCTGACAGAAGCCAACTGCGGGGCATCGCCCGGACTCCAGTCCCCGGCGCTGTATCCGCTGCCCGACTGGTAACCTCCGGGAACGTAGATCACCGGATAAGCCACCGCCTTCTTAAGGGGCATGGTTGCATTTTTCAGGGTGGCCAGGTTCCAGAATTTGCCCACGAACTGCTTGGTGGTGCGTAAACCTCCCCAGCCACCGTCGATACCGAAGGCCGCGGGATCCATCTTACCGCCGACGGCCGCCTTGACAATGAAGGTGGTCCCTCCATACGTCTTGGCATTCAGTCCGTCAAAGGCAATGGGAAAGATCATTTCACTGGACGTGTGGTTATCGGCCATGAAATTGTGGGCATACTCGGGCTCCAGGGTGTAGCCGGCACCGATTACCTTGTTCAGGTAGGTGATGGCTTCGGTATACTTCCCGGCTCCTGTATAGACCTCTGCATTCATGTAAAGCTTGGCCAGCAGCATCCAGGCAGCTCCCTGGTCGGCACGGCCATATTCACTTTTGGGGGCCATCAGCTTGCCTTCAATATCCTTGAGTTCACTTTCCAGGAAGGCGAAGAGGTCAGCACGGCTGATTTGCTCGGGGAAGAAGGAACCTACGGCATCTTCTTCGGTGACAAAGGGAACGTTTCCGAAGAGGTCGATGGCATGGTAGTAACTCAGGGCGCGCAGAAAACGGGCTTCTGCACGATAGGTCTCGATCTTGCTGCGGATATCGCCCGTGATATTTCTCTCGTCGAGCTTGGCAGGCGTGGTTTCGCGGATGAACTCGTTACAGGCCGACACCTGATAGAAAACACGGTAATAAAAGGTACTGATGAAACCGTCGGAAGCCGTCCAGTCCATATCGTGCAAATCACGCAGCGTGGCGTCATTCCACCCGATCAGGGCTTCATCGGTGGTAAGTTCCTGGAGGTAGAAATAGCCGCGGAGATACTGGCCGAAGCCCTCATCCATACCGCTGATATCGCCTCTTCCCGCAGGACCCTGCTGACCGCTGAGCGAAAGCCCGGCATACAACTTGGCCAGCACGTTGATATAATTCTGGGGATTCTCATAGACACTCGCCGAAGTCACTTCGTCCTTATCGAGAGGCAAGGTGTCGAGGTCTCCTATACAGCCTGAAAGGGCAATGGTCATCGCCGCAAAGGCCACCAACAGGTACTTTAAACTATTCTTTATCATGTTGTTCACAGTTTAACAGATTAAAAATCAATATTCACACCGAAGACGTAGGTCCTGGGACGGGGATAGAGGTTGTTGTCAACCCCGCCGCTGATTTCGGGATCCAGACCTTCATAGCGGGTGAAGGTGGCCACATTCTGCAGAGTGCCGTAGAGCCTGACATTGATGTTTTCATTCAGGAAATTGGTGAAGGTGTACCCCAGCGCCATGTTGTCGATCTTGAAGAACGAGGCGTCGGTCACGTAATAATCGCTGAAGTAACGGGGATTCTCAAAGCCCGTGGCATAAACGTTGTAATTGAGGTTGTTGGTGAAACCTGCCGAATTGTAGAGGTTATTATAGGTAGCCCCCCCCGACCATACATTATTATACATGTAGTTCCCAATGTAAGACCTTCCCGAGGCATAGAAGTCCCAGTTTTTCCAGGTCATCTTGGTGGTGACCCCCATGATCACATCGGGAGCCGCTTTTTTATACCTGTAAAGGTCATCTTCGGAGATGATCCCGTCGCCGCTGCGGTCGACAAAGACATTTTCGATGGGCCGGCCTTCGCTGTTGTATACCTGCTCATACACAAAGAAAGAGTTGGCAGGATATCCCACACTGTGGATCTGGATGTTGTTACCCACACCTCCGGAAATTCCTCCGGTCTCCACACCCAGGTAACTGGGATCGTCGGTAGCCGTCAGCTTGGTGATCTCGTTCTTGTTATAAGAGGCGTTTAAACCGATATCCCAGGTGAAATCAGTGGTTTTCACGGTAACAGCATTGATCGAGAATTCCACCCCGCGGTTCTCCAGGTTCCCCACGTTGGTGAGCAGGTAATTGCTCAGGTTGGTTCCGGCAGGAACGGGAATGAAGTTGATCAAATCGTTGGTGACCCTTTTGTAAAAATCAAGGGTTCCCGTAATGCGGTCATTGAAAAAACCGTAGTCCAGACCGATGTTGTAGGTCACCGTCTCTTCCCACTTGATATTGGCGTCATATCCTTCAGCCCTGAAGGTGGGGTACCAGGTATTTCCGAAGAGGTACATAGCGTTGGGATCTCCCTTGCTGTAACGGGCCAGGTAAGGATAGTCATTGCTGGTGATATTCTGCTGACCCGTGATCCCGTAACCCAAACGAAGTTTCAGCTCGGAAATGGCCTCTGAATCTTTCAGGAAGCCCTCTTCCTTGATCCTCCATGCCAGAGCATAGGAGGGGAACAAGCCCCAGCGGGTGTCGGGAGAGAAACGGGAAGAACCGTCATAACGCAGGGTGGCCGTAGCCATGAACCGGTCAAGGAAGATGTAATTCAACCTGCCGAAGAAGGAAACCAGGTAATTCTCGGTTTCGTAGTCGGTATTCTGGTGGACGTAACTCCTTTTGAAGTTTTGCTCCAGGAAGGTGCCGGCTCTCCAGAAATGCTGCCAGGAATACCCGGCCATGGCGTCAATGCGGCTCGATATACTCTCGAAATCCTTCGCATAGTTGAGGTAGAAATCGAGCAGGGTATTCCGCTTGTCCTGTGTGTATTCGTTATTGCGGCCACCGCCCCTGGCGGCGTCATAATCGCCGGGATGGGTTTCGGGGCGAATGGTGGTTCCGTCAGTGGTGGAAATATCGTACCCCAGGTTCAGGTTGGCACGAAGGTCATTCAGGAAGTGGAAACGGTAGTCGAGCTGAATGTTCCCGAGGCTCCTGAGTACGGAAGCCTGGTCATCATTGAGCATCAGTCGGGCTACCGGGTTGATGGGACCTATGTCTACCGGGTCTCCATTGGGCTGGGTCCAGGTGAAATACCCCCCGTATTTGGCGTTGCCATCCTTGACCGGCTGCGTGGGATCAAATCCTACGGCACCACCGATGGCTCCCTGGTCGGCAAAGTTGTTCTCAATCACCATCCCCTTCAGGTTGAGATTGATTTTCAGATGATCATCAAAGAGGGAGGGCGTCAATGCCACGGCTCCTGTATAACGGGTGAGGCCGTCGTTGAGGAGGATCCCCCCTTCATCGGAGGCCCCTACTGAAACCCTATAGGGAACGGTATAGGCATTGCCGGTGACACTCAGGTTATGGTCATGGCTGAGGGCGGTCTGGTAAATCTCGTCCTGCCATTCGGTATGGGCATCTCCTAACAGAGCCTTGGCATTTTCGTTTGAGGCATACCTCTTTCTGAAGAGGTCCCCGAACTGGTCGGCCGACAACACATCGACCGATTCGCTCCGTTGAGACAACGAAACAAAACCATTGTAGTTGATCTTCATGGGTCTTCCCCTTTTCCCCGTTTTGGTGGTGATGATGATCACCCCGTTAGAGGCCCTGGAACCATAAATGGCCGTTGCCGAGGCATCCTTGAGAACCGTAAAGGTCTCAATGTCGGTCGGGTGAATGGTGCTCAAAGGGTTACGCATCCCCGAAATTCCGTCGTTATCAATCGGCACTCCGTCAATCACGAAAAGAGGGTCATTGCTGGCCGAGAGGGAGGATCCCCCACGGATGCGGATGGTCGCCCCTTCTCCGGGAGCACCCCCGCCATTGGTAATCTGCACTCCGGCGATCTTTCCCGAGACCAACTCCTGCGGTGATGTGATGGCGCCCCGGTTGAAATCATCAGAGGTGACGGCCTGCACCGAACCCGTGGCATCCTCCTTCTTGGTGGTACCATATCCGATGACCAGCACCTCCCCGAGAGCCTCGGTCGACATTTCCAGCGCAACATTAATCACATTCGGGCTTCCTACCAACACCTGCTGTGCTTCATAGCCAATGAAAGAGAAGGAGACCGTCTGGCCGGCAGTCACATTCAACGAGTAATCGCCATCAAAATTGGTAATCGTCCCTACCGTGGTGCCAACAACGACTACTGTCACACCCGGCAACGGCTCACCATTCGATCCATCGGTCACCTTACCGCTGATTGTCTTTTGCTGTGCATACCCCGCTATGGTCAATAGCAGGAATGACACCATCCAGAACAATTTCAGATTTTTTCGAATCATCATCATTTGTACGTTAATTTGATTATTAAACTTCTAATCCCAATTAGTTTTTGCACTAACTCCAAAGATATTTGTAGAATATCCCGGTAAATTTCACCAAATTTAACTTTAAATTTACAATTTTAACGTCTCACTCTATTAAATATCTATTGCAAACGATTGCGGTGACGATTGCAATAAATATGTTTTAAAACAGGTCGGGAGAGGTAGGGTTAAAAAAGAGCAGGCCTAAGGAACCCGGAATCGGGGAAATTAAATTAAGTTCAAATAAGGGAGGGGAAAGGAATTTTCCTATTTTTATCAGTTCAAGCATAAACCGAGGTATGCATAGCGGACATGTGACCATAAAGGATATAGCCCGGATTCTGGGGGTTGCCCCTTCGACGGTATCCAGGGCTTTACAGGGACATCCTGACATTAGTGAGGAGACCCGCAGACAGGTGCGTGAGCTGGCATCCCAAATGAAATACCAGCCCAATGTGGTGGCCCAGGGTCTTAAATTCCGCAGGTCCAACACCATCGGGGTAATCATCCCTGAAATCGTTCACTATTTCTTTTCCCAGGTCATCAGTGGCATTGAAGATGTCGCTTTCAATGCCGGGTACACGGTTATTTTCTGCCAGTCGAACGAAAGGTTCGACCGGGAAGTGGGCAACGTCAAGGCCCTGATGGCACACCGGGTAGAGGGCATTCTGGTATCGCTGTCGAAGGAGACCCATGATTTCCAGCATCTTCATGATGTCAGGGAGAACAACATCCCCCTGGTCTTCTTTGATCGGGTGGCTCCCGGGATGGAGGCCGACCAGGTGGTGACCAACGACAGGGAGGCCGCCGCCATGGCAGTGCTGCATCTGGCCCGTCAGGGCAGGAAAAGAATTGCCCATTTTGCGGCCCCACAGAACCTGCTGATCAGCAGGGAAAGAAAACAAGGATACCTCGACGCCCTGGCCATGGAGGGAATTCCCTTCGATCCTTCGCTCACTGTGGAAGCCGACACTTTCGAAAAAGCAGAACGGGAGGTGAAATGGATGATTGCCACGGGAAACATTCCCGACGCCCTTTTCGGTGCCAACGACCTGACCGCCATCGGCGCCATGAAAAGCTTCCAGGCTGCAGGATTTCGAGTTCCCGGGGATATCGCCGTCGCCGGATTCTCCGACAGCCGCTTTGCCGAAGTCGCCCAACCCACCCTGACCTCCGTCGACCAACACGGCTTTGACATGGGAACACAGGCTACTCAAATGCTCCTCCGCAGAATTGACGCCGGCGAAGAGGACATTCCCTATGAAACCAGAATCGTCAAAGCCGACCTCATCATCAGAAATTCATCCACACTAGCAAGCTGATCCGTTCTACCAGGCTTATCAACCCTCATGGCTGGCGGAATATCGGAAATTGATAAAACCCAAATAATGAAAATAATGACCACTAAAAAACCACAACTCTCCTTCTGGCAAATCTGGAACATGAGTTTCGGCTTCCTGGGCATTCAGTTTGGCTTTGCTCTCCAGAATGCCAATGTATCCCGGATCTTTGAGACCCTGGGGGCCAAGGTCGACGAAATTCCGATCCTTTGGATAGCGGCGCCGGTAACCGGACTGATCATCCAGCCGATCATCGGCCATATGAGCGACAACACCTGGAACAGGCTGGGACGCCGGCGGCCCTATTTCCTCACCGGGGCGATCCTGGCTTCCCTGGCCCTGCTGATCATGCCCAACTCCCCCACCCTGTGGGTGGCCGCCGGTATGCTCTGGATCATGGACGCCTCCATCAATATCTCCATGGAACCCTTCCGGGCCTTCGTCGGCGACATGCTCCCCTCAGAACAACGCACCAAAGGCTTCGCCATGCAAAGCTTCTTTATCGGCACCGGTGCCGTGGTCGCCTCCGCGCTCCCCTATATCCTCACCAACTGGTTCGGCATCGCCAACACCGCCCCGGAAGGCCAAATCCCCCCTTCCGTGAAATACTCCTTTTACCTGGGGGGCATCGCCTTTTTCTCGGCCGTCATCTGGACCATCCTCCGCACCAGGGAGTATTCCCCGGAAGAGCTGCACCAACATGCCCTCGCCGAAGGCCATGCAGCCGTCGAAACCCACGGCGAGGAGATCCCTGACCCTGCCACCACAGGCATGACATTCCTCCGACGCAGCATCGTCTGGATAACCACCGGAGCGCTCTTCTCCCTGCTGATCTATTACCTGCAGAAAAACCCCGGAGTGGTTAATGACTACCACATCCAGAGTGAGATGTACATCTTCTCCTTTGGCATCACTATTTTCGGGATCATGACCCTCATATCGGGACTCCTGATCAAAAACGGCCATACCACCAACGGAGTAGCCGTGGTCATGCACGACATGTTCAAGATGCCCAAGACCATGAAGCAACTGGCCATAGTCCAGTTCTTCACCTGGTTTGCCCTCTTTGCCATGTGGATTTACACCACCGCCGCCGTCACCAAGCATATCTATGGCACCTCAGACCCCACCTCAGAACTCTTTAACAAGGGAGCCGACTGGGTGGGTGTATGCTTCGCCCTCTACAGCGGATTTGCCGCCGTCATGGCTTTCCTGCTCCCGGTGATCGCCCGAAAAACCTCCCGGAAATTCACCCACATGATCTCCCTGGTGGCCGGAGGCCTGGGACTGATCTCCATCTATTTCATCAAAGATCCCAACCTGCTGCTGCTCTCCATGGTGGGAGTGGGACTCGCCTGGGCTTCTATACTCTCCATGCCCTACGCCATCCTCACCGGCTCCCTCCCCTCCCACAAAATGGGCACCTACATGGGAATCTTCAACTTCTTCATCGTCATTCCCCAGATCCTGGCCGCCAGCATCCTGGGATTCGTCACCCGTGACCTCTTCGGCGGAGAAGCTATCTATGCCCTTATGCTCGGAGGATTTTCCCTCTTCATCGCCGCCCTGATGGTCATGTTCGTCCAGGACAAGGATGATGTCAAACCAGCCTGATCAAACGGCCACGCCAAAACATAAACACCGTACAACACATATGATCAGCAGAACCATATAAGACCCATGCCGTCGACGTGCACCATGCCTGATGATCAGCCCCCTGGAAATTGCATGTTTTTCATAAATTTAACCCTAAGAAATATTAATCTTTGAAAAATGAAAAAATATCTCTCCATTCTTCTTCTGCTCCTTCTGGCCCTGGGCTTTTCGGCCACGGGCAAGCCCCGGAAAGCCGCCCCCGTGCTGAAGCCAAGGGTGGAACCCACCTTCTGGTGGACGGGAATGCAAAATCCCCGTCTTCAGCTGATGGTCCATGGTGAAAATATCGGCACCACACGGGTCACCCTTTCCCATCAGGGAGTCCGTGTCACCGGGGTGACCGCCGTGGAAAACCCCAACTATCTCTTCATCGACCTCGATCTGTCAGGAGCCGTTCCCGGAAAATTTGACATTCAGTTTCTCAGGGAGGGCAAGACCATAGCCCTGACTGCCTACGAGCTGAAACAGCGGGAACCCGGCTCGGCCATGCGCCGCGGGTTTAACAGCAGCGACGCCATGTACCTGGTGATGCCCGACCGGTTTGCCAATGGCGACCCGGGTAACGATGCCGTGGAAGGAATGATGGACAAACCCGACCGGACCAACCTGCAGGGCCGCCAGGGCGGCGACATCAAGGGCCTGCGCGACCACCTTGACTACATCTCAGGCATGGGATTCACAGCCATCTGGCTGAACCCCCTCCTGGAAAACGACATGCCTGCCACCTCCTACCACGGATATGCCACCACCGACTTCTACAAAGTGGACCCCAGGTACGGAACCAACGAGGAATACCGGGATTTCGCCCGCGTGGCCCGCGAAAAAGGAATCAAACTGATCATGGACATGATCTTCAACCATTGCGGACTGGAACACTGGTGGATGAAGGATATGCCCATGGCCGACTGGATCAACCAGTACCCCGACTACCAGATCACCAACCATGTGAAAACCCTCAACCAAGACCCTTACGCAGCCTCCTACGACAAAAACCAATTTGTCGACGGCTGGTTCGTACCCACCATGCCCGACCTGAACCAGCGTAATCCCTTCATGGCCACCTATCTGATCCAGAACAGCATATGGTGGATTGAATATGCCCACCTGGCAGGCATCCGCATGGATACCTACCCCTATCCCGACAAGGAAATCATGGCCCAATGGAACCACAGAATCAGAGAAGAGTACCCCGATTTCAACATCGTCGGGGAAGAGTGGCACATGAACCAGGCCATCCTGGCCTACTGGATGAGGGGAAAAACCAACCTCGACGGGTACAGCGGCGACCTCCGCAGCCTGATGGACTTTCCCCTGCAAAATGCCGTCAGCACCGCCCTGCGCGACCCAGGAACAGGAGAACTGATGAAAATCTACGAGTGCCTGGCCAACGACTTCCAGTACCCCGACCCCAAAAACATGGTGGTCTTTCCCGACAACCACGACATGACCCGGTTCTTTGTCCAGGTCAACCGCAATTATGACCTGCTCAAAATGGGCATCGGCTATTTCCTGACCACCCGGGGAATTCCCCAGATCTACTACGGAACCGAAATCGCCATGAACCATACCGGCACCCACGACAGCGAATTCCGGAAACCCTTCCCCGGAGGATGGGCCGGCGACACTGTCAACGCCTTCACCGGTGATGGTCTCTCCCCCAAAGAAAAAGAGATCCAGCAGTTCTTACAAAAACTGCTCAACTGGAGAAAGGAGAAAGAGGTCATCCACACCGGGAAATTGAGACATTTCCTGCCCTTTGACGGATGTTACGTCTTCTTCAGGTACAACGACCGGGAAAAGGTCATGGTGGTGCTCAACAAAAACACGCAGGAGACGGAACTCTCCACCGCCAGACTTGCGGAAATGCTCAACGGATGCAGCAGCGCCCGAGAAGTGATCTCCGGAAAGGAAATCACCTCCCTCTCCTCCCTGAAACTCCCCCCCACTTCCATTTCTATCTTTGAATTGAACTAAATATTTTAAACAGATGAAAAAGTTGATTTTTCTTTTTGCCATGATGGGATTTCTCGGGCTGTCGGCCCAGGAACCCCTCGAGGTTAAAGTGGAAGCACGCCCCAGCAGCCAGGGTGTGGTCGCGGCCTTCGAAGTCGTGGTGCCCCAGGCCACCCCGAACGATGCCATCGACCTCTGGAAAAAAACCATCATCCCCCGGGCGCTCTTCCAGAAGTCGCCCAAGATGGAGAAAGTAAAAGACGAGTGGATCGTCAGAGACCTCGTGATCAGCGATATCACCAACCTTCCCCTGAATGTCTATACCCAGGTCTCCACCTTTCCCGGAAATATCTACGTGAGGATCTTCCTCCAGAGTGAAGGGGGCTTCCTGGGATCGGAGGGCTCCTCAGAAGCCACCACCGAGGCAGCGGCGCGCTACATCAGGGAATACGCCGTGCAACTCCTGAAAGAAACCGTGGAAAAAGAGCTGAAGGTGGAAGAGGCCAAACTGCGCAGACTCGAATATGACCTGACCAAGATGCAGCGGAAAAATAAAAGCTACACCAGGAAGGTGGATGAAGCCCGTAAGGACCAGGGAGCCCTGAGTGATGAAGTTGATCAGCAGGAAAAAATGAAAGAGAACGGGGAGATCATTGACCTTGGTAAAGGTGATAATAGGCTCACCGCGCAGGAAGAGCTTGAAAAACAGATGAAAAGCACGGAAAAAGAGCTCAGGAAGGCACGCAACAGCCAGTCTAAGTTCGAGCGGAGAATCAGCAAGAACGAACGCGAACAGCGGAATAAGGAAGATGAAATCACCAAACAGAAAAACAAGGTGGAAGAGGTGAAAACAAAACTTCAGAACATCCGCTGATCATTCTGCCGGTTTTGCTCTGTACTCCTTCGCGGAAATAGCCCAGGGACAGCCTCCCTGGGCTAAGCTATAAAGAGAGGGCCTCACCGCTGGTGAGGCCCTCTCTTCCTCTATTCAAGTTCCAGAGTCACCACCGATTTGGAAGGAAGGGTGACTTCCAGGGTTCCGGGAGCGATCATTTTATAATTCTTAAAGGCCTCCGGCTTAACGGTTTCCGGCTTGTCGAAAGTATTGACAGCATTGAAAGCCGGGGCAGTCAGCACAGTGGCGCCGTTGACCCTGGCCGGTTTTTTACCGTTGAATTCCACCGTCAGTTTCACCTCCTTGCCCGGATTCACATTGCTCAGTGACACATGCACCTTTCCTGCGGCATCGCGCGAAACGGTCTGGCTGATGGCCGGCACCGACGCATTACCACGGGTGTAGTTCTCACTGATCAGGGACCCCTTCAGCAGGGTGGCGTCACCATGCACCTTGTACATATTAAAAACATGATAGGTGGGGGTCAGCACCATTTTGTCACCCTCGGTCAGGATCATCGCCTGCAAGACGTTGACGGTCTGGGCAATATTGGCCATTCTCACTCTATCGGCATTGTGGTTGAAAATATCAAAGGTGGTGGCGGCGATCAGGGCGTCGCGCATGGAATTCTGCTGGAACAAAAAACCGGGATTGGTGCCGGGCTCCACGTCGGTCCATATTCCCCACTCATCGACATAGAGGCCCACCCTTTTCATCGGGTCGAATTCGTCCATCACGTTACTGTGGCGCCGCACCAGCTCTTCCATGCGAAGACCCTTGCTGATTCCTGAAAAATAGAGATCCTCGTCAAATCCTGTGGCTGCTGTTTTGTTATTCCAGCCCGGACCGGCAATCGTGTAGTAATGGACCGAGAGGGCGTCCATATTCCTGGCGGCATTCTGCATCACCACCTTGGTCCAGTTGTAGTCCTCACCATTGGCGCCGCAGCCTACCCTGACCAACTGGTCATGGGCATATTCCCAGGCATATCCTGAGTATTGCCGCAGCAGGTTGGAGTAATACTCGGGAGTCATGTTCCCGCCGCAACCCCAGCTTTCGTTGCCCACTCCCAGAAAACGCACATTCCAGGGTTTTTCACGGCCGTTCTGCCTGCGCAGGTTGGCCATTTCCACATCATCGTCAGAGATCATGTATTCGATCCAGTCGACCATCTCACCAACGGTACCACTGCCCACGTTGGCTGAAATATAGGCATCACATCCCAGCATCTCACAGAAATCGAGAAATTCATGGGTTCCGAAACTGTTGTCTTCCACCGTTCCCCCCCAGAATACATTTTTGATCTTCGGCCGCTGCGCCTTCGGACCAATGCCGTCTCTCCAGTGATAGGTGTCGGCAAAACAGCCTCCCGGCCAGCGCAAAACGGGGATGTCCAGAGCCTTGAGTGCCTCGAGGACATCTTTACGGTACCCGTTGATGTTGGGAATCGGGGATTCAGGACCTACCCATATCCCGTCATAAATACACCTGCCGAGGTGCTCGGCAAAATGCCCATAGATATACCGGCTGATCTCAGGCCCGTCTTGCGTGGCATCAACAGTCAGCCTGTTCTGGGAATTGGCTCCGAAAAACACTCCCAGCACGAAAATCATGGTCAGAATCGTACGCTTCATAGAGAATATGTTTTATGTTTTCAAAATAACCGTAAATATAACAGTATTTTATACACTTAATAACGGACCTGCATCATTCCCCAGGTCGTTATCAGCTTATCGGGTGAATAAGTCCTGAGTCATTCGGCCTTGAGGACCACAAAGGAGTGGGGTTTGAGTTCCAGGGGAAACGTGTGGATGGTGACGGGGGCATTTTTTCCGAAAGCAGGGATGTTCCTGTTGACGGAAGGGAAGGTTTCCCCGGTTTCCAGGTTGGTCATCATGGTAAGCTTCAGGGAGGAGGTGAGATTCACCCTGATGGTAGTATCGGCGAAGGATTCCACGATGAAGGTGTTGTTATCGTAGGCAAAGAGGCTGACATAGCCGGGACCTTCGAGCTGTACAGGGAGGTGGCCGGCGATGGTCTGCCTGATGCGGTTCAGCACGGGTGGGGGCAGGAAGTAAAGGTCCACGAAGTTGTCGGGGATGGTCAGGATATAAAGCTTGCCTTTGCCGTATCCGGCAAAGTGAAGGATGGGCCAACCGTTAGTGTCGTCGAGGGCTGAGATCTCCTCCCAGGAGTCGTTGGTGAGGTAAGCGACCTGGGGGATGAGAATGTCGCGGTCAGCGAAGGAGGCGGGGCCCCATCCTGCCGTGAACTGTCTGACCAACGCCTTACGGCCGGTACAGCGGATTTCGGCGATATCCTCGATACCTTTTCCCTCGAGGGCTTTCAACAATCCGGTGGTGATCACC
The DNA here is from genome assembly GCA_964567485.1 of uncultured Prolixibacteraceae bacterium. Lineage (GTDB taxonomy): Bacteria > Bacteroidota > Bacteroidia > Bacteroidales > Prolixibacteraceae > UBA1413. The sequence goes on along the minus strand of CAZMMX010000040.1, from coordinate 6,567 downwards.
ACCGCATTTCCCCCCTGAAGATGTTTTTTGATCTTTCCGGCAATCTGGGGGTCATAGGCCGCGGCTTCCGTCAGGAAAACCACGGGTTCCCCCTCAGGAAAGCGGGGCACGACATCCATGGGGATACCTATCATTCCCAGATAGTTATGAAGAAACTCCTCACCCGTCGAGTGGAAGGGCTTATAACTCTTGACCCCCACGGGATCTCCCAGAAAGCCCAGGAATTTGTCGACCTTCTCAAAGGTATAGCCGGCAGCGCGGGCTATGGTGGTGGGGGTGACCTCCGGCTTCCCGGAAAGGGCTACGGGTTGCATCATGGCGTCGAAGTCAAAGCTGGTTCCCTCACCCTGCCAGGAAGCCCGGGTCTCCTTCCTGATGGGGTACATCATCTGCCGGATATCGAAAAGGGTGATCTCGGGGGCCTTGGCAAACAGGGTGATCCAGAGCTGCTCGGCGTACCGGTCCATCGTGCGCATTCCTCCGGTGTCGACCCAACCTCCCCCGTTGCCTCCCGGCTTCAGATTCTCAAAATAGCGGAAGATGTTATACCCCAGGTAAGCCTGCAAGTGCTGGGCCGAGGAGGGATCGCGGGTTTCCGTGCCGGTATAGATGCCGTCGAACATCGCCGGCTGCGCCTCCAAATTAAAACCCAATCCCTGGAAATGGTCATACCAGTTGGGATATTTGATCACCACCTTGATGTCGGGGTTGACCGCGCGGGCCGGCTCAATCACCAGCTCACGCGCCGCCTCCTTCATCAGCTCCAGGCGGTATTGTGTCCAGCTCTTCTCCCCCTTTGCCGCAATGCAAAGGTCACACTTGCAGCTGGTAAAGAAAAAATCATCGAGGATCAACTCGTCAAAATTGCGGGCGGTATATTCCACGATCTCCTTCACCTTGGCCCGGTGTTCCGGATTGGTGTAGCAAAAAGTCTCAAACCGGTTACTCTCGTCGATGGTGAGGGTGATGCCTCCCGCCGTTTCTACGCCCCGGGCCTTAAAAAAGGCCTTGGCCTGGTCGAGGGTAGCCTGGTCCACGATCACCAAATCACGGTGGGTCTCCAAATAGATCTTGTCAACGGCCACCTGGCGGGAGACTTCCTCCCACACCTGGCTCAGCCACACGGGATCACTCATTTTCTGGGTCTCATAAGAGCGGGAATAGACCGCCACCCTGAAATTCTTATAGTTTCCGGCGGCCACGTGATGGGTCTGAAGACCCACCAGGAGCATGACCACCAGACAAACCGGATATTTCATACGACTATTAGCTATTTAATATATTGTAATTCAATTATATATAAAGGTAATGCCTCATCGGTTCTTCACACCCATGGAACTCGCATGGAGCAAATATCCATCTCCTTTTGTGGCCGGGCCACTGAAACTAAAAACTCACGCCCATGAGGGTTTCATCTGTTTAAGAATTACGTTGTAATGGTTCATTTCGTGAAACAGATCAGGGCTGTGCGAACCAGGCCAGGGCAAACACCAGGGGAGCCTGCCAGTTGATGCAAATTTCATTATGCGAATAGCTCTCTTCGAGGTCTACCCAGTCGGTGGCGCTGTGGCCGCCACCCACGAGGTAACCCGGCCAGGGGGCTTCGATGGAATCGGCACCCGAGCGGCGGTCATGGGGTTTCATAGGGGGGTTAAGGCCTACCCCGGTCACAAATGAGCGGTTGTAGTGGTTACGGCCAAAGAGATGACCCACGGCATCAAGGGCCGTATTCACATATTTCTGATCGGGTTGCAACTGGTTAGCCACGAAGAGGTTGACCGTCTGACGAGCCACCGTGCCGTTGCATCCCCAGTAGTAACGTCCTCCCAGGGGCCTGCCGTAGACATCAGTCTGTGCATTGCGCACCAGCTCATCGGCCACAGCCAGGCAATTCTTCTTCAAGGCTTCCTGAACGGCAGGATTCTTACCTTCCCTTTTTGAGAGCAGGTAAGTGAACATCCCCTGGTTCCCCTGGTTCCCCCAGTCCCAGTTTTCCTCAATTTCGAAACCTGCTGCGGCCGCCTGCTTTTCGAAATCGGCCAGGAATTCCGCCTCTCCAGTGGTTTCCCACATTTCAGCAGCCGCCCAGAGACGGTCGTCGGGATCTTTGGTCTGGTATCCCCCAGTCTTAAAGTCACCCTGTACAAAGCCTTTATCTTCAGGGTTATTTTTCAGGAAAGCATAGCTGACCCTGGCGGCGTCGAGGCATCGGGCGGCATATAGTGAGTCATAAGGCTGATAAATCCTTGCGGCTTTGGCCATCATGGCCACAAAATCAGCCGTGGCCGCCGAACTCCACTCGGTGAAATATCGTTGGGCACTGTCCTGGTCGGCCATGATAAAGGGGGCAAACTGCACCCTGGTCAGCTTGTGAGATACCCGTCCCGAGCCATCGGGGTATTGCATCTTCAGCAGCCAGTCGGTCTCCCACTTCATCTCCTTCAGGTATTCCGGAAAACCAGGGGCGGTTTCCGGAAGGCCCAGGGAGATCGCTTCCAACTGGGGACGGAAGTGATCCCAGGCCATGAAAAGGATACCCACGGACACCCCGGCATTGACCACATATTTACCATAGTCGCCGGCATCATGCCAGCCACCGGTGCCATCACGCTGGCTTCCCGCCTTTCCCAGGTAGTCCTCATACCCGTCGTTCAGGTGGCAGGCTGCCTGGTGGTAATGGTTACCCTGGTGTTCCCCGTCGACCTCCATGCCACAACGCCAAAGGTAAAATCCCCGCATCGCAGTCGCATAGGCGTCGTTGTAGACCTTTTCCCCTACCGGAAAATCAATCGACCGTCCCACTCCGGGGACTTCCAGATAATAGCTTCCGGGGGTGGTCACACCGCTGAAATCGGCACTCCACACCTCCCCGCCAATATCTTCCTGGGAAACAGGTCCGACAGTGGAGCCTTCCAACACGACCTTTCCGGTAGCAACATCGCGGACCATAAAAACAGAACACGAGGCGGTAATGGTCGCCTGCTTGACGCTCTCAGGCAGAAAACCGAGGGAATTGAGCTTTACCGCTTCCACAATCTCGGCGGCGGGTTTCGGCGTGCAACTCCACAAACCGAAAAGAAACAGGACAATAAGGATTTTTCTCATTTGTTTAAGATATTAATTTATAATGGTTCGTTCCGTGAAACAGATGTACTGGCCATGTGTGTTTTTTTGGTGGTGTTCCGATGATCTAATGATTATAGTTTGATCTGAACAATATCCAAAGAACGCAGGAGGAGGACATTCCGCCTCCTTAGCGGTTCCTCTGTGCAGAAGGGATGATCCGCCACTCCACTTTTCCCTGGCCCGGGTCGGCCGAAAGGCGGAAATGAGTGCCGCTTCCCTGCAGAGTCATGGGCACCAGCCGGTTATCGGCAGGATGACAGAAGAGTCCTGTCAATGCCCTTTTCCCTGCGGAATAGGTGACCAGGTCGATATGGGACCAGTCGAGGTCGTCGGTCGATGGTGCCGGGGCGATATGGGGGATCACGGCGCCGTCACGCACCAGGATCACCGCGGGGATCTCGCCGGCTGTGATTTGGTGCCACCCGCCCTCGTATACCATATTGCTCTGGTAATCGATCCATTTTCCACGGGGCAGGTAAACCTGACGGCTGGTGGTGTGGGCCTCAAAGAGGGGAGCCACCAGGATATCGCTGCCGAAGAGGTAGGCGTCGTCGACCAGCCAGGCCCCCGGGTCATCGGGATATTCGATGAACAAGGCCCTCACCATGGGCAAACCGTTTTCACTGGCCTGTTTCGATTGGGCATAGATATAGGGCATCAGCCGGTATTTCATTTCATCGGCTTTCCGGAAGGCGTCGTTGAAGCTTTCGCCATATTCCCAGGGTTCCTTGGGAGGAGCTCCGTGACAGCGGGTGTGGGAGGTGAGCATGCCGAAGGGAAGCCAGCGTCGGTAGAGCTCTTCGGGGGTACGGTTCACAAAGCCGCCTACGTCATGACTCCAGAAGGTAAAGCCGCTGAGCCCCAGGGAGAGTCCGCCGCGCAGGGTGGCGGCCATGGCAGCATCGGTATTGGCAGCGTCACCCCCCCAATGCAGGGGATAACGCTGGCTCCCCGCCCAGGTGGAACGCGCCCAGATGATATGTTCGCCGTTCACCTCCCTGGTAATGTCAGCCACCACCTTGTTGTAACGCAAGGGGTAGAGGTTATGCTCGTAAAAACCGGTGCGCCCCGAGGCATACACCCCGTTCCAGGGCGCCGCCTCCCCGAAATCTACTTTGATGGCTCCAACCCCCAGTTTCAGCAGGGAAGCAATCTTCCCACGGTACCACTCCACCGCGTCAGGATTCGAAAAATCAAGCACCGCATCCTCAAAGGGAAGACCTCCCTTGCCATTGCGGACAAAGAGCCCCTTTTCGATGATCTCGGGGAAGAGGGTGTTTTTGGGCACAAAATAGGGGAGCTGCCAGAGGCAGGTGCGGAATCCCAAATCCTTCAGGTCGGCAATCATCTTTCCGGCGTTTTCAAAACGGGAAGGCGAGAAAACATAGTCGCAACGCCAGTCGGTTTCGAACCATCCGGTATCGAAGTGGATCACATCGGAGGGAATACGGTTTTCACGCAGCCGGGCCGCCACAGTCCGCCCATCGGCTTCCGAGAAATAGGTGATCCTGCTCATCCAGAGACCAAAGGACCACAACGGCGGCATCGGGGCCTTTCCCGTCAGCGTGGTATATTCGT
>CAZMMX010000040.1:0-1763 GCA_964567485.1 uncultured Prolixibacteraceae bacterium | reverse complement strand
AGCGAAAAAACCGCCGCCACACTGCGGCTATAGTCGGAGGAGCGCCTGACAAAACTGAAGGGTAATACCGGGGTGAGGGTATTCACATTGTCGGTGGTATGGTTGGTTTTGGTCACCAGTTTTCCGGCAGCATCATAAAACTCAACATGCCAGGGTTTCTCGCGAATGACTACCGAACCTCCGACATTGGAATAGCGGTGGCCACCCTCTGTTTTTTCATATTTCCAGCTCCGGTCACGGGGGGCCACCCCATCCACCAACATCAGGGACTCCCCCTGAGGGGCGGTTACTTTTGAGGTCTGCCACCGCAGCCTGACGGTCCGGGGCGAGATGAATTCTATCGAAAAGGGCAATTCGGGATGCACCTCATACTCCCCTTCCGGAAACTCATTCCCTTCGACGGGCCTGACAAAGGCCAGCATATTGTTGAAAGCCTGGCGCGTTTTATACTCCCCCCGCTGCCACTTTAAAAGGCCCTGCCCCGTGGCCGCGTCAAAGGAGACCAGCTCATCGGCCAGGAAATAGGTGTGGCTGAAATTGCGGAAATCCTCGCTCACATCGATGGGCTCATTCAGCAACGCCTGGTTCGGGGCCCCCGAGGCAGGAGGCAGCTGCGCCATGACCCGACCACTCCCCAACAGGGTTAGAACCACAATAAATACTGAAATAGATAAGGAAAAGAAGAATCGGCGTTCCATAGGCTTCATTTTAATCTGTCATGATTTGTTCCCTGCCATCCCTGACCATCTGCCACCCTTACCGAAAACCAGTTACACATCACCTGTTCCTGAGAAGATGAAGATTCCGGGAATCCATGGCTGATTAGTATAAGGCTGGTGGTGTTGGCCATATCGGGAAGGGATCAGTTCCGGAAGGAAATGGAAAAGAGTGACCCCTCTCCTAACGGACTTGGTTTTCGCTGGTTTATACTGTCGTTTTTACAGTCAGGTAAAAATAGTGCAGTAAATCGTGAAGACCAAATTTTCAGGCCTGAAAATCACCTCAATCGGCAAGAGTGGGGTCATTTGAAGGGAACCGGTGTTTTTGGCTTACATCCCCCAGTTTTCTCTGTCGAGGCTGCGGTAGTGGATGGCTTCGGCGAGGTGGGTGTTTTCTATCTTTTCCGACCCTTCCAGGTCGGCGATGGTGCGGGAAACTTTCAGGATTCTATCGTAGGCCCGGGCGGAAAGGCCCAGTTTTTCCATGGCCTTTTTGATCAGCTGGCGGCAGGAGGAATCCAGGTCGATCATTTCCCTGACCATGCGGGAGCTCATCTGGGCGTTGCTATAAATGCCGGGAATATCTTTAAACCGGCCTTCCTGGATCTGCCGTGCTTTGATCACCCGGTCACGGATGGTGTCGCTGCGCTCGGACTGCTCTTTTTCGTTGAGTTTCCGGAAGGGAACGGGGACCACTTCGAGGTGAATATCGATGCGGTCGAGCAAAGGCCCGGAAATGCGGTTGAGGTATTTTCGGACCACCCCGGGAGCACAGACACACTCTTTGGAAGGGTGGTTGTAAAAGCCACAGGGACAGGGGTTCATGGAGGCCACCAGCATAAAGCTGGCCGGGAATTCGACGGTAATTTTCGCCCGTGAAATGGTGATTTTCCGGTCCTCGAGGGGTTGGCGGAGGACTTCCAGTACCGAATGTTTGAATTCGGGGAGTTCATCGAGGAAGAGCACACCATTATGGGCCAGGCTGATCTCTCCCGGCTGTGGCACCCCTCCGCCTCCTACAAGGGCAATATCGGAAATGGTATG
>CAZMMX010000039.1:3009-29241 GCA_964567485.1 uncultured Prolixibacteraceae bacterium | reverse complement strand
TCACGGAAACAAAATATAGTTGTAAATTGAGTACTGATTACAAATCCGGGTGAAGATAGTGGCGCGCCGATGCAGGAATTATAATCAGGGAATTGTAAAGGCAATGCAGGGTAGTGTCTGCAGGATTCTGCCGTTGAATTCCGGTTGGTCCCCTTTTACCGGACTGTTTGATAATAACGTAACTATTCACAAGGAGGTTTTATGACAAGAAAAGCGTTGTGTGTAGGAATCAACAATTTTGTGAATTATCCCGACAGTGCCCTGAAGGGTTGTGTCAGGGATGCAGGTGACATGGCCAGGCTGCTTAAAAAATGGCTGAAATTCACCGACGCCGACATTACCCGGCTGACCGATGCCCAGGCGACCAAAGAAAACATCATGGCTCAGCTTCATGAAATGGTCGACGGCGCCAAAGCGGGGAAGTACAGCTATTTGGTATTCAGTATGTCGAGTCATGGTACCCAGGTCCCTGATCTGAGCGGCGATGAACCCGACAGTGCCGATGAGGCTTTCTGCCCCCACGATCTGAAGGCCGCTGAGAACCAGTGGGACCCCCGGTATATCATTACCGACGATGAACTGCACGATCTCTTCGGACAGTTGCCTGAGAATGTCCTGCTTGAGGTTTACCTCGACACCTGCCATAGCGGTACCGGCCTCAAGAGTCTCGACCTCTTTGCCAACCGCAGACCCCGGTGGATGCCGCCGCCTTCATACGCCGCCTTCATGGAAGCCGAAGGCCTGCGTCCCCGCTCCCTGAAGGAGAAAGCCCTCGACAAGGGACTGGTGCACCATGTTCTCTGGGCCGGCTGCCGTGCCGACCAGACCAGTGCCGACGCCTATATCGCCAGGGCTTGGCATGGGGCTTTCACCTACTATTTCTGCCAGGTGATGAACGCCACCAAAAACCAGCTGCCACGCAAGGAGGTCCTGACCAAAGTGCGCGCCAAGCTTAAAGCCAACCACTATACGCAGATCCCCCAGCTCGAAGCCCCGGCAACGGTCAGGAAACTGCCCATTGCATGACGGGACTGCAGGTGCGTATCTCCGGTTTTTTTACCTTTTTGCCCTGATATACTGAACGGGCTACGAAATATCGTCTCCCAGTTCCCTGGCGGCCTGGAATGGAAAATGTGGATTCCGTATGATTTCCCTGCCCATCAGGATCAGATCTGCATGTCCGCAAGCCAACATTTCCCCGGCCTGCCGGGCTTCTGTGATCATGCCCACAGCTCCTGTCAGTATCGATGCCTCCCTTCGTATCTTTTCCGTAGAATGAACCTGGTAACCCGGGCCGTTTCCCGGCTGCATGGACCCGGGTTTTCTGGCACAGAATATGGCAAAGAATGGTATATTTGGGCTCCTGAACCAATATTTCCTGACATGAACAAGGACATTCGAGTTTCTTCCATAGTTTTCTTTCTGCCGGTGATCGGGTTAATGGTTATCTGCGGTTTCCTTTTTAGTCCGGTCATGGCGACTGCCCAAATCTCCCTTCCCCGGCTGGTCAGCGACGGCATGGTGCTGCAACGTGATGTACCTTTGAAAATCAACGGTTGGGCATCACCGGGGGAAAAGGTGACCCTCACCTTCAAAAACAGAAAATTCCGGGCTACCACGGCGAAGGACAGTACCTGGCTGATTACCCTCCCCGCCCAGAGCGCCGGAGGGCCCTGGGAAATGATCTTCAAAGGGAAGAATACCTTGAAAATCAGTAATATATTATTCGGGGATGTGTGGATCTGTGCCGGTCAGTCGAACATGGTGCTTCCCATGGAACGGGTAAAGGAGAGATATGGGGCAGAGATCGCCGCTGCCCACTTTCCCGAGGTGCGTCATTTTTTCATTCCTACGGCTACCCACTTGTCGGGGCCGCAGAAGGACCTGCCCCCTGGAACATGGAAGGAAGCCAACCCGCAGGATATCCTCAGCTTTTCGGCCGTCGCTTATTTCTTCGGAAAGGCAGTCCATGAGAAATACGGCGTCCCGGTCGGACTCATCAACGCCAGCGTGGGGGGAACCCCCATCGAAGCGTGGATCAGCGAAGAAGGATTCAGGGAGTTTCCGGCCATGCTGAAGACCATAGAAAGAAATAAAACTCCCCGTCGTTCCTGGCCGGGAACTGTAACCCCCCTGCCCAGGGGTCCCGAAGCTCCCCCGGCCGACCGGGGTCACCGGGAATCGTGGCATTCTCCCGATTACCAGCCGGTGGGCTGGAAACCCTATTTCATTCCGGGATTCTGGGAGGACCAGGGTATCCGCAACCTCGACGGCGTGGTCTGGTTCCGCCGGGAAATCGACCTCCCCGCTTCCATGGCCGGACTGCCTGCCCGTCTCTTCATGGGCCGGATCGTCGATTCCGACTTCCTCTATGTCAACGGACAGCAGGTGGGAAATATCACCTATCAATATCCTCCGCGCCGTTATACGGTTCCGGAAGGCCTCCTCAAAGCCGGTAAAAACCTGATTGTGGCCCGCGTGACCAACAACTCAGGAAAAGGAGGCTTTGTTCCTGACAAGCCCTATTTCCTGGAGGCCGGCGGCCAACAGATTGACCTGAAAGGGGAGTGGTCGTACAAGGTAGGGGAGGTCTTTTTCCCGACCCCCTGGGTTCCCTCGTTCAGCGCCCAGAACCAGCCAGCGGCGCTTTTCAACGCCATGGTCGCCCCCCTGGTCAGCCATGCCGCCAGAGGATTCCTCTGGTACCAGGGAGAGACCAACGCCGGCAATGCCGCCGCCTACCGCGAATACCTGCCTGCGCTGATCCGCGACTGGCGCAGTCTGTGGGGCCTGGGGGATCTTCCCTTCCTCTTCGTGCAACTGGCCAACTTCATGGAGGTCGATTACCTGCCTGCGGAGAGCCAGTGGGCAGAACTCCGCGAAGCCCAGCGAAAGGCCCTTCAGGAACCTAACACCGCCATGGCGGTGACCATTGACCTGGGAGAATGGAACGATATTCATCCCCTGAACAAAAAGGAGGTGGGAGAACGCCTGGCCCGGGGAGCTTTCCGGCTTGCCTATGGCGATACTTCCGTGGTTTGGTCGGGCCCCCTATACAAATCACACGAAGTGAAAGGCGACAGCATCATCCTTACCTTCGACCATACCGGCAGCGGTCTGGTGTCACACGACAGGGAACCTCTTTCCCGCTTCGAGATGGCCGGTGCCGATGGAAAATACCGCATTGCTGATGCCCGCATTCAGGGGGATCAGGTGATTGTCAGCCATCCCGGGGTTCCCCATCCCGAACAGGTTCGTTATGCCTGGGCCGATAACCCCGAAGGGGCCAACCTCTACAACAGGGAGGGCCTTCCGGCGTCGCCATTTCAGACCTTCGACGCTCTACATGCCGACGACCACCCCTGGCGCGGCAAGTCCTGCGCCGTGGTCCTCACCTATGACGACGGACTGAATGTCCACCTCGACCATGCCATCCGCCAACTCGATTCTCTGGGCATGAAAGGTACTTTTTACATCCCCGGAAATTCAGAGCCTTTCCGCAACAGGAGCTTGGAATGGAAAAGAGCCGCCGCCAATGGCCACGAGCTGGGAAACCACACCCTGTTCCATCCCTGTGACGGCAGCCAGCCCGGCCGTTCCTGGGTCAATCCGGAATACGACCTGAGTCATTACAGCGTCGCCCGGTTTATGGATGAAATCAGGGTGACCAACCAGATCCTCAACGGCGTCGACGGAAAACGGTCCCGTAGTTTTGCCTATACCTGCGGTGACCGCAAGGCCGGGGATACTCCCTTCACCGATCTGGTGATGAAGGAATTCCCCGTTGCCCGGGGCGTCCATGCCCAAATGGAAAATATCATGACCGTCGACCTTTCCAACGTGGGCAGCTTCATGATCAACGGAGAAAACGGCGAGCAGCTGGTCAGCCTGGTGAAAAAAGCCATGGAAAGCAACGCTTTACTGGTCTTTCTCTTCCACGGGGTGGGCGGGGAACACAACATCGACGTCTCTGCCGGAGCCCACAGGGATTTGCTGAAATTTCTGAAACAACACGAAGATCAGATATGGGTCCCCACCATGCTGGAGGCCGCCACCCATATCCGCAAATACAGGAAGCTTCAGGAATTCTGATTATCGCTGACCGTGGGGACCACAAATCCCATGACCACGGTGCCGGTGATGCCGGTGGCCACAACAATGATGATGGCGGTCAGGGATTCCAGTCCGAAGAGACAGGAAAGGGTAATCATGGTCCACATCAGTGAAACTGACCAGATCTTAGTCTTCAGGGTCATCCCCTTTTTTTCGTGGAAATCGCGGATGTACTTTCCGGCCACGGTGCCGGTTACCAGTTTATGGTAGAGCTTTTCAGAGCTCCGCAGGTAGAGGGCTGCGGTAAGCAGGAAAAAGGGGGTGGCAGGCAACCCGGGCACTACTATGCCCAGTATGCCAACGCCCAGGGAGATACTCCCCAGTATCACAAACAACACCCTCAAAAACACCATTTCCTTTTTACCGGCAAAAATAGGAATTATCCCCCAAATTCATACATTTTTATCCTTATTTAGGGATAACTGCATGGGAGCGGGTCGGGTAGTCCTCTATAGGATAAAACCTTGATCACCGCCGGAAATTACTCCCTGGAGGTGATTTTCACCAGGGTGACGCCATGATAGGGCACTTCGGTGTCGAAGCTGCCGCTGAAGGTGCCCAGCTCTTTCTGGCGCCAGAGGTCACGGACCGTGCATTTTCCGGTGAATCCCAGGCTGGCCAGGTCTACGGTGACTTTCCGTGAGGGATTTTCATTGTCCCAGTTGAACATCTCGACCGGATCGTTAGCCTGGTTTCCGGGGTAGAAGATTCCTGCGGCTTTACTGCCATCCTCCAGTTCTTTTACCCATATCTCCACGCCGTCGGCCTTCACAACAGGAACGGCCTGCCTGCCCAGCATATCCTGGTTTACGGCGATCACCTCGTCGTTGGTGATCAGGTTCATGGTGAAATCGTCGAGGCGCTCCATATCGCAACCCAGCAGGAGAGGGGCGGCCAGTAGCGACCAGAGGGAGATGTGGCTGTACTGTTCATCGGGGGTAAGGCGTGTAGGGGAGAGGTTAGCCCCCCAGCCCACATACCCCAGCACCAGCATGTCGGGGTCGTTCCAGGCCGAAGGCCCCGCATATGGGGAGTTTTTATCCTGGGCAAAACCAATCGAGGAGAGGCTGTTCCAGGAGTCGCCGATATCGCCGGTGGTGCGCCACAGGTCGCCGCCCACTTCTTCGCCCCAGGCGGAAACGTCTTTCATGCCATACTGACAGAGGCTGTAGACGATGTCACGGTCGATACGGTCAAGGGCTTCCCGCATCACCAGGTATGGTTTTTTGTAGGCTTCGAGGGAGTTATCTTCCACCACCTGGCTGTACCCGCACCAGTCGTACTTCACATAGTCTATGCCCCAGTTGGCCCAGGTGCGGGCATCGGTCAGTTCATGCTGATAACTTCCCGGGTAACCGGCACAGGTGGTGGGGCCCGGCGATGAGTAAATGCCGATCTTGAGTCCCAGGCCATGGACATGATCGGCCAGCCCTTTGATATCGGGGAACTTTTCGTTGGGCAGCAGTTCGCCGGTTTTTGTTCGTTCGCGCGACTGCCAGCAGTCGTCGATGTTGACGTAACTCCATCCATGCTCGATCAGTCCGCTGCTCACCATGGCATCGGCGGCGGCTTTCACCTTGTCCTGGTCGACGGCACAGGCCCAGTTGTTCCAGCTGTTCCACCCCATAGGAGGCGTCAGCGCCAGCTTATGTGGGCCGATGACGATTTTCAGGGTCCGGGCAGCTTCCCCGGCTTCGTTCCTGACTCTGATGTCGACGGTATATTCCCCTTCCTTTTTTACCTGTCCGGAAATCACCCCGGTGGCAGGGTCCATCTCCAAACCTACCGGCAGGTTGGCGGCAATGAGGGTCATAGGCTTTTTCCCGGTGACCGGAATTTTATATAAGAATGGTTTTCCGGGGGAAGCCCCGGTCACTGAGGGACCGTTGATGCGGGGGGCATCCCCCGGGAGAGGCGTTAAAATATAAGGTTCGCTGGCTGGAGCAACCGGAGCAGGCAGGATCGTGTCTCCTGTGATCTCAAACCGGGCATCGGCCCAGTCGGCATGGTCGAAGTTGATATTGTCACCCCCGTTGGCGACCAGTAGGGCGAGCTTCCGGATACCCCTGATATCGACTTCAACGGGTATGACCGCAGTGGTGTCGGTCATCACCCCACTCTGCCACAGGATCTTGCGGTCGCCGATGACGAAAAACTCGACCGATGCGGAGGGCCCGCTGATCTCGTCATCCACCCCTACAGAGGCCATGAACTTACGCCCTTTCCCCTGTAGGTCAACGAGGTATTTGCTGACAGCATGGGTGCCGACACCTCGTTCGTACACTTGTCCGTTGATGGTCAGCGGATTTCCGTCGACCGACTTTTTTACCTGGTTCGAACCCCATCCAGGGTCCATGGTGCTGAGGTCCATCTCATCGAGCCATACGGTTTTTACCGATTGCGGGGTACACCCGGTGCCCAGTAAAAATAACGTGATGGCAGCTAAAAGAATAATTCTTCTCATCATTCAGGATTTTCGTTAAGTGTGCGGGAACTACTGATCCCACCGATGATGCGAAAGTAGGATTTTGTGATGTTAAGTGATCAAAAAGCAACCATTTATTTTTCCCGCTGCCTCACCAGAATTCACTATATTTGCATGAAGGAGATGTTCATATTTTTTTAAGAGTTTTCCCGGAGAGGTTTTTCGACGCCAGATTTGATTATATGCAAACACTAACAATAGAACTCACAGACAACAATTCTTTGAAGGCTCTTCAGGAGCTTGAGCAGAGGCGCTTAATCAGGATTGTCAAAGAACCTGATATCAATTCTTATGCCTTACCTGGAGCAGTGATCAACATAGAGGATTTTCAAAAGTGGGTAAAATACACACAGGATTCACCGACTGTAAGTATAACAGAGGCCAAACAACGATGGGCAGTACAAAAGAACAAGCTCCAAAAACTTATTCGTTAAGGGTTACTGAGGGTGCACTACAAAACATAGATGATATTACAGGTTAAATTGCATATATCAGACACCAACCCTTAAATGCCATACGTATCGGGGATAAAATCTTCGGGATTATTGACCGGATTGAAAAGAATCCCCTGGCATTTCGGGAGTGCGAAGAAATTCCGACTAAAACAAAAATTTACCGCAAGGCGGTTTGCATGAGCTGGAACATCATTTTTAAAATCATCGCTTCGGAAATAGTCATTCTGGGAATTATTCATGGCAGCCGAAGAGCAGGAAGAGTCAGAGCACTCAGAAAAGTAAAATAGCAAAGCACCATGGACCAGCCAAAAATAGACCGCCTTTTGCGTATCATGAAAATGCTGACGGGCAACACGTCGGCCACCATCGAACAGCTGGCCCGGCGGCTGGGTATTTCGGAACGGTCGGTATACCGTTATATCGATACCTTCAGGGCTGCGGGCTTTGTGATCCGCAAGAAAGAGGAGGTGTACCGCATTGACAAGTCATCGCCCTATTTCAGGGACATCAGCCAGCTGGTCCACTTCACCGAAGAGGAGGCCTATATCCTGAAAAGCGCCATCGAAAGCATCGACGAGAACAACCTGATCAAGCAGAACCTGAAGAAAAAACTGTATACCGTTTACAATTACAAAATTCTGGCTGAGACCATCGCCAAAGGCAAAAATGCGGTAAATGTGAACCGGCTGGTCGACGCCATCGGGGAAGAGCGGCAGGTCATCCTCCAGAATTACAGTTCGGCCCATTCCCATGTGATCCGCGACCGCCTGGTGGAACCCTTCGCCTTTACCACCAACTATATCCAGGTGTGGTCCTGGGAACCCGCATCGCAACGCAGCAAGCTTTTCAAACTCTCCCGTATCGGAGAGGTGAAAATTCTCGACGAACCCTGGAAGGATAAACTGCATCATAAGGCGGGATTTATCGATATCTTTCGCATTCACAGCCATCAGCTGCTACCGGTGAAACTGAAACTGACCCTGCGGGCCGCCACGCTTCTTACCGAAGAGTATCCCCTGGCCGAAAAAGAACTGAAAAGGATCAGCGACAACGAATGGATTCTACAGACCAGCGTATGCAGCTTTGAGGGTGTCGGAAGGTTTGTGGCGGGTCTTCCCGATGAGGTCCAGATCGTCGGATCGGAAGAGTTTCGCGATTTCCTCAGGGACAAATACTTGCGGGGACTCAAAAACCTCTGATGGGTGATCGTCCAATTGTTCTTTTTTATTCTGTATGAAGTTTTCGTCTTTGTCTCTTTTGCTTGTCACCCATTTTAATTCTTTTTGCGGTTTATTTTTTCATTGTCAGAAGTTGTCAAAATCCCGGGGTACCTTTGCGTTGAACTATATGACACCGTTCTGATCAATACACCCTTGTTTCAAATGGAAACTCACCCACCCGCCGCCACCCCTGCGCGGCCTCTCCCCACCGGAACCCCACCAGTATTCCCTTATGCCTTCTCCAGGACCCGCAGCTGATCAGCCCCGCCTGTTGCGCTTCCCTCTCTCTCCTCTGAAGTTAACTCAACAGTAAAAAGCAGAAAACCATTTTTATTCACCTTCTAATTGTAAAAGCCATGGAGCAAAAACACAAAGTTTTCAACCTGATCATCCTCGACGAGAGCGGGTCGATGCAATCCCTCAAGGAAGCCACCATCAGCGGCTTCAACGAGGTGGTACAAACCATAAAAGGGGTGGAGCAGCAGTTCCCGGAACAGGAACACTTCATCACCCTGGTGACTTTCAACGGGCTGGGGATCAAAACTCTGCTCTTTAACGAACCGGTAAAAAAACTGGAATCGATCGACGGAGAAAAATATCAGCCCGATTCGATGACCCCGCTTTTCGATGCCATGGGCTCCTCCATGTTGCGCCTCCGGAAGGTGACCGATTCCCTGACCGCCTACAACGTGCTGGTGACCATTCTGACCGACGGACAGGAGAATGCCTCCCGGGAGTTCAGCGGGGAATCCATCAAAAAGATGATCGATGAGCTGTCGATGAAAAACTGGACTTTCACTTATATCGGGGCCAACCATGATGTGGTTGACTTCGCCCTGAAGATCTCCATCACCAATACCATGTCGTACCAGGCCAACGAAGCCGATATGAAGCAGATGTTCGACAAGGAGAAACGGGCCCGCATGAACTACAGCCAGAAAATCAGGGACCAGCAGGATTTCAAAAAGGGCTTCTATGACGAGGAGGATAACTCCGCAAACCTTTAAATCAGGTCACTCTTTGCAGTTGGGATGGTGCAGTTCAACGGGACCACCCATCCCCCATATGCAATGGAAGTCGTTAAAGCCCCGGCAGGAAATCCCCCGGGGCTTTCTGAATACTCCCGGCTGCCGCAATGGTCTGCTCCCATCAGGATTCTCTGCCCAACTCCCTGGATTATTCACGGGATCAGAAGTTCGGATAAGCCTATTATTTGGAATTATTCTGGTTTTCCCTGACACGGAATTTGGTGATTCGCATGATCAGATCCAGGGGCAGTGGTTTGCTGTGAGGGAACTGAACCGATCCTTTTGCAGTTTTATAGCGGGAAACTTCCTCATTGAAGGCTTCGATTCCGGAAGGGGTGGGGTAAAAACCGATGTGTTTGCTATACCCGGCGAAATAGACCAGCGGTCCGTTCAGCCGGTAGGCGGGCATTCCGTAGGCCAATGTCTCTTCCGCCCCTGGTGCGGTTTTCAGGATGGTTTCCCTCATCTGCCACAACCTTATCTGCACTTTCTCAGGAAACCCATTGATATACTGTTCAACAGGGTTCATGACGGCTCTTTTTTCAAAGATACAGGATTCGTTTTGCATTCCGTCAGGTTTGGACGAAGCCGGAAAACAGGCTGATGAATTGCGGAGAGCTGGATTCTGCAAAAACAGCCGGGAACCGTTCGTGGTGTTCCGACCATTTCTGGATCAACTGCCAGGTGAGGCCGCTCTGTTAGCTGCATTCCATGAAAAATTTAAATGGTTCAGCATGAGGACGATGATCGCGGCGTCGGAGTGATTGCATCCACCGGACATGAGGTGGTCTGATCGCTTCCCCTTACAGTGGACTCCCTTATGACTAAGTCTGTCTTAATGACGATGGACTCTGAGGCGATGTTGTCATCTCTGGTCTCAATCTGGCGGATAAGCAATCGGGCAGCAGCTTTCCCCATTTCCACTGCACGGTCGTCAATGGTGGTCAGTGAGGGCTCAATGATGGTGGAGACCGGGTAATTGCTGAATCCAACCACTGCGATATCCTCAGGGATCTTGATTTTCATCTTTTTAATGACTTGCATCGCCCCAATGGCGGTATAATCATTGGCGCAGAATAATCCGTCGGGAATCACCGGCTGCCTGAGGAGTTTCCTGGCACACCGGGCGCCTTCTTCGTAATTGAGGTCAGTGGCAAAACAAACCAGCGAAGGATCAAAGTCCAGGTTGCTCTTGGCCAAAGCTTCCTTATAACCCTGCAAGCGTGCTGAAAAGATGCCTGTGGTTTGGCAACCGGCAATATGGGCAATCTTTTTACATCCAATGGAGATCAGGTGCTGGGTAGCCTTGAAGGCCGCTTCATAATCGTCGATGATTACTTTACTGGCCTGAAAATCATTGCTCACTCTGTCATAAAACACCAGGGGCACCTTTAGTTTGTTGAATTTAACGAAATGATCGCAGTTTTTGGTTTCGATGGCCAGGCAAGCAATGATTCCGGCTGCCATATTGGTCTGCAACTGTTGCGTGATGGCCACTTCCCGGTCAATGGAGTCCCTTGACTGATAAATGGTGATGTTATACCCCATTTTATAAGCGACCTCTTCTACTCCGCTGATAACATGTGAATGAAAAGCGATATCAATCCTCGGAACAACCACTCCAATCATGTTGGTTTTCTTTTTTCTGAGACTGGAAGCCAGTGAGTTGGGGAAATAACCGAGCTCTGAAGCCAATTCCCACACTTCCCGGGTGGTCTTCTCGCTGATACTGGGATGATTATGCAACGCACGGGAAATGCTCGATGGCGAGAGACTCAGTCTCTTTGCCAAATCTTTTATGGTAACCTTTGATCCAGGCATGGGATAAAGTTAATAAAAAAATGTAATGACGCAAACGATTGATAAAAAATAGACTTATTTGTTTTTCTCCCTTATGAAAATCCAATTTGTTTAAAATACAATAAATCAATTTACTGAAAAGTCATACAAGGACCAGTTTCCAAAGGAATATATTTTTGTAACAGCCTTTCCAAAAAAAAATCACAATTTCACGAAAAAATTACGCAATCGATTGCACAATTCAAAAATAAATCAGAAATTTGTTTCATTGAAATTAAGTGAGGAACTAATGCGGCCGGAATAACCGGCCTGAAACCTGAAAATTGGGAGAAAACAGAAAAAACCTCTTTTCAACTGCGGTTTTCCGATGTTTCGAATTTAACGTAAACCATTAAAATTAATTACTATGAAAAAAAACCTTTTGGCTGGTCTCTCCTGTTTTATTATTAAACAGAAGAGATTGCGTCTGCTGATTCCATTGGTGATCTTTTCACTGATGGTAATTGCCCCTTCCCTTAGTGTTCAGGCCGCCGAAAAGCTGACTCTTCAGGGAAGAGTGACGGGGATCGTCACCGATGCTTCCACCGGAAAACCTCTCCCGGGGGTCACTGTGGTCATAAAGGGCACCACTCAGGGGACCGCCTCCTTGGGTGATGGTACCTTCTCGCTCGAAGTCCACAATGAAAACGTTACTCTGCAATTCTCTTCCGTGGGCTATAGGCCTTTGGAAATTAACCTTGCCGGCCGCACCGTATTGGCCATCGCCATGGAACTTGACGTGACCATGATTGATGAGTTGGTCGTGGTGGGCTATGGTTCTAAAAAGAAAAGGGACCTCACGGGTTCAATCTCCTCCATTACGAGTGATAACATCAAAGACACTCCGGTTAAAGATGTCCTTTCGGCACTGCAGGGAAGAGCTCCCGGCGTGGTGGTGACCTCCAATTCAGGGGCCCCGGGTGATGGCATCACGGTCAGGGTAAGGGGATTCTCGTCTCTCAACTCGGGGAATGACCCTCTTTATGTGATTGATGGCGTTCCCGTTGAATCCTCCAGCCTTTCCTCCCTTAACGCTTATGACATGCACGGGCTCAATCCCCTCTCCGACATTAACCCCGCCGACATTGAATCTATTGAGGTCCTCAAAGATGCTGCTTCTACCGCCATTTACGGATCACGGGCAGCCAACGGTGTTGTGCTGATTACCACCAAACGGGGAAAGGAGGGTAAAGCTGTCGTGACCTTTAACTATTTCTCGGGTGTCAGTGAAATCACCAGAAAGCTTGGGGTTCTTAATGCAACCCAATGGCGCCAGGCTATCCTCGATTCCTATGCAAATCTTGACCGTTACAACAATGCCACAAAACCTACTGAGCCGCACTGGACAGCTATTGACTCCCTCAACCCCATGAATAGCGGTGATGTGGACTGGCAAAGCGTGATGTACCGGACAGCCTGGCAACATCAGGCTGACCTGGGGGTCCAAGGGGGGAATAGTTCGGCAAAATACGCCTTCTCCACCTCCTATCTCGACCAGGATGGCATTTTTCTGGCCTCCAATTATAAGAGGATCACATCAAGGCTCAATACCGATTTTAAAGTATCGGACAAGCTGACCATTGGCCAAAACATCTCTTTCACTAACGCGAAAAATAACAGAATCAATGCCGGGGGTACTGGAAACCTAAGCCTGGTGCAGTCCATACTGGTGAGACCTCCTATTTATTCCCTCACTTATCCCGACGGATCCCCCATCAACTATTTCAACGGGAAAAGAAATCCTGTCGGTATGGCTGAAGAGTGTACCCACCTGAATACGACCAACAGGACCATCGGAAACCAATATCTTGAATACCGCATTACCGGGGACCTTATGTTCCGGACCAATGTCAGCGTTGATTTCCTTTCCATGAAGGAGGATGAGTTTTATCCCACCACGGTAGACTACCGTGCCGGATATAACTGGGGATCGGTAAGGTCAAGAACCAATATGACCTGGTCTAATGAGAATTATCTTACTTATACCAAAACGTTCAGGGATATCCACTCCTTCTCAGCCATGGCTGGTTTTAGTATGCAGGACTGGAAAACCGAAACTACCGGACTTGATGGGCTCTATTTTGCCAGTGACAACATCCGGACCCTCAATGGGGCCGGAACCATTTCCAACCAGGCTGTCAACCGTACTGATGAGCATTCCATGCTCTCCTATTACGGAAGGCTTTCCTATAATTTCAAAGGGAAGTACCTGGCTGAAGCCAATATCAGAGCTGACGGTTCTTCCCGTTTCGGGGCAGAAAACCGTTTCGGCTATTTCCCCTCCGCTTCAGCCGCATGGAGATTCTCTGATGAACCCTTTATGGATAAGGCCGGGTTTTTATCTGACGGAAAAATCAGGGTGAGTGTCGGACAGGGTGGCAATGAGTCCATTCCCGACTATGTTTCTGGCGGTGAATTTTCCATAGGTACCAATTATCTGACCTACTCAGGGGCCGCTCCCACCGTAATGCCTAACCAGGCGCTTAAATGGGAGGTCACCACCCAGTATAACCTTGGAATTGACCTGGCCATGCTGAACGACAGGGTGAGCTTTACCAGTGATTTCTATATCAAAAACACTTCCGATCTCCTTTTTGCGGTCCCCATTCCGGAGACAACCGGCTTTGGATACATTACCCGGAATATAGGCGATATCAGTAACAAGGGTATGGAATTCTCCCTGACTACCCATAATATTGATTCCAAGCTCCAATGGACCACCAATTTTAATGTAGGATTCAATAAGAATGAGGTGGTTTCCCTTCCCCAGGAGGTGCTGACCAACGGTTACATCCAGAATGGAACTTACCATATCCTTAAGGAAGGAGAACCCATCGGTACTTTTTATGGCTGGAAATTCCTCGGGGTTTACGCCAGGGATGAAGATAACGTGGATCAGGTGAAGTTTGGTTCCACCACCGGAAAAGTCTTCAAAGGGGGAGATATCATTTGGGACGACTTCAACGGGGACAAAATTATCAATGACGAAGACAAACAAATCATTGGCGATGCCCAGCCTTTGTTTGCCGGAGGTTTAAACAATGATTTTTCCTGGAAAAACTTCGGCCTGAATGTTTTCTTCCAGTTTTGCTACGGAAACGATATTTACAGCCATCTCAACAACATGCGCAACTGGGTGTATGCCTACAATAACGTCTCTACCGATGCCCTTAAAAGATGGAGAAAACAGGGCGACGTCACTGACTACCCTGCCCCGGTGAGAAATGACCCGATGAGGAATGAATACCTCAGGGTCTCTGACCGCTGGATAGAGGATGGGTCATACCTCAGGCTTAAGAATGTCACCTTTTCTTACACCGTGCCTCAGGAAATCACAGGTAAAGCAGGTATTAGCAAGCTAAAGGCCTATGTCACCGGACAGAATCTTGTTACCTGGACCCATTATACGGGTTATGATCCGGAGGTAAATTCCTACAGCGGACTGCAGGTAGGGGTTGATGAAGGAGCCTACCCGCAAAGCCGTACAGTCATTTTTGGTATTAACCTGGAATTTTAAAAACATCGTGGGATATGAAAACAAGATTGATAAAAACAGTCATCATGGTCATGCTTATACTGCAGGGAACCTCTTGTACCGACATTCTCGACAAGGAACCTGTCAGTAGTTTTTCGGCCTCCGGATTTTACAAAACTACCGCAGATGTCCAGGCCGGAATCTACGGGATATACGATGCCGCACAGTCCGCATTCAGACTCAATTTCTGCTATTGGGGAGAAGGCCGGGCTGACAATGTCCAAACCGCCCAATCGGGAGAAAGCCTCATACTTTCTTCCAATAACCTCAATAACACGGCTTCATCGGCCGACTGGACTTCTCTTTATACCATGGTCAGCAGGGCCAACTATGCCATCAAGTACATTCCCAATGTCTATACGGAAGAGGATGTCGCCGGGAAACAACTCCTCGGACAGGCCTACGCACTTCGCGCCTTGGCTTATTTCTATCTCGTCAGGGTTTGGGGAGATGTCCCTTTTATCACTGAACCCTACACCTCAGTTGAACAGGATATCTTTGTCGGAAAAGCAGACAAGGAGACCATTCTGGACCAGGTGGAGGAAGATCTGAAGTATGCCTCCGCCAATTGTACTGAGAAGTTTAACAGTAACAACGACCGCATTATGTTTACCCGGGGCGGAGCCAATGCCTTGCTGACCCAGGTCTATATGTGGAGGAAAAAATACCAGGAAGCGGTAAACACCTCCGCTGCGGTAATGGCCAACTCCCTTTATGCGCTGGTTCCCATGGCCGACTGGGGAAAAATGTTTACTGACAGCTATTCTAAGGAGAGTATCTTCGAAGTCGGATTCAACGACACTGAAACCAATGGTTTACGAACATTATATGCCGTTGGTTCCTATGCGATCTATACTCCTTCCAACAAATGGAAGGCCTCTATTGAGCCGGGAGACCTGCGCCGGGATTTTGTGTATGACGTCGTCCCTGCCGATCCTAAGGCCATCTGGAAATACCTGGGAAAAGGAGTTAGCGATGAGGTGTCCACCCCATCCAAACAGAACATCGTCCTGATCAGGCTTGCCGATATAATGCTCCTTAGGGCGGAAGCCCTCAATAAACTGGGGGGTGCCTCAAATAAGACTGAAGCGCTGAATCTCCTCAATACCATTCGCAAAAGGGCCGGACTTCAGGAATTTGCCGATGAATCAGCCGCTGCTGCCAAATATGGTGACCTGGAACAAGCCATCCTTCAGGAAAGATCTGTGGAACTCTGTTTTGAAGGCCATCGTTGGTTTGACCTTGTCCGTACCGGTAAAGCCATCTCTACCATGGGACCCCTTAATGGCCTTAGCAATGAGGCAAATCTGGTTTGGCCCATCCATATCAACGCCCTGAACAAAAATCCTAACCTGGAGCAGAATGCTTTCTATAAATGATAATTCTGGCTATTAACACTAAAGATGGATAAAATGAAAAAAATAGATTTAATCTTACAGATGAAACTCGTTCTGAAGATAATGATCATCCCTGTCTGCATCTCTCTTCTTCTTTCATGCGAGATTCAGCCCGACTATGAGTATGAATATGGTAATCCGGGGGGAAAACTCAACATGACTGCCTGGGATTTTATTCAGAAAACGGATTCCTTATCGTTAATGGAAGAGGCCATTATCGCTGCTGGTTTGCAGAATCTCTATTCAGGGAGCAACGAGAAAACATTTATTGTTCCCCGGAACAGCGCTTTCAGAGCTTACCTGAAAACCAATAAATTTGCTGATGTGGCTTCAATCCCTGTGCCCAGTTTGCAGTCTGTCCTGAAATACCATATTGTCAACGCAAAGGTTAATTTCAGCGATCCGGCTTTGCTGACCAGCAACGACCCTGTTCCTTATCCCACCGAAAGCGGCGAGATAATGTACCTTTCTCATAATACAAATTACCAGGGTTTGATTAACCAGGGAACCAAAAAAAGTTGGACGATTATTACGTCAAACCTGGAGGCGACCAACGGCATCATTCATGTAACCGCTGATGTGGTTTACCTTTCACTTTGACTTCGCCGGATAATCCAAGTGGTTATCCCATGAGTGTTCGGACGGATAGCCACCGCCAGATCGTTTGGTGTCCCTGGCGGTGCTATCCATCTGAATCCTTTTATCATTAAATTGCATGTTAAGGTTCTCAGGTTCCCGGGCCAGGAAACCTGTTGCCACCTGTTAGATCTCATGAATATGAAAATCAACAAGTTCGAAAAATTGAATATCAATGTCTTTCCCACGAGACAGGAACTGGGGGATGCCGCAGGCCGGGCAATGGAAGAAAAAATCGTAGCGTTGTTGCAAGAAAAAGATGAGGTGAGATTGGTTTTTGCTGCAGCTCCTTCCCAGAATGAGACGCTGGATTACCTGGCCTCCTCAAATCTGATTGATTGGTCAAAGATCATTGCATTCCATATGGATGAATACATCGGGTTGAGTAAGGATGCCGAACAGCTCTTTGCCCATTATCTTGATCGCAGGCTTTTCAGTAAGGTCAGAATGAAGCGTGTTTTTTTGCTCAACGGGAATGGAGATGTCGCCTCGGAGGCCCGGAGGTATGCATCACTGATCAATGAAGCCCCCATTGACATCATCTGCCTTGGTATTGGCGAAAATGGCCATATAGCTTTTAACGACCCTCCGGTGGCTGATTTTAATGACCCCCTGGTGGTCAAAGAAGTTCTCCTTGATAATTCCTGCCGGCTTCAACAGGTTAACGAGGGTTGTTTCAATCGACTGGATGAGGTGCCCCTAAAAGCCCTTACCCTCACCATCCCGGTTTTTCTAAAGGCTCCATGTCTCTTTTGTGTGGTGCCGGGGGCCAGTAAGAGAAAAGCCGTTTTCAATACGCTCAACGGTCCTGTCACTACCGACTGTCCGGCATCTGTGTTGCAAAATCATCCTGATTGCAGGTTTTATTTCGATGCCGATTCATTTGCTGATGTTGATAATCTCATTTTTTCACCATGACCGAATCCAGAAGGCACTTTCTCAGAAATCTTGCCGCAGGGACGGCAGTTATGGCACTCTCGGGTCATATATCAGGGAAGTTAAAGGCGCTGACCCCTATTAACAAGCCTTTGCCTTTCCTTACGGTGGATCCGCCGGTTTTTCCCTTCTGGAAATATCTTCAGGAATATAACTTCTGGGATTATATTCCCCGTGATCAGGGAGGAAAATTTATCCAAATGGCCCTTATAGGCACGGAGGAGGACTCAAAAATCACTGCGGCTATCAGGGATGGCGTTCTGGAGAATAACTACGGGAACCCCACGGAATGGCAAAAATTTGAACGCACCGAAATTGAAAAGAGCGTTTGGCTTAACAGGTTATACTTCATCCCCTCCTTCGCAAGAATGTATCACCTTACGGGTGACCAAAGCTATCTTGAGGATATGATGACCTGGATAAGGCGGTGGATAAATGATAATCCCCGGCTACCCGATTCACACAAAACTACTTATAATTGGAGGGATATGCAGGTCGCCTGGCGGTCAATCCTGCTTACGTGGTGCTATTACTTGTGTGAGAATGGCCTCTCCCAGGAGGAGAAATCCATTATTACCGGCACCCTGAAAGAACATGCAGATATCCTGATTTCCGGATTCGGTCAGGCCCGGCTGAACGAATTTAATCATCAGTCGCACGGAGCTTTGGCGATGCTTTACCTGGGCATTCTTTTTCCGGAACTCGGCGAGGCAGAGGAACTCAGGAACAGGGGAATCCTGATTCTTAATCACCATTTGTCCAAAGCTTTTTATCCCGACGGAGGTAACGTAGAGCAAATGTTCGGGTATTATCCCTTTGAGGCCCATATTTTCAGGGATGCTTACCTTTTGTGTAAAGCAAATGGAATTGAACCTCCCCGGGAATCGTTGCCCATGATGCATAAGATGAGAAGATTCCTGGTGGGTGTCGAACGTCCTGACGGTACTGTTCCTCAGGTCAATGACTCCTTTGAGATGCCTGTTGGACCCACGGTGGAAACGATTACCGGAATCCTGGGAGATGGGGAGTTGAGTGAAAATGCCCTGTCGGTTTTTTTCCCCGAAACACAGGTGGCAGTCATCAGAAGCAAGGAGGCGCACAATTGGTATGTCCTGGCAAATCCCGCCTCTGTGATTGGTGCCCATGCCCATGCCGGCCGTCTCGGCTTTGAATTGTGGTATAGGGGGAAACCCATAATCACCGATAGCGGATGTTGTAATTATGATGATCCCGCCCTGGTGACCTGGTATAGAACAACCAGGGCCCATAATACGGTTATCATTGACGATCTGTCCGATGAAGCCACTTCGTCCGATATGCTGTGGGTCCCCCGCAGAGAAACTTTAAACAGGATTAATCAATGGGAAACCGGTGACCAACTCTCTTTTCTCACCATGGTCTCATCCCCTGGAGAAGCCGCAAACAACCAGGTCAGATGGACCAGAAGCCTTGCCCTGGTCAATGACCGGTTTATGGTTCTGAACGATCATTTTGAAACGTCTGGCCGGCATCACTATGAGGTCCTGTTCCACTTTCCCCCATCCCAGGTGGCTGCTATTAATCAGGGCACTTCGCAAAGCCTCAGGATGGATTCTGAAATTACGCTTATTCCGGCGGGGAATATGCCCGGTGCTGAGTGGGAAATATCAAAAGGTTGGGTGAGCAGGGAAGGAGCTTCGGTAAAAGCTCCCATCGCTAAATATGTTTTTGAAGGAGAAGGAGATATCCATTCATGCATTCTCTTTTTTCCCGACGGGGACCATCAATCCTTTCCCACTGTTACTCTCATGAAAATGAAAAAATACTCCCTGCTGAAGGTTAAAGATCGCGATGGAAAAACCACCCGGCTCAAGATCAGCGCAAAGGGCATGAAATTGTTGTAAATGGCTAAATCAAATATCCTATGATTAAGAAAAACAAGGGTTTTATCAGCTTCCTGGGACTCCTTTTTATTATCATCCCGTTCATGTTCGGTTGCCAGTCACGCGACTCCACTTCCAGCAACCCCGAAACCCGGGTTCCCATGGGAACGGTTAAGAATGAAGATCAGTTCGGTGTCAGGGGATTTCATATCGATCTGAGAATCCAGGTGATGACCATGGAGGCTCTCAAAGCCCTGGCTGATGAATTGGCCGGTTTCGGACTCAATACCCTTGTTATGGAGTGGGAAGCATCTTACCCTTACAATAAACATGCTGTCATTTCTAATGAACTGGCCTACACGAGAGAGGAGGTAGCCTCTTTTATCGAATATTGCGCTTCCCGGGGGATCCAGGTCATTCCTCTTCAGCAATGTTTCGGCCATGTCGAATATATCCTGCGCCACGACAGGTATAGTGCGCTTCGAGAAGACCGAAAGGATATTTCCCAAATCTGTCCACTGAAAACCGAAGGGGACAGCCTGCTCTTTGGCGATCTCTTTGCAGATATGGCCTCCCTCCATCCTTCTTCGTATATACATATTGGTGGTGACGAAACATATCTCCTCGGTCATTGTCCCAGTTGTTCCCTGAAAGCGGCGAATGAAGGAAAATCCAAGCTCTTCGTTGATTACATGAAGATGATGTGTCATTTGGTTTTGGATATAGGCAAAATTCCGGTCATGTGGGCCGATATCTTACTGAAATATCCTGAAGCAGCCACTGAACTACCACCGGAAACGGTATTTATCGACTGGAATTATGGCTGGACAACAAATCACTTTGGCGATATCTCGTCATTGCAGGAGAGAGGCCTTCAATTCTGGGGTTCTCCTGCCATCAGAAGCCACCCTGATAATGCTTATGTGACCTGCTGGGAAAAGCATTTCAATAATCAAAGGGATTTTATTCCTTATGCCAGGGAAGCCGGATACAAAGGAATCATCATGACTTCCTGGTCAACCTCCGGACTCTATGGCTATACCTGGGATGTGAACTACGAGGTGAGTGATATGGAACAGATCAGAAATACCTACCCGCTTTCAGGCTTCCGTATTCTGATCGCTTCTTACGCGGAAGCGCTCAACTCTCCTCTTCCCCTGAATCCGCGAGAATTTGTTCTTAAATATGCTGTTGACCGCTTTGGGTTTACCCGGGAAGAGGGCGCTCTCTTTTGGGAGACTCTGATTCTGCCCCCCGAACTTATTACCAACGGAAAACCAGCCAATTCGCCCACGATATCTTACATGAGGGATACCGTTCATCAGGCAATCAGGAAGCTGGGAAAACTTAGACCCTCAAAAAACGAAAACGAGTTTGAACATTTCAGACTCATGCTCGACCTCAGGGAACACTATCTCGCCTTTAAGGAACTGGAGGCTTTCGTGAATGATCCCGGGTTTACTCCTGATCAGAAACAGGTGGTCATCCCTCAGTTGAAACAACTGATCAGAGATTCAAAAAAACTTGACCGCAGATTTGCCCGCCTTAACCAGGGGTTTCTTTACGAGACAGAAATCGCTGAACAGAATATGATCAGAAACCGCAAGCTTAACCTTCTTTACCGCAGGCTGACCGGATATCGGGAATTCTAACAGTTTCCTTTTATGAAATGGATCCCTCTGTTTTTTTTATTTCTTTTTTGTGCTTTCCCGGGAATAACTCAGAAAGAGCGAACCCACAATTTTCCCCGGAAGAACGAGAAAGTTGTTCAATTGCCTGATTCGGCGCGGTTTTGGCTTTTTTTTCTGGCCGGTCAGTCTAATATGGCCGGCAGGGGTTATGTAGAACCTCAGGATACCCTGCCTGATGCCCGCATCCTGATGCTCACCCCCGAAAAGGAGTGGGTAGTGGCAAAAGAACCCTTGCAAACTTACCAGCCGGCTTTGACGGGCCTGGGCCCCGGGTTAGCCTTTGCCAGAAAGGTCGCTGAAACAGCTGCGGAAGATATCACCATCGGTCTGATCCCCTGTGCTGTGGGAGGAAGTTCAGTGGAGCAATGGCTCAACGATTCCCTGTTCCACCAGGTGCGGCTGAGAAGTAACTTCTCCTCACTTCTGGAAACAGCCAGGCCTGCCGGAACCTTTAAGGCGATAATATGGCACCAGGGTGAAGCGGATGCCACTCCTGCAGGATTACCGCTTTACAAAGAGAGGCTTTCATCCCTTTTTCTTTTTTTCCGGAAAGAAACGGGTCATGAGAAGCTTCCGGTCATCATGGGGGAATTAGGCCTGTTCCCCGGAAATAAAAAATACAATTCCGGTTATCGCCAGCTTAACCGGAAACTTGCGGAAATAGCTGCAGGAGACCCCGCTGTCGCTCTTGTTTCTTCACATGGGGCCAGGCCCATGCCCGATAATGTTCATTTTGACGGCAAATCACAGCGGCTTATGGGAAAGAGATATGCCCGCGCCTATTTCCGCATCGTAAAAGGCAGTAAAAACAAATAAGTTACTATTATGCAATTTATAGACTGGATTGTTCTCTCAGTATATTTTACCCTGCTTTTAGCAATAGGTTTCTGGGCCTATTTAAGGGTTAAGAATTCCGCTGATTTTTTTACAGCCGGGGGGAAACTGCCCTGGTGGCTTTCCGGGGTCTCCCACCACGTTTCCGGTTACAGTGGGGCTGTTTTTGTGGCCTATGCAGGCATTGCCTACACCCATGGCCTGACGGTTTATTTATGGTGGGCCTGCGCCGTGGCTGCAGCAACGCTCCTGGGAGCCCACCTGATAGCCCCCCGGTGGGCGCGCTTGCGTATTACCCGGGGTATTCAGTCGCCAACAGAATACCTTTTAACCAGATATGATGTTAATACCCAACAACTGATTGCCTGGGCGGGAGTCATTATCAAAATCTTCGACGTCGGCGCAAAATGGGCTGCCATCGCCATCCTCCTGAACATTTTTGCCGGAACTTCCTTCCTTACAGGTATTCTTCTGGCAGGCGCCGTGTCTCTGATATACAGCACTCTCGGAGGACTGTGGGCTGATGTGGTCAATGATTTTGCTCAATTTATCGTGCAACTCATCGCCGGAATTACCATGTTTATCGTAGTTTTGATTAAACTGGGTGATGGAGCGGCAGGCATTTTTACCCTTTGGGACAGATTGCCACCTTCTCATTTATCACTTTTCAACGATCCCTACACCTGGCAGTTTTTTATCGCTATTATGATTATCGATTTTTTTAGTTACAGCGGTGGTACCTGGCATCTGGCTACCCGCTTTATCGCTTCTTCTTCCGGAAAGGTGGCCAAAAAAGCGGCCACCCTTTCTTCCATCCTCTTCCTTTTTTGGCCGATCGTCCTTTTCTTCCCTATGTTTGCAGCGCCTGTTTTTCTTCCCGGAGTCGAGGATCCTACCCACTCCTATGGACTGCTGGCCCTGAAGTTCTTACCTGCCGGATTGGTGGGATTGGTTATGGCTTCCCTCTTTACAAATACCCTCTCAATGACTTCTTCCGATGCCAATACGATCTCAGCGGTGATCACCCGGGATATACTGCCCCGGTTTGTCCCCGGATTCAGCGGATTCAGCAGGAAGAAAACACTATTGCTGGCAAGGATCTCCACCTTTTCGTTTATGGTGTTGACCCTTCTCATTGCCGTAAATTCTGAAAGTTTCGGCGGAGTATTCGGACTTATTGTTTCCTGGTTTGCTGCCCTTCTGGGACCAATTGCCATTCCTATGATTCTGGGCCTGGTACCTGCCTTCAGAAAGTGTGACAGCTTTATCGCTATCCTTTCAATCATAACAGGAATAGTGACTTTTATTGTGGTCAAGCTGATTCCCGGCGCTTCCCTGGCCTTGGAAGTCGGCGCTCCATTGTTTGCCTCACTGCTCCTTTTTGTGTTATATGCCTTGCTGAGTAAAAAGGAGGTTCCAGCCACCGTCGATCAACTGTTGAAAGAGATTAACCATGAATAATACCTCTGATGGGCTCCCCCTGAAGGAAATCTCAGGCGATAACCACTCTTCTTTCTCCCCCGGGTGCGGGGAGATCTGCGGTCTTCATTACAGGAGCAAGGAACCTATAAAGATCGTGATGGAGAATGGCCGCATAAAAAATGTGGAAATCGAAAGAGGGGGCCATGCAGGTCATTATCTTCTGGCCCCCGGATTGACAGACCTGCAGGTCAATGGTTT
The DNA here is from genome assembly GCA_964567485.1 of uncultured Prolixibacteraceae bacterium. Taxonomy (GTDB): domain Bacteria; phylum Bacteroidota; class Bacteroidia; order Bacteroidales; family Prolixibacteraceae; genus UBA1413. The sequence continues at coordinate 5,530 of CAZMMX010000039.1, read as the reverse complement.
CAGGGGGATCGACCTCAACACCCCGCCTCTGGATCCCAATAAGGTCAGGGACTTGGTCACCAGTTTATGGAAGGAAGGAGTAACTACCTTTTATCCGACAATTATCACCAACAGCGACGATAATATTTCCCAGGCTGTAGGAGCCATTGCCGAAGCATGCTCCCGATATCCTGAGGCAGCCATGAGTATCGGTGGTATCCATCTGGAAGGCCCTTTCATCTCCACTGAAGATGGTGCCCGTGGAGCACATCCTGTCTCTTTTGTCAGGCCCCCCGATATCGGGCTTTTCTCACGGTGGCAACAAGCCGCCAATGGCCTTATTAAGATCGTCACGCTTTCCCCTGAGTGGCCGGAGTCAGCCGGTTTTATTCAATTCTGCCACAACCGGGGGATGGTGGCCGCGATAGGCCATACAGCCGCTTCCCCTGAAATGATAAGGGATGCAGTAAACGCAGGAGCATCTCTCTCTACCCATCTCGGAAATGCCTCCCATGCTATGATCCCCCGCCATAAGAACTATATTTGGGAACAGCTGGCAGCCGATTCACTATTCATTTCTATCATTGCTGATGGGTTTCATCTTCCGGATGCCATGCTGCGGGTATTTATCAAAGTCAAGGAGGAAAAGGTATTTCTTGTGAGTGATTCCACCAATTTCACCGGAATTTCACCGGGGAATTACTCCTCCCACATTGGGGGAGATGTGACCCTTACTTCTGAGGGTAAACTACACCTGAAGGGTAATCCCGATATTCTGGCTGGTTCAGGACGCTCTTTGATACATTGTGTCAATACCCTGATCAGGAAAAACCTGGTTTCCCCCGTTGATGCCTGGGAAATGGCCAGCATCAGACCATTGGCTTTTATCCACCACGACAAACCCACCTCTTTTGAACCCGGCTCAATGGCCGATATCGTTCTCCTCGAAAGCAACCAAGAAGGATTCAAGGTCATCCAGACGATTAAGGCGGGAAGGAGAGTCTTCTGATGTCCTGGATTACTTATACCCAATGATGAGGGGCTATTGAGAAGTTAAGTCGCTTCATCTTTTTCCCACAGCTATTATGGACCGTGTGGTCCCTTTATCTGCCGGATAGCCAATCTTTTCCAGAACCACATTCAGACTTATTTTCATAAAAAGAGATAAGGGTTAACGAATTTATAATTAGTGATATAGGTTGTGGTTGCCGGTAAACTGCCATGTATAATCGGTGAATAATTCCGGTTTGGTACGGCATTTGCCTTACCTATGGCGAAGAGATGGTTCTTCAGTAACAACAAACAAAATGAAAGCTTTATTCACCTCCGCAGTTCTTGCCCTCCTGATCGCAACCGCGACAACCGTCCGGGCTCAGGATTGGCAGGAGGATTACCTGGGTCTCCCGGGTGATAACCTGAATCTCTACGCTACCATGAAGCTGTTCCAGGAGTCGGAAACCCTGGAAGGCTTTGAAATGGCTCTTAACAGCGAGGATACCGGCATCAACAACCTCGACCTCAACGGCGACCGCCGGGTTGACTACATCAATGTGACCGACCATATCGATGGTAACGTTCACAATATCGTTTTAAGCGTCGCTTTAAACAAGAAACACCGGCAGGATGTGGCCGTCTTCATTGTGGAGCGTTTCCGCGACGGATCGGCACAGATCCAGCTGGTGGGTGATGAAGCCCTCTATGGTCGCCACTATATTGTAGAACCATACTACGACAACAACACTGCGGAGACCGCCAATCCCGGCTACTACGGCCGGCCGGTCAGGAACGTGGAGGTGACGGTGGTGACCACCTCAGCCTGGGAAGTGGCTTCCTGGCCTCTGGTGCACTACATCTACCTTCCCGGGTACATGGCCTGGCATTCCCCCTGGTACTGGGGTTACTGGCCCGCCAGCTGGAGGGCCTGGGATCCCTGGTACTGGCACTACTACAACGGATACCATTCTTACTGGAATAACCACTACTACGCTCACTTCCGCCACTGGAATCACGTCCGCTACCATGGCTACAACGACTTCTACTATGCCGGGGTCAGGCATTATTCGAAGGATGTTCACAAGAACATCAACAAGGGGTACTACAAGGATACCTACTCGCATCCAGAACTGCGGAATGAGGGCAGAGCCCTGCACACGAGGGTAGCCACCGAAAGCAACCGGACCAGGGTCACTGCCGGATCCCGTGAAGCTTCTGCCACCCGGTTGAGCAGTGCGGTTCCCGAAAGCGCAAGGGTAAGGGCCACCACCACTACTGCCGCCAGAAGGCCGGAAGGAACCATGGCCACCCGCACCAGGAGTGAAACCCCTGCCGCCCGCAGCGAAGCCGGTGCCACCAGTAAAAGGGCCACCCGCAGCGAGGCGGTGGAAACCTCCCGCAGGTCGGCACCTGCCACCGGCGGTACCACTTACACCCGGCCTGCCACCACGACCCGTACTTCTTCTGAGGTTACCTCAGGGACCAGGGCGCGCACGGAATTGACACCCCGCACGACCACCACGGCACGGCCGGCAGCCACCACCAGCGG
>CAZMMX010000039.1:0-2909 GCA_964567485.1 uncultured Prolixibacteraceae bacterium | reverse complement strand
CGGAATTGACACCCCGCACGACCACCACGGCACGGCCGGCAGCCACCACCAGCGGAACCACCAGGAACACCGGAGTCTCCACCCGCTCGTCCTCCACCGGCTCTTCGGGGAGTGCCAAAGTGGCCACCAGGCCTGCCAGTTCAGGCCACAGCAGTTCCGCAGGCAACAGCTCCTCAACGGTAAGCTCCTCACGCAGTAGCAGTTCTGCTGGCAGAAGCTCCTCCACGGTAAGCTCCTCACGCAACAGCAGCTCCGCTGGCAGAAGCTCCTCCACGGTAAGCTCCTCACGCGACAACGGCAGCGTCGGCGACAGCGCCCCCAGCCGCACCCGCAGATAATACTTCAAACCATCCTTTCAAGGCCGCCCTCCTCCCCGAGGGTGGCTTTTTTTTGTCTCCCCTGTTTGATTTTTGCCCCATAATCCCTACCTTGCTCTAAATTGTGAAAAATGGCCGGGAGGTTCATCTACACCCCGGGGCGCTGGGGTAAGGCTCTGTTATTCCTTATTCTGATGGTCCCTGTTCTTCTGGGTTCTGGCATCCCCGGGGATTCCGGGGAGAGGGATCCTTCTGCGTTCACCAACCCCTCTTTCGTTACCGCACCGATCATCCCCGATGAGGAACCCCTGGCCGATCCCCTGGTCATCCCCCTGAAACAGGCCGGACGACTTTATCTCATTGAAGCGGTCATTGACGGGGTTCAGGGAAACCTCGTCTTCGACTCAGGGGCAAAAGGCCTGGTATTGAACAGCACCTATTTCCGTAACAAGGTCAAATCAGAAAAACTCAACGCCAAGGGAATTACCGGCGATGTCGCAGAAGTGGAACTGGTCACAGCAGGCAGTGTCGAATTTTCCGGATTGGTCTATCGCAAGGTGACGGCAGAAATGACCAGTCTGGGCCATATCGAGGACCGCCGCGGAATCAAAATTCTCGGACTGGCAGGTTTCGGCCTGTTCCGGAAATATGAGATCATCTTTGATCCTCTGCAGAGCGAACTCTCGCTTTACCGCGTCGACCGTTCCGGAAAAAGGATCTCTTCCGCAAGTGTCCCTTTCAAAACCGATTACCAGCAGAAAATCTCCACCAGCGGGGATGTGATCTTCCTAAGAGCCATGGTGGGGGGAAAAATGCTCAGTTTCTGCTTTGACACGGCTGCTGAAACCAACGTTATCAGCAGCGGGGCCCACCGCGCTGTCATGGAGACCATTACCATACTGCGCCGCGCCAGCTTGAAAGGGGCGGGAGCTTCCACCTCGGAAGTCATGATGGGCAAAATGAATGATTTCACCATCGGAAATCACAAAATTCCGGGCATGGAAACCGTCATCTCTAACCTGTTCTCGCTGAACGAGGTCTATAACACGACCATTGACGGGGTTCTGGGGTACAGTTTTTTCCGCTATGGCGTGATAAATGTTAATTTTGCCGGAAACCAGGTGGGGATCCGCTTTATGGAAGGAGGCCGTAAATGAGAATAAACCTCCGTATTTGGGTATGGGCTGCAGGGTTCGTCCTGCTTTCCCTGGGCGCGGCCGGACAGTACGACCCTGCCCGGGTGTGCCGGATCGAAAACGACAGGGTGGTGTTTACCCTTGACAAAAAATGGACAGAACAACAGAAAAGCGAAGTCATCGGGCTCTTTGACCTCGACAGTCTCCTGGTGGCCGGGGTTTTCAAGGGGATAACCCGTATGGAGGCCCAGGGAGAACAATGGACGGTCACCGACAAAGGGGGCGGGATTTATGAACTCTCCAAGCCTTTCCGCCCGGAAACCAGTGGTACGGTGAATCCTGCCGACCTCTTCCTGCTTATCGACGACTGGATGAATTTCAGCGGCGACACCGATGAGTCGGGAGTGCTCTTCGGGGTCAACCAACTGAAAGTGCCCAATGCCATCGTCTACACGGGCACCCAGGCGCAGTTTTTCCTGCCCGGGTTCTCCCAGTCCCGCAGTGTTTACCTTTCAGGAAGCTTCAACAACTGGAGCACCACCCAAACCCCCATGCGCAAAACAGCCACCGGGTGGATCACCGACGTGAAACTGAAACCGGGAAAGTATACCTATAAGTATATCGTGGATGGCCGCTGGACCGCCGATCCCGTCAATAATCTGAAGGAGCGTGGAGGTGCTGGCGAGCGGAACTCCGTGCTCTATTGTCCCAACCATACCTTCAGGTTGAACGGGTATGAAAAGGCCCGGTCAGTCGTGGTCACCGGTAATTTCAACAGTTGGAACCCCCGCGGGGTGCCCCTGGAACGCACTTCCGGCGGTTGGGCCCTGAAGGTGTACCTCAGGGAGGGCACCCATGCCTACAAATTATTGGTCGACGGCAAATGGATCACCGACCCCGGCAACCCACAGGTGAGGGAGGATGCCCACGGCAACCGCAACTCCTTCCTCGAAATCGGTGAACCTTTCCTCTTTACCCTTGAGGGGTTTACCGATGCCCAAAAGGTCACCCTTGCCGGAAGTTTCAACCATTGGGACTCCAACGAATTGGTCATGCAAAAAACAGCCTCGGGGTGGAAACTCCCCTATGTGACGGCCGCTGGAAACTACGAATACAAGTTTATCGTCGACGGCGAGTGGATGCCCGACCCCGCCAACCCCTTCACCACAGGATCAGGGATTTTCACCAATTCCTTTATCGCCCTGAAAGCCAATCATATCTTTGAATTGAAGGGTTATCCCCAGGCCGGAAGTGTACTGGTCAGCGGCAGTTTCAACGGGTGGCGCACTGATGGTTACCGCATGGTGCGTGACGGCGACAGCTGGAAAATCCCCCTCTGCCTGGACCCCGGAAAATACAGCTATAAATTTATCGTCGACGGCCAGTGGATCCTCGACCCTGCGAATCCCCTTCTGGAGGAAAATCAATATGGGACAGGCAATTCCGTTTTATGGAT
>CAZMMX010000038.1:0-31212 GCA_964567485.1 uncultured Prolixibacteraceae bacterium | reverse complement strand
CAGGTCGCGCCGGAATTCCCGCCGGGTCACCAACAGGGAATCCCGCTTTTCCCAGCTATTATACAACAAATGCCGGTCAGAATGGGGCCCCAGATAATGACCTTCCCGCCGTATACGGTCAATCACCTCCCGGAACTGAGGATTCCGGAGAAAATTACCGGTAAGGAAAAAAGAGGCCGGCACTTTTTGTTCCTGAAGAATATCCAGGATTTTCACCGCCCCCTCCCCGAATTCGTCGGCCGAAAAAATCAGGCTCACGGTTTTCTGCGTGGTATCGGTACGGATGACCGCCCCCTCGCTGTCCTTCAATGCGTTGGGAAAAGGTGATCCGGACTGACCTACGCAAGGCAGAAAGGTCAGAAAAAAAAGGAGGCAGAACAGGAGAAGAGGCTTTAAGCCGACATTTACATTAATCATAAATTCCTATTTTCTATCCAGAATAATCATTGGTTTCGCAAGCCACTAAAACCGTCACGCCAACCCGTCAGGAGACCTGGCACGATCCGCAAGGTAACACTGACCGTGTCATTTTGTCTCAAAGAACTCCAAGATCTGTTTCACCAGGGCGGTTCGTGTCTCCTCATCCCCGATGGTTTCGAGGGGGAATCCCAGCACCAGGGTGCGGTAAGGGCCCTTCCAGGCCACACCGGCACTGATGTGGTTATCGCCGTAACGGAAAGCGGTAAAGGCCTCTTTCCCGGCCGGTTCAATCCCATCGGGTGATTCCACCCCGTAGATTTCCGGGGAATAACCTGTGGTGAATTTCCCCCGCAGAGAAAACCACGCTCTTCCGTAGTCGGTCGAATAGAAATCCCCAGTTCGGGAGGCATGGCCGGTCCGGGGCTGAAAATGGAGCTTTTCGGCAGCAAAACGGAGGGCCAGGGAATCCCCGCTCTCCATCAGTTCACTCCCGGGATAGGCGCCCGTTATCAGGATATTTCCGCCGGCTTCGGCGATCTCACCGATCTTCCGCATAAAACCGGGAGTATAAATGGTAAAGTCAGCCACGGCGGAATCCTTCAGCGAGGGTGTGGACTTTTCCTCACCCAGGAGGATATCGACAGCCGCATATCCTGAGGCGTCAAAATCTTCCCGGGCAAACACCTCGTCGCTGACCGACACATAGCTGTAGCCGCACTGGTTGAAGGCCCTCCCGTGTATTTGTGAGAAATCGAAGCTGTTCCCGGGGATGAGAAGGTCTTCCATATCGGTGAAACTGCTTCCCCAGCCGGGATTGTCGTCGTCGGTCCACGGTTTTTTACGGGTAAAATCATACTGGTCGCCGATGAAGGTGGTTTCCCTCAGCCAGGGAACTCCCCGGTCGTGCCACCATTCAATGCCTGCCCTTTCGGGGGTATCGAAAATGGCTGGTCCGCAAACCCTGTCGAACGCATTGACGATCAGCACCGTTCCTTTGGCATTCTCCACAACACCTGCAGAGAGGATCTCCCCCGGAAAGCTCTCCCCACCGCCATTCAGGGCCGTAACTTTATAATCACAGGGAGCCTCCCCGGCCGGTAAAGGGATGGTGAGAGATGGCTTGGTCACCGCAACGCCCTGGTCCCATCCCTTATCCCCGGAACGACGGTACACCTTGTACCCTCCGGGAATGGCTGTCGGCTCCAGAGGATCGGCCACCGGTTCCCAGGAGAGTTCCAGCATCCCTTTCTCCCTTTGGCGAAGGGCGAAATGAGACACCGGCAGGGGTTGCACCATGTAAGGCCTCCCCTCACGGAATGCCAGAAAGCGGAGCATGCCCTTATAGATGGCACGGCTGACGTCAAAGCGGAAACGGGGATCGAGGCCGAAGCGCATGTCGGCCAGGTTCTGGTGGGAAAGCAATTCCAGGAGCATCACCGGCACATTGGGGCGCCACGCTTCGGAATACTGCCGGTCCCACAAAGCCCGGCGGGTCCAGTCCGGTTTGTACAAGGTCCTGATATCCTCCACAATCTGGGTCTGGATCAGGTCGGTCAGGTCACGGCTGGTCATCCGGGAACTCCCATCAGGGAAAATCCCTTTATCGGTCCAGGTGCTGTAGATCCCCAGGGTTCCGATCACCGAATCGCCGGAAGTGATCCCCGCATCGGTATGAAAGGCAAAGGCCAGGTCCACAGGAATTCCCAGACCTTGGGCATTCCTGTTTTTGGTGGGGCCGGCCGGACTTCCGACGAGGTAGTTGACCCACTCACCCCGTGACATGTAGTCGTCGTTATAGTCGTTTTTTTCCTCATTCAGGCTGTAGACCAGCGTATCGGGAAAACCCGCATATTGCAGGTAATAGCGTGCGCCCTCCCGGTACCTCGACTTGCCGCTGGTCTTCCAGGAAAATTGGGTGGGATCCAGGGTGGCCACTTCCCCTGAGGCGGCGCTTCCATCGGCCAGAGACTTCTGGTTGGGAATCACAGCATCGGCCGGGCGCCGGGCCACGTTGCCCATACCCCCGCCAAAACGTACGGCATCGACCGAAATAACCTCTCCGTTTTTCCCGGAAAGGCTGACCGACACCTCCCCGAAACCACCCACAACCGGACTTCCCGAGCCGTCATCTGCAGAAGCACGGCCTTCCGTCAAACCAAAGTGGTAAGTTCCCAGATAAGTCCAAGTGCCTCCCCCGATCCGCTGGTTCACCATCAGGGTATCGCTGCCTCCACTGTAAGCGACCGTCACCCTCACTTCCTGACAGCTCTCCGGAAAACGCTGCCACGAAAGATAAACCGCGTATTCCCCGGGTTCCGGCGAGGCTGAAAAAAGGACCTCGTCACTGTCTCCGGGGGTGGCCCCATAAAGTAGCGATGTTCCCGCCTCAAAAGGATTCTGTCCGGGAAAGAGGGTATCGGCCACCATAAAACCTTTAGGAATCCCCCGGCATTCTCTTCCCGGGGGTAAGATAACCTCCCCTCCACACGTGGAAACATCATTATCCACGATGACCTCCCGGGGCTGCCAGTCGCGCTCGACAGGCAGCAGGACCGTGGCCCCGCTGTTTTCCAGCATGGGCACCAGAAAGGGCATCACATAACCTTTGGTATAAATATCTTCCACCGTTCCAAAGAGCCGCGCACGCTGCCACTCCCAGCGGTCGAGCTTCGACTCGTAATACCAGCCATGGCTGCTCCACAAAGCGATGTTGTTATTATACAATCCTGCATCATGGGGCTGGGCTCCAGCTTTGCGAACCAGAGGAATGCGCATCTCTTTTCCCCCGGTGACCCGGCGCGAAGGATCACCCGGAAGCGATACTCTGAAATAGTTGGGCACCAGCTCCTCCACCCTTCGGTCTCCGGCATACATCACCACCGCATAATCACGGTACTTCCGTCCCAGAAGCTCCCTGACCGACTGCCCGAGGCGCAAAAGATGTTCCTCCCTGACCGGAATATGGGAAAGCACCGGCGTGAAGAAAACCTCTAACTTTTTTTCACCCGGGTGGACCGAGACAGAATCAGGAGAAAACCGTCCCGTATGTTTCCACTCCGGAAAGGGAGAAACCCATCTTTCCAGTTTTTTGAGAATTTTCTGTTCAGGAGTCTTGCTTGCCGGAACTCCGGCATCCCCGATGAACGGAGAACATATAAGCAATAAAACCAGATTGATGCTGATCGCATGGCGCATCGGGAACCTCATAAGCTATGATTTTAAAATTGGATGTCGCTATCATGACTCCAACTTATGTATTTTATCCGGGATAATTCCATTTGAACCTGTTAATGATCCTTACAAGTTCCCATTTCATTCAATTTCCACGTTACTAATTTACATCTTTTCTGATTCCTTTAAATTTTTTGTCTTATCCGATCACGATTCAGTTTGCTGATTTGTCATCATCGCGGGCACACCGTCATTAAAATCAGCATAACACAACTCGCTCAAAATAGCAGAGAAAAATGTAGTTTTGGCGTTTTAAAAAATTTCTATCGGTTATGAGAATTGTGGTATTGGACGGATATACCCTGAATCCCGGGGATCTGACATGGGATGGATTGGCTGAGCTGGGTGAACTGACGGTATACGACCGTACTCCTCCGGAAGAGACGGTGGCCAGGGCTCAGGGCGCTGAAATTCTTTACACCAACAAGGTCATCCTCTCCGGAGAGGTGCTGGATCATCTGCCAGAACTGCGTTTTATCGGCGTTCTGGCCACGGGATACAATGTCGTCGACATCGCCGCCGCCGCAAAAAAGGGAATTACCGTGACCAACATCCCCGCCTACAGTACCCCCTCGGTGGCTCAACTGGTCTTCGCCCATATCCTGAATTTCACCAACCGCGTGGAACTCCATGCCACGGAAGTACGCAACGGGAAATGGACAGGGCACCGCGATTTCTGTTACCAGAGCACTCCCCAGACCGAACTTGTGGGAAAATCCCTGGGAATCATAGGCTTTGGAAAAATCGGGCGGAATGTGGCGGAAATCGCCCGTGCCTTCGGCATGAAGATCCTCTTCCACAACCGAAGCCATAAAAAAGATGCACCAGCCTGGGCACGACAAGTCAGCATGGAAGAACTCTTCAGAGAAAGTGAATTTGTGAGTCTCAACTGTCCGCTGACCCCCGAAAACAAGGAATTCGTGAACCGTAAACTTCTCTCCCTGATGAAGCCATCAGCCTTTCTCATCAACACGGGCCGGGGACCCCTGATTCATGAGGCCGACCTGGCGGAAGCCCTCAACAAAGGAATCATCGCCGGGGCCGGACTGGACGTGCTGTCTACAGAACCTCCACACCCCCACAACCCCCTTCTTACCGCCCGGAACTGCTTCATCACCCCTCACATGGCCTGGGCCACCCTGGAAGCCCGCACCCGGCTGATGGCCATCGCCACCGACAACCTCAAAAACTTCCTGGAAGGCCACCCCCGAAATGTCATCGGGGTGAGCTGACAAGACGAAAAATCTGAATACCTTTTCAACATCCATCCCGGTCTCTCTTCTTTGCCGCCACTCCATCGGAGTGTCACAGGATGTTATTGGTTCCGCAGAAAGCGATGATGCTTAAGGGATCTATTTCCCCGTTTTATCATCATCATATTAAATATGCAGAGGTGCTTTGGGTAATAACTCGTAACTTTTATATCTTTACAGAATAAGAAAATTGGCTTTACAGATCAATCATTTGCAGATTATAACCACCATCATTACATTAAATTTAAAATTTCTTTATATGCCACAAATGGACGGAACCGGCCCCGAAAAGAAAGGGAAGCTTACCGGCAGAGGGTTGGGAAAATGCAAGGAAACAAGCGAAGAGGAAGCCATCCAAAAGCTGGGTAAAGGCTTGGGCCAGCGCAGGAAATCAGGAGGCGGCACAGGAAGAGGGAAGAGACTAAAAAGCGGAATCAACAATCTTCAGAAATAAAATATAGTGACTGCTGATTACCGTTGTTATTTTTGTTTCGCCAGGGCTTTTGAGCGAATTATCGGGAAAGAAAACCTTTCACCCGAAGAAAAAAGGAACTTCTCCAGTGATTTATTCAGCATGTTCTCCACGGAGAAAGAGGAATTTTCAGTTCCCGCCTTTTCCAGGGAACTCCATTCTTTGTTAAGAGAGTACACCAGGAATCCCGATCCTTATAAGGAGGTCAAACGACAGAGTAATGACCTGGCACTGCACATGTACCCCGACCTGAAAAAGAGGGTGCGCGAATCAGGAAACCCCTTTGAAACGGCCTTGCGCCTTGCCATTGCCGGGAATATCATTGACTACGGAATTTCAGACCACTTTGATATACCGGGAACATTGGATAAAGTTCTCCATTCTGATTTTGCCATTAACCATTCTGAGGAATTAAAACAAACCCTCTCCAAAGCAGGAAGCGTCCTTTATTTAGGGGACAATTGCGGAGAAATTGTTTTTGACAAATTATTCATTGAGACGCTGAAGCACCCAAACTTATGTTTCGCTGTTCGCGGCGCTCCCGTCATTAATGATGTTACACAGGAAGACGCACACTATACCGGAATGGATGAGGTGGCCCGGATCATCTCAAATGGTCATGACGCCCCTTCTACTTTGCTCGAACATTGTTCTTCCGAATTCTTGGAAGTGTTCAATAAAACCGATGTCATCATTTCAAAAGGTCAAGGCAATCTGGAGGGACTACTGGAAAACACGGCTGACAAAGAGGTTTTTTTCCTGCTTATGGTGAAATGCGATGTTATCGCTGATATCCTGGGCGTCTCCAAAGGCAGTTTTGTGGTCTGCAACCAGAAACTTTTAAACCAATCTGCCAAACCTGAGCTTTTCCCGCTCGAAGATAATTACCAGAACTGATTCCTTCCATGGACATGCAGGAGTAACAAAAAAGGATATTCGCAACCAGAGCGAAGGTTTTTCATTTTTTCCGTGTCATATAATGTGATGATCCACATTATGAAAAAATGGATATTAGTAAACGACCTGGTCACATTATTCTTTTAATTATTTCCCAGCTTTTATTAATGGATTCTCCTGTGCAAGCCCAGATTCCAGGCTTCACAGTTGGATTTGAGGGGTTTGTCAAAGACAGTATAAGCACGCCATCAGCAAGAGAAGATACCGAAGGAATGGACATCATCAGCCCTACTTTAAAGTGCGAAAAGGAGAAAAACAATCATACCACCCTTGAACTGAATATCGGCGACTGCAATTTATATGGAGGATTAATGGGTTACTCCCGTCAGCTTGGTAATGTTCAATTTTCCCTTCATTCCGGGGCAACACATAAATTGGAAAATCAGATTAAAGAGCATTTCCGGGAGAATTATGGCACCCCCCTGGCGTCTGATTATTCACAGTATGACACACAGGACATACGTCACAACAACGGGTTTGTCAATGCCCAACTGAACTATAAAATAAATAAAACCAACAGTTTCAGCGCGTCTGCGGCCTGGTCAAAAGCCATGAACATAGGCGACCGGGCGATCACCTACAGGACCGTGGGGAAGAATGGTGTGGTGGAACAGGAATCAGAGAAAACCATTGATATTCGGGCAGACCATAATGCGTATGACGGGGATTTCAACTACCTGCTGGATTTTGGAAAACCCGGCCAAAAAATAAAAATCATCACCGGGTTTTCCGGATCCACACAAACCCAGGATATGGAGAACAGCCATTATTACGATTTGTATCCCAGGCTGCAGAATACACGGTCTTTCATATCTGACCGCAAAGCTAAGGGAATGGTGGAGTACACCCACCCCCTGAATTCTACCATCTTCTTACACGGAGGGTTCAGCTACAATAGTCAGGATTTCCGGAACCTTTTTTCTTCGAAGAGTTACGACTATGCCTCTCCCGAATGGACCCCCGATGAAGAATTAAGTAACATGTTCCTTCATATTCAGCATATTAACGCCTTATTTCTGGAAATGAATGGAAGCACAAATTCTTGGAAGGGGAGGCTTGGGTTACGGGCCGAACATACCCTGAGCATCCAAAACAGCAAAGAGAGAAAAAGCACCCTGAGCCTTTTCCCGTCATTCAGTCTTTTCCGGGAAATGGAGGAAAAGCACACTTTTTTCGTCATGTACAGCCGAAAGATCAACCGACCTGCAATGAATATGCTCAACCCCTTTCCCGATAATTATGCCGATGAATTGAATATTTACCAGGGGAACCCCGCCTTGAAACCCGAATTCATCCACTCGTTCGAAACAGGCTACCGCTTTTTCCATCCCCAATGGTCGGGAACGGCATCAGTTTTCCACAGACAATTAGGAGAAGCCATATCGCAGATAAAAAGGGAGCTGAACGACAGCGTCCTGATGATGACTTATGTCAATCTTCATAAAGCCTCATTAACCGGTTGCGACCTGAATGGCATGCTGATGCCTTTCACATGGTGGAAGATCAGCTTTTCCACTCTCTTTTTCAAAACATCACTCTATGAAAAGAGCGCAAACTCCACCATCGTTAGGTCCCGATGGGCCTGGCAAGGAAACTTCACTACCCTTTTTCGTTTCCCTTTAGAATTTGAAGGCCAGCTAGCCGGTTATTACCAGTCAAAATTACCATCGGTAATGGGGACGTATCTTAGCCGGTATTATGTGGATGTGACCATCAGTAAAAATGTAATGAAAGGCCAAGGGCAACTCGTGTTTAAAATATCGGATGTTTTTGATTCTTATTTGTATGGCCTGGACCTCTATGCCACTGAGGACAAGGGGATGGGGTACCGCCAGTCGAACCGCCGGAAAATAAACTCCGAATGCTTTACCCTGAGTCTTACCTACAATATAAACAAGAAAAACCAATCCCTAAAGACAGCAAAAGAGCGTTTCTTCCTCGACAATTTTGAAAATTGAGGGTGTCGTCCCCTGAAAAACCGATACCTATAAATACGTATCACAAATTACTTTTAAATACCCATTGTGCAGCAACCATAATCATCCCATCTTTAATCTGTGAAAAAGTATCTTGAATTTCACTAAAGTATTGTACATATGTTTATACCAGAGAAAATAATAAGGGGTGATACCGGAAAAGAAAAAGTCGACAGGCCTTTAAAAAGCATCATAAAATCGATTACATGGAGGATTGTGGGGACTACCGATACCATCATTATCTCTTATCTCCTGACCGGCAAAATTTATGTAGCTTTTTCCATCGGATCGATAGAACTTTTTTCCAAAATGCTGCTTTATTATCTGCACGAAAGAGCCTGGTCGCATCTCCCCTGGGAAAGAGTCACAGCCCGTGTGGGGCGAACCACCAGAAAGTTATTCCATTCATTAAGGGCTGTTTTTACCAGCCGTTCCTTAAACCCATCCAGGTATGTTGCAGAAAACCGTTGACGAACTGAGAGAGTTGTCCGGAGAAAATGAGATTCCACAGTTATTGGCATTGTTATCGCACCGTTTTTCAGGAAAAATCCTCTTCACTACCAGTTTCGGTCTGGAGGACCAGGTAATCACCCACATGATTTTCTCAAATGACCTTCCCATTGAGGTGGCCACGCTCGATACCGGCAGACTCTATAAGGAGAGCTACAAGGTTTTTAGCCAGACTTGCGACCGTTACCATAAGAGGATCAGGGTTTATTTTCCTGACTTCGGGGATATAGAAAAGATGGTCACCGAAAAAGGGCCCTACAGCTTTTTTGAAAGTGTGGAGAACCGCAAGGAGTGTTGCCACCTCCGAAAAGTTAAGCCCTTAAATCGGGCGCTGGATGGCATGGCCTGCTGGATTACGGGAATCCGCGCCGCACAATCGTCAAACCGTCAGGATCTGGGAATTTTTGAAGTGGACGAACAGCGCCAGATCATTAAATGCAACCCCCTGGTTAACTGGACATTCGAACAAGTCAAGGCCTATGTGGAAACACACAACATCCCCTATAATGTATTGCACGACAAAGGATTTGTAAGCATCGGGTGTGAACCCTGCACCCGGGCTATTCAGCCGGGGGAGGATTTCAGAGCTGGGCGGTGGTGGTGGGAGAATAACTCCCGAAAAGAGTGTGGATTACACAATCATTAATACTATTTTTGACGGCTGAATTAAAAACCTGAGAGGATCGTCATATGTTAAGGCAAATCAACAGAAACCATTTGCGCGAATTAGAGAGTGAAGCCATTTACGTTATGCGAGAAGTGGCGGCACAATTTGAACGCGCGGTGTTGCTTTTCTCCGGGGGAAAAGATTCTATCGTTCTGGTGCATCTCGCGGTAAAAGCCTTTTATCCTGCCAAAATCCCCTTTTCCCTATTGCACATCGACACCGGCCACAATTTTCCGGAAACATTGGAATACCGCGACCACCTCGTTGCAAGAATTGGCGCCGACCTGAAAGTCGGATACGTACAGGATGCCATCGACCAGCAAAAAGTGGTTGAAGAGAAGGGCATTGGGGCTAGCCGCAACAAATTGCAAACGGTCACCCTGCTTGAGATGATTGAGACCTTAAAGGCCGACGCGGCCATCGGGGGAGGCCGCCGTGACGAGGAGAAAGCCCGCGCCAAAGAACGCTTCTTCTCACACCGCGACATCTTTGGACAGTGGAATCCCCGTAATCAGCGCCCTGAACTATGGCATCTGTTCAACGGACACAAAAATATGGGCGAGCATTTCCGGGTATTTCCCATCAGCAACTGGACGGAAATGGACGTTTGGCAGTATATCCTGATGGAGAACATCGAAATGCCATCCCTCTACTTTACCCACCGCCGTCGCGTTTTTAACCGTGATGGTGTGTGGCTGGCCGCTGAATCATGCATGACCAGAAAAGAAACCGAGGAGGTTTTAGAACTGGATGTTCGCTGCCGAACCATCGGAGATATCACCTGCACCGGACTTACCCTCTCCACCGCCAATAACCTGGAAGAAATCGTCACAGAGGTGGCCGCCTCCCGCATCACGGAAAGAGGTGGCCGTGCCGACGATAAAAGGTCGGAAGCCGCAATGGAAGACCGGAAAGTAGAAGGATACTTTTAAGAAAACCTCTCATTAACACCTTAAAATGGCTAGTTCAACTATGGCTCCTCAACAGCATAATGCTTACCTTGATATGAGCCTCCTGCGGTTCACTACCGCCGGCAGTGTCGATGACGGAAAAAGCACCCTGATCGGCAGGCTTCTATACGACAGCAAATCGATCTTCGAAGATCAGCTTTCCGCCATCACTGAAACCAGCAAGCGTTATGGTGAGGGGATTAACCTGGCCTTACTCACCGACGGATTGCGGGCAGAACGTGAACAAGGCATCACCATCGATGTCGCCTACCGCTATTTCGCCACCCCCAAACGAAAATTTATCATTGCCGACACCCCGGGACATATTCAATACACCCGCAATATGGTCACCGGAGCCTCCACCGCCAACCTCGCCATTATCCTGGTCGACGCCCGCCATGGCGTTCTGGAACAAACACTGCGGCACACCTATATCGCCTCACTGCTCAACATCCCCCACATTGTCTTTTGTATCAATAAAATGGACCTCGTTAGCTACCAGGAAAAACGATACCTTGAAATTTATACTGAACTGAAGACCCTGGCTGAGACACTTAGCCTGAAAGATCCCTGGTTCCTTCCCATTTCGGCAAAAAACGGAGATAACGTGGTGAATAAAGGAAGCAACATGCCCTGGTACACCGGAGTATCCCTGCTTAACCTCCTGGAAAACATTGAAATCTCAAAGGATTACAACCTGAGTGACGCCCGTTTTCCTATACAATATATTATCCGACCTCAAAAAGAGAGTTTCCATGACTACCGCGGCTATGCCGGCCGAATGGCTGCCGGAACCTTCCGCCCCGGAGACAAGGTAATCGTATTGCCAACGGGATTGTCCTCCACTATTCAATCCATAGATTTCTACCAGAACGAACTGGATGCCGTTTATCCCGGTCAATCGGTAACCATTACCCTGGCAGATAATATCGACATCAGCAGGGGAGATATGATCGTCGGAATCAATGACCTACCCCAGATCAGCAATTCCTTCTCCATGGATATATGCTGGTTCAACGATAAACCCCTTAAGTTAGGAAAACGGTATCTCCTAAAACACACCACCAACGAAGTCCGCTGTGTCATTCAGGCCGTCAACCACAAAACCGATATTAATTCCTGTCAGAAAATGACGGAATTCGAGGATATCTGCATGAACGACATAGCCAACATTACCGTAGTAACAGCCAAACCTGTTTTCTTTGATCCCTACCGGAAATGCCGCATTACCGGAAGCGTTATCCTCATTGAAGAAGGCACCAACGAGACCGTTGCTGCCGGGATGATCAACTGACCAGAAAATTTACCCTTGTCCCTGGCATCGTTTCCTTAGAATTCCAGGATGCCCACGTTAAAAACCGGGAGATCCCTGTCCAATATTCCGGGAAAAGACGTAAATTGTTAACAGCAAATCAAAGCTGTGACCAATGAAAATCCGCCATTTCAACCTGCAGGGGGCCCGGCAGCTTCTTTCCGGCAGGAATAAAGGGAATTCCCAGCTCCCCGGCAGACGCCAATTCGTCAAAACCCTCGGTCTTGGGGCTATCGCTGTCAACCCATCGGTCGGAATCCTGAAATCGCTGGTAGACCAGCCCTTTACCATCGATACGGGAGAGAATTTCATGCGGGTATACCGGCATGGCCTTATCGCCTGGGAAGTGTCCACCTCCCTTTTCGAAGAAGGGGCCACCCTTGGCTTCCACCACACCAACAACGAATGGCTTTTCAAACTTTCAGGGGCTGTCTGGCCCGGCACCAGAATAGCCTTTGACATGCAAGGCCACATTTACAAATCCGCAGGTGAGTGGCTTATCGAAACCCAAATGGGTCCCGATGGAGAAACCTCCTCAGTCGGTTTCCTCGACTTCCTGGATAACAAAGAATCCCTCAGGGACCGCTGTGACCTGCATCAATCCCTGGTTCCCGCAGAGGAGGGGATATCCCTGGAACTCCGGGGTCTTTTCACCAGGGAACTGAATAGCCGGTGGCAGATGACCCTCTCAGGCAATGCACAGATTATCCTGCATTACGACCAACACGGATTTCCTGCCGACGCGGTAATCCTTGAACCTTTCAACGGCAACACGCTGCCTTTTCTCTACCGCGTAAAACCTGCCGGAACCCGCGTGACCCTTCAGGGATTCCCCCACTGGAACCAGTTGATGGGGACACTTCATTACGGGGGAAAAACACCCCTGACCCTTAAATCTTCCCGGGCCGACCTTTACATTTTCTCAGGCCACACCAGCCGGCAGCGCCCTGTCAGGTTTATCTGGGGGAACCCCTCCGGATCACTGGTCACCTACACCGGATTTGCCGGGGAGACCATCGCCCTGGAGAACCTCCTGTTTGTCGCCCACCCCGAAGGAGAGGGAACACCCGCCTTTTACGCCTCCGCAACCCTGGCGGGAAAAAGCCAGTGGATCACCAACGGCGCCGGCTCGTTCCGTCTCATCCCCCACCGCGACCTTCCCGACTTTGAAGCCTTCGGATACGGATCAGAAATTGAAGAAATTCTCTTTGAACCCCGGTTGAAAGCCTTCACGCCCTCCCTGGAGGGGATCATGACCCGGCCGACACTCTTCAGTGATACCCCGAAAATCTTCTTCGAAGACCAGGACCCGGTGCGCAAGACCACAGTACCCATTAACCGGAAAATCACCCTGCCTCAGGGAAAGACTCCCCCGGCAAAGAGCCAACCGGGCCAAACACCGCCAGCTCACTCTCCGCAAGGTCAAACCCAGCCGGGAGTGACCCGTCCGGGTCAGGCTCCGTCGAACCAGACCCCACCAGAGCCCTCCCGTGACCAGGAACCCCAGGATCCTGTGCGTAAGAACCGGATCACCCTGCCCTCAAAAAGCCGCGTCACCCCTCAACAAGATACTGTCCGCCGTCCTGCCCGCACCGAACCTAAAGTGGAGGTCGACTTCGAAAAAGTGAGGTTCCGGCCCAACAAAGCCCTCACTATTCGCATCATGAGACCCGAGGACCTGATATGGCTCGACTTTGAATTCCACAATTTTTCCTTTTCCAACCGGGGTCAGGCCCCCTTCCTGGAACTGTCGAATCCTAAAGAACAGGGGATCATTGTCGTCAAATTCCCCACCCAGCACACCCTGGAGCAATCCTTCTTCGAAACCACTCCCATGGACGAGTCGGGAGGAAACGAAGCCATCACTCTTCCTGCCAAACATATCAGAGCACATCGCAGCCGGCTGGTGTATGAACTGGAAGCCGGCCACCCGGGCTTTGAACTTACCCTTCCCAGTCTGCTCGACTGGTCGAAGTTCAAACTCAGGGTCCACCCCAGAGCATGGATCAAACTGCCCCAGATCACCCTGGCTGAGCCTGCACCCTTTGGCAAATTCGTCCAGCCAGCCCCATCATCCCAGAAAAAGAGTCTGACCGCATCCAGTAGCGGGTACGGGGTCAAAATGATGCAGACCGCACGAAACAAAGCTTCCCGCAATATAATCTATGAGGAGCAGACCCTGCGGGATATCCTCCCTGCCGATAAAAACCTCTCCCTGGCCCCCACCTTCGACATCAGCAAACTTAAAACCGACATGGGAGTGGGGCCGGTCCCCGAGCTGAGTACCGCCATCGAGGCCCCTGCACTGATGTACATCTCTCCCAACCAGGTGAACGATTTTACCCACCGTATCGACATAAAATTCGAAAATGTAAAGGAGGCCCGCGCCACCGACCAGGTGGTATCCACACAACTGAGGGTTTTGGATCCCCTGTTCACCCAGGTGGGGGAAGTCACCGAACTCTGGCACACCACCCTGGGGGTCCGCACCAAAGAGTCTGTCATCTCCCCCGTCCTGCTTCCGCGGCTGAAAACCATCAGGGCCCTCTGGGCCTTCGACGCCAAAAAAGATGTGAAGGGATGCGCGGAAATCGACCAGCCTTTCCAGGCATCGCTCGATGCCAGCGATCGCCACAAACTGGTCCACACCACCTCCAATTACTCCATCCAGGGATTCACTCCTATCCCGGTGCCGGTCAAAAAGCTGATGCTGACCCCTCTGGGAGCGTACCTCGACTGGCATGCTTTCTTCGACGTACCCACGCCGGCCGACACCTATCTTAACGTCATCGAATGGGAACACCTGGCCACCCTGGGGCGTGACCACTATGTGAAGATCGTCAGAGAAGGGTATCTCTTCCCCTTTGGGCACCGGGCCGCCCTGGTAAAGGTCACCGAGCGTAAGTTCAATACCGAGAAGAAAGCGGCCGTGAACCGCACCCGCATGTACATCGTGGTCCTGCAAAAAGAGATGCTCTATGAGCGGAATGATGTGAAGGGCCATTTCATTCCCTTCCCCTTCCAGGCAGTGAGGGTGGAAAACGACTCCACCCCCAATATCGATAAGCCCGAAAATATACCCCTTTCAACCCCCGGAAGACCCCAAAGGATGAAGCTGCCCACAGAATGTCCCCAAAAACCCGGGCGCTCCTCCACTTACAACTTCTATATCCGCGTCGGTCAGAAAGGATTT
Source organism: uncultured Prolixibacteraceae bacterium (assembly GCA_964567485.1). Lineage (GTDB taxonomy): Bacteria > Bacteroidota > Bacteroidia > Bacteroidales > Prolixibacteraceae > UBA1413. The sequence continues at coordinate 16,271 of CAZMMX010000038.1, read as the reverse complement.
CCCTTCGACCTCACGGTGACCGACAAAGAAGGCAATGAACACCGGATACGCATGGCACTTGCCTTTGTGGAGAATGTGGTGGGACGGACCACGGCTTCATCCCAGGCCATGGTGAATGACTACAAGGAGAAGAGCGAATACAACGAGGTCCCCTTTTCAGGTCAGGATGTGGCCTATGCCGAATGCCTGGTCGACGGGGATACCGCCTTCGAAACCGAAACCCTCCAGTTTGGCGCCATGGTCTACCCCGCCACCGGGGAAGCCGACCTGAAATTCCACCCCGTCATGCAGAAGTCCGCGGTATTCATCAAACAGGTTGATGAACTCACCGGCATCCATAAACCCGCCACCATCAGGCTGGTCGACGACAACAACGAAGGATACGTCTTTGCCGGCGTGGAAGGAGCCACCGTCGACTTCACTGGAGGCAGCGATAAATCAGGAGGTTTTGCCGCCCCCAACATGGGCATCACCGGGCTCAGCAAAATCCAGGGGCCCATCGGGGGAAAGATTGAAGATATGATGGACCTCAATTTCAATCCCGATGAATTCTTCAAGGCCATGGAGAGTCTGCCGGTAGCTAAAATCTTCGGGGTGATTGAGATCTTCACTCTTTTGCTGGATAAACCCGACCTGAAGAGCAGCATGGCCCCCATGATCAGCCAGGTGAAAGCCGCCCGCCAGGAAATCGAAAAACTCAAAAACGAGATCCTGCAGTTGCAAAACCAGGCCAAAGAAGGCGGCAGCAACCTTGAAAGCCAGATCCAACAGAAAAAAACAGCCATCAAAGCACAGGCCGACAAGATGATCCAGGCCTTGAACAGCCAGGTTCCCAAGGTGCCTAACCTGAAAACATGGTTCACCCCCGAAGCTTTTTACGCCGAATACCGCTGGATTCCCGACTTCCTGGGAGAAAAAGTAGACCTCTTTGGAGGCCTCCTGGGCATCAGAATTAAAAAGCCCAAAGAAGCCCTCCAGATCACCACGACCTTCAAAAAACCTTTCGATGGAACGATTCCATCCACGCTGAATACCAATGCCCGGTTTACCGATTTTGGAGTCACCGTAGCCAGTTCCCTGGCAGTCAACTTCAGCTACATGAATTTCGGATCGGGAAGCGGCTCTAAGTCAGATATCAAGGTGGAAATGGATGCTGCCCGGCCCATTGAATTCATCGGTCCGCTCAGCTTCGTCAACACCCTGCAGAATTGCATTCCCAAAACCGGCTTTTCCGAAGACGGCCCCTACATCAATCTGTCGCTGGCAGGCATCAAGGCGGGTTTTGACCTGAGCATTCCCGATGTGGCCGTGGGCATTTTCATGATGAGCAACATCACCCTGGGCGCTTACGTAAACCTCCCCTTCAATGGCGATGAAATGACCATCGGTTTCTTCTTCTGCAAACGGGAGAATCCTTTCGTACTTACCGTCAGTTGCTTCGGCGGGGGTGGTTATTTTATGCTGGTAACCACGCTGAAGGGACTGAAGTCGGTGGAGGCGGCCTTTGAATTCGGGGCCGCGGTCTCTATCAACCTCGGCGTAGCCTCAGGCGGCGTTTCCGTGATGGGCGGTTTCTACTTCAAATTTGAAGTGGTGAGCCCCACGGAAGAAAAGATCTGCCTCACCGGCTACCTGCGTATCAACGGAAACCTCTCCGTACTGGGCATCATCACCGTTTCCCTGGAATTCTACCTGGCCCTCGAAGCAGTTATTGTAGACAAGACCAATTCCGCAGGAGAAAAGGTGAAAAAAGTGGAAAAGATGGAAGGGGTGGCCATTCTGAAGGTCAAGATCGAAGTGCTCTTCTTCAAAAAGACCGTTTCGGTCACTGCCCGTCGGCAGTTTGCCGGTGCCGATGCCGACCCCACCTTCGGGGATATGATCGAACTCCCCGACTGGCAGGAATACTGCCTGGCGTTCGCCTCCTAAATCCGAAATCCGAAATAAAATCCGAAATCAAAAATCAAAAATCACCCGATATGTCCCAGGAAATCATTTTCACCACCCTCCCTCACTTCCGGGAAACGGTTGAAGGAAAAGAGTACCTCCGCCTGTCGGTCTATGTGACCGTGCGGCTTCATCCAGCTTCAGAAACCACGCTGAAGAGCTTTCCAGATGTGCTGGCATGGCCCGAAAAAATACTGGAGGGAGAATACGGCTTCCGTCAACTCAACGGATCTATATTGGAAGCGGAGTTGCTGACCGGCAAGATCGACCCGGAACTCTTCGGGCATATTCTTCATGACCAGATCAGGGTGAAGGAGTTCGAACAGGAGGATCTTACGGCCAAACGGATCATCTCCATGCCCATCACCCATATCCACGATTTTCTCTTTGACAATTACCGGAAAATAGGGATCGAAAATCCGAAGAATCTGGTCTCCGCCGAGATATTCCTGGATCCGGAGCGTTTCGGGAAGATTTCCAGGATTCAAATCAATGAGCAGGTGCTCAACGAGGCAGAGACGGGGCAATTCCGGAAATCCCGGCAGGCGAAGGAATTTATCCGCCGTGATGACTCCGCCGACCAGCAGATCAGAATGCAGGTCCAGCGTGACAAATTCAGAAAATTCCAGATGGCTGCCAGTCCAAAGGAGGACTTTGCCCAGCTCAGACAATTTCACCGGATAGATACTCCGGCAAGACCCCCCTCTTCGCTAATTCTTAAAAAGCCGCAATTCGAATTCCACGACATCGTTTCGGTCGCCTCCGGATATCCGCAGATGATGCGAAGACTCGGCTTTGTCCTGGATTTCAGGGTTCCATACACCTCGGCCATCCCGGCCACAGGTACGCTGTCGCTGGACACCGGCGGCATCGTTTTTTTTACCGAGGGGACGGTGATTTCTTCCCCTCCAACGGCCTATGTGATTACGCCCAAGGGCTTTTATGTGGCCGACCGGAACAATGCTATCTTTAAAAACGGTTTTGTCAGAATCAACACCCCCTCCTTCAATGTGATCCAGGTAGATGCCGATGGCGCGGCCATCAAGGCCCACAACATGGCAGAGGCCAAAGTCCGGGATGTGGCCCGGTTTTATGAAGTGCGTGCCGGCGTGATGATGAGCCGCAATTCCGAAGAAAAACCCGTGGCAGAGCCCGATCCCCCCGTCGCTGAAGGATTGCCTTTTTTGCGCTCTTCAGGCATCGCTGTGGTCAAGAAAGGCATGGCTGAACACCTTTTCCAGAAGTTTGAAACTTCCCTAAAATGGCCCGCCAAACTCATGGATTTGTCCGGAGCCGTCTCTCCCACCCCCCTGCGGGCAGTCGCCATCCCCGGCGCTCCAAAAAGAGTGCTGCGGCAAGCGGCTTCTCCGGTCCGGAACCTGAACCTGACCCTAAATCCCGTTCTTTTCCAGAAAATCATCCCTACAGAAACGCTCTGGTCCGACGATGTCGTGCAGGGGTACCGCATGGACATTGCCTACGAAGAGTCCCCCGAGAAATGGTATTCCCTTCATCGCCGGAAAAATGAATACACCTGGTTTGACGACGCCAACTATCCCCACCCGATGGCAGAGGAAGAACCCGACGAAGGTTATATCGAACTGGGGATGACGGAAAATCCCGACGACGAGGAGGAGGTTTTCATTCCCGAAACCCTGGCCCGCTGGGAGGGGTGGAGCCTCTCGGTCACCCGTCCGGGTTATGCCATCAACGAAGCCGATGACGACCCCGAACCCAAAGCGGTGAAGAGGGATTTTGTCAACAAAAACAAGGCCGTGGAAATGAAGAAGTATGCTTTTGATCCCGACCTGGAATTCCGCATGAACGTGGTCTCCAAAGCGGAACCCGGCACCCTGCCGCGCCTTCGCTTCGGGAAGAATTACCGGATCCGCATCCGTACCGTTGACCTGGCGGGCAACAGCGTGGCCCTGGAGCAGCAGCCGGAATCGGCCTCCGACACTATCCGTACCAACATCCGCTACATGCGGTATGAGCCGCTTGCCAGTCCCATTATCCTGGCCGGAAATCCCCTGCGTGACGGGGAATTTCTGAAAACCATGGTCATCCGCAGCAATTACGACACCTCCGCGGAAGAATATGAGAGTACACACACGGGGGCAGGATCATTTCCCGGCTTTGCCCGCCGATACCTCCTTCCTCCGAAAAACAGCCAGCAGGTGGCCGAAAACCATGGCATGTTCGAAAAGGCTATGGGTAACCATCCCGATGCCGCCCAAACCATCTACAACTTGATCACCAGTCATGAAGGACTCTACAAACGACCTTCGGAAACGGTGGAAAAAATATACCAGCCCTCGGAGGTGGAAGTGATCTACCTCCCCGATCCCATGGCAGCCGGCGTTGCCCTCTTCCTGGCCGACGACACGGAACAGACCCACGACCAGAAGTTCAAACCGCGGATGTTTGGTTTTTTCACCAACCAGGAACTGTCACCCTCCCAAACCAACGGAAAAATTCCGGAGGATTGGTACCGAGCCCAACCCCTCACCCTGAGGCTGGAAGAAGGGGAATCCGATGCTTCCTGGGGGTCTGACCGGATTCTGACCATCCGCCTGCCCAAAGGTCACCGGCTCAGGTTGCGCTACAGCAGTTTCTGGCGCGAAGAGGACTTCAAACAGCTCTCTGCCATCTGGCAGATGATCACCGCCGGTAAGCCTGCGAACCAGGCGGACCTGGAACAACTGGCCCGTTCCGGGCAGCACTGGATGCTTTCACCCTTTGAGGAGATCGAACTGGTGCATGCCGTACAGCAACCGGTGGAAGCCCCGGAAATCATCGCCCTGATCCCCGACCGGGATTTCGGGCAGACCTATGCTTCCATCCACACCCGCTTCAAGGTACACGGGGAAAGTACCGAAAAAGCGGAATTCCAGACGAAATGGACGGAGCCTTACGACGACGGCATTGCCGTGGAGATGGAGTATGCCCGACCCGGGAGGAACAGCATCCCCGACATCGAGGTGCAATACAACGACGAGATTCTAACCCGCGGCACCATCCCCGAACCGCAGAAAATGCCCGTTCATCTGCAGAGGCAGGAACGGGCAGTCATCAAACCGGTTCCCGTCTTCCGGCTGGAAACCCGTCCCACAGCCGAATTTGAAAAGGATCCCCAGCCCTCTTCCACACGCCTCAACAAGGTGTATCTGGCACAGAAGAGTTCCTACCGGTCCATAACGCAGGAAAAGGCCGCAGCCCCCAAAACCCTGTTCAACAGGGTAAAATTCGACCTCCTGGAACCCCGCTTCAACTTTCTTAAGCTTATCAACTTCAGGATCAACCCCTTGAAACACAACTTCGGAGATACCCGTCACCGGTGGGTCGATTACCAGTTGATCGCGACCACCCGATACCGTGAATATTTCGACAAAATCCTGAAAAATGACAAGACGCTTCCCATCACCCAGGAGAGTGGCTGGTGGGAAAGAGTCAACATACTGAGTTCAGCCCGTCCGGCGCTTCCCGAGATCGACTATGTAATCCCTACCTTCGAATGGAGAAAGAGCCAGTCAACCGATGCCGTACGACACCGCAGGATGGGAGGAGGAGTTCGCATTTACCTGAACCGGCCCTGGTTCTCATCGGGAGAAGATGAGATGCTGGCCGTCGTCCTTCCCGGGAAAAGCAATTTGTCCACACCACTGACCATGGTAGCCAAACAAGGTTATACCGACCTCTTCACCCATTGGGCGATGGATCCCCTGCTCTTTTCCGTTCCCCCGGAGAATCTCTCCCCTAAACCGGCAGATTTCAGGATGAACCCGGTCGTGGATGAAAACCTGCAGTACCCCGGACAAGCCCATGCCCGGGCCAACATCGCGGCCTACCCGGTCAGGTTCGACCCCGACAGGCAACAATGGTACTGCGACCTGGCCATCGACCCCGGGGCGATGTACTTCCCCTTCGTGAAGCTGGCCCTGGCCCGATACCAGCCTTACTCCGTGAAAAAGGAAACGGAAGATGTCTGCCTCTCGCCTGTGGTCTTTTCTACCTTCATCCAGCTGGTCCCCGAACGGCAGACTACCCTCCGTTTCACTAAGGACGACCAGAATTCCCGTTTTTCGGTCACGGTGGAAGGGACCATTTACAACGAAAGAATGTCAGCCTCCTTCGGTAACCGCAGTATTCTGAAGATCTCCTTCCTCGACAGCCGCATCGCCCAACCCATATATGGATTAGTGGACGATGGGAGCAATGAGAAAAATCTCGAGGATGAAGGATTTGAAACCGCCATCACGCAGGCCAATGTGTCGGGCAACCGCTTCACCATCACTAAAGAATTCAGGTTACCGCGCGACTATAAGACCGCGCCCTTCCAGGTGATCATTGAGGAGTATGAACGGGGACCGGTGAGAATTCCGGGAGTGGACAGGGTATATGAAGAGCGGCTGGGCCAATCCGAGGAGACCGACCGGCTCATCTATGCCGATGTGATCAAAATCAATGAGGTAAAGAAATAAACGAGGCTCCCTCAAATCAAAAACGCCCTGACGGGCGTTTTTGATTTTATAGAACAGATATAAATCAAGCCAGAAAACTGAGCAGGATACCTGCGGCAACGGCACTGCCAATCACGCCGGCCACATTGGGTCCCATGGCATGCATCAACAGGTGGTTGGTTTTATCATATTCCAGACCCACGACCTGGGAAACCCTGGCGCTGTCAGGCACCGCCGAAACGCCGGCATTCCCGATCAGGGGATTGATCTTATTGCCGTCTTTCAGAAAGAGGTTAAATAATTTCACAAAAAGCACACCACCGGTTGTGGCAATCACAAAGGAAGCCGCCCCAAGAATAAAAATCCCCACCGATTTCGCCGTCAGGAAGGTGGTCGCCTGGGTGGAGGCCCCTACGGTCAAACCAATCAGGATGGTGACGATATCGATCAGCGGGCCTTTGGCGGTATCGGCAAGCCTCTTGGTCACCCCACTCTCCTTCAGCAGGTTGCCAAAGAAAAGCATCCCCAGCAAAGGCAGACCACTGGGCACGAGAAAGGTGGTCAGCAGCATCCCGCTGATGGGAAAGACAATCTTCTCGGTTTTGGATACGGCACGGGGAGGTTTCATCCTGATCACCCGTTCCTTTTTCGAGGTCAGCAGTCTCATAATGGGTGGCTGGATCACCGGCACCAGGGCCATATAGGAATAGGCAGAGATGGCAATGGCACCCATCAGGTCGGGGGCCAGTTTCGACGAGAGGAAAATGGCGGTCGGGCCGTCGGCTCCACCGATGATGGCAATGGCACCCGATTCGGCGGGACTGAAACCCAGGGCCAGGGCAATAGCATAGGCTCCGAAGATGCCCAGCTGCGCGGCAGCACCAATAAGGATCAGCTTGGGATTGGAAATCAACGCCGAAAAATCGGTCATGGCCCCGATACCCAAAAAGATCAACGGTGGGTAAACCCCCTGTAAAACCCCGAAATAGAGGTAGTTCATCACACTCCCCGATTCATACACCCCGATCTGGTACCCGGGTGAAAAGGCGATGTTACCGACCAGAATCCCAAACCCGATGGGAACCAGCAACATGGGTTCATACTCCTTGGCAATAGCCAGGTAGATAAAGATCAGACCAATGACGATCATGATGAGATGGCCTGCGGTCAGGTTGGCAAAAGCAGTAAAGGAGAGAAAATTCTCCAGATGCTCCAGCACGAAACTGAAAAATCCTCCGGAATGTCCCATGCTTTATTCTCCTATTACAATAAGGACATCTCCCTCCATCACGGCATCCCCCTTGTGTTTGAGGATTGAAGTGACTTTTCCGGGTTTATCCGCTTCAATATTATTCTCCATCTTCATGGCCTCGAGGACCAGCAGTCTCTGTCCCAGTTTTACGGAGTCGCCTTCCCTGACCAGCACCTCCAGGATCACCCCGGGCAGGGGGGATTTGATGCTGCCTGCTCCCTTGGGGGCATCGGGCCGGCTGGTCTTGGCCTGCGACGGAGCAGTATCGTTCGAAGGTACCGCCGTTGAACGCACCAGTTTGGGGGTTTTGGTCGTTTTGATCTCCTTGTTGACCTCCACATAATATTTGGTGCCATTCACCTCGATTTCGGCCACATTGTCCTCGATACTGAGCACCTCTGTCTCGTACTGATTTCCGTTTATGGTAAATTTAAACCGTTTCATATTCCGTTGCTATTTTGTGTATCTGTTTAAACCGTAAATTTTTGAGCTCCAGGGTGAGTATGTCCGGGAAACCTTGTTAATGGTGAGCACCGTATTTTCAGCATCGTGCAATTCGCTGGAGTAAAGGTGAAGGGTCATCGCGATAGCGGCATTGATTTCACCGGTAATGGTCAGACCTTCCTCTTCTTTATCGGTTGTCTCTGCCTTACCTGCCTTGGCCTTGCTGGCCGACCGGGCCATCAATTGCTTCTTCACATCCATAGCCAGGACCCTGCTGGTCATCTTAAAAAAGAAAAAGAGAGTGGCCAGACCGGAGAAAACGACGCCCATCGCGATGAAGGCCATTCCTCCACCTGTGGGATCGAATTTCGCAAACTGGTCACCCGATGAAATGACCGGGGCAGTATTGTTGTTGCTGTTGGGGGTGGTCTTCGGCAAATTGGCCCAAGTCGGCCCGCCGTCATCCACCCTCCCAAAGGAGACATCACGCATAATATTATACGGAATGGTCAGGGAGTCAATCAGGGTGCGTCCGTTACCATCGAAAAGAGCAAGGGTCTTTCCCGGTTCCAGGATAAAATTAGTGTGGAGAATCCCATGTGTGGGCTTGTTGTCGGCCCAGAAAACGATATAACTCCTCTTGGGTATCTTGGTCATCGTCTGGCCTTTGGCAATCGGATATTTGGTGGGGTTCGACATATCATCGGTCAAATAGAGACCACCGATATCCACCGTGTTGTATGCCGAATTAAAAATCTCGATCCACGGACTGTGTTTTCCAAAATCATCGACATAATTCGAATCATTGTACACCAGTATCTCGTTGATCCGCAGGTCTATGGAACTTTGCGCCCGTAAAACCAGGGATGAAGAGAGCAGCAGAAGGAAAAACCCGGCAATGGTAAGTTGCTTTATATACCTCATAATATCCTGATTTACAGTGGTAAGTTGCTGTGTTTCTTGGGCGGGTTGACATCCTTTTTGGTGGCCAGCGCCTGCAATGCCCTGATAATCCGGAAACGGGTATTCCTTGGCTCAATCACATCGTCGATATAGCCATAACGGGCGGCATTGTACGGATTGGCAAACTCGTTTTTGTACTCCTCTTCGGCATTGGCCACGAAAGCCGCTTTCTCGGCAGGATCTTCAATCTTCTTGATATCCTTGTTCATCAGGACCTCAATGGCTCCCTTGGGTCCCATCACGGCAATCTCCGCCGTCGGCCAGGCATAATTGATATCTCCGCGCAGATGTTTGGAACTCATCACGCAGTAAGCTCCGCCGTAAGCCTTGCGCAGAATGACGGTGATCTTCGGAACCGTGGCCTCACCATAAGCGAAAAGTAACTTGGCTCCATGGGTGATGATGCCCCCATACTCCTGGGCAGTGCCGGGAAGGAAACCGGGAACATCTTCCAGGGTTACGATCGGGATGTTGAAGGCATCGCAGAAACGGACAAACCGGGCAGCCTTACGGGAGGCGTTGATGTCGAGCACGCCTGCCAGGTAGGCTGGCTGATTGGCCACGATACCCACCGAGATCCCATTGAAGCGGGCAAACCCAATGACCATATTGGGAGCATAATAACGATGAACCTCCATAAATTCCCCATAGTCTACAATGCCATGGATCACATCCTTTACATCATAGGGTTTGTTGGGATTGTCCGGAATAATATCGTTGAGGGAGTCCTCGAGCCGATTGATCGGATCATCACACAGCACCAGGGGAGCTTCCTCCAGATTATTCTGCGGAAGATAGGAAAGCAATTTGCGGATCAGTGAGATCCCTTCCTGCTCATCGTCGGCCACGAAATGGGTCACCCCCGATTTAGAGGCATGCACCATGGCACCTCCCAGCTGCTCATCAGTGACCACCTCTCCCGTAACGGTCTTCACCACCTTGGGACCCGTTACAAACATGTAGGAAGTAGCCTTGCTCATCACGATGAAGTCGGTCAGGGCTGGGGAATAGACCGCACCGCCGGCACAGGGCCCAAAGATGGCGGAAATCTGCGGGATGACCCCCGAAGCCATGATGTTGCGCTGGAAAATCTCGGCATAACCGGCCAGGGAGGTGACCCCCTCCTGGATACGGGCTCCCCCTGAATCGTTGATCCCGATCACAGGAGCCCCCATCTTCATGGCTGCATCCATCACCTTGCAGATCTTCTCCGCAAAGGTCTCGGAAAGCGATCCCCCGAAAACGGTGAAATCCTGGGAAAAGACATACACCAGACGACCATCAATGGTCCCGTAACCGGTGATTACCCCATCCCCCAAAAACTTGGTCTTTTCCATGCCAAAATTGGTGCACCGGTGAGAGACAAACATGTCGAATTCCTCGAAGCTTCCTTCATCCAGCAACAGCTCAATACGCTCACGGGCCGTCATCTTACCCTTTTCATGCTGCGTATCAATCCTCTTTTGTCCTCCGCCCAGTTTGGCCTCCGTGCGCAGATCGATCAACTGCTTAACTTTGTCCTGATTATTCATATAATGATAAATTTTAACATTTTCCAGATGATGGGCTTATTCAGCACAAAACTCAGTTAACACGCCAAAGGTCGACTTGGGGTGCAGAAACCCGATACTCAGCCCTTCGGCACCCTTCCGGGGTCCCTTGTCGATCAGCCTGACACCGTTCTCTTCGACATTCTCCAACGCTTCCCCCACATTGTCCACCGCAAAGGCCAAATGGTGAATTCCCTGACCCTTATTAGCAATGAACTTTCCTATAGGCCCCTCAGGATCTGTACTCTCCAACAACTCGATCTTCGTCTGCCCAACCTTGAAAAATGCTGTCTTTACCTTCTGGTCGGTCACCTCTTCCACAGCATAACACTTCAACCCATACACCTTTTCATAAAAGGCAATGGCTTCTTCGAGGTTCTCCACAGCAATACCAATGTGCTCAATATGAGAAATATTCATAATCAAAAATTTTTGGGTTATAATTTCAGAATTTACGAACTGATTTTTCGAACTGCAAAAATAATGGAAAGAAAAATACCAATTCCTGATTTTCATTATCCCTCAGGAATATCGGCACTCTTTATAACCAATCTAAATAAATAAGGCAGGACGTTGTTTCCTGCCTTATTCTCCGGTGAGGGTCATCATCCCACAAAGTGAAAATGGGGTCCGAACCGCTCAAAGGCTGCCTTTTCGAGATCTTCCTGCACGCTGGGATGGGCAATGGAGACAATCAGTTTGGCGCGGTCCTGCAGGGTCCGACCGTAAAGATTGACGGCTCCAAATTCCGTCACCAGCCAGTGGATATTGGCACGTGTGCTGACCACTCCGGCACCGGGGGTCAGGATGGGGGCGATTTTACTCACTCCCTTTTCGGTCATCGAGGGCATAGCAATAATCGGTTTTCCTCCCGTGCTCAACGATGCTCCCCTGAGAAAGTCGATTTGTCCGCCTACCCCTGAGAAAAATCTCGTTCCCAGCGAATCGGCACACACCTGTCCGGTGATATCGACCTGTAAGGCCGAATTTATCGCGGTGACTTTCGGGTTCTGAGCAATGATATGAACCCTGTTGGTATAGCCCACGTCCATCATGGCCACCATGGGATTGTCATCGATGAAGTCATACAGTTTGGAGGAGCCCATCAGGAAGGTAGCCACCATTTTCCCTTTGTCGATGGCCTTGCTTTTTCCGTTAACCACACCAGAATCAACCAGGGGAAGGATCCCGTCGGAAAACATCTCACTGTGAACACCCAAGTTTTTGTGGTTTCCCAGCATGGAAAGCACGGCATTCGGTATGGCGCCAATGCCCATCTGCAGGGTGGCCCCATCCTCCACCAGTTCTGCCACATGGTGGCCGATCTTGTACTCGATCTCGCTGATGGGTGGCATCGCAGGTGCGTAAAGGGGAGAATGGTCCTCTACGAAAATATCGATATCATCAAGGGTAATCATGGCATCGCCAAAAGCCCTGGGCACATTTTTGTTGACAATGGCAATCACGGTATCGGCATTTTCCACAGCAGCCAGTGAAGCATCCACGGAAGTACCCAGTGATACAAAGCCATGCTTGTCAGGAGGACTCACCTGAATAAAGGCTACATTGACCTTGAGGTAACCATCCCTGATGAGCCGCTGGGTCTCGTGCAGAAATACGGGGATATAGTCAGCATACCCGGCTTGGGTCTGCTTTCTCACGTTGCCTCCCACGAAAAAGGATTCCAGCTGGAAGATCCCTTCAAATTCGGGGTCGGCATAGGGGGCTGCTCCCTCTGTGTGAATGTGCTGGATGCGCACATTCCGCAACTCTCCTTTGCGCCCCCGGTCAACAAGGGCATGAATCAAAAGATGCGGCGTAACGGCCACACTACTCATGTGAATCCGGTCACCTGATTTCACTACCTTGACCGCCTCTTCGGCGGTCACAAACCTGACTTGCTTCATATTGATTTTACTTTTTGATGTTTACGGCAAAAGGCGCGAAATTAGCTTTTACCCTGATTACATAAAAAAATAAACAGAATGTCCGGCCTTTCTTCAGAAGGAAATAACAATGAGTTAATCTTGGCCCCGGGCCCTCTTTTTTATTCCGTTTCAGGCTCGGTATGGATGCTGATCATCGTGTTCTCACCGTAAGCCTCCCTGAGCCTGAATTCTATAATATTGTTGATGTTATGGGCTTCAACAATGGTCGTTTCGTTCTTCACCCTGATGTGGATATCGACCACAATCCTGTTGCCATTGCGCCGGGTGCGCAGATCATGGGGCTCCATCACCCCTTCCACTTCCCCGACGATGGCCATGATCTGTCTCTTGGACTCCTCATCGAGAGAAACCTCCAGAAGTTCCCTGATTCCTTCATAGAAAATTTTCCAGGCCACCCAGAGGATAAAAAAACTCACCACGACGGCGGCCAGGGGGTCCAGAATCCTCCAGGGTGCGCCAAGGAGAATCGCTCCTCCAATGCCGGCGAAGGTACCCAGTGAGGAAAGGGCATCGGAACGGTGGTGCCAGGCATTGGCAACTACCGCCTGGCTGTGGATCTTCTTACCCATTGCCACGGTGTAGCGATATAACCATTCCTTGGTGACTACCGAGAACACCGCAGCCACCAGGGCAATCCACCCCGGAGGAGCAATCTGCTCCTTTAAGACCACTGCCGCGTATATCTTTTCCGAACCATTGTAGAGAATCCCAAAACCCACCAAGAACAAGGCAAGGCCAATAAACACCGATGCCAGGGTTTCAAATTTCCCATGACCGTAATCATGGTCCTCATCGGCAGGCTTTCTGACGATCCTGAAGCTGGCAAGCACCACCAGGTCAGTGATAAAATCGGAGAGAGAGTGGATGGCGTCGGCAATCATGGCCCCGCTGTGCCCGAGAATACCCGCCCCAAACTTGAGCAGGGTCAACACTACATTGAACATAAACCCAACCCACGTCACACGACTGGCCTTGCCTGCCCGCTCTTCCTCGCTGATGTTGATCCCATTCCTGTCCATGCACCCTCGCAAAAATGAAAAACAAAACTAAAGAATAAATCGGGAATATGAACCCTGAACGAAGCAACCTTTTTCAGACCATCCTCCACCAGGAAATCTATGATCGGGCAACTCCAGGGGCTCAGCCCCCCCATCGGCCATGCCCGAAACTCAGCCAACCATATTAACAATGAATTATTCCCCCAGATTGTCGGCTCCAAAGAAGGAAATTACAGCTGATTTTCCGATATTTGCAGCAGTTATTCTCTGACAATATGTTGTATTTACTTTTATTGGTCGCGGGTTTCTTTCCGCTCATCTTTGGGGCCAACCTTTTGGTAGACAATGCCTCCTCCCTGGCCAAGCGGTTCAATATCCCCAACATTGTCATCGGTCTCACCATCGTGGCCTTCGGCACTTCCGCCCCTGAACTGGTGGTCAATATCTTCGCCGCGGTGGAGAAGAATCCCGACATTGTGATGGGGAATGTCATCGGCAGCAACATCTTTAACGTTGGAATGATCCTGGCAATCTCCGCCATAATCTATCCCCTGGCGGTGAAAAAAACGACCACATGGATTGAGGTGCCCCTGGCTCTTCTGGCCGGAGTGGTGGTTTTCATCCTGGCCAGTGACCAGCTGATCGACAAGGCATCTACCTCTGTTGTCACCCGCTCCGACGGCATGCTTTTACTCCTCTTTTTTCTTATTTTCCTGGCCTACAACTATATGTTGATGCTTAAGGGGGATTATACAGAAGAAACCACGGTAAAGGATATGGCCCCCTGGAAGGCCACCCTGCTCCTAATTGCAGGATTGGCGCTTCTGGTCGCCGGAGGACGGATGATCGTTTACGGTGCAGTACAGGTCGCCTCCTCCCTGGGGATTTCCCAAAGAATCATCGCCCTGACCATCGTCTCGGCCGGCACCTCCCTGCCCGAATTGGCCACCTCCATTGTCGCCGCCCGCAAGAAAAATACCGACATCGCCGTCGGAAACATCGTCGGGTCCAATATCTTCAACATTTTCCTGATCCTGGGCTCCAGCGCTGTCATTTACCCGGTTACCGTAAATTCTACCGCCATCATCGACATGGGGATGAACCTCCTGCTGGGAATGCTCGTCTTTTTGTTTATCTTTACGGGTAAAGGGCGCAAACTGGAAAAAGGAGAGGGAATCGTGATGCTGCTCCTTTACCTGGGCTATCTGATTTACCTCATCATGGCCTGATCTGAATTATCCAACCTCGCTGAATAATGATACTTCTTTTTACCTATCTGGCCATTGCCCTGTTCATCTCCTTTCTCTGTTCGGTGATGGAGGCCGTTCTCCTCTCCTCTTCCAATACCTATCTCACCGTTAAACTGGAGGAAGGGATCAAATCAGCCCAAACCATGATCAGGCTGAAACAAAACATCGACCGTCCTATTACGGCCATTCTCACCCTGAACACCATCGCCCATACCATCGGAGCTGCGGGTGTCGGTGCCCAGGCCACAAAAATATGGGGAGAAGCCATTTTTGGCATTGTATCAGTGGTACTTACCCTTATGATCCTTCTCTTTTCAGAAATCATCCCGAAATCCCTGGGAACCCGTTACTCCAAACAACTCTCTATTCCTGCCGGAAAGATCATCCGCATCATGATGTTCATCACCTATCCCTTCGTGCTGCTCTCAGGGGTAATTACACGTATTTTCTCCAGTCACGAAAATGAGCAGACCATCAGCCGAGAGGAACTCTCCGTTATGGCCTCCATTGGCCGTACCGAAGGAGTCTTCGAAGAAAAGGAACAGAAAATCATCCAGAACCTCATGCGCCTTAAATCGGTCAGCGTTTCCGAAATCATGACTCCCAGGGTCGTGGTGACCGCCGCCGATGAAAATATGGGCCTCGAAGAGTTCCTTCAAAAAAAGGAGTTCCTCTATTACTCCAGGATCCCCGTATTTTCCGGATATTTCGAAAATATCACCGGATATGTCTTCCGCGAACAGGTCTTCGAAAAACTTGCCGAAGACCAGATCCACCTCAAACTCAAAGACCTGCGCAGAGATATCGTCGTTTTCTATAAGTCTAAACCTCTCTTTAATGTCTGGGAAACCCTCCTCAGCAAAAAGGAACAGATCGCCATTATCGTCGATGAGTATGGAGGAATCGACGGTATTGTGACCATGGAGGACATCGTCGAATCCTTACTGGGATTCGAAATCGTCGACGAAAAAGATAAAATCGCCGATATGCAGCAGTTTGCCCGCGACCGCTGGAAAAAAAGAAAACAGAAGTACGACCTGCTCGACAACGCCCCTCCTGTACAACCAACACCCACAAAAACTGAAAAAAATCCCTGAGAAAAAACTGTTTTCAGTTCCTCCTCAGGGAATGTATCGTCAGCGATGGAAGGCCATCACTTTCACCAGAAGTAACCCTCAAAGGTTAAAGGGTAAAAACGAATACCGCTTTACCAGTATCACAGGAAAAATCCTTAGTTGTGCTTGCGCATAACGCCGTTGAACTTTTCGCTCCACTCTCCGGCAATCTGCAACTCATTGGTAAGAGTCATGTCTTCATGGTCTGTGTAAAGGGGAAAAACCACATCTTCCACCGACTTGGACCGTGCAACAAACCGAAGAACGATGGAACTGTATACAATGGCATTTCCTTTGCCCCCTGTATTCAGATAGTTCTTCTCCACATTACATTTAGAATAGT
>CAZMMX010000037.1:22945-32173 GCA_964567485.1 uncultured Prolixibacteraceae bacterium | reverse complement strand
ATAAACGCTATCTATGGATTATTTCTTAATTGGTTTGGGGATCCTGCTGCTTCTGGCAGGAATCATGGGTTGTATATTGCCGGCGCTGCCCGGACCGCCGCTGAGTTATGCCGCCCTGCTGGCCCTCCATTTCACCTCAGGCCACCAACTCTCCACCAGGCTGCTGATTATCTGGGCCATCGTCGTCATTGTAGTTACCCTGCTCGACTACCTGGTGCCGGTTTGGGGCGCTAAAAAATTCGGCGCCAGCAAACGGGGAGTCTGGGGAAGCGTCATCGGGCTCGTGGTGGGTCTCTTCATTTTTCCCCCCTTCGGAATTATCATCGGCCCCTTTGCGGGTGCAGTCATCGGGGAACTTACCTCGGGAAAGCCCTCGGGTGATGCCGTGTATGCCGGATTCGGCTCCTTCGCTGGATTCATAACCGGCGTCCTGCTCAAACTGATCGCCTCGGGATGGATGACCTGGATCTTCATCAAAACCCTGATCTGACCATCCTGATCTACCATACTGCCCCACCTACGGTGTTGCCCAAGGTTCATCAAACCTGATATGCTGACCATCCTGGTCTACCCTACTTCCCTCCCTACGGTGTTGCCAAAGGTTCATCAAGCCTGATATCCCGACCATCTCATCTTCCTTTATCCTCCCGACTTTTTTACCTTGTAGCCGTTCTGCTGCAGGAGCTCCATCACCCTGACCACGAAATCGCCCTGAATGAGGATCTCTCCTTCCTTGGCCGAGCCTCCCACTCCCAGTTTGGTCTTCAGCCACCGGGCCAGCTCCTGAAGGGCGGCATCACTGCCCTGAAATCCGGTGATCAGCGTCACCGACTTGCCCTTGCGCTGCTTCCTGTCCAGCCGCACACGCAGGTCCTGCTTTTCAGGGGGAAGCGTCGTTGCCATTCCCTCCTCTTCCTTTTGAAATTGAAAGTCCGGATTGGTGCTGTACACCACCCCCAGTCTCTCTTTCCAGTCCGATGCCATCATATTATGTTTCTTAAAACCACTCCCAATAGTGGGTTTTTTGTACTTTTACGGATACAAATTTAGGAACACTTTTAAAAATCCGCCATTCCAATGACTATTATGAAGAATGTTCTGACCGCCATGGTTTCCCTTTTCATGCTGATTACCTTAAAATGTTTCAGTCAGGGACCCCACACAGAAATTGTCATCAGCGCCAAAGATATCGTGAAAGCAGGCACATCCATTCCGGCCTCCGATATAGGCGAGCCCGTCAAATCGGTCGTCCTCTATCCCGCCCGCTGGGTGGAAGCCACTCCGGCCACTCCGGCTTACGCGGTGGTGGAAGGGTCGATCATGCCGGTGGATCCTGAGGGGTGGCCCATCAACTTCAGGGTACTGCTTCCGGAGAAGTGGTCAAAACGTTCGATGCAGCAAGGTGGCGGAGGCATGAACGGTACCATCACCGTCGGGGAAGGGCCTCATCCCATGTTGGGGAAAGGCTTCGCATTATACGGCAGCGACGCCGGTCATCAATCTGCCGGAATGCGCTTTCCCGGGGCACCGCCGGTCAAACACCTGGCAACAGGCCCGACCACCGGCGACGAATGGGCCTTGAACGAAGAAGCCATCAGGAACCTGGGATATATGCAGATGAAGAAAACACACGATGCGGCTATGGTCATCCTCAGGAGAGTGTATGGCGCCGAACCGGAATTCAATTATTACGTCGGCCACTCCCACGGAGGACGCGAAGCCCTTACGGTGGCTCAACGCTATCCCCGCGATTATGAAGGGATTATCTCCAATGTGCCCATCGTCAATTTCTCCACCCTGATGCTGGGGCCGGTTTTGATCAGGATCCAGGAGATCCCTGAAGAAAACTGGATCCCCACTTCAAAAGCCAAAGCTATTACCAGGGAATTTATGCGGCAGACCGATCACCTTGATGGACTGCCCGATGGGATCATCAGCAATTATGTGGCGGCCCGTCAGATTTTCAATATCCACGATGGAATCGGACCGGAAGACCCCTGGGCGGGACTTAGGGCTTCAGAAGATGGGGATCTTAAGGAAGAAATGCCGGCTTCCCGGGATGGGGATCCCAGGGAAGGTGAGAAGGCTTCAGGGAATGTGGATCCCACTGGAAAGGATCCTTCCGGTTCTGAAAAATTGACCGACGGCCAAATCAAAACCCTGGAATTGTCCTACAGTTCCTATAAATTCGCCCATCCCCTGGCCCACAGAGTGCCCTCCTTCGGTATGTGGACCCCGACAACCGAACCTGCCGGTTTTGGCATGATCACCGACACCAGATTCAAGGGACAGGAAGGAGCCGGTGCAGATGCCCCGGTATATAGCAATATGGGAATTCTGGGGGTTACGGGATTTCTGATGCAGGATCTCTCGGCCAATCCCCTGGATTACCTGGAAGGCGGGAAATGGGAAAAACGACGGCAGGAACTCTCTGCATGGCTCGACAGTACAGATCCCGACCTTTCCGAATTCTACAAACATGGGGGTAAAATCATCATGACGATCGGCGCTGTGGACAATATCGCCTCCTCAGGTGCCCAAATGGATTATTACCAATCCCTGATCGACGAAATGGGACAGGATAAACTCGATAAATTTGCCCGTTTATATGTGGTTCCGAACGGAAATCACATGTTATCGGGGCGGAGCTGTTCTGAAAACGGGAAGGGAAAATCCATAGAGGTGAAATCCCTGGCTGCCCCCAATTCCGGGCAAAATATGGATCTGCTGATCGACTGGGTTGAAAACAACCAGGCACCTGCCAAAACCGTCGTTATTGATCAGAAAGGGAATATCGGCACCAATGCTCAGGTCGACGGTTATCTGCTCTGTTCTTACCCGAATTACCAGAAATATACGGGTGGTCCGGCCAACAGTGCCGCATCTTACGAAAGTGCCGCACCCGATCTCCACAAGGATCTTCTCAAGGGAAAGAACTGATAGAAGGTGGATTGAAACACTTTACCCCAATAGGGATTATCTCTTAACTCTCAGAGCAGTGGGGATTTCCCCGTGAGATTCAGCTCATTTCCGGAAGATCGCAGGGGCTGCCCGATCAGGTCACGGATCACCTCGCTGGCCAGGGTGCAGCCAAAAATGGGCGGCATATAGCTGATGGTGCCCACCGTGGAGTTTTTGTTCACTCCCGCTTCGAGGCGGATAGCCTCAGCAGGCACCTCTTCGGGGGACCATACCGCCTTGACGCCCTTGAAAATGCCCAGCCGGTGGAGGCGCTTACGCACCATCCGCGCCAGTTTGCAGTCCCGGGTTTTCGAAATGTCAGCCACCGACACCTGCGCAGGATCCATTTTCCCTCCGGAACCCATCGAGGAGATGACCCGGTATCCCAGTTGCACGGCGTGGTAAATCAGGAAGGTCTTCGGGGATAGGGTGTCGATACAATCGACCACATAGTCGAAAGGAGCACCTTGGAGCACTTCGGCGGTGCGATCATCACGGAGGTACTCGTTCACCAGGGTAAGCCGCAGTTCCGGATTGATGGCGAGGAGCCGGGCGGCCATCACTTCCGTTTTGGGCTGGCCAATGGTGGAGGTCAACGCCGGAAGCTGACGGTTGAGGTTACTCTCCTCGATGATATCGCCATCGACGATGGTGAGGGCTCCCACTCCGGCACGGCACAGCATTTCAGCGGCATAAGCCCCTACACCGCCGAGTCCCACCACCAGCACATGGGCCGCAGAAAGGGTCGCAGCACTGGCGTCCCCTATCAGCAACCGGGTTCTTTCATCCCCATTCATTGCCTTATAAAAACCTTCCGGAAATTCCACATGATCTGCTCCTTCAGCGCCTCTTCCCCTAGGCCACTGATCAGGGCATACCGTGTATAAATATCTTGCACAGGCTTTTCCCACTCATCGGTCTCAAAAAAGAGTTGTCCGGGAGGTATCTTCTCCGCCATTTGCCGCGCCTCTTCCTCGTCGGTGAGAAACATCTTTCCGAGGGAGAAATAGAACCCCAGGGGTACCAGCTGACTGGTGACCATTCCATTGCCCTTGTAGCCATGGAGAATCCAGGGAACGGTTGGTTTGAGCCTCCGCTTAAGGTGGGAAATCTCGTTATAGGATTTGACACAGTGGATGATCACAGGTTTGTTGACACTCTCGGCAATACGGCACTGGTTGATAAACACATCGAGCTGAAGCTGTGATTCTGTGTTGGCCAGCTTGTCGAGACCACACTCCCCGATGGCGACCACCTCAGGAAAAAGGGCCCTTTTCTCCAATTCGGCGAACTGGGTTTTATGGTCATGATTATTGGTGATGAACCAGGGATGGAGGCCTACGGAATAGAACCCTCCAGGAGGAAGTGCCGGCATCTCATCATCGGGAAAGAGATTTCTGACAAAGAGATCCCCCCCGATAGTGGGAATCTGGTGCGTGTGAATATCGATAAAAGGCATAATCAGTAATTAAGGGCAGGAAATGGCAGGTCAGACAAGGTTTAGGATGGTTTTCACCACATGGTCAGCACCTTCGTAAATCTGGTCGATGGTGGCATCGAGCATGTAGCAGGGAGTGGTGACAACCTTGTAGCGACTGTCGACCGTGACTTCTCCGTGGGTCTTCATCTGATGGGTTCCCCCCATCTTTTCAATGGCAGCAGCAGTCTCCCTATCGTTGCCGATGGTCACCGCTACATCACCCAGAATGCGGGTGATCACCACCGGGGCGATACAGAGGGCTCCTATGGGTTTGCCGGCATTTACCATGGCCTTCACAGCTTTTACGACATCGGGATGGACCGAACAGTTGGCCCCCTTAAAGGCAAAATCAGAGAGATTCTTGGCTGCTCCGAAACCTCCCGGAAAAATAAGGGCGTCATAGTCCACAGCATGAAACGAGGAGAGGGCGCGGACATTCCCCCTGGCGATACGGGCCGATTCCACCAGCACATTCCTGGTATCGTTCATTTCCTCACCCGTGAGATGGTTAATGACATGGGCTTGGTCGGTATCAGGGGCAAAACACTGGTAAAAAGCCCCGTTTTGGGCAATGGCCAGCAAGGTAAGTGTAGCCTCGTGGATCTCCGTCCCGTCATAAACCCCGCATCCGGAAAGCACTACGGCAATTTTCTTCTTCATCATTCTCTGAATCTAAAATCTGTTGTAATGAGCAATCAAAAGTAGAAAACTTCCCGATAGGGACAAAATAAACCCGCTCCCGGGTGATTTTCCCATTTTGACAAATACTTCCCATAAGCATCAAGGGGCAGAGTCCTTTTTACGCCGATGTCTATGGCATCCCTCCGCACACATGTACCTCGACTTGGTGACCATGCTTTGGGCCACCATCAGTAACACACATGGTGTTGATATTGTCAATTCCACTTCAGGGAAGAATCACATGAGATGACGAATGTTAACTAATTTAGGATCAGGACACTGTTCCTCCCGTTTTGACCAGCAAAGTCCTGACGAACAGAATAGCGATGACCATTGCCGCCAGGGCGGCAGCGATGACAATGGCACGGTGATCGCCCTGCCGCTTGAGGATGATCCCCGCAAATGCCCAAATCACTGCCAGTCCGGCCCACGGATTGTTCAGCCTGAGCATCACCAGCGCAGTGATCACCATTCCGGCGGCAATCAGCAGGATGGTCCACACTTCCGCGGAAATACCTCCTCCACTCCAGTTGACGTGGACCAACAGGGCCGTGACGTTGGCGATGGTGGCAATGCAGATCCACCCCAGGTAAATTCCGAAAGCGGCCTTAATGATCACCGGACCCGCCTCTTTCAACTGGGTGTTGAGCCAGACCAGCGAGACCAGCAATCCCAGCATGACCATCACCGAGAGGGAGACCTTTCCGTAGTGCCAGAAAACGATCCACAAGCCGTTGAACACACAGGTCAGGGCAAACAACCACCCGATGTGGGTCACGGCCTGCTGACCGGAGGGTAGAAACTGGAGGATGCAGAAAACCAGCAGCAGGAGGTAAATGACTCCCCAAATGGAAAAGGTGATGCCCGCAGGAACAAACAGGTTCGGAAACATACCGGAAAGTTCTCCGGTGGTCTTCCCGTTCAGCGGAAGCGCATTGGCCAGGTAGTTCATGACCACCATGAAGGCAAAAAAGAGCAGGTTGATATACTTCATGGGAATAAAATATTTGGTTCAATTCAAGGCAAAGGTTTTCCCAAATATAACCAGAATATTGCAATATCTGAATTATTGGTTCAATCCCCTGCACAGATAAAGGCTCTTCGGATAAAGTGGGCCAAATGAGGCGAAGTGGTTCTACTTCTGTGGAAAATGTTGCAGAAAATCACGGCAGTTCAGCACCGGAACACTGCTGAACCAGAAATCACCGCCATCTT
Source organism: uncultured Prolixibacteraceae bacterium (assembly GCA_964567485.1). GTDB lineage: Bacteria > Bacteroidota > Bacteroidia > Bacteroidales > Prolixibacteraceae > UBA1413. The sequence continues at coordinate 25,836 of CAZMMX010000037.1, read as the reverse complement.
CTGTGACAATACAATCACAACCAGATTGTAAGGCTGAATAATATTCCAGTCCGTCTTCAAAATCAGTGATCCGGTTGTCACTCTGCACCTGACTGACCATGGCCCCATTCAGTGAGGTTATTGAAATATGGTCGCACAGCATGCGTAATTTCTGGTTGGCCACCTTAACTCCCGATTTCTTTCCGGCAAAATAGAAGGCAATAGCCAGGCAGAGCGGAGAGGTGTAAAGCTGTACTTCCCCGTTTCTATGAAGGCTTAACACCCGCGAAGACCAGGTGTAGAGCGGATATTCCTTATTCAGCACCGACACCAGAACATTGGCATCCAGAAATACTTTCATTTTTTCGATGCCATAAATTCATTTTGCATACTTTTCCGGCTTCGTCTGACATAGGTGGCTTCCCCTTCCGAAACCTGATTAACCCAGTCGGCCACCGGAAATTCTGATAGCGTACGGTAATCCCCCGATGTGATTTGCCGGTACAGATACTCCGTAAGCCGCGATAGGCTCATCTGTTGTGAAGCTGCAAACTTCTTGGCTTTCTCAATCACTTCCCGGTCAAAATGGAGCGTTAGTTTGGTATCCATTTTTTACGTCAAAATTAAAAAATCTTTACGTAAGTTAAAAGTCAAGACGGCAACGATTTTTTTAAAAAAATCTGTGTTGTGCAGTATCACATAAGAAAACTGTATTAACTTTGCAATACAAAGTACTTTCAGAATATGGAAAACAATAAGGAGTATCTGGACCAGCTGGCGGAGATTCGCCGGATGATGGAAAAATCGAGCAAGTTCATGTCACTCAGTGGATTTTCCGGAATCTTTCTGGGTTTATACGCCCTGGGGGGAAGTTATCTGGTGTGGGATATCCTCGGAAATCTTACCCTAACAGAGCCACGAAAAGTACTTTTGATCCTCCTGATTGCCGCGGTGGTGATAGGTGCCTCGCTGGCTACGGCGCTCTGGCTTTCCATCCGTCAGGCCCGGAATGCAGGCCATCAGGTCTGGGGACCCGGTTCCAAACAACTGTTGTTTAATCTGATGCTCCCCCTGGCCACCGGCGGGATATTCGTTCTGCTCCTGGCCTCAGGGCGTTACTTTCAACTGATTGCCCCCTCCCTGCTGGTATTTTACGGCCTCGCCCTGGCCATTGCAGCCCGTTATACCCACCGGGAACTCTATTGGGCAGGAGTCACACAAATCCTGCTCGGACTGGGTGCCCTCGCTATGCCCCGATACGGACTCCTCCTCTGGGCCGCCGGTTTCGGAGTGGTCCATATCCTCTATGGTATTTATATGTACTTCGTCCACGAACATCAACCCAAGAATTCCGGAAGGTGAAAAATATCATCCGCCAACTCGATAAAGCCTTCGACAGCAAGATCAGGCTGGGCGTCATGTCCATACTGGCGGTCAACGACAGAGTGCCCTTCAACGACCTGAAGAACACCCTGGAACTTACCGACGGCAACCTGGCCAGCCACCTCAGGCAACTGGAAAACCTCGCCTATGTCCAAGTCTATAAAAGCTTCTCCGGAAGAAAACCTGTTACCACCTATGAAATTACCGACCTCGGCAAAGAGGCCTTCCTCTCCCACCTCAAAGCCCTGGAGGAAATTATCAAAATGCAATAATTTTTTTGAATTTACACTTTGAAATACAAAGCTCTTTGAACAATCATTAACATTTATCACGATGGAAACAATCAATCAGGAACCCGCAGGTCCCGGGAACAACGGACCGCTCAAATCATCCATGATCAGCTGGCAGCTGATGCTGAAAATCGTGTTTATCGGTATGGTCTTTTTTGTTCTGCTGATTCCCAAGCTGATGATCATCGGGTTGATGGAAGAGCGCAAGACCACCGCGGAATCGGCGCGGGCCGAAGTGATGGAGAAATGGTCAAAGGACCAGGTGGTACGCGGACCGGTGCTGACGGTGCCTGTGCGGGAAACCGTCACCGACCAGGAGGGCAAGAATCCCACGGTCGTGCAATCCCTGCAGTACTTTCTGCCGCAGGAGCTGGTCATCGACGGTCATCTGACGCCCCGCGACCGCTTCCGGAGCATTTACAAAGTGGTGGTCTATGAATCGGAGATCCGCATCTCCGGAACCTTTGCCCCGCCCTCCCCGGAAATCCTCCGGGCTTCCGGAGAGACAGACTGGGAGAAAGCCGGACTCTCCATCGGATTATCCGACTTGCGGGGCATCAGCAACATGGTGGAAATGGTGTGGAACGGACAGAAGTACATTTTCCTCCCGGGCATGGACGATCCGGTGATCGGCACAGGAGGCATCAGCCTTCCTCTTCCCCTTGATCCGGCCACCTCCTTTCCGGCTACTTTTGAGTGCATCCTTCACCTGAAAGGGAGCCACTCCCTCCACTTCAGTCCGCTGGGCGAAACCACCACCGTCAAACTCGCCTCGGCATGGAACGACCCCGGATTCACCGGGAGCTTCCTCCCCGTCAGCCATAACATCACCGCCAACGGCTTCACCGCCGACTGGAAGGTGCTCCATTTCAACCGCAACTTCCCCCAAACCTGGAAAGGTGACAAATACAAGATGGGAGGATCCGATTTCGGGGTGGAACTGGTGACCGTGGCCGACCACTACCAGAAGAACATCCGCAGTGCCAAATACGGCATCCTGGTGATTGTCCTGGTTTTCATCTCCTTCTTCCTGAGCGAGGTGATCAGCGGAGAGCGCATCCACCCGGTCCAGTATGCCCTGGTAGGTTTCGCCCTGCTCCTCTTTTACCTCCTGCTCCTCTCTCTTTCGGAACACCTTGGCTTTAACATCTCCTACCTCATTGCTTCGGCGGCGGTGCTCACCATGGTCTTTGCCTACTCAGGCTCCTTCCTGAAGAAACGGATCAATTCCCTGATGCT
>CAZMMX010000037.1:0-22845 GCA_964567485.1 uncultured Prolixibacteraceae bacterium | reverse complement strand
TTGCTGAACAACAGATTCGCTGCCGATTTCCAGCGCATGAAGGGTACCCGGGAGGCATCATCCTCAGGATAATAATGGGCCGGTATAGGGATGGGCAGTTTTCGGGCGAGGTCGCGCCGGTATTCCTGATCCAGTGTATACCGTGAATACTCCAGGTGTCCGGTGATAAAAAGCTGCCTGCCGTTTCGGGCCATGACCATATTGACCCCCGATTCCTCCGAAGAAGAAAGTATCCTTAAGCCAGGGACTTTTTCCAGGTCACTTCTCCTGATTTCGGTATGACGGGAATGGGGTACCCAGAATTCATCATCGAATCCCCTGAAGATGGGTAACTTATCATCAGAAACCGGGTGGGGAAAAACGCCGAACATTTTCTCCGCCAGGGGATATTTGGGAATTCCATAGTAGTGGTACAATCCGGCCTGTGCAGCCCAACAGATGAACAAGGATGAAAAGACATGGGCATCCGCCCAATTCAGAATTTCCTGAAACTCCCTCCAGTAAGTCACTTCCTCAAAAGGAAGGTGCTCCACAGGTGCACCGGTGATAATCATCCCGTCGTAGTTTTTCTTCCGGAGTTTGCTGAAAGGCTGGTAAAAAGCCTGCATGTGTTCTTCCGGAGTATGCTTCGGGGTATGGCCTCCCAACTTCAGAAAATCAACTTTCAGCTGAAGCGGCGAATTGGAAAGCAACCTTAACAAATCGGTTTCCGTGGTGATCTTCAGCGGCATCAGGTTCAGAATGATGATTTTCAGCGGACGGATATCCTGGTGAAGGGCCCGGCTCCGGTTCATCACGAAGATGTTCTCCTGCCTCAGCAATTCAATGGCGGGCATTTGATCGGGAATGGTGACTGGCATGTGATCTACAGGTTATATGATGATTATTAATGGTCAGTCATAATCTCAAAGTTGCGAAAAGGCCTGGTCGAAGTCGGCGATGATGTCGTCGATATGTTCGATGCCGACGCTGACACGCAACTGGGCAGGGTATACTCCGGCGGCCAGCTGGGCTTCCTCAGGAAGCTGGGAATGGGTGGTCGCCGAGGGCTGGATGATCAGAGTCTTGGCATCGCCCACGTTGGCCAGATGGCTCACCAGCTTCAGGTTATTTACTACCTTTCCGGCATTCTCCTTGCCGCCCTTCACGATAAAGGAGAGAACACCGCCGGCACCCTTCGGCAGATATCTCCGCGCATTTTCGTACGACGGATTGCCAGCCAGACCAGGATAGTTCACACTTTCAACCCGGGGATGCTTTTCCAGCCAACGGGCCAGCGCCAGGGTATTCTGCACATGCCGTTCCATGCGCAGCGACAGCGTTTCCAGTCCCTGCACCAGCAGGAAGGAGTTAAAGGGAGATTGGGAAGGACCATAATCACGGAGTCCTTCGACGCGGGCTTTGATGATAAAACCGATGTTCCCCAGGGGGCTGTCAGCGTTAAAGACATCCTGGTATACCAGTCCGTGGTACCCCGGCGATGGTTCCGTGAATCCCGGGAATTTGCCGTTTCCCCAGTTATAGGTCCCGGCATCGACGATCACCCCGCCGATGCTGGTCCCATGTCCGCATATCCATTTGGTGGCCGACTCCACCACGATGTTGGCCCCATGCTCAATGGGCCTGATCAGGTACCCTCCGGCACCGAAGGTGTTGTCGACGATGACGGGAAGGTCGTAACGGCGGGCCAGCTTCACCAGGGCTTCGAAGTCGGGAACCACAAATCCGGGATTTCCGATCGATTCGAAATAGATCGCCCGGGTGCGGTCGTCGATCAGTTTTTCAAAGGCTTCCGGGGTGAGGTCCTCAGCCAGCCGCGCTTCGATGCCCAGCCTCTTAAAGGAAACCATGAACTGGTTATAAGAGCCGCCATACAAGAACGGGGATGACACAAAATTGTCACCTGCTTCCAGAAGCGTGGTAAAGGTGAGAAACTGGGCCGCGTGTCCCGAGCTTACCGCCAGGGCCGCTACCCCACCCTCCAGTGCGGCAATGCGCTGCTCGAAGACGTCGGTGGTGGGATTCATCATACGGGTGTAAATATTGCCGAATTCCTTCAAGGCAAACAGGTTGGCAGCATGCTCCGCATCTTTGAACAGGTAAGCACTGGTTTGATAGAGCGGAACCGCACGGGAATGGGTGGTCGGATCGGGGGTGTGTCCGGCATGAAGCTGGAGGGTTTCAAATTTCAATTTTCGTGGTGTCATGATCGTCATTTTTTATGGATTTTATTATTCTATTACACTGATATTCTGGCATTCTGATATTCAATACTTGAGAAGTTCCTTTTTGGGGCCCCGATAGCCCCTGGGCTTGGGGTCAGAAACGCAAATCCTGGTGGACTTAAGACTTCAAAAATGCCTGGTATGTCGCCCTGATGCATTTTTCCTTATCCTGTTTTCGGATCACCAGGTAACTGACCAGATCGGAGGCTCCTGAGCCGCTAAGGATCACATTGATTTTGTTGTCCGCCACCGCCGTGAAAAGTTTTGCCGAGATTCCGTAGTGGTCCTGCATCCCGTGTCCGACGATGGCTACCAGGGTGACCTCATCGAGCAGGGCGATTTCGCTGACGGCTGTGAATCCCAGCTCTCCGGCGATTTTTCGGGCGGACTGACCGTCCTTGCTGCTCAGCAGGATGTTGATGCTCACCTGCGAGGTAATCACCGATTTGATGTTGATGCCGCAATCCGCCAGTTTCCCGGTGATCCGCGCCAGAATGCCGGGTTTTAGGCCGACACCCGGACCGTTGAGCTTTAATACGGCAATGTCATCGGTGCTGGCGATGCTTTTGACCACAGTGGTGGAGGGATGCTCCTCGGAATTGATAATGGTACGGGGCTGAAAACCCGCATCCCCGGAGTGGAGGATATGAATGGGGATGTGGCTGAACTGCAGAGGTTCCACCGTTCTTGGGTGGAAGTCAAAATGGTCGAAATAGGAGAGTTCGCTGGCTTCGGCATAGGTGAGGAACCGCAAGATGCTGGCTTCCGGCACGATTTGCGGGTCCACGCTGGTAAATTCCACCCTGAGGTTCCAGAGTACGAGCCTTTCGGCTTTGAGGGCTCCCGCCAGAAAAGCCGCCGTATAGTCGGCCGCCGACCTTCCTGCCCGGGCCACCTTTCCCTGAGGGGAAATGCCGTAGGATCCCGGAACGACGATCACCCCTGCCCCATCCTCCGCCAACAATCCGGGATGCTCCAAGGCGGTGAAGGTGGCATTTCCGTGATCGGCTGTGCCCTGTAAACCCATCTGTTCCGGAGTCACCAGGAAGGCGGATGTTCCGTTTTGCCACAGATTTGCGATGACCAGTTGGGCAGTCAGGAGTTCCCCATAACTGAACACCTGGTCCCTGAGGGCATCCGAATAATCCCCGGTAAGATGAATTCCCTGCAGCAGTCCGGAAAGCCTCTCGGCACCCTGCCGGAATTCATCCTTCACCCGTCCTTCTCCACACAGGCTTTCCAACGATTCCACTAATCCGTTGAGGAGAGCCTGTGAATAATCAGGCTCGTGAACCTTCACCAATTCCCTTTCTATGGCCCGGGCCAGTTCGGGAAGGGCTGTGACCACCAGAATATGAGGAGGTTCTTGTTGTTCCAAAAAGAGGTTCAGTTTTAACAGCGCCTCCTGTTCAAATATGACTTCGCCTTCGATGCGTACAATGGTTGCACTCATAATAATCAATTTGATGATTTGATGATTTGAAAATTCGGGGAAAGGACAAATAATTTCCTTCAGAAATATCCTTTTACACAAAAATCCTGGAGTAAACTACCGTCGGGTTGGTGTGGTGCCTTCGCGACTGGTTCCCTGTGAACCTGCCCGAAGGCTAGCGCATGCGCATCGAAGAAAGGGGCATAACAATACCGTTCCGGTTCAGACCGGAATAAGAAGCAAGGTATGTGTTAATACGTTTCATTGTTATGCCTTTTAGCTGTTGCAAATATAAGACAAAGTTGTACTAAATTGTAATTCTTAATCAAAATATGAGAATTGTAACTAAAATGTTAAAAAAAAGCGCTGCTTAACCTCCAATCGTGAGGCTAAGCAGCGCTGGCAGTCCGGGACGAATCCCTATAGCTGTTTGAAGAAATCGTTGCCCTTGTCGTCGACGATGATAAATGCCGGGAAGTTCTCGACCTTGATTTTCCGCACGGCTTCCATCCCCAGTTCCTCAAAGGCCACCAGTTCGACCGATTTGATATTCTCCTTGGCCAGAATAGCGGCGGGTCCCCCGATGGAACCGAGGTAAAAGCCACCATGCTTCTTGCAGGCATCGGTGACGGCCTGACTGCGGTTCCCCTTGGCCAGCATGATCATGGAGCCTCCCAGACTCTGGAAGAGGTCGACATAGACATCCATGCGGCCGGCCGTGGTGGGACCGAAACTTCCGGAGGCCATACCGATGGGAGTCTTGGCCGGACCGGCATAATAGACCGGATGGTTTTTGAAATAGTCGGGCATCGGTTCGCCGTTGTCGACCATCTCCTTGATGCGGGCATGGGCGGCATCGCGGGCCACAATCAGGGTGCCGTTGAGGCTCAGCCTGGTCTTCACCGGGTATTTCGACAGTTCCGCCAGCACCTCGCTCATGGGACGGTCGATGTCGATGGAGACCGCAGGTTTCAGGTGGGGCGCCTCCCGGGGCAGGAAACGGGCTGGGTTCTTCTCGAGCTGCTCGACAAAGATCCCATCAGCCGTGATTTTCGCCTTGATGTTGCGGTCGGCACTGCAGCTCACCCCGATGCCCACGGGACAGGAGGCCGCATGGCGCGGCAGCCTGATCACCCGCACATCGTGCACAAAATACTTGCCTCCGAACTGGGCTCCCAGTCCGTACTCCTGGCAAATCGTCTTCACCCGCTCTTCCCAGTACAGATCACGGAATGCCTGGCCTCCCTCATTCCCTTCCGTGGGAAGATGGTCAAAATAACCCGCCGATGCCTTCTTGACTGCCGTCAGCGTAGCCTCGGCGGAGGTGCCCCCAATGACCAGCGCCAAATGGTAGGGCGGACAGGCCGAAGTGCCCAGATCTTTGATTTTCTCACGAACGAACGCCTCGAGGCTCTCCTCGTTGAGCAACGCCTTGGTTTGCTGATATAGGAAAGTCTTGTTGGCCGACCCTCCCCCTTTGGTGATGAAAAGGAATTCGTAGGCATCGCCCTGCTCAGCATAGAGGTCAATCTGCGCGGGAAGGTTGGTGCCGGTATTCTTCTCTTCCGTCATGGTCAGCGGAACAACCATCGAATAGCGGAGGTTCTTTTCCGTATAGGTGTCGTAAATCCCTTTGGAGAGATATTTCGCATCGTTGACGCCGGTGTATACATTCTCCCCTTTTTTTCCGATGACAATGGCGGTTCCCGTATCCTGACAGGTGGGCAGCTGCCCTTCCGCAGATATGGCCTGGTTCAGCAGCATCGTATGGGCCACGAACCGGTCGTTGTCACTGGCTTCGGGATCCTCCAGAATAGCAGCCAGCTGGGCCAGATGGCCCGGTCTGAGGTAAAAGGAAACATCGGTGAAAGCCTCACGGGCCAGCAACGCCAGACCTTCAGGGGCCACTTTCAGGATTTTACGGCCGTCGGCCTCTACCACGGAAACATGGTCCCGGGTAATCAAACGGTAAGGAGTCTCATCCTTCTGGATGGGAAACGGTTTTTGATAAAAAAATTCTGCCATATTTGATTTTATATTAAACTGTCAAGTTAGAATTCTTGTAACTTCAAGTCTGGTCGTGGTCTTTAACATAACGGTCGACAGCACTGGATATCTCTGATTTAACAAAAGACCAGTTCCAGGGTGCTAACATCACCGGATCCATCTCGCTTTCTGCATCTTCAAAATACAACAAACTCTTCAACACCATAAATACCGAACCATCATGATATTTTTGCACATAAAACCGAAGCATTTCCTCCAAAGTATGTTTCTTCAACAGAAAATAAATATCAATAAAGTCTTTCTTCGCTCCCCTGCCTGTAATTGCAGCAAGTTTCATGGCAACAATATCTTTGATGCCAGCCAGGCGGATGGTGCCCACCAACATCATATCCTCCAGCCAGGGGTATGGGTATTTCACCACATCAACTTTAATTCCATCAATGGTCCAAATTTTTATGTTCCGGGTATTCTGAATTAAAATGGCTTCTCCCAATGAATTGATCTGTTCCGCAAGTTCAAATTCGTCGGCTGTTACCGTTCCAAAAAGGTCGATATCTATTGATTGCCGGTGTCCCACCTGTAAAGCTAGTGAAGTTCCCCCGACCAGCCTGGTTTCCTGCAATGCAGGCAGAACCATTGTCCTGTTCAGAAGTTCCAGTGTGGAGGGTTGGATGGTGTTAAAGTGTAACATCTGAATTTTTCTAAAGGAAGCTGTGCTAATGTGGAAATGAAATTAACAGACTTGGGACTGATAGATTTTAATCGAAGAGCAATTTCTGCAATTTCATTAAGCCCCACTCTGTTGTAAAGAATCGTCCAGTCCTTCCACAAACCATAATCCAGGACTCTTTCGACAATGAATTTCTGGTGTTGCTCCCAGGTACATTCATTTTGCTTCACATCCCAAAAAAGGTGTGGAGATAATTGGGCGATATCTTGTTCTGTCAAAGCCATTTTTAATGGATGTACTAATGGTGCAAAGGTAGTGATAAAAATGCCATTCATCTGCTCTTGACAGCAGTCCTTCTGGTGCCCTGGTAGTCCACTTTCTGCACCTTTTGCAGATAGCTGATCAGGGTTTGCGCCGTGGTTTCGTAGTTGACCGTTCCCGGGTCGGCATGGTCGAAGGCATAACTGGCGCTGATATAGCTGTTCATGCCCACCTTATAGGTTTTGGCAGGATCAAGGTGCTGTCCGTCCATTCCCGTCATCTCCACGTCGACACATATACCGTCACAGTTAATAACTGCGGTGTATTTCATTCCCGAAACCATCAAGTCAGGCTCCTTATTACGATTATAGGCATTCAGGATAAGTGATTTGATCTCAGGAAGGGTCATTTTGAACACCACCACCTGATTTCCGAAAGGGTCAAGGCGGAATATGTCCTTGTAGAGAATATCGCCGGCGTCAATGAATGGAATCCTGATACCGCCTATATTCTGGAAGGCGATGTCAACCCCGCTCATGGCCGTCAGGGCGTCGGTCATCATGGCTCCCAGTTCTTCCTTTCCCTTCATGGAAGTCAATGCAGTGGCCAGCACACGGTTCATCTCCTCATTGTCGTTGTAGCGGTCAATGGCGGCCTGAACTTCAGGATTTCTTCCCTTCAGGGCATCCAGAGATATCAGCTCATAATGGATAGCGGTGATCTTGCCCTCCTCTATGGTCAGGGTGGTCTTGCCTACACTCTTCAGTTGGGAGCCGGTTTGCACAATGGTCACCCCGTTTTCTATGCGGGGAACATCCATGATAGTGTGCGAATGACCGCCAATGATCAGGTCAAATTGTGGAAATTTCTGCGCCAAGGGCACATCCCCTTCAATTCCCAAATGGGTCAGCCCCACCAGCATGCCGTATTTCTCCTTCAGAAACATATAATCGGCAGCCTTAACATCAGCCGGGGTGAATTTTATCCCTTCCAGCCTCGCTGGATGTGACGAGGGTAACCCATTCTCATCGAGCTGAATAAAGGAAACCACGGGAATCCGGCACTTCCCGGCCCTGAGGATTACATATGGTTTTATTTTTCTGAGATCTGCCTTGGTGACGTCAATATTTCCACTGATAAAGGGAAAATCAGCCTCTTTTCTCCGCTGGGTAAACTGCTCCTGCCCCATATCAAACTCATGGTTCCCGATCGCCGACAGGTTAAAACCCGCCTGGTTCATCAGATCCACCATGGGGTAACCCACCCGGGGATACATATCCACAATGGGATTTCCCGTGAAATTATCGCCTGCCGACACCAGGAACAGGTACTCGTGCTCTTGACGCAGACTGTCGGCCAGCCACGTGAGCTTCGCCATATTGTCGATCTTGGAATGCATGTCATTGGTGTGGAGGATCACCACCTCAACGTTCTTTTTGCACTTCCTGCCGGCCTGGGATACCCCAGGCATGGTGAATAAAACGACAAATAGTAAAATTAATATCCTTTTAGTTTTCATTACCTTATAATATTCATTTATATAAACACTTTACATTCACTTAAATCAATGCTTCATCCAATTTTCCTGGATTATCCTTTGCGTTGGCCGGCTACCCTGAGGAAGTAGTGCCCCCCTTCAACGGCCGGACCGTCGGGTTCCGTCCTGTAGCCAAAACGGTCATACAAGACCAGGTAACCACTGGCCAGTCGTTTGCTGCTGGCCAGGGAGTAAGCCCTGACCGCATCCAGCAATGTGGCACCACCAAAAACGGCTACACGTGTATCATTAACATAAACTATCATTCCAGCAATATACCCTTTACATATTAATAAACATCATCATGGTTACCAATATCAACAAAGATTGCACTCTTCGGCTTGCCAACTGAAAAGTAAAAGACAATCCGGCAATCATATGTTATTGTAAAACTCCACATTTTCTTCCAGGGAAAGCTCAAATATCCTCTCGACGATTTCTTTGTATTGAATCACATTTGCAGTCATGTCAGTCTCATTTTGTGTTAACAAAAATAGTCATTTTAGGTAACTACGGAAACGTTAAGCCATCATGGCCCCTCAATAACCCATCAATTTGATATATTTGCTATGACCAAAAACCAGTTTTATGATTGCGCAGCAGGAATTTGATACCCTGAAGGCTTCCCTCGACGGTGACCTGTTCACCGACAACGTCCAGCGGATCCTTTACTCCACCGATGCTTCCTCCTACAAGGAAAAACCCGAGGCGGTCACCCGGCCCAAAAACAGCGGCGATGTGCTGAAAATCCTCGACTTTGCCGCAAAACACGGTCTGTCGGTGATTCCGCGTGCCGGGGGCACTTCTCTGGCCGGACAGGTGGTGGGTCCGGGTATTGTCATGGACATCTCCAAATACATGAACAAGATCCTGGAATTTAACAAGGAAGAGCATTGGGTATGGGTGGAACCGGGGGTGATTCCCGCGGAACTCAACAAATGGCTGGTGCCTCACGGATTGCAGTACGGCCCCGAGACCTCCACCGCCAACCGCTGCTGCATCGGCGGCATGGTGGGCAACAACTCGTGCGGACTCCACAGCATCATCTACGGAAGCGCCCGCGAACATATCCTGGAAGCCGACGTGATCCTCTCCGACGGGTCGGAAGTGACCTTCGGCCCCCTCACCAAAGAAGGCTTCAGGGCCAAATGCGAGGGGGACCCCACCCTCCTGGAAACCAGAATTTACCGCAACATCTGTGAAATTCTCTCCGATCCCGCCAACCAGGCCGCCATCAGGGAGAATTTCCCCGATCCCCGGGTGACCCGCCGCAACATGGGCTATGCCATCGACGTCCTGCTCAACAGCGAGGTGTTCACCCCCGAAGGAGAGCCTTTTAACTTCTGCAAGCTTTTGGCCGGAAGCGAAGGGACCCTGGTCTTTATGAAACGCATCAAGGTGAACCTGATCCCCCTGCCACCGGAACATATGGGACTCGTCTGCGCCCATTTCCATACGCTCGAAGAGTCCCTGATGGCCAACCTCATCGCCCTGCGTCACCAGCCCCGGGCGGTAGAACTGATGGACGACGTCATCCTGGAATGCACCAAAGAAAACATCGAACAGCGGAAAAACCGCTTCTTCGTGGAAGGAAATCCCGGCGCCATCCTCATGATCGAGCTGGCGTATGACACTGAGGATGAACTGCACAAATGTAGCGAGGCCATGATTGCCGATATGAAGGCGGCCGGACTGGGGTATGCCTTTCCGCTGGTCACGGGGGCCGACTCCATCAAAAAAGTGTGGGCGTTGCGCACGGCCGGACTGGGGGTGTTGGCCAACGTTCCGGGGGATCGCAAGGGAGTCCCTGGCTTCGAGGACACCGCCGTGCACCCCGAATTTCTCCCCGATTATGTCGCTGAATTTAAGATCATCCTTAAAAAATACGGCCTCTCGAGCATTTACTATGCCCATATCGCCACCGGCGAAATCCATTTCCGGCCGTTGCTCAACCTCAAGGACCCCCGCGATGTGCAGATCTTCCGCGACCTCATGACCGACCTGGCCACCCTGGTCCGCAAATACCGCGGCTCCCTGAGCGGGGAACACGGCGACGGCCGCGTACGCGGCGAATTCATCCCTTTCATGCTGGGGGAACACAACTACCAGCTGATCCGCAACCTCAAACAGTCCTGGGACCCCAACAACCTCTTCAACCCCGGCAAAATCGTGGATACCCCCCCCATCACCGACAATTTCCGCTTTGAACCAGGCACGGTGATCCCCCCCTTCGACACCATCTTTGACTTTTCGGCTAACAAAAGCTTCTTCTCGTCTATCGAGAAGTGCAACGGCTCGGGCGACTGCCGCAAGTCTGAGATCATCGGAGGAACCATGTGCCCCACTTATATGGCCACCCGTGATGAAGATAAGACCACCCGCGGCAGGGCTAACCTCCTCAGGGAGCTCCTCTCCAAAGCCAACGGGAGCAATCCCTTCGACCAAAAGGAAATCTACCAGATCCTCGACCTCTGCATCTCCTGTAAGGCCTGCAAGTCGGAGTGTCCCTCGAATGTCGACATGGCCAAGCTGAAGGCCGAATTCCTGCAGCATTACTACGACATCCACGGAATTCCCTTCCGGAGCCGTCTGGTGGCTTACCTGCCACGTCTCGAACAACTGGCCATGCTGGTGCAGCCCCTCTCCAACTTCATGATGAAGCAGTCTTTCTTCAAACGGATGGTGGGATTTCATACCCAACGGAACTTACCTCCCCTCTCCCGCATCACCCTGAACCGCTGGTTCCGCAACGGCGCTTCCCTGACCGTGGAGAATCCCAAAAAACGGGTTTACCTCTTCAACGATGAGTTCACCAACTTCAACGAGAGCGACATCGGCATCAAGGCCATCCTACTATTGACCCGCCTGGGATATGAGGTGCGCATTCCGGTACACAAGGAGAGCGGCCGTACCTGGCTCTCGAAAGGACTGGTGCGCACGGCGCAGAAAATCGCCACCGACAATGTGCTGCTGCTAAAAGACGTAATCTCGGGTGACACCCCCCTGGTGGGCATAGAACCCTCAGCCATCCTGGCCTTCCGCGATGAATACCCCGAGTTGGTGAAGGAGGAATTACGGCCCGTCGCTTCCCGCTTGGCAGAAAATGCCCTTCTCTTCGAGGAGTTTTTCTGCCGCGAAATAGAAGCCGGAAATATCTCCCCGGAACGCTTTACCCGTGAGAAAAAGGAGATCCTCCTGCACGGCCACTGCCAGCAGAAATCGGTGGCCTCCACTCTCCCCACGAAAAAGATGCTCTCCTTCCCCGAAAACTACAGCGTCAGGGAGATTCCCTCGGGATGCTGTGGCATGGCGGGTGCCTTCGGCTACGAAAAGGAACATTACGACCTCTCCATGAAAATCGGTGAAATGGTGCTCTTCCCGGAAGTGCGGTCAGCGGCAGAGACTACCCTGGTCACGGCACCGGGCACCTCTTGCCGCCACCATATCAAGGACGGCACCGGCCGCAATGCCTTCCACCCGGTGGAGGTGATGTACCAGGCGCTGTTATAAAAACAATTCCTGTGTCCTCAGAGCTTTGATTTTTTTATCGACTCCCCGTATTGTGGATTCACGGGGAGCTATAGGGGGGACCAGGTTTTGATAGTATGCGGCATTTGGATTCCGGTGAGTGCAAGCACCGGCGGCTCTTCCGTGGATAGCTTCAATCTGTCAGATGAGGTCGGCTTTCCCAGCCAGATCAGCCAATGCCCTGTCTTTCAGACGGTAAATCAGCCAGCCTTTCCGGTTGACGGCGCCCAGGCCTTCATAAAACGCTATGGAGGGTTGGTTCCAGTCCAGCACGGTCCACTCCATACCCCAGCACTTCTTCTCCAGGGCCAGCTTCGCCAGGACCGCCAGCGTATATTGGCCAAATCCCCGGCCCCGGTATTGCGGCCTGATGTAAATATCTTCGAGGTATAGCCCCGGTAACCCGATAAAGGAGGAGAAGTTATAGAAATACATGGCGTAACCCGCCATTTCTCCCTGGTATTCGGCCATCAGCACTTCCACAACCTTACGGTTAAAGATGGCATCGTGCAGCAATTCTTCAGTGGCGGTCAAATCATCCAGGATTTTTTCGTAGGTGGCCAATTCCCTGATCAGTTCATACAACACCGGAATGTCACTTTCCCGGGCAGGACGAAGGATAAATTCTGATATTTTTGTTAACGCCATAGTAGCAAATTTCATAAACTCCGGAGAACAAAGGTTCCTTCGGATCTGCCTCAAGGAGATTCATCTGACCGGATTGCGCTTGACCGGAATTTGATTACAGTTATCCCCAAAAGTAGCAAAGTTAACGGCCCGTATACCCGCTTCAGTAAAAATGGCAGGAAAATAAACATCATCGGACAGTGACCGCTTATTCCGGCAGAATGAGGTTCTGCCCCCGGTTGTCGAAGAAGAGGGCTTCCCTGATTTTGGCCATCCTACTGCGGGCATAGGCTTCGTTCAGTGCACCCCTGCCCGCATTTTCGAGGTATTTCCGGTAGTATTGGAATGCCACCGTCTTGTCGCTCTCGAACTCCTCATAGGTGGTGGCCATTTCAAAGAACACCTCGCTGTCGGTAGGGTCCAGCTCGAGAAGTTTCTGGTAAGAAGCGATGGCTTCCGAAAACTCGCGACATAACCCGTGGACTTGCGCCATGGTGCGGTGGATGGACGGTAGATACCACGGCATGGAGAGTTCTTCTGCCAACTTAAGATATTGCTTGGATGAATTAAAATCCTTTAGGTTTTTAGCGCTCAGCCCCATATAAAAAGGGATCATGGGATCGTTGGGAGCCAGGTAAAGGAGGGGTTCCAGCATCAGCAGGGCCTTTTCCTCTTCCTTGTTGAAATAGAGCACCACCCCGTACTCCTTGCGGACGTTCAGGGTGGTGTCATTATGAGATAGATATTGCGCATACCCTTCCTCGGCCCGGGCATACTCCTTCAGGTAATAGTCATTTTGCGCCAGCCTCAGCTCAAGCAGGGAATTTCCGGGAAACAATTCCTGCGCACCGGCCAGGATTTTCCTGGCCTGCACAAACGCCGTATCCTGTTGGTAGAGGGTGGCCAGCGCCAGGGAACTCCCCAGATCACGGGGATTCATCTCCAGCACCTTCAGGAAGAGCTGTTTGGCTTCCCCGCTTTTGTTCAGACGGGAAGCGCTGATGGCCAGTTGCCTGTTGAAAAAGAGGTTGAGGGAATCGGCCTGCCGCAGTTCCGTAAAAACCCGGTAGGCTTCCCGGTTCTCCTGCATGGTCAGCAGCAACCTGCCCATTCGCCCCTTCAGCGGAAGATGGCCGGGAGTGATGGTCAGGGCATGCCGGTAGGCATGAAGCGCATCTACCGAATTCCCCATGGCGATATAAAGATCGGCCAGTTCCGACCACCACACGGTATTGGTGGAGTCCCGGACCAGCGCCTGCCGAAGGGCGGACAGAGCCCCGGGGTAGTCAAACCGGTCACGCAGGTCCAGCGCCTGGCGGTATTCCCCATAACCGGGCCGAGAAGAGAGCAACAACGTGTCGCTACGCCGGGCAATTTCCACCTGCCGATCAAAAGAATCGGGCATCAGCTCCTCCTCCTGGGCCTGAAGGAAACCAAAGGAGAGAGACATCAGAAGAGCTATAATAAACCGGTACTTGCTGCGCATTGAAACCATACAGATCATGGATCGTTTTTTAGATCACGATAAAGGAAAATTTGTCAGGTAAGATCAGTTCAAAAAGCAAACGGTATCCCACCAGCGCAAGGGTTATTGCAGGACAAAGCTGATGGGCACCGTATAGGAAACATTGACGTTTTGTCCCCGTTGTTTGCCGGGCTTCCAAAGGGGCAACGAATTCACCACCCTCAGGGCTTCCTGGTCAAGGACCGGATCAACACCACGGGCAATTTTGGCATTTTTCACACTTCCGTCAGCAGCGACCACAAAGGTGACATAGACTTTCCCCTGGATGCCATTTTCCTGGGCTATCACGGGATATTCGATCGATCGGGCAATAAAGGAACGCAGGGCATCTTCCCCTCCGGGAAATTCAGGCATCTCCTCCACGATGAAGAAAACGGCCGCATCTTCCGGAAGCACGCCGTAACTCTCTTTTTTCCTTAATAACATCAGGTAACTGATGCTCTTACCAGAGTCCTGAGCGGTCACGATGTTATAATTCCGCGAAGCCAGAATCGATTCCATCTCACTGATCGCTTCGGGCGACCCCGCGATTTTTAAAAGCGAATCGCTCCTTTCGATCGTCAGGGTTTCCCCGGCGCCGGCATTTAATTTAGAACTGTTTTTCTTCTCACAGGCAAAAACGACCACCAAAGCAAGGGCGATCACAATTCCTGACAGGATTTTTATCCCCGCAGCCTTGCGGGAGGGTAATTTAGTCATCATTTTAAATCGGTTTTTAAGTAAGGAATAATTGAAATGGTGGGCTGCAAAAACCTTGCTCCCCACAACTTCCGAAAGGAGCAGTTTTTTGTATTCGGCAGGGGTCATCCCCGCACGGAGAACGGCACGGTCGACCAGGTACTCGTGATTTTCACGAACCGCCCTTTTCAACAGCCAAATAAAGGGGTTGAACCACTGAAAGACCAACAGGATGTCGAGCAGAAGAAGATCATAGGTATGCCCCTGTCTGATATGCTCCTGCTCATGATAGACAATACGGTCATACCCGGGAATCTGTGCGTAATCCTCAGGAATAAACAGATAGTTCAGAAAGGAAAAGGGATTACTCTCCCTGCCATTCAACACCATCTTAATATCCCCGGCATCGGTCACTTTCCCTTTCCTGATAATCAGCAATATCTGTCCCACACGGAACAGGGAAATCACCAACATCACCAGAACCCCGGAAAGCCAGATGTTGACGATCAGCCGGGAGGAAATGACGAATTGCTCCACATTTCCGGAAAAGCGCTGCCGCTCGACCAGCACCGTTTCCAGCAGGTTCCGGTAGGGCATCACCGTCACCTCAGGAAGAAGCACCGGCTGCGGCGCCAGCACCGGAATGACCAGAAGAGGCAACAAAAGGGAAAACAGAACAGAAAAGAGGAGAAACAACCGGTTGGTCCTGAAAAAGGTCTCCTTCCTCAGGAATAACATATACACCAGAGCAAACAGCGTCAGACTGACCCCCGATTCCAACAGGTAATTGACCAGATTATGCATCCTGCGCCTCCCCTTCCGCGGTAAAATCCTCCCTGACCTGCTGCATCAGCTCATCCAGCTCGGAAATGGTCAGATTGTCCTCTTTGGCAAAAAAGGAGACCATCTCCCGGAAGGAGCCACTGAAATAGTTCCGCATGAAATTCTTCATGAAAGTGCGGGTATAGTCACTCTTGCCGACCACCGGGAAATACTCATGGGTCTTGCCATAGGCCGTATGGTCCACAAATCCCTTCTGCTCCAGAATCCTCACAATGGTCGACACCGTATTGTAGGCCGGCTTCGGCTCGGGAAACCGCTCCACGATGTCTTTCACAAACCCCTTCTCCAGATCCCAGAGAATCTGCATGATCTGCTCCTCGGCTTTGGTCAGCTCTTTCATAACATCATTTTAATCACAAAGAGACTAAGCCACAAAGTTAATGTAAAATGATCATCCTTTGTCTCTTAGTCTCTTCTTGTTCATGGGTTACTTCAAAATAAAACTCACGGGAATGGTATAGGCGACCTTGACCGGAACCCCTTTCTGCTTTCCCGGTTTCCACACAGGTAAAAGCCCGGTCACCCTGACCGCTTCCTGGTCCAGCAAAGGATGCACTCCCCTGGCTATTTTTACTTCCCCTACCTTTCCGGTAGCTTCGATCACAAAAGTGACATAGACCTTCCCCTGAATAGAGTCCTTTTGGGCTTGTTCAGGATAGGTGACGTTTTTTGCTATAAACTCGCGGAGGGCTTCCTCCCCTCCCGGAAATTCGGGCATCTCCTCTACAATGAAAAAGGTCTCAGCAGGCGCTGCTTTTTTCTCCTGAGCGTAGGCTGACGGTATTACACCCGCCATAAAAAGACCAAACATTAAAACAAAAACAATCGATTTCATCTTGCGTAATTTTAAAATGAATAATTCTGAACTTTTACAATGACGGATATCCGGTACAATTATATAACTAATTTCTTAGTTATGCAACTAATACGTTAGTTATTTTTTTAATATTAATTTCGCTGAAAATTTTCTTTATGATTCCATACCTGCAAGCCGAGGATCTTACCAAACGATACGGGGGGTTGTTGCTCTTTGAGGGCATTTCCTTCACCATTACCAAAGATATGAAGGTCGCCCTGATTGCCCGCAACGGAGCCGGCAAGAGTTCGCTTTTTGACTTGCTTGCCGGAAAGGACACCCCTGATGGTGGCCGTATCACCTGGACCAAAGACCTCAGGGTCGGTTATCTGGAGCAATCGCCGCAACTCGACCCCTCGCATACTGTGTGGGAGGAGATTTTCACTGCTGACAGTCCGAAGCTTCGTTTGGTCAGGGAGTATGAGCTGGCGCTGGCGCACCATGACCAGGAAGGGATCGCACGCCTCACTGGCGAGATGGAACAGTTGGGGGCCTGGGATGCCGAAAGCGAGGTGCGGCAGATCCTTACACGGCTGAAAATCGACCAGCTGGAAGCACGGGTTAGTGAGATGTCGGGCGGACAGAAGAAAAGACTGGGATTGGCCAAGGTACTCATCAGCCATCCCGATTTTCTGTTGCTCGATGAGCCCACCAACCACCTCGACCTGGATATGATCGAGTGGCTCGAGACCTATCTTGAACGCTCCTCCACCACCCTGCTCATGGTGACCCATGACCGCTATTTCCTCGACCGGGTGTGTGATGAGATCCTGGAACTGGAAAACAACGAAATATACCGCTATTCCGGGAATTACAGCTATTTCCTTGAGAAGCGTGAGGAACGTATGGAATCGCGACAAGCCGGCATTTCCAGGGCCCGTAACCTGATGCGCACCGAAATCGAGTGGATGCGCCGCATGCCTCAGGCACGCTCCCATAAGGCCAAATACCGCATCGATGCCTTCGAAGGACTCCAGGAGAAAGCCCGGGCCCGCTTTGAGGATAAAACAGCCGACCTGAACATCCGCTCAGCACGCCTGGGGAAGAAGATCATGGAAATCAAAAACCTCACCAAGGGCTATGGGGACCTCCGATTGATCGATGACTTCACTTATACTTTCTCCCGGTACGAAAAGGTGGGCATCGTCGGCGATAACGGAACCGGCAAAACGACTTTCCTGAATCTGATTACCGGAATGACGGAGCCTGATGCAGGAACGATTTCCGTGGGCAAGACCATCCGCTTTGGCCACTACCGACAGTCGGGAATCGAATTCAATCCCCGCGATAAGGTGATCGACGCCGTCAACAAAATCAGCGAGGTCATCGGCTTTGCCGACGGCACCCAGGCCACCGCCCAGCAGATGCTGACCCGTTTTCTCTTTCCCCCTTCCGTGCAGTATGACTATGTGGAAAAACTGAGCGGCGGGGAACAACGCCGGCTTTACCTCTGCACCGTGCTCATGCAGAATCCCAATTTCCTGTTACTCGACGAACCCACCAACGATCTCGATATTCTCACCCTGAACGTTCTGGAAGAGTACCTGCGGGAATTCGAGGGCTGCGTGATGATTGTCTCCCACGACCGTTTTTTCATGGATAAGATCATCGACCATCTCTTTATCTTCGATGGCAAGGGCACGATCACCGATTTCCCGGGGAATTACACCCAGTATCGCAATTCTCTGGAGGAGGCATCAGCCGTTACGCCGCCCACCAGAAAAACGGAGCCCTCACCAGCAGAAAAGTCCGCCAGAAAGGCCGACACCAATAAACTCACCTTCAAGGAAAAACGGGAATTGGAGACCCTCGAAAACGAAATTTCCTCTCTGGAAAGCCGGAAACGGGAACTCGGAGAGCTTCTCCAGTCGGGACAACTTGACCATGAAGCCCTCTTCGCCGCTTCCCGGGAATTCGGAGAAATCGGGGAGAAAATTGAAGAAAAAGAATTCCGTTGGCTGGAGCTCAGCGAAAAACAAGGCGGGTAACCCCCTTTCCGTGTGCGTTTTCCCAGGGAAAGCCCTGCATTCGGCAATCCCCATGGAAGAAAAAAAATCCCGCAAAAACCGTTCGTGCTCACCTTCCATTTTAAAAAAATGGTGGGGCACCATGCGATTTCTGCGGGATCAGGATTCACTCCCCGGAGACATCTATCTGGGTTGATATAAGCCTCCGTAAAGATTATGCCAGGGTATACCCATCGCGGTACTGGTAATGGAGCAGGGCTGCCGCGGTACCATCATCATCAACCAAAGACTCGGTGGCCGGATCCCATTTGATGGTCTTTTTCAATGCGCAGGCGATATTCCCCAGGGTACACACCGTACAGGTGCGATGGCCCACTTCCACGGGAACCGCAGGATCCTTACGCTCCTTCACCGCCTCAATAAAGTTGAGCTGGTGCGGTATCCTGGTCTCATACGGGGTAGTGTCGGCTGTTTCAGGGGCTGCGGGGACCCATGCGGGATCAGAAGCTTCGAATGCCCCGCGGGTGACCATGATCCATCCGTTTTCACCGATGAATTTCACCCCCTTGGTGAGTCTTTCATCGAAAGGCTCGGAAGTCATCACCGTACCGTTGGCATATTTAAAGGTCATAAACTGGGTGCCGTCGCCAACCGGGGAGATCTCCACGGGACCGCTCTCATCCATGCCCAGGGCCCACTGCACGATGTCGAACATATGGGCGCCCCAGTCGGTGGTGAAGCCACCCCCCATCTCCTTGTACCAGCGCCAGGCACCCCAAATGGTTTCGTCCTGGTCGGGATCAAGGGTAATCAGCGGATTGAGCTGATTGTTGTAATGAATAGTTTCAGGCAGCGGCCCCAGCCAGAGATCCCAGTTCAGGTCAGCAGGAAGGGTCTCCTCAGGAAGGTCATAAGGCGTCGGAGGAGCGCCTACATAAGCATGGGCGGTGATGATCTTTCCCAGAGCACCATCCTGCACCAGCTTCACAGCATGCTGGAAGTTCGGGTCGGAACGCTGCTGGCTCCCCACAGCAAGAACACGGTTGTGATCACGCACAGCCTTGCGCAACTCCTGACCTTCCTTAATGGTAAAAGTCAATGGCTTCTCGAGATAAACATCCTTGCCTGCCTTGACCGCCGCAATGGCGATAATGGCATGGTAATGGTCGGGAGTGGCAATCACCACGGCGTCAATGTCCTCACGCGCCAGAAGATCCTGGTACTTCTCGTAGGTCTGAATCTCGACCTCCTCGCCCTTTTCGGCATAGTGGGCTTTTACCCTCTTCTCAAAACGTTTGCACTTGATCCCATAGACATCGGAACCTGCCAACACCCGCACACCGGGAATGTTGATGAATCCCTTCAGCAAAAACATCGCCTGCTGCCCCATGCCGATGAATCCTAACCTGAGATCACTGCTGGGGACAACCTTGGGCTTGCACCCTGCCAGTCCGGGGATGACGGCAAATCCTGCCAGACCAACTGCCGCGGTCCCGAGAAACTGCCTCCTTGAAATTCCTTTTTTCAACTGATTCTTCATGTTCAGAAATGAATTTAATGTGTTATTCTTTTATGATACAAAATAGCTTCTTTCCCTTCAGAATTCCGGACCTGGCCTGGTCCCGGCTTTTACAGGTAATCATTGCTCAGTTAGGCTGTCATTTCGTAAAACGCTGTGAAAATAAGGATTTTTCATTTATTTGGAATCAAATCTTCTTAAAAATGAACCCCCTATTTTCACAAAGGTCTACCAAACAAAGGATCCCACAGATCCTGGAGGGAGCGTCACTGCCAGCTTCTTCCCGGAATAGCGGATATTGAAGCTCCTTTGGTTTCCGGAGTCGTTGAGAACGATGGCCACTTTACTGCCGTCAGGATTACGGAAGGCCACATTGGGGAGTCCGTCAATCATGGTGGAGCCGATTCTCACGGCCCCCGGCCTTACGAATTTCGAGGCATGGCCAATGATATACCACGCAACATTACGGGTCACCACATCACCGTCAATGGTCACGGCACCCAGGCATTGGGTGCATCCTCCTTCGGTATGGGGGTCCTGGTTAGGATCAGCGGCCAGGTTCCATTCCAGCACCGTGCGGCACCAGTTACGCGTGGCCCCGATAATCAGTTCCCTCACATGCCACGCCAGGTCACCACCGAAATTGGAGGGTGCCCCCACCCACTGTTCCGTGAAGTAGAGATTTTTGTCGGGGTACGCCTGGTGCACCTTGGACAACTCCCCGATGGAACCGCCATAGAGATGAAAGGCCGTACCGTCGATATACTGTCGCGCCCCGGCATCGGCCAGCACTTCCAGAGGATAGTCGATCCGGTCAGCATTGTGGTCGTAAATGATGATTTTCGTGTTGATTCCGGCAGCCCTGAAGGCAGGTCCCAGGCTCTGGCGGATAAAGGCGGCCTGCTGAGCCGCAGGCATCAGCATACTGGGATTGTTGCCGGGATGCAAAGGTTCATTCTGCACGGTGATGGCATCGATGGTGATCCCCTCGGCGGCCATTCCCTGAATGTACTTCACCAAATACAGGGCATAGGCATCGTAATACTCAGGAAGCAGGGAACCCCCGATGGAACGGTTGTTGTCCTTCATCCATACCGGAGGTGACCACGGAGACCCCAGAATTTTGAGGCCGGGCTGGATGGCCAAAATCTCCTTCAGTATGGGAATCAGCTCCTTGCGATCAGGATCCAGGGAAAACTGCTTCATCTCACGATCGGTCATCCCTGCTGGCAAATCATTGTAGGTGAACACCCTGTCGCTCAGGTCAGAGGCCCCGATGCTCAAACGTAGGTAACTGACATGGAGCCCCTCAGGCGAGAACACTTCCCGCAACAGAGCCTCCCTCCCGGTAGCCCCCATCCTGCTCAAAAGAAGGGCACTGCCTCCCGTGAGGGTGTACCCAAAACCGTCGATCTCCTGGAAGACCTCGCTGGTGTCGATGTCGATCACCGGATGCACATTGTTCACAAAAGCGAACTTCATATCGGGTTCCCGGGTTAAGAGGGTCTTCCCATCACCCGACGTCATCCAGAAAGCAGCCGGTACCGCCGTGCCCACTTCCGGCTTCGGCGCATCGTTCTTTTTATTGCACCCTGCCAACATCCCCAGGAGCGTCAGGAGCATCATCATCTTTCTCATCATCTTTATCTCTGTTTTTGTAATTGTATCTATTCTCCACAGGAAAACAACCATTCGCTTACCTCTCCTATCGAAAAACAAAAATAAAGGTTTAAACGGCATGGAAACGATCCCTGAAGGAGATTAAGCCCCAGGAAGGAGTCACAAGCGAAAAACATGTTTAACAGCATAACTTCCGGGTGGTTTTTTCGTTCCGTGTTCGTACACGGAGACGATTTATTCCTTAATTTTGGATTTCTAAGTGGTGATCAGGGAAGTTTATTCCTCCGGGATGGAAGCAAAAAGAGAGATACGGATTAAGGACATTGCGCGGAAGGCGAATGTGTCGATGGGGACCGTCGACCGGGTGCTGCATCACCGGGGGGAAGTTTCTGAGGAGACCCGGCAAAGGGTGGAACAGATCATCGAGGAGATGGATTACCGTCCCAATATTCTGGCCAGTACGCTGGCTTCCAAAAAGGGGCTGGTGGTGGGGGTTCTGTTGCCCACTCCCCTCTCGCGCGATGGCTACTGGACCAAGCCGGTGGAGGGGATCAGGAAGGCCGTCACCGAACTCAGACAGTACGGGGTCACGGCAGAAATTCTGAACTTTAGTCAGGCCGACCCGGGCGATTTCCGGGAAAAAGCACTTCTTCTGCTTTCCATGGCTCCCGACGTGGTGGTTTTTGCCCCTTTCTTTGCCCTGGAAGCCATGGATTTCATCACGAAACTCAAGGCGGGGGGTATTCCTTTTGTTTTTATCGATTCCAACATTCCCGGACAGGGGCAGCTGGCCTACATCGGACAGAACTCATACCAGTGCGGTCAGCTCTCGGCACGCCTCCTCTCCATGCTGGTCCCTGCCGGCAAAAAAATGCTGGTCATCCATTTTGCCCGGGAAACCGATCACCAGAACCATCTATTACAGCGAGAACGGGGTTTTTATGACTGGTTCCGGGAAAACCGCACTGAACAACAGATTCAGACCGCCGAGATTGCCATTTCCGACTCCTCAACGTGCGAGGAGAAACTCACAGAACTGCTCACCGAAGACCCCCCGGCAGGGATTTTTGTCACCAGCTCGAAAGTTTATCTCGCCGCCAGGGCCATTGGCCACAGGGAAAACGGACATATCGCCCTGGTCGGCAATGACCTGCTGAAGGAGAATGTCACCTTCCTCCGGAACGGAATCGTCGATTTCCTGATCTGTCAACGCCCCGAAGAACAGGGATTTAATGCCGTGGAAACCCTCTTCCGGGGAGTGGTCCTGAAAATTCCGGTAGCAAAAGTCCACTATTCCCCCATTGAGATCATCACCCGCGAGAATCTCGATTATTACAAAGGTTTTAAGCAGTGAATCATGAAGGATCCATCGTCCAGGAACCACGAACATCAGGCAGGTCTCTCCATAGGGAAAGACCACAAGAACACAGGAATGATCATTATTACGTAATACTAAAAAATATGAAGGCATTATCGTTTGAAGATTTAAAAGGAAAAGTATGTGTCATTACCGGAGGAGCCGGTGTTCTGGGCAACACCATGGTGCGGGC
>CAZMMX010000036.1:12076-32480 GCA_964567485.1 uncultured Prolixibacteraceae bacterium | reverse complement strand
ATTTAATTCATTGGTGCGTCGCCCCGGTAGGGGTTATTATCGGCCACCCTGACACTGTCGACCACATATTTGGTTTCGCCCACCCAGGGGAGGACCCCGTTTTTCTCCATGTAATGGATCACCACGAATTCTCCCTGCATCTGGTCGAGCGAAGTGGCCACCTTTTTGTCGGTCACCGAAAAGAGAAATTTCTCGGAGGCGATGGCGATGTCGGCGCGGGAGTGGATGCTGCTCAGGATCATCTCTCCCTCGTAGGTTTTGAAGATAGTTCCTTTTTTGGAGAATTTCTGGAGTAACCCGGCGCGGTATCCTTCGCTATAGGTAAAGAAGTATTTCCAGTAGATGAACGATGCCAGGACAATCAGCAGAATGACGAAAAACCAGCCCCAAAACTTTTTCATGGAATAGGAATTAAGATGATTACCATACAAACGTACGTGAAAAATGGCAAATAATGAACCATGGCAAGGGAAAAATAGCAGGCAGTGACCCGGCCGGGGGCATTACCCCTGATTAATCCGTGATGTCGGCGTGGTATTCCTGGAGCGATTTCACGTGGTACCTGCCATGCTGGCGGTCGAGGATGCCGTGGGTGGCGGCCAGGGCTGCCGACGTGGTGGTGATATAGGGAATCTTGTATTTGATGGCGTTTTTCCGGATATAGGAATCGTCGTATTCGCTCTGGGGGCCTGCCGGGGTGTTGACCACCAGGCTGATCTCCCCGTTTTTGATGGCGTCGACGATGTTGGGTCTTCCCTCGTGGACTTTCAGTATTGCTTCGGCCGCTATGCCGTGTTCCGCCAGGAAGCGTTGAGTGCCCCCGGTCGAGATGATCCTGAAGTTCATATCCCTGAAATTACGGGCCACCTGAAGGATTTTCTGCTTATCGCGGTCGGCGATGGTGATCAGCACGGTTCCTTCGGCGGGCAGACTGGTCTGGGTGGCCTCCTGTGATTTGAAGAAGGCCATGCCATAGCTGGCGGCCATGCCGAGCACTTCACCCGTGGAGCGCATTTCGGGGCCCAGCAGGGGATCCACATCGGGGAACATGTTGAAGGGAAAGACCGCCTCCTTAACACCGTAGTGGGAGAATTTCCGGTCCTTCAGTCCGAATTCCGACAGTTTGCGGCCCAGCACCAGCTGGGTGGCGATGTTGGCCATGGAGACGTTGCACACCTTGGAGACCAGGGGTACGGTGCGCGAAGCCCGGGGATTGGCTTCCAGGATGTAGACCACATCTTCGCAGATGGCATACTGAATATTCATGAGTCCCACCACCTTCATTTCGATGGCGATACGGCGGGTATATTCCTTGATGGTTTCGATATGCTGTTCGGTCATGACCACGGGAGGGATGACACATGCCGAGTCGCCCGAGTGGATTCCTGCGTATTCGATATGCTGCATCACCGCCGGCACGAAGGCGTCGGTTCCGTCGGAAAGGGCGTCGGCTTCGGCTTCTATGGCGTCTTCGAGGAATTTGTCGATCAGCAGGGGCCTGTCAGGGGTGACATCCACGGCTGCCGTCACATACTGTTCCAGCATATTCTCGTCGTTGACGATCATCATGCCTCTTCCTCCCAAAACATAGGAAGGTCTGACCATCAGGGGATAACCGATGCGTGCGGCAATGGCCAGGGCCTCGTCGAGGGTGGAGGCCATTCCCGATTCGGGCTGTGGGATTCCCAGGCGGGTCATGATATGCCGGAAGCGGTCGCGGTCTTCGGCCAGGTCAATGGTTTCCGGGGTGGTGCCCAGAATTTTCACCCCTGCGGCAGCCAGTTCATTGGCCAGGTTAAGAGGCGTCTGTCCCCCGAACTGCACGATCACCCCTTCGGGTTTCTCCTTTCTGTAGATGCTCAGGACATCCTCGGCCGTGAGTGGCTCAAAATAGAGCTTGTCGGAGGTGTCATAATCGGTAGAGACGGTCTCGGGGTTGCAGTTGACCATGATAGAGCTGTACCCCGCCTTGCGGATGGCAAAGGCGGCATGAACGCAGCAGTAGTCGAATTCGATTCCCTGGCCGATCCTGTTGGGGCCTCCACCGAGTACCATGATCTTCTTTCCGGGGGTTTCCGGGGAAACATCAGGGGCGTTATAGGTGGAGTAGTAATAGGCGGCATTTTCGACGCCGCTGACCGGCACAGGTTCCCACCCTTCGGTGATGCCCAGGGCTTCACGGCGGAGGCGTATTTTCTCCTCCGGCATCTCCAGGATCCTGGCCAGGTAACGGTCGGCAAAGCCCTCTTTTTTTGCCCGGGCCAGAAGTTCCGCCGGAAGCTCCCCTCCCCTGAAGGCGAGCATCTCCTCTTCGAAGTCCACCAGTTCCTTCATCTGATCTATGAACCAGGCCTTGATATGGGTTTTGGCGGTGAGGGTCTCCACGGTCACTCCTTTTCGGAGGGCTTCATACATGACAAACTGCCGTTCGCTGGTGGCGTGGGTCAGCAGGGTCATGAGTTCTTCGGGCGTGCGTTGGTGGAAGTCCTTGGCAAAACCGAGTCCGTAGCGTCCTATTTCCAGGGAGCGGATGGCTTTCTGGAGGGCTTCCTTATAATTGCGGCCGATGCTCATGACTTCACCGACGGCCTGCATCTGGGTGCCCAGTTTATCGGGGAGGCCTTTGAATTTTTCGAAGGTCCAGCGGGGGAATTTGACCACCACATAATCGCCTGAGGGTGTGTATTTCTCGAGGGTTCCTTCGCGCCAGTAGGGCATTTCGTCGAGGGTGAGTCCTCCGGCCAGGAGCGCCGACACCAGGGCGATGGGAAATCCCGTGGCTTTGGAAGCCAGTGCCGAGGAGCGCGAGGTGCGGGGGTTGATCTCGATGACCACCACCCTGTCGCTTTTGGGATCGTGGGCAAACTGAACGTTGGTGCCGCCGATCACCCCGATGGCCCCGACGATGGCATAGGCATACTTCTGAAGACGCTGCTGCAATTCCGGGGAGATGGTGAGCATGGGTGCCGTGCAGAAGGAATCGCCGGTGTGAACGCCCATGGCGTCCACGTTCTCGATAAAGCAGATGGTGATCAACTGGTTTTTGGCATCGCGCACCACCTCGAGTTCCAGCTCTTCCCATCCCAGCACCGACTCCTCGATGAGCACCTGGTTGACGATGCTCGCCGAGAGGCCACGGCTGGCCACGGTGCGTAGTTCTTCGACATTGTAGACCATGCCGCCGCCGGTGCCTCCCATGGTATAGGCAGGACGCACCACCACAGGATAGCCCAGTTGTGCCGCGATCTTTTCGGCATCCCCGACGTTGTTCACCGCGGTACTCCGGGGCATCTCAATGCCCAGATGATTCATCATCTCCTTGAAGGCCACACGGTCTTCCCCCTTTTCTATGGCCTCGGGATTCACGCCGATCATTTCTACCCCGTATTTGTCAAGAATCCCCTTTTTATAAAGGAGCAGCGAGAGGTTCAGCGCCGTTTGTCCCCCCAGGTTGGGAAGCAGGGCGTCGGGACGCTCCCGGCTGATAATCTCCTCGAGGGCATACTCATTCAGGGGCTCGATATAGGTGATGTCGGCCATCTCAGGGTCGGTCATGATGGTCGCCGGATTGGAGTTGACCAGCACAATCTGATACCCCAGGGAGCGGAGTGCCTTGCACGCCTGCGTCCCCGAATAATCAAACTCACATGCCTGTCCGATGATGATGGGTCCCGACCCGATAATCAGTACCTTATGAATGTCTTTACGCTTGGCCATAATTTTTTGGTTTTGAGCGTGCAATTTAGGGATTTCCGGAGCCCCCCGCTGAAAAAAGAAAGAAGCTGAACACTTTTTTCAGAAAATGATAATAAAAGTGAATTTCTTTGTAACATTTGGTTTTTCACAACAGTCTTATGGGTGAAAGTCACCTCCTCGAAACCCCATCCGGATTCAGGGGTGATGGACCAAGCCCCGGCAAGGGGGACAGCAACAAAAAGCTCCTGTGGTTCATGATGTTTTGCAGGGCAAACTTCAATAATCGTTTTGGATCTGTTTATGAGAGTCATTTTCTCCCTCCTCCTCCTCTTGTGCGCATTGACGACCTGGTCGCAGGGGTACGACCAGCGCCACTACCGAACCCATCACCTTGAAGGGAGTGCCCCGGAAACCGATGGTAAGCTGGACGATGAAGCCTGGAAGCAGGCCACCTGGGAAAACCGGTTTATGATGCATGAGCCGGTAGAAGGGGCGGAGCCTTCGCAGCGGAGTGAATTTGCCGTCCTCTACGACCAGCATTTCCTATATGTAGGGATGAAACTGTGGGACACCTCCCCCGACAGTATCGTGCGCAGGGTCACGCGCCGCGATAATATCGACGGTGATGTGGCCGGTGTGGAATTTGACTCTTACAACGACAAGCGCACGGCCTTTGCCTTTGCCGTGACGGCCTCGGGGGTCAAGTACGACTTTCTGGTGAGTGACGACGGCAACAACGAAGACCCCACGTGGAATCCCATTTGGTGGGCCGCGGTATCCCACGATACCCTGGGGTGGAGTGCCGAATTCAGGATTCCCCTGACGCAGCTCCGTTTCCGGGAGAGTGCCAGTGAAGAGGAGGAATGGGGATTCCAGGTGGTCCGATATCTCTTCCGGAAGGAGGAGACCTCCCTGTGGCAGCCCGTTTCACGCAAGGAGCCCACCTTTGTCTCCCAGTTCGGCCGGCTCTCGGGACTGCGGGAGATAGAAGCGCGAAAGATCGTGGATTTCATGCCCTATGTGGTCGCCAGCACGGAGCGTTTTGCCCGGGAAGCCGGAAATCCCTTTCGTGAGAAAGGCCTCAGGAACCGCCTCGATGCTGGTTTGGATGCCAAAATAGGAATCACCAACTACCTGACCCTCGACATGACTGTGAATCCCGATTTCGGACAGGTGGAGGCCGACCCGTCACAGGTGAACCTGAGCACCCATGAGACTTTTTTTGAAGAACGGAGGCCCTTTTTTATCGAGGGGAAGAACATCCTCCACTACGGCCTGAATTTCGGGGATGGCGACATGGAGGATGAAGGAATGTTTTATTCGCGTCGCATCGGGCGGTCGCCGCAGTTTGGCCTTCATATTCCGGAGGGGAGCTACGGACAGGCCCCTGAGTTCACGCGCATCCTGGGGGCCGCCAAGATCACAGGGAAGACGGCAGGAGGCTGGTCGGTGGGCCTTCTGGAGAGCATGACAGCCCGGGAATATGCCACCATCAGCACGGGCTCCCTGGAGAAGAGGATTCCCATGGAGCCCTTCACCAACTACGCCGTCGCAAGGGTGCAGAAAGATTTCCACGAGGGGAACACCATGCTGGGAGGGATGATCACTTCCGTACACCGGAAGCTGGAGGAGAACGACCCCTCCTATTTGCACAAGTCAGCCTATACCGGGGGTATCGACCTGGTGCACAAATGGGACGACAAAAACTGGGAGTTTGACCTGAGTCTTTACGGCAGCCGTGTGGCGGGGAGCCGTGAGGCCATCACGCGCACGCAGACGGCCTGGACCCGCATGTTCCAGCGCCCCGATGCCGGATACCTGGGCGTCGACTCCACACGTACGTCGCTGAGTGGCCACGGCGGCAAAATCGGCATCGGAGAATATGGCGGCAACGTGAAATTCCTGACCGCCGTCACCTGGAAAAGTCCCGGACTGGAACTTAACGATGTGGGCTACCTCAGGGAAGCCGACAGGGTGTTCCAGCTCTTCTGGGTCGGGTACCGGACCTACCAGCCGGTCTTCGTCTTCCGGCAGATCAATGTCAACCTGAACGAGTGGACCCAGTGGAATTTCGGGCGGGAGCTCCTGGCCGCCGGCGGGAATGTCAACATGAACACCACCCTGACCAACTACTGGTCGGTGGCCTCGGGTTTCAACCTGAGCCTCCCGGCCCTCACCACCGTCGACCTGCGCGGGGGACCCGCCATGCGCTACCCCGGAAGCTGGAATGCTCATCTGTACCTCTCCACCAACGAACAGAAAAAACTCTCTTTCGAAGTGGAGGGTTATATCAACCGCAGCTATGAAAAGAAGTATTCCCTGAACGCCGGAGGGGAATTCGAAATCAACTGGAAACCCATCAACGCCCTGAATATTGAGGTGAGCCCCGAATACCAGTACGACCAGTGTGAACTGATGTATGTGACCACCCGGGAGTTTAGCATAGCCAACCGTTACCTGTTCGGCACCATCCGCCAGAATACAGTCAGCGCCTCCTTCCGCATCAACCTGAACCTCACCCCCGACCTGTCGCTGCAATACTGGGGACAGCCCTTCATCTCTTCCGGGAAATACGACGAATTCAAACGGATCACCGACCCCAGGGCAGACGAATACCAGAACCGCTTCCACGAATTTGATGGCGGGGAGATCAATTATGACTCCGGAACCGGGGAATATCACATCAGTGAGGGGGCGTTACACCACAGCTACTCCTTCCGGGATCCCAACTTCAACGTTCGGGAGTTCCTCTCCAACATGGTGCTGCGGTGGGAATACCTTCCGGGTTCCTCTCTCTATCTCGTGTGGTCACAGAACCGCCACTCCAGGGTCACCGATGGCAGCTTCGACCTGGGGCGCGACCTCGACCACCTCTTCGGCACCCGGCCGGGGAATATCTTCCTGGTGAAATTGTCGTACCGGATAGGAAGGTAGAATTATGTGCATTTAACAATAACTGCGCGTGCCGTTTAGTTTACGTGGATTCATAATGATATGAGAATTATTTCTGACGTATTATCATTTTTTCGGGCCACTTAGTTGCACATTCCAATTTTTTCATACTTTTAGTGCCGTGGATGGCTGCATCCACAAGTTCCAATTTCTTGTTTACATAAAACTATCTTGCTATGAAAAAATTCTTGTTTGTGGCCATGGCTATGGCCGGAATGGTTCTGTTTTCCTGTCAGAAGGAGGAGATTCCGCAGATAGAGGAGCAGAGTTCTGATGTGGTGAAGTTCACCTCCCAGGTGATAGAGGGGCAGTTCATCGTGCTCTTTGAGGATGCCGGATTGCTGAAATCAGCCTCCTTGGGTGGTGATGTTACCCGGGAAGCGGTTTTGCAGGTCACCCATGATGTTTTCAGTATGATGGACCTGCCCCTGCGGGAACCCGATTTTGTGTACAACAGTGCCTTGCGGGGCATCGCTGTGGATATGAGCAACACGGAAGCCATGAAGCTGGCGCAGGCCCCGGGCGTGAAGGCTGTTTATCCCGACATGTGGGTCACGGTTAATCTCCCCAGGGCACAGGCGAAGCCCACGAAACCGGCTCCCACACCCACCGGTGAGACAAAACCAGTGGGAATCACAAGAGTTAACGGTGGCATCAGCGGCGTTGGGAAAACAGCATGGATCATTGACACGGGAGTAGACCTCGATCATCCCGACCTGACGGTGGACACCTCCAGGGATAAAGACTGTGTAAACGGGGACGATGTGGCTGATGATGACAACGGCCATGGCACCCATTGTGCGGGGATTGTCGCTGCAAAAGACAATGAGATAGGCGTCATTGGGGTGGCCGCCGGCGCCACGATCGTGCCCGTGAAGGTCCTTAACAGAAGAGGATCCGGAACCATGTCGCAAATCATCGCAGGTGTAGATTATGTGCGTACTAGTGCTGCTGTCGGGGATGCCGCCAACATGAGTCTGGGAGGGGGCATCTATGAACCTCTCGATGAAGCGGTGGTCAACCTGGGGGCCAAGGGCGTTAAGGTAGCCCTGGCTGCCGGTAATGAGTCGGATAATGCCATCAACCACTCCCCTGCCCGTGCCAACGGTACCAACCTCTACACCATTTCAGCCATGGACGCCAGCGACAAATGGGCTTACTTCTCCAACTACGGAACTCCTGTCGATTACTGCGAACCGGGAGTGAATATCTATTCCACCTACAAAGGCGGCGGTTATACCACCATGAGCGGCACCTCCATGGCTGCCCCGCACATGTGCGGATTGCTGTTGCTGGGAGCGATCAGAACCGGTGGAACGGTTACTGGTGACCCGTCATTGCCCGCCGATCCCATCGGCGTCCATTGATCAGAAAACGCCTGAAACCGAACCGGAAATTTTATCCCCTCCCAGGTCAAATGCCGGGAAAGGGCATGTCTTAAAAACACTAGAATTTAAATATATTAAAGGGTGGCTGCTAAAACATAGCGGCCACTTTTTTTTATTTTGTGGTTTCTTATTTTCAAGTGAAGATCAAAGAAGAATTGCGGAGCCTATTACCCGGAGAAAAATAGCTGTATTTGAACAAAATAAAAAAACATGATCACTCTGGAAGTTCAGAGGATAAATGAGGAAATTCACCTTTTTTTCACTAATTTTGATTTGTCACTAAGAACTGTTCGACATGTCACAGTATATTTTTGAAGGGAAATACGAAAAGAGTGCGGGAGAAATCAAAGTCAAGCTCTTCCTGATTCATTTCATTGATGAGAATGGTATTCATTTGATCTTTTCTCCTCATCTTGACATTACAGGGTACGGAAATACAATAGAAGATGCTCGCAGTTCATTTGAGATTGTTCTTGAAGATTTCGTTGACTATACCTTGAAGGAAAAAACTTTAGGTAAAGTACTTTCGAACCTGGGTTGGAAAATCGATGAAATTCATAAAAATCCAAGAAGGTTGCTGGCGCCCAGTATCACTTCAGTAATAAAAGATAACCAATACGTTTCTGATATTTTTGACAAATACCAGGTAAATACATTTCATCAAGAGGTTGGGATACCAGCTGTTGTTTGAATTCCAAATTCATGTCAACCCACAAACTTTCCAATATTTCGGTCAGAGAATTCCGTAAGTTCTTATTGAATCAAGGGCTTCAAATTATTAAAGGCCCCAAAGGGCGGGGTGGGCACGAGAAGTGGTCAAAACCAAATATGGAAAGACCCATTACGATACAAACTCATGTTGATCCTGTACCAGAATTCATTATAAAGCAAGTTCTCCGATATCTGGATATCAGTCGTGACAGGTTTATTAAAATTCTTGATGGATTAGACAGATCCTGAAAACACAACAGTTCACCTTACGTATTTTTTGGCTTCGATGGGAAATTCCTTACCGGTGATGCGGAAGCGGGTGGTGACCACCTGGGTGGTGAGGGCGTCGGCGAGGCCGGTGAACCCCGGCTGTTTGCCGCCCACGGCCACCGTGAACCATCCCGGTTCCACGACCCGCTGATCCTTACTGTTGATCAGGGAGAGCTGGCGGGGGTCCAGGGTAAATTCCACCACTTTTGATTCCCCGGGATTAAGGAAAATCCTTTCGAATCCTTCGAGTTGTCTGATGGGACGGGGCGTGGAGGCTTTCTCGTCGGTCAGGTAGAGTTGCACGACCTCCTCTCCTGCCCTTTTTCCGGAATTGGTCACCTTGACCGACACCGTCAGGGGTTGTCGGGCCGTCACCTTTTCAGCCACCCTGAGGTCACCGTATGCAAAGGTGGTATAACTCAGTCCGAACCCAAAGGGAAAGAGCGGTTCTCCCGTGAAATAGCGGTATGTGCGCCCTGTCATGTCGTAATTTTCGAAGGGCGGGAGCTGGTCGACCGACTGGTACCAGGTCACGGGCAGTCTGCCTGCGGGGTTATAATCCCCGGTGAGCACGTCGGCCACGGCATGACCCCCTTCCTGTCCGGGATACCCGGCGGTGAGGATGGCGCCGGCCGTTGCGGCGGCCTTATTGACCGAGAGGGCGCTGCCGTTGAGCAGGACCACGACCACCGGTTTGCCGGTGGCCACGACGGCATCCAGAAGATCCTCCTGGGTTTTGGGGAGGTTGAGGTGGGTGCGGTCGCCCCCGGCGAATCCGTCGACCTCGACGGGCATCTCCTCCCCTTCGAGGCGTGGCGAGAGTCCCAGGACCACCACGGCGAGGTCGGAATGGCGGACCACCTCCACGGCATCCTGCTGCATGTTCTCATTGGGCATCGCCCAAAGGAGGCGGGCATCGCCATCGCCATGCCAGTTTTTGTATTCGTAAACGAATTTATATTTCATTCCGGCTTCGAGGCGAACTGTTTTTTCGAGGTGATAGCCATGGTGGTCGGAGTTGTGGGTAAAGAGTTTTTCGCCCTCGAGCCACACCTCCAGGAAGGGCATCCCCCAGCTGCCGATGGCATAGGAGCCCGTCACTGGAGGGACCAGGTAGCCGGTCCAGCGGATGCTGAAGTCGTCATCGGGGAGTTCCGGAGAGGGAGATCCCGATTCCCAGTAAAAGTCGATATTGTCGTCGATACGGATAAAGGCGGGTTCCCCGGAGAGGTCAATATTGGCGAAATATTCACCGGTCACCCCCTGTTTTCCTTCCGCCGTCATCAGAAAGCAGGAGGGAACAGGTTCCAGATTGTGAAGGCCCTCTGCCAGATGGCTTCCGGGGGCATAGAGGATATTCACCCGGGGTTCCAGGCGGTTTCTGAGGCCCTGCAAAACGGTCACGGGATTCTTCGGAATCCCGTTGTAGTTACCGAGGAGGGCGTCTATGTTATTGGCATTGGGGCCGACCACGGCGATGGTTTTGACTTCCGGGGAAAGAGGGAGCAGATTCTTCTCATTTTTCAGCAGGACGATACTTTTAAGGGCGGCTTCACGGGCCAGGGTGTTGTGGATGTCGGAACAGCTGGCGGAAAAGGGAATCTGGGTATAGGGAACCTTTTCCGGCGGGTCGAACATGCCCAGTTTGAAGCGCGCGGTAAAGAGGCGTTTTACGGCGATGTCGAGGTCGCTTTCGGCGATGAGACCCCGCTGGATGGCCGTTCCGAGGTGGTCGTAAGAATTTCCGCAGTTCAGATCGGTGCCGGTCTTGACGGCGAGGGCCGAGGCTTCCGCGGCATCTTTCGAATATCCCTGAAAGGTATAGAAATCGCTGATGGCCCAGCAGTCAGAGACGATATAGCCTTCGAAGCCCCACTCATTGCGCAGGATATTGTAGAGGAAAGGGTTGGCACAGGAGGGGTGGCCGTCGAGCTGGTTATAGGCGCACATCACGGACCAGGTTTTTCCTTCGGTCACCAGGGTGCGGAAAGCCGGAAGGTAGCTCTCGTACAGGTCGCGGTTATCCACTACGGCGTTGAATTCATGGCGTACCGGCTCGGGACCTGAGTGGACGGCATAGTGCTTGGCCGTGGCCACGGTTTTCAGATAAGTGGGATCGTCACCCTGGAGGCCCCTGACAAATTGAAGGCCCATTTGTCCGGTGAGGTGGGGATCTTCGCCATAGGTCTCATGGCCCCTGCCCCAGCGGGGATCGCGGAAGATGTTGATGTTGGGGGACCAGAAGGTGAGCCCCTGGTAAATGCCGTGTTTCCCGCGGCGGAGCCATTCGTGGTGTTTGGCGCGGGCTTCATCGGAAATGGCGGTAGCCACCCTGAGCATCAGCGCTTTGTCCCATGATCCGGCGATGGTGATGGACTGGGGGAATACCGTGGCATAGCCTGCGCGGGCCACGCCGTGAAGGCATTCGTTCCACCAGTTATAGGCGGGAACCCCCAGACGGGGAATCGCCGGCGCCGTGAAGACCATCTGTCCGATCTTCTCCTCCAGGGTCATCTCCGACACCAGCAAGTCGACGCGTTGTTCCAGGGGGAGGTTCACATCGTGGTACATGAACTTCAGGGGCGACTGGGCCGGAGCATGAAGGGCACAAGCCAGCAACGCCGTCCAGAGTAAAAAAATAGAGGGTATCTTCATCAGGTTGTTATTTTACAAATTTTGAATTTCGTATGGTGAGGCGGTAAAAATAGCAATAGTTGCCAGATTCTGTGGAAGAGTGCCGCATTTCAATGATCAGTTCCGGAAGGGGTGGAAAGGCGTTCCGACTGCCATATTTCCATTTCCCTGATGTCGGCGCCGTCGATGACAAACCGCAGGGCGGTCCGGAATTTGTGGAACCCCTTGCTGCCGGCAGCACCGGGGTTGAGGTGGAGGAGGTCGAGTTTTTTGTCGTAGATCACCTTCAGGATGTGAGAGTGGCCGCAGACGAAGAGCTTCGGGGGCCTCTCCAGCAGTTCCTCCCTGATGCGGGGGTCATAATGGCCGGGGTACCCCCCGATGTGGGTCATCAGGACCTCCACCTCCTCGCAGAAAAAGCGCAGTTTTCCGGGTGTGGAAATCCTGATATCCTGTCCGTCGATATTTCCAAAGACGGCCTTCAGGGGGCGGAAACCGGACAGCCGCTCTGCCGTGGCGGCATTGCCGATATCGCCGGCGTGCCATATCTCATCGCAGGCGCCAAAGAAGGAGAACAACGATTCGGGAATGTCGCCATGGGTGTCGGATAAGAGGCCGATGCGTCTCATTTCGGGAAGAATTAAGGGATGAAAGCGCAAAATAAGTTAATTTAGCAGAAAAAACAGCAGATGGTGCAATTGGTTCTGGTCAGGCATGCCAAGGCGGTCCAGTGGGGTTATGAGGATGACTTCCACCGGGAGCTCACCCCGCGGGGCCTTGACGATGCCCTGAAGGTGAGTTTTTACCTGCGGGAACAGGGTGTGGTTCCCCGGCTGATCCTGTCGAGTCCCGCCACACGGGCGATGCAGACGGCCGAGATCTTCGCCGGGGGCTTCAGTTACCCCCTGGAACGGATAGAACACGATCACGAGTTTTACCACGGAGTGACTACGGCAGAGTTTTTGAGGAGGCTGCATGAGATTCCCGAGGGGAAAGAGGTGGTTTTCTTTTTCGGGCACAACCCCACCCTCTCCTTTTATGCGGAACAGCTCTGCACCTCGTTTGGGCGGGAAATGCCCACCTGTTCCGCGGTGGTGATTGAATTTCCGGTGGAGAGCTGGGCGAAGGCGGAAGCCCGCACCGGGAAGCTGGTGATGCAGGTCAACCCGAAAGAAATTAAACAATAAAGTTATAAAGCTGTGAGTCAGGAGTTTTTTTATGTGCCGGCAGCGGCTGTCGGAGAGGTCGTTCTGGACGCCGGGGAGTCGATGCATGCGGTGAAAGTTCTCAGGATGAAGGAGGGAGAGGCGGTGGTTGTCGTAGACGGCCGCGGCCACCGTTTCGTGGGGGAGATCTCGGACGCCCATCCCCGGCAATGCCGGGTGTTGCTGAAAGAGGAGGAGAAGGAGGTG
The DNA here is from genome assembly GCA_964567485.1 of uncultured Prolixibacteraceae bacterium. GTDB lineage: Bacteria > Bacteroidota > Bacteroidia > Bacteroidales > Prolixibacteraceae > UBA1413. Next base: position 19,417 of record CAZMMX010000036.1, on the reverse strand, counting down.
GAGAGCCGGGACTACCGTTTGCATGTGGCCATGGCCCCCACCAAGAACAGCGAACGTACCGACTGGTTTGTCGAGAAGGCCACGGAGATAGGGATCGATATCATCACGCCGGTGATCTGCCGCCACAGCGAGCGGCGTCGTACTAACCGGGAGCGCTTGCAGAAGATGGCCATCGCCGCCATGAAACAGTCGCAGAAATCGCGACTTCCGGAAATCAGGGAAGATACCCCCTTTGACCTGATGATCGCTCTTCCCTTCGAGGGGGTAAAGTGCATCGCCCATTGCCATAGTGGTGACAAGCCACACCTGAAGGAGGTGGTGGTTCCGGGGAAGGCAGTGTTGGTGCTGATCGGTCCCGAGGGAGATTTCTCCCCCGAGGAGGTCACCCTTGCCGTTGCCGCGGGGTTCAGGGAGGTGACCCTGGGCACCGCACGGTTGCGCACCGAAACCGCGGCCCTGGTGGCCTGCCTTGCGGTGTCGCTTATAAATGCTTAAAAACGCTTAACAGAGAATAAAGGGAATGGCTTATCGGATAAACAGAGGGTTCAGGTTCAGCAGGGTTTTCCTGCCGGCGGTTTTTCTGGGGGTGATGATGCTGACGATGACAGCGGCCGCACAGAACAGTTCGGTGAAGATCGCGCTGCTGAAATATGGCGGTGGCGGGGACTGGTATGGGGATCCCACGGCGCTCACCAATCTGATCGCCTTCTGCAACCGGGAACTGGGGTCGGCGATCTATCCTGAATATGCCACCGTGGAGGTGGGAAGCGCCGAAATCTTCAACTATCCCTATGTGCACCTCACGGGACACGGGAATGTGGTTTTCAATGACAGCGATGCCCGCAACCTGCGTCTTTATCTCGAGGCCGGGGGATTCCTCCATATCGACGACAATTATGGTCTGGACCCCTACATCCGCCGGGAGATGAAAAAGGTATTCCCCGAAAAGGATTTTGTGGAGCTGCCCCCCTCCCACCCCCTCTTCAGCCAGAAATTCAGCTTTCCCGGCGGATTGCCCAAGATCCACGAACACGACAACAAGCCGCCGCAGGCCTTCGGACTCTTCGAAGGAAGCCGGATGATCTGTCTGTATACCTACGAAACCGACCTGGGGGACGGCTGGGAAGATCCCGATGTCCACAAGGACCCCGAAGAGGTGCGCCTCAAAGCGCTCCAAATGGGCGCCAACATCATCAGCTTTGTGTTCCGGCAGTGAAATGATTACAAATAATTTCAAACAATTCAAGTATTTACAAATACTTATAATTGCATAAGCAACATTCATTGACTTCATAGTCTGACCTTCAAATATTCAAAAATGGTTCAAGAAGAAAACATCTTTCACGGCGGGGTAAGGCTTCCGGCCGAGTGGGAAGAACAGGAGGCGGTGATGCTGACCTGGCCGCATGAGGGCACCGACTGGGCGGGGATGCTCGAAGAGGTGGATCGGAGTTATGCTGCGGTGGCGCGTGAGATTCTGCGGAAGGCCTCACTGCTGGTGGTCTGCCGCGACAGGGAAGCCACGGGGCGCCATTTCACCCCTGAGGAACGGGCACGCATCAGGTTTTACGATATTCCCTCGAACGACACGTGGGCGAGGGATCACGGTCCGGTGTGCACCTTCAGGGAGGGGCGCCGCGTGGTGAACGATTTCACCTTCAACGGCTGGGGCAACAAGTTCAACGCCGGCCTCGACAATATGATCAACGCCTCGCTCTACCGGCAGCAAGCCTTTTCGGAAGATGCCGAATACCGCGGATATCCTGAGTTTGTCCTCGAGGGAGGGAGTGTTGAAAGTGACGGCCGGGGCACCATCCTGACCACCGCGGAATGTCTCCTCAATCCCAACAGGAACCACCACCTCGACCGGGAGGGCATCGAAGGGAAGCTCCGCACCATTCTGGGGGCCACCCGGGTGCTGTGGCTGAACCATGGCTATCTCGAAGGTGACGATACCGACAGCCACATCGACACCCTGGCGCGTTTCTGCGATGAGAAGAGCATCTGTTATGTGCGTTGTGACGACCCTGAAGATATCCACTATCACGACCTGAAAAAGATGGAAGAGGAGTTGCAGCAGTTCCGCAGGGCCGACGGGGAGCCCTACCGGCTGGTCGCCCTGCCCATGGCCGATCCCGTCTACAGTAAAGACGGACGCCGCATGTCGGCTACCTATGCCAACTTTCTCATCGTCAATGGAACGCTTCTGGTGCCCCTTTACGGTATTCCTTCCGATGAAAAAGCACTGTCCGTTTTCCGGGAAATATTTTCCGGATATGAGATAAGAGGAGTGAATTGTTTATCGTTTATTGAACAAAACGGATCGTTGCATTGTATTACCATGCAGATCCCGAAAGGATTTCTGAGATGACGACAAAAAAGTGGACCTTAGGAGTGGTGCAGCAGCGTAATTCTGCCCAGACGGAGGAGAACAGGCAGCGGCTCGAAGAGAAGATTCTGGGACTGGCCCGCGAGGGGGCGCAGCTCGTGGTGTTGCAGGAACTGCATGACAGCCTCTATTTCTGTCAGTCCGAAGATGTGGAGCAGTTCGACCTGGCAGAGCCCATTCCGGGAGGCGTCACCCTCTTTTACGGGGATATCGCCCGTCGTGCGGGGGTGGTGCTGGTCACCTCGCTCTTTGAAAAGCGGGCACCCGGATTGTACCACAATACCGCCGTGGTCTTTGACCGCGACGGGAGCATCGCCGGAAAATACCGGAAGATGCACATCCCCGATGATCCTGCCTATTACGAGAAGTTTTATTTCACGCCCGGGGACCTGGGTTTTGAGCCCATCGCCACCTCACTGGGAAAACTGGGTGTGCTGGTCTGCTGGGACCAGTGGTACCCCGAAGCGGCGCGCCTGATGGCGCTGGCGGGGGCCGAGATCCTCATCTACCCCACCGCCATCGGCTGGGAGAGCAGCGACAGCGATGCCGAGAAGAGACGCCAGCTGGAAGCCTGGATTACCATCCAGCGCAGCCATGCCGTGGCCAACGGAATTCCCGTGGTGAGTGTCAACCGCACAGGCCACGAAGCCGACCCGTCGGGACAAACACGGGGAATCACTTTCTGGGGCAACAGCTTCGTCTGCGGTCCCCAGGGGGAGCTCCTCCTGCACGCCAGCGCGGATGAAGAGGAGACCCTGCTCACCACCATCGACCTGGAAAGAAGCGAAAACGTGCGCCGCTGGTGGCCCTTCCTGCGTGATCGCCGCATTGACGCCTACGGTGATATCGCTCAAAGATACAGAGACTTGAAATAGATGATCAGAATTATATAATTAACCAAAATTCACACTATGAAGAAGCTCATGATGATCCTGGCCTTGGTGGCGGTCATGGCCCTGGTGGCAGAAGCGCAGGATTACCGGACCGGCATCGGCTTCCGGGGGGGGCCGTCCCTGGGGTTGACGGTCAAGCATTTTTTCACGCCCGACCAGGCTGCCGAAGCCCTGCTGCTCTCCCGTTGGGGAGGATTTCACGTCACCGGACTCTATCAGTTCCACTCCCGGGGATTTATGATCGACGGACTGCATTACTACTATGGCGCCGGGGCCCACTACGGCTCCTTTACGGGCGAGACGGGTCGGAAATTCTATTCCAATCCGGCCAAGGATTACAAGGTATTCGGGCTCGACGGTATCTTGGGAGTGGAGTATAACTTCAGCGGCATTCCTTTCAATGTCAGTCTGGACTGGAAACCCGACATCAACTTCACCGGTGGCGAGCTTTTCTGGCCCGACGAGCTGGCCCTCTCGGTCCGCTATGTATGGGGACTGCGCTGATGGTCTGCAGGTTGGCGCATCCTGAGGCCTTACGACCCGTGACTTTCCATGGGCTGCCCACCATCAGTCCAGCGTCAATTCTGGCCAACACAGGAATTCGCCACGCAAAACATGATCTTAATTATTACTTATCCCTATCTTTGACCTATCAATTATTATCTTAAATCATTAGAGCAATGAAAAAATTACTATTCACATTTGTACTGATTGCAGCCTTTGCTGTAACCTATGCACAAAGCCCTATTGGCATGGGAGAATCCCAACTGAATGCAGGTCTTGGGTTATCTTCATGGGGATTACCGGTTTACGTTGGTCTGGATTACGGCGTTCATGAAGATATCACCGTGGGAGGTGAATTATCCTTTCGTTCCTATAATGACAATATTGTAGGTACGAAGTATCATCACTCCATCATCGGGATTTCCGGAAATGGCAACTATCATTTCAACAGGGTTCTGAATATCCCTTCACCCTGGGATTTCTATGCGGGCCTCAACCTTGGCTTTTACATCTGGAATTCTCCCGACGCCTATGCGGGAAGCCATTCTTCCGGATTGGGACTTGGCGGACAGGTCGGGGGACGTTACTATTTCTCTGACCGCTTCGGCGTCAACCTCGAGTTTGGTGGTGGCAACGCTTTCGGAGGCGGAAAAGTCGGGATTACCCTGAAGTTGTAATCGCTGATTGTTATCCCTTACCGGCGTCTTCTGGAACAGAGGCTGCCGGACCATTATGGGGAGATTCCCCGGGTAGATCTGACCATCAGGCAGACTCCTCCCGGGGAATTTTTTTTGGATCCCGGTAAAAGCGGGTTTGATCCTATTCCGATAGGAGAGCATACGGCCTATTGGGCATACAGGCCGATGGCCCGGCGGATGGCCTCGCGGCATACTGGGCAGAAGGTGTGGAGGGTGTTGCTCTTCATCAGGCAGTCCTGCATGGGGCTAAACATCCCTTTGGCCATGTATCCGCCCCCTTCGAAGGCCCCTACGACATCGGCATACTGCGGTTCCCGGGGTGTGGGCACCGGCATGGAGGCGTCGACCATATATCTCCACTTCGACGGGAAGTCGGTCAGGGTCGTGATATTGGGTTCCCAGGGCTCAATGGCCGGATTGTAGTAATTCTCATACGCCACCTCCGAATTGTAGTATTCGTCAGCCAGTCCGGCCAGTCCGTGTCCCAGCTCGTGCACCAGCACCTTAGGCGTGAGGGGGTGGTCGGTGGTGCATACCGTCAGGAAGTTGTAAAACCCTCCCCCGCCATAGCGTGTTGTGTTGACCAACAGGATGATGTGGTCCCATGCCACGCCGGAAGCCGCATCATAGATACCTTTCATGTCGCTGGTGGTGAGGTAGCGGTCGACATCAAAGGTGTAAAAAGTGGAATTGAAGAGCGTATTGCGGTAAATATGTTCCCCCGGAACATCGGTTCCGCTTTCCGGGGAAGCGACAAAAAGTGCGTTGACGTTAAAATTTCCCTTTTCTTCGGAATAGGGAGCCACGGCGAAGATGGCGTCGGCCATCCGCTGTGCGTCGGCGAAGAACTTCTCCCGCTCCTGCGGTGTGTATCCTTCGGAAAGGAAGAGCAGGTCGGCATGTGTTGCGGGGTCGCCATTCTGCACGATGGCCTTTTTGTCGGGAGTAGAAGGGGTGGTTCTGTGGATGAAATAGTTGTCCGGATCGATCACCGTTTCAAAAACGGGGACGAATTCGCCGTTGTAATTCCGGTATTCAAAGGCCAGCTTCACTTTTTCCTTCGGAAAGGGAAAGAAAACGGCATGGTAATATGCCTTATCGGTGGTGTGGGCTTCCGCGGTCGACTGCCACTCCTGAAATAACGTGCAGAACCCCCTGCTGAAGAGGAGCTGTCCCGATGCTGCATCAGACACCAGGTAGCGGTAGGTGCCCATGTCGCCATTTCCGGTGAGGTGGGTATGGGAGCCGCCCCATTGAGGTTCCAGGCTCATCTGCATGGGAAAGAGCTTCATCTCCCGGTCATTTCCGGCCAGGAGAAAGTCATAACGCAATTGTTCGCCGGTGAACCAGCGGGAATACTCCTCCTGTGCCTGAACGGAGAAAGCAGATAAAAGAAGCGTCAGCACAAAAGCAGGGAGGGAAATACGTCTCATTTGATTAATTTTGCAGGTAAAAATAACGATAAACCTTCCATCATGATGCAGGAACTCTATAAAATGCTGCTGGAGGTCATCCGCAGGGTTGATTTTCTCGAGTCGGTGTCGAAGCCCCTGGCGGCGCTGGCGATGATCATCGGCATCTTGTTGGTGGCCTGGATAGCCCATTCCATCACCAAATATATTCTGAGTCACTGGGTGATGCGGCTGGTGAGCCGCACGAAAAATGAGTGGGACGATATTCTGGCCCGTAACAAGGTATTTGCCGGACTTTCGCACCTGGTTCCGCTCTTCATCATTTATGGCAGCTGTTTTTTTGCCACGCCGACGCTTGAGAGGCCCCTGGCAGAAATGGAGCCTGCCCTGGCGGCACAGATGTCGGCCGATTTCTACTTCTCGCTGGGCCCCTTTCTGCTCAGGCTGGCCAAGCTCTATTTTCTGTTCACCCTGGTGTACATCGTCATCACCTCGCTGAATGCCGCCAATGCCATCTACCAGACCACCCCTTACAGTGTCCACCGCCCCATCAAGGGGTATATCCAGCTCATGCAGATCCTGGTTTATTTCCTGTCGGTCATCATCGGCATCTCCCTACTGCTGGGTAAGGATCCCACGGTGCTGATTGCCGGACTGGGCGCCATGGCGGCCGTGCTGTTGCTCGTGTTTAAGGACACGATCCTTGGTTTTGTAGCTTCTATTCAGCTGTCGGCCAATGAGATGGTGAAAATCGGCGATTGGGTGGAGATGCCCTCTCACCGTGCCGACGGAACCGTCATCGACCTCACCCTCACCACCGTCAAGGTGCAGAACTGGGACCGTACCATCACCACCATCCCCACCTATGCGCTGGTATCGGAGTCGTTCATCAACTGGAAAGGGATGGAAGAGTCGGAAGGGAGGCGCATCAAGCGGTCTATTTTTATTGATTTGTACTCCATCCGTTTCTGCACCCCCGAGATGCTGGAGCACTTCAAGAAGTTTGACGTCATCAGGGATTATGTCACCCAGTTGGAGGAGGAGATCCACAAGTATAATAAGAAGCACAAAATCAGCGATGAGGATGTGCTCACGGGGCGGCGCCAGACCAACATCGGGGTCTTCCGGAAATACCTGGAGCTTCATCTGAAGGCCAATCCGCGCATCAACGATAATATGACCTTCATCATCCGCCAGTTGCAGCCCACGGAAAAGGGACTCCCCATGGAAATTTACGCCTTCAGCAAGATCAAGGCGTGGGCCGAATACGAAGCCCTGCAGAACGATATTTTCGACCAGATCTTTGCGGTGATTCCCGAATTCGGGCTGAAGATCTTCCAGTCGCCCGCGGGCAACGACATGCGTACCGCCTTTCAGATGACCCAGCAGGCGGCCTGGGGCACCGCCGATCCCGCGCTGATGCCTCCCCCTGCCCAGGGTCCCGG
>CAZMMX010000036.1:6354-11976 GCA_964567485.1 uncultured Prolixibacteraceae bacterium | reverse complement strand
CACCGGCTGGCCCGACGGAAGGTTTAACCACCCCAGGAACCACACCGCCCGATGCTCCCCGCTCAAAAAAGAAATAGGAAAAAACCTCCTGACGACGGGAGGATTCCTGACAATCCGAACCACTTACAATTTGTAATAAGAAAGGATGTTATTTAGCATTTTATCTTATAAAATTCCGCCTTTTATTAAATTTGCGGATTAATCTGTAAGTATAAACCAGAACAACAATATGATGAACCAGGATGAACTCAACGAACCGGTGGCTGAGATTGACGGCCTCGATGAGAAGATATTGAAGCTAATCACGCGGAATGCCAGAATTCCCTTTCTGGAAGTCGCACGGGAGTGTGGAGTCTCGGGGGCGGCCATTCACCAGCGGGTGCAGCGGCTGCTGAACATGGGTGTGGTTTCAGGAAGCGAATTTATTGTCAATCCCGCGAAACTGGGATATAACACCTGTGCCTACATGGGGGTGATCCTGGAAAAGGCGACCTACCATACAAAGGTGGTGGAGCAGCTGGAGAAGATTCCGGAGATTGTGGAATGCCACTATATCACCGGACAGTATGCCATTTTCATCAAGGTGCAGACCAAAACCAACAAGCACCTGAAGAAACTGATCGACCAACAGATCCAAACCATTGAAGGGATTTCCCGTACCGAGACCTTTATATCACTGGAGCAGGAGTTTAAGAGACAGATTCCTGTGAAGTAAAAATCAGAGCGTTATGACATTAAGAAGCAACCTTGACGAAGTAGATCTGAAGATTCTGGAGATCATCAGCCGGAATGCGCGGGTGCCCTTCAAGGATGTGGCTGCAGTGGTCGGCATCTCACGGGCTGCCGTTCATCAGCGGGTCAACAGGATGGTGGAACTGGAGGTGATCACCGGTTCAGGCTATTATGTCAACCCCAAAAAGATCGATTACCGCACCTGCACCTATATTGGCATCTTCCTTGAGAAAGGGGGCATTTATGCCGATGTCGCCGAAAAGCTGAAGGAGATTCCGGAAGTGGTGGAATGCCACTACACCACCGGGCAATATGGGATTTTTGTCAAGGTATACGCCAAGGACAATGAGCACCTGAAGAGTCTGCTGAGCGACCATATCCAGAAGATCACCGGCATTTCGAGCACCGAAACCATCATTTCGCTGGAAGAGACCTTCCGCCGAACCCTGCCGGTGTACCCGTGAAACGCCCATACTGAATATGTGGGGGGGGTGATCTCCATGACCTACCATACTGGCGTGCCTACGGCATTCGCCATGACCTACTATACTGGCGTGCCTACGGCATTCGCCATGACCTAACTTGTGTGCTTACGGCAATTGGCGTTGGCGGACGGCTTCGTAGATCAGCAGGGAGGCGGCGACCGAGACGTTGAGGGAGCCGATTTTCCCGAGGATGGGAATTTTCACCAGTTCATCGGCTTTTCGCAGCAATGCCGGAGAGATGCCGGTATCTTCAGCCCCCATGATGATGGCCAGGGGAGTGGTCATGATGCTTTGGGTGTAGAGGGTAGTTCCCTTTTCGGTGGCGGCGATCACCTTCACCCCTGATTCCCGGAGGTAGTCACAATCGTCGGCCAGGTTCAGGGAGCGGCACACGGGCACCAGGTTCAGGGCCCCTGCCGACGTCTTCATGGCGTCGTCCCCCACCCTTGCGGCCCCCTTTTCGGGAATCACCACGGCATGGACGCCGGCACATTCTGCCGAGCGGACGATGGCCCCGAAATTACGCACGTCGGTGATCTGGTCGAGGATCAGAATCAGCGGGGTCTCCCCCCGTTCCCAGATGGTGGGGAGGATATCAGCGAGACGGTAAAACTCGACGGCTGCCGTGAGGGCGATCACCCCCTGGTGGTTTTTCCGGGTGATGCGGTCCAGTTTTTCTGCCGGCACATACTGGAAGGAAATCTGGTACTCCCTGATCAGCGTGTAGAGCTCGCCGAAGAGCTCATTGCTGAGTCCGTTGCGCAGCAACACCTTGTCGATGGGGCGCCCCGCCCTGATGGCCTCGATGACCGTGCGCGTGCCAAAAATAAAATCATCACTCATCCGCCTGTTTTCCATAATCACCAGTATTTTTTTGATTTCCAGGTTTCCAGCTCTTCGTGTTCCTTTTCCCATTGGGCAAAGGCCGCGGCCAGTTCCTGTTTTGTCTTTTCATATTTAAGGAACACCTCGCCGGAGGTGATCCGTGAGGAGTCGGCCAGCAGGGCGTCCATGGCAGAGATGGCCTCTTCCAGGGTGGCGATGCGGGCTTCCATGGTGCCGATGCTCTTTTCGATGCGGGAGATCTCCCGGTTGACACCCTTTTTCTCCCCGAAGGAGAGCTCCTTACCGTTGAATGGCCGGGAGGCGCCATTCCCTCCTGCGGAAGGCGCCGGCGTGCTGGCCGCCGGTGCGGAACCAGTCTGGCCGCCAGTCCGGCCGGCAATCTGGGTATCCACGACCGTTTCGGCCACACCATTACCCTTAAAATTGCGAATCTCCAGTTCGCGCAGGGATTCCATTTTTTTATTCCGGAGGAAGTCATAGATACCTCCCAGGTGTTGTCGTACCTTCCGGTCGCGGAATTCGTACACGCAGGTCACCAGTCCGTCGAGGAATTCGCGGTCATGGGAGACCACCAGGATGGTGCCGTCGTAGGCGGCCAGGGCTCTTTTGAGGAGTTCCTTGGAGCGCATATCGAGGTGGTTGGTGGGTTCGTCGAGGACCAGGAGGTTAACGGGTTCGAGCAGAAGGCTCACCATGGCCAGGCGGGAGCGTTCTCCTCCTGAAAGGACGGCCACTTTTTTGTCGACGTCTTCTCCGGGAAAGAGAAAAGCCCCCAGGAGGTCGCGTATTTTCGTGCGTATCTCGCCCACGGCGACGCGGTCGATGGTTTCCAGGACGGTGAGCGTAGGGTCGAGTCTTTCGGCCTGGTTCTGGGCGAAATAGCCGATTTTCACGTTATGGCCGATGCGGGCCTCTCCCGTATGGGAAATTTCGTCGAGGATGATGCGTGCCAGGGTGGTCTTTCCCTCGCCGTTACGGCCCACGAAGGCCACCTTCTCGCCGCGTTCTATGGTGAGGTCGATATCTTCGAGGACGTCGAGTTTTCCGTAGCTTTTGGAGACCCCGCGGCATTCCACCACCACCTGTCCCGAGCGGGGTGCCGGCGCAAAGCGGATGTTCAGGGAGGCTTTCTCTTCGGGTTCGATTTCGAGGCGGTCGACTTTTTCGAGGGCTTTCATGCGTGACTGTACCTGTACGGCCTTGGTGGCCTTGTAGCGGAAGCGCTCGATGAAGCGTTCTGTCTCTTCAATCATCTTCTGCTGGTTGCGGTAGGCCGCCAGTTGCTGTTCCCGCTGCTCCTCTTTCCACACCACAAAGCGGGAGTAGTTCATCTTCTGGTCCGAGATGCGGCCCAGGGAGATTTCTATGGTGCGGTTGGTGACATTGTCGAGGAATGCCCGGTCGTGGGAGACCAGGACCACGGCGCCGCGGTAGTTACTCAGGAAATCCTCGAGCCACTGGATCGATTCGATGTCGAGGTGGTTGGTAGGCTCGTCGAGGAGGAAAACGTCGGGTTTACGCAGGAGGATTTTGGCCAGTTCGATGCGCATGCGCCATCCGCCGCTGAATTCCGAGGTTTTGCGGTCGAAGTCACTCCTCCGGAAGCCCAGTCCCGTGAGCGTCTGCTCCAGTTCGGCCTCGTAGTTGTCGCCTCCCAGGATGCGGTAGTGCTCTTCCTTGTCGTGGAGCACCTCAAGGAGGCGGAGGTAGTCGTCGCTGTGGTAATCGGCGCGGTGAGCCACCTCGTGCTGTAGGTCGCCGATCTTCTTTTTCAGGGCCAGCAGGGGGGCGAAGGCCTGGCGGGTCTCCTCCCTGACATTCCGGGTGTCGGTGACGTTCATCACCTGGGGAAGGTAGCCTACGGTCAGTTCTTTGGGTGCGGAGATCCTTCCCTCGGAAGGCTGTTCCATGCCCGCCATGATGCGGAGGAGTGTCGTTTTTCCGGCGCCGTTTTTCCCGGTCAGGCCAATGCGGTCGCGGGGATTGACCAGGAAGCTGATCTCCCTGAACAGTTCAAAGCCCCCGAAGCGGAGCCCTATCTTTTCTACTGAAATCATAGCGGGTCAGGAGGGGTTCCGGTCTGAGGAGGGCCGTGTTGCGGGTTTACGTGCCGCCGGCTTGCGAGAGGCAGGCTTGGAGGAGGCAGACTTGGTGGCCGCGGGTTTGACTTCTTTTTTCATGTCGCCGGAACCTTCGGCAGAAGCCGCCGGCTTACGGGTCGAGGGTTTCCGGGTGGCCGGCCGGCGCGGGGCGGACGGAGGTGGGGCGAGGGCAGGTGCCGGAGTTAATGGCTTATCCACGCTTTTATCCGTATTAAATGGCTTATCCACGCTTTTATCCGGGTTTAACTGCTTATCCCCGCTGATGTGTTTTTCGGCGATCAGCTTTCTGATGCGGATATAGACCAGTCTGACGTTGGATTTTTCGGTTCTCCGCTCGTCGATCTCGAAATTTTTGTTCATCGCCTTGAGCATGGGGGTCAGCTTGGTGAATCCGTAGTTTCGGGGGTCGAATTCCGGCTTCTTCTTGTTGATGAGTCCGCCCACGTCGCCCAGGAAGGCCCATCCGTCCTCATCGGCCAGGTCGTTAATGGTGGAGGAGATGAGGTTGATGGTTTCGCGGTCGACGCTCTGCAGCGATTTTCTGACCGGCTTGAAGGTGCCGCTTTTGGTCTCTTCGGCAGGTGCCGTCTCGTACTGGGCGCTGAGGATCTCCAGGAAGATAAATTTGTCGCAGGCGGTGATAAAGGGGTTGGGGGTTTTCTTCTCCCCGATGCCGATGACGCGCATTCCCGATTCGCGGAGGCGGATGGCCAGGCGGGTGAAGTCGCTGTCGCTGGAAACGATGCAGAAACCGTCGACCTTTCCGGAGTAGAGAAGGTCCATGGCGTCGATGATCATGGCCGAGTCGGAGGAGTTCTTGCCTGAGGTATAGCTGTATTGCTGGATGGGCGTGATGGCGTTTTCGAGCAGGACGCCCTTCCATCCCGTAATCTGGGGCTTGGTCCAGTCGCCGTATATCCTTTTGGTGGTGGGCACGCCGTACTTGGTAATCTCTTCCAGCATGGCCTTAACATGGTGAGAGGGAACATTCTCGGCGTCGATCAGGACGGCCAGTTTCAGTTCCTTGTTTGCTTCTGTCATATTGTGATTTATATGGTGCAAAGGTAAGTGTTTTGCGGGAGTATCATGAACATGAGGGCAAAATGGACTTAAAAATGGCCGTCAGGGAGGAAATTCGGGATTAGTTTGTAATTTTATAAAAAAAGGAACGATGATAACCGCACTTATATTGATGAACATTGAGCGCGGCAAGGTCAACCTTGCCGGAGCGCAGATTGCCTCCATTGAGGGGGTGGAAGAGGTATGGTCGGTCAGCGGGCGTTACGACCTGGTGGCCATCATCCGCATCAGGCACATCGAGGATCTGGCGAAGATCGCCACAGAGAAGATGGCGACCGTCGACGGCATCACCCACACCGAGTCGATGGTGGCCTTCAAGAAGATCTCTCCCAACGATATGGCGGGGATGTTCGACCTGGGAAGCTGAACACTGCGGA
>CAZMMX010000036.1:0-6254 GCA_964567485.1 uncultured Prolixibacteraceae bacterium | reverse complement strand
ATTAATTTCGCCTCCCCAATTCTGAGTTTAAAACAAGACGTTAAAAGTACAACCATGGCTGACGATAAGCAGATTATTTTCTCGATGTACAAGGTAAGCAAGACTTACCCTCCCAACAAGACCGTCATTAAGGACATCTCCATCTCCTTTTTCCTGGGGGCCAAGATCGGCATCATCGGGTTAAACGGCAGCGGGAAGTCCACCCTGTTGCGCATCATTGCCGGCATGGACAAATCGTTTAATGGGGAGTTGGTGTTTGCTCCCGGTTACAGTGTCGGTTTGTTGGAACAGGAGCCCCATCTCGATGAGAGCAAAACCGTCAGGGAGGTGGTTCAGGAGGGTGCCCAGGAGGTGGTCGACATTCTGAAGGCCTATGAGGAGATCAACCTGAAGTTCGGATTACCCGAGGTGTATGAGGATGCCGAAAAGATGGACAAGCTGATGGCCGAGCAGGAGCGGTTGCAGGAGAAGATCGACCAGCACGATGCCTGGAACCTGGATACCCGGTTAGAGCGCGCCATGGAGGCCCTGCAGTGTCCTCCCGACCAGCAGCTGATCAAAGAGCTGTCGGGAGGGGAACGGCGCCGTGTGGCCCTCTGCCGGCTGTTGCTTCAGGAACCTGATATCCTGCTGCTCGACGAGCCCACCAACCACCTTGATGCCGAGAGCATCCTATGGTTGGAACAGCACTTGCAGCAATATAAGGGCACGGTGATCAGCATCACCCACGACCGTTACTTCCTCGACAATGTGGCGGGGTGGATTCTGGAGCTCGACCGCGGACAGGGAATTCCCTGGAAGGGCAACTACACTTCATGGCTCGAGCAGAAGTCCAAACGTCTCGAATTGGAAGAGAAGGGGATGTCGAAACGGCGGAAGACCCTGGAGCGGGAGCTCGAATGGGTGCGCATGTCGCCCAAGGCCCGGCAGGCCAAGTCCAAGGCCCGTTTGTCGGCCTACGACCGTCTCCTCAACGAAGATGTGAAGCAGAAGGAGGAAAAACTGGAGATTTACATTCCCAACGGTCCGCGCCTCGGCGACAAGGTCATCGAGATGCACGGGGTCTCGAAGGGATACGGCGACCGTATGCTTTTCCAGGATCTCGACTTTGCGCTCCCTCCCAATGGCATCATCGGGGTGATCGGTCCCAACGGTGCCGGCAAGACCACCCTCTTCCGGCTGATCATGAAACAGGAAACGGCCGATGCCGGAAGCATCAGCATCGGGGATACCGTCAGGCTGAGTTATGTGGACCAGACCCACAAGGCCATAGACCCTGAGAAGTCGGTATTCGAGGTGATCTCCGGGGGTTTGGAGAATATGCAGTTGGGAGGGCGGCTGGTGAATTCACGGGCTTATGTGGCGCGTTTCAACTTTTCGGGGTCTGACCAGGAGAAGAAATGCGGCGTGCTTTCCGGAGGGGAAAGGAACCGTTTACATTTGGCCCTGGCGTTGAAAGCCGAGGGGAACGTGCTGCTATTGGACGAACCCACCAACGACATAGACGTCAACACGTTGCGGGCCCTGGAAGAGGGGCTTGAGAGCTTTGCCGGCTGTGCCGTGGTCATCAGCCACGACCGCTGGTTCCTCGACCGCATCGCCACCCATATCCTCGCCTTTGAGGGCGATGCCCATGTGCACTTCTTTGAGGGCTCCTTCTCGGAATATGAGGAGAACCGCAGGCGCCGTTTGGGTGATGACACCCCGAAGCGTTTCAAATACAAGAAGCTGGTCAAATAAAATTGATCATCGTATTATTAAAATGATGTTCAATAGTCTCAGGCATCTAAGGCTATTGAACATCATTTGAGAGACATTGGATTATTGTCCGGCGATGATGATCAGGATGATGCCGGCGACGAAGAGCAGGAACATAAGGGCGAGCATGCGGTTGGTGCTTTTGGAGCCGTTTTTGAACTCCTTCCAGATGAAGACGCCCCAGAGTGCCGCCACCAGGGTGGCTCCCTGTCCGAGTCCGTAGGAGATGGCCGCACCGGCCTTTCCGGCGGCGATCAGGTTGAGCGAATTCCCAATGCCCCAGATGATGCCGCCCAGGACACCCACCATGTGAATCGGGAACTTTCCGGAGAAATAAGCTTTATAACCCGTAGGTTCCCCGCTGATAGGCTTTTTCATCAGGATGGAGTTGAAGAGGAAATTGCTGACAAAAACCCCGAGGGCAAAGATAACCATGGCCGTGTAAGGGGTCATTTTACCCGGTGCCGGGGAGACAAAATTATCGAGGTCCATGGAGGCAGCCACAAACCGGTAGAACATGGACATGAGGACTCCGGAGATGACGGAGATCAGGATCCCTTTGGTGGTCACCTTCATATTTCCGGAAGAGGCTTTCCGGTAGGCCAAGGCATTGAGGAGGATGGCCAGAGTGATAAGGCCGACGCCCAGGAAGAGGAAGAGCGGGTCGCCTTTTTGGGAGCCCAGGTAATTGATGATGACCCCCAGGACCAGCGCCAGTCCGACCCCCACCGGGAAAGCCACCGACATACCGGCGATGGCAATGGCAGCCGAGAGCAAAATATTGGAGGCGTTGAAGATAATCCCCCCCAGGAAGGCGCTGCCTATGTTGGCGGCATCGGCCTGCCGGAGGTCGGTCAGGAAGCTGCGGCCGTTTTCACCGAAACTTCCGAGGGTAAAGGCAAAGATCAGGGAGAGCAAAAGAACCCCGATGACATAGTCCCAGTAAAACAATTCGTAACGCCAGGTCTTGCCGGCCAGTTTTTGGGTATTTCCCCAGGAACCCCAGCAAATCATGGTGATGAAGCAGAAGAGGATGGCCAGGGAGTAGCTGTTTACTATGAACATAACATATAATTTTAGTTATTAATAATTTCTACTATTGGTTGTTCGTGATTATATCTTTTGTCGTAAGTGACTTTATATTTTGTCGCAAGTGATTCTCAACTATGAATTACTATCTCGATGCAGCCAGAAATTTCAGGACTTCTTTTTCTGTGGGGATGGAAGGCTGGGCTCCCATGCGGGTGACGCAGAGGGCAGCCGCCGCGGTGGCAAATTGCAGGGCTTCTTTCATGGTCTCTCCATTGCTGAGGCGGGCAGCCAGGGCGCCGCAAAAGGTATCGCCGGCCGCAGTGGTATCGAGGGCTTCGACCTGATAGGCGGGGATCCGCAGAAGCTGCCGCTCTCCTTTGAACAGGCTTCCCTCTTTTCCAAGGGTCAGCACCACATTCTGAACCCCCATCGTCAGCAACCGGTCCACAATGGCTTCCTCGCCGGCCTGGGCAATTTTCTGACCTGTCAGGAGTTCCGCTTCCGTTTGGTTGACCACCAGGAGGTACACCGATTGGAGGATTTCCTCCTCCAGGGGAGAGGCAGGGGCTACGTTCAGAATGATCTTCTTCCCCTTTCGGGAAGCGATGCTACACACCGTTTTAATCGTTTCATAAGGAATCTCCATCTGCAAGACGAGGATATCGGAGGCATCAATGGCCTGTTGATGCTCCCGGACATATTCCGGGGAGAGGAGTTTATTGGCGCCGGGGATGACCACGATGCAGTTTTCGCCCCTTTTATCGACCCAGATCATGGCGATTCCGGAGGAGACATGATCACTGAGCAGAGAAAGGGAGACCTCCAGCTCCTGGTCCTGATAGTATTGGAGGGCGTTGAGGCCGTAGGCATCTTTTCCGAGGGAGGTCATGAAGGTGACGTCGCCGCCGGAGCGGTGGGCCGCCAGGGCCTGGTTGGCCCCCTTGCCCCCCATGGCCTGCTGAAAAACACCGCCGGTAAGGGTTTCCCCGGCCTCCGGGAAATGATCCATCGTGGTTATCAGATCGGTGTTGGAACTCCCGATCACAAGAATCTTTTTCATTGTTTGCTTTATTTGGCAGGTCCTGAAAATTCAGGACAATGGTTAAATTTAATATAATTATTGCGCTTAGTTCTTCACAGCATAAAACTTCGTTATCAATGGCTCTCATTTCCAATGGGGCATAAAGCCTCATCACAGAAACGGGACAGGATACAGGTTATTTACGTTTAACAATTTGGCTTTTCCAGATATGATAGGTCCACTCGGCATGGCTGGTTCCCGCCGGTTGTACGTCGGGAGCCGCTTTACTGACCGTAAAATAGAAAACAGGTTCCTCCCAGTTCTGAAGGATTCCGAAGTTATCGCGCAACAGGGCGGCATTATGATTCCGGGGGTATCCGGTCTCCTCGGGAGTAATCCTGTAGAGGGGAGCCCAACTGCCCTGGAGGTTCAGAAAATCGGAAAGATTCATATAATTGATCTCCAGCGCGGTATTAAGGTAAGCCGGATAGCTGGTGGGATGGGGCTGCACCGGTCTGATCATGACAATTTTATCTGCCTCCCTGTTGATGGCAAATTCGGAGTTACAGGTATAATCCCTTGACTTGTTATCAATGGCCAACAACCCGCTGCTGACCATGGTCTTCGGAGGCGACAAGGTATAGTTTTCCATGAGGGAAAAGTCGGCCTCAGACCACACAATGCGGGTACCCCCGATATCTCCGATGGTATAGGTCAGGAGTAGTTTTCCTTTTCCATCGAGGGAAACCACGGAAGGTTGCCCTACCCCCCAGGATTTTGAGTTGCTTCCGATGATCTGATCGCCGTCGCCTGACCAGCTTTTTTTAACGATTTGCTCCGGAAATTTCACCCAGATGTCGGCATCCAGGCTGTTGCTGAAGGCCACGCCAATTTCATTGTAATATACGCCATACCTATTGCTCAAGAAAAACATGGCATATTTGTAGGTCACATTATTCCATTTAAAGGAACCTTCGACGACGGAAGGGTCACAGGTGTGGTGATCGTCCCAGGTCCCCGGTGATCCGGGTTGCAGTACGCTTTTAGCCGTCGTTTTCGAACCGTCGGGATGGATTTTGATATGAAAGATATTATCCACCATGATCAGATTCTGCGGGTTTCCGCAAAAGAAAAGGTGAACAGTTCCATCCTCCTGTTTCAAAGCGCTCGGACAATAGGAATATTTGCTCTCCCCGCCGAAGCCAAAGACGAACTCCGGTTTGGACATGGTGATCTGTGGGGTTACCGGTTCCGGTGGATCAGGACGGGGGTCCTCCCCACTCCCATTCTCGGAACATGAAATAGTAAGCAATAATCCCAATAAACCGGGAATAACCTTCATAAGTACATTTACCATTTTACACCTTAATTCAATCGTTTTTAACAGGGGCATTCCTGTAATCTGTCACAGTTTTTTCACCGGAAAGCCATGATAATCGGCTTTATTATGGCTTGAAATGAAGTGGTTGCTGTTTGATCAGATCGATGAAGTGTTGTTTGATCTTTTCCGCCTGGAGGGAGTCGACGGTAAGGTAATATTGGTTGGCTGTTGAATCAGGGACAAAGGTCGTTCCGCCCACATCAGTGATGCCGATTTTTCCGGCCGGTGATACGTTGAACCAGGAAGCGCCCTCCACGGCATAGAGTACCGAGGTGAGGTCCCAGGTGGGGCGGTCGTAAGGCATGGGCTGGTAACTCTTGTAAGCTTCGACAACGGGATGAGCCGGCGCCCAGGTGAAATCGTTCAGAATGCTGGTTGCGGGATAGTTGATGGCGATGCCGACTTCAAAAGGTGAAGTCACCAGTAAAGTAGGCCATTCATCGAAAACCTTCCTGGCGGCGGGGATATCTTTCACAATATTGTACTCGAAGAGTTTGTCGTTGTTAAAGCATCCTGCCATGGTGCAGAGTAGCTTCACCTTTTGGGCCACGAGCTCTTTACCGGTCAGGGGGGAGAATTCGTCAGCCGGGGTCTCCAGCAGCCGGCCCAGGTTGGTCGAAAAACCAACTGAGACAATCGTCACGGAGTGATCGGGCTGTTGTGCCAGAATCTTGCGGTATAACACATGGGCATCGGGCAGCTGATCGTAATTCTTCAGGGAGCGGGTGAACAAAGGTTCGCCGTTTTCCTTATTCATGAGGCATACCTTCTGGGCATAGTTGATGGCATCGGTCTCACAATCGGCACCTTGGCGCACAATGCCCACCGGGATGCCGGTATAGCCGTACCAGGTATTCATCACGTCAATGAATTCAGAAGAGTAGAGGCTTTCCTTATTGGTCATGATGCCAATCAGATTAATTTTTCCGGCATCCATGTATTTGTAAAGCATGTCGAGGGCCAGGGCATCATCGACATCATTTCCCATGTCGGTCTCAAAAATGACTTTCATTGCAGCATCAGGGCTTTCGACAGGCTGCTTAACTTTTGAGGTACATCCCA
>CAZMMX010000035.1:0-33055 GCA_964567485.1 uncultured Prolixibacteraceae bacterium | reverse complement strand
CCTCTCTCTCCGCCATTTTTTTAATGGCGGTAAACCCAGGCATCGGCTGAGACACCCGATCTTTTATATTCTTCCACCGCCCGGTAAGCTTCATTTTTCATACGGAAGCTGTCTATGGCCACCATATGGTATTTCCCAATAAGTCCCAGATAAAAAGGGCGGAGGTCTGAACCCGTTCGTTGACGGAGGTATTCTTCGGCTTTCTCCTTGTTTTCCAGGCTCTTCACAATGATATAATAGACTCCTTTTGCGGGGTGGATGATGGCGGTAGTCGCTACCGGCGCACCTGTGGACTCAGCATTCCCCATCATGGAGGACGTAATGGGGGGATGCTCTTCAGCGCTGCTTCCCTCTGCAGAGGACCGGGCAGTTCCTTCCGGTGCGGCAGGTGGCAGTGTGTAAGTCACGGTGCCGGGAACTGCGCTTCCGGGGTCTCTCTCCCGGTTGAAGGCAATGACGGCCATGAGCAGCAGGAGTATCAGGGGGATGATCAGCAGAAAATGACGCTTCCAGGCGTGCAGGAGTCCTGCGGCGCGGCCTGTCAGTTGTCGTTCTCCGGAATTGGAAGAAGTGGCCACGCTCCTTTCCCTCTTGTCTTCTTCGGAAAGGCCCTCAGAGGGTGGAACTATGGTTTTTTTTCTGCCGGCGAACCAGGAGCCGCGCTCTTTTTTCTCTCCGTAGATATAGTCATTGTTGTATCCGTATCCGAAGACTTTCTTATTCTCTTCGATCCCGTTGACCAGGATGCCCACATTTTTCATTTTGTTGGCGGAGACCTCAGCCAGGGCATTGCGGAGGGTCGTACGGCGTGTGAACCCATGCCTGACCACAAAAACCGTGGCGTCGATCTCGTCCCTGAGCTGGAAAAGGTCAGCCACCAGTCCCACCGGGAGGTTGTCGATAATCACCATCTGGTATTTATTCCGCAGTTCATCCAGCAGCCTGAAGATGTTTGGACCCGCCAGGATATCGCCTGGATCAGGGGGCCTGGGGCCCGCAGGAATAAGGTCAAGGTAGGGGTGTTTTGAGCGGAAGGTGATGTCGGCCAGCGTACTCCGCCCCTGTATGTAGGTCACTACTCCCGCCCCGGAAGAGAACCCGAAATTTTCACTGAACGCCGAATTGCGCAGGTCAAAGTCTATCAGTACCGTTTTTTTCTTCATCAAAGCGAAGGAGGAGGCAATGTTGATGGCGTTATAGGTTTTCCCCTCGTTGGGGAACGTGGAAGCGACGGCAATGATCGGGGTTTCCCTGTCGGCGGTAATCAGGCTCAGCTTTCCCCTGATGGCCCTGTAAAGTTCACTGGCCGGGGAATTGGGCCTGTCGAGCACCAGGGTGGGCGTGTTATTGACCTTTTTATTCTTGTAAATATTCCCCAGAATCGGCAACGGCGTGATAGCTCTGATATCCTCCTCGGTGGTGATCTTGTTGGAGAAGTAATCCTTCAGGTAAAGGATAAACAAAGGGATGAGAAGGGACAGGAACAGGGCCAGCAAATAGTTGACTGTTCGTTTGGGAAAAACGATTTTGTTGAAATAGGCAGGTTCGATCACCTGGCTGTCGGGGAGGTTGGAAGCTTTGGCAATCTGGGCTTCCGAGAATTTCTGAAGCAGGAAGGTGAGGATCTCGTTATTGAGTTTGTACTTTCTTTCGATGTTGACGTAATTCCTTTCCGTGGCAGGCAGGGCATTGACCCTGGACTGGGCCACTCTCAGGCGGGCGTTGAGGTCGTTCAGGGCAATGTGGGATTGGTTGAGGATATTGTTGGCGTTTTCGAGCAGGGTGCTTTTGATCCTCTCAATCTGGGCGTTGATGGCCTTGAGCTGGGGATGTTCGGAATTGCGGAGCGAGGGAAGACTGGACTTTGTCATGACCAGCCGGTTAAGTTCCACGATGAGGTTGTTGAGCAGAGGATCATCGACGCCCATGGCGGTGGGGGCCATGATCGACTCCAGATCCTGGTTACTGCTGATGTAATCCCTCAGATAGGCGTAATATTTGTTTTTGGTTTCCAGGACCATTTTTTCCTGATCGAGGTTATTCATCTGTTCCAGCAGAATGGGAGTCTGCAGCGACAGGTCCATGACCTGGGTGCGGGCCCGGAATTGCTGTAATTCATTCTGGGAGAGCATCAGTGAGTCGGACATGCTTTGCAGTTGCTCACTGATAAAGTCGATGGTGCGGGAGGCGTTGTTGTTTTTCCTTTCCAGGTTGTCTTCCTGGTATACCCGGGTCAGGTGATTGAGGAAATCGATAGCCTTGGCGACGTTATGGCCGGTGACGGCAATTTCCAGGAGGGAGCTTTTTTCTTCCGGAATGTTGGCGATGAGGTCCCTTTTGTATCTGTCGAGCAACTCCTGGCGGGTGTGGAAAAGAAAACGGTATTTGGTCCCGGGCATGGGCGAAAATCCCTCCCTGAGATGCAGGGTAAAGGAGGCCCAGGGCGATTCCAACTTTGTTCCGGGGGTGATGGTCGTGCGCAGATCGATGGCCGGTACCAGGCCTGTGGTCTTGGCCAGGGTGTAATCATAGAGGGCCACCTCTTTCCCGCCGGCCGAAAGGGCGATCTGCCCTTCCGGGGTAAATTCCAGGGTGAATGGCAATCCCACGGCTTGCACATGGTTTTTGTCGGGCTCTACGGTAAAGGGAACATCGTCATAGCTTTCGACGGCTCCTTTGCTTCCCAGGGTGTAGATGCTGACCGCGAAGTCCAGCTCTTCGAGGACCTGTTCGACCAGGGGTGTGGAGACGATCATTGCCGACTGGTCGTAAATATTGCGCATACTTCCCACTCTTCCCAGTCCCTGGAAGACATCGCTTCCCAGGGCTTCATTGCCGGTGTTGGTGCGAAAGTCGGTTTCGAAGAGCAGGGTGGTCCTCACCTCATAGACCGGCCGGGCATAGCGGTTGATGAGAAAGGCCACCAGAAGAAAGAGCAGCAGAGAGAGGAGAAACCAGGGCCAGTTCACGACCATGCGCGAGAGACTCTTTTTGAGGTTCAGGGGTTGCTCCTTCCACACCGGGGAGCGGGTGGGTTGATGCTGAGGATTCAGTGGTTCCGTCATTTGAGGATGGTAATGAGGAGGAGTAACGTATACATTCCTGAAAAGGCCAGGGTGGTCACTGTGCCGAAGGGCATGGTTTTCTTGCCGTAGACTCCTGAACGGGGTTCAACGTAAATGATGTCGTGGGGCTGAATGGTGTACCAGGGTGAGGAGATCACCCCGGGGTCGGTGAGGTCGAGGTAAGCCATGGCCGTTCCCTCACGGGTTTCACGCATGACTTTGACCCTTTTGCGGTTGCCGAAATCGGTGAGGTCACCGGCAGCTCCCAGGGCCTCGAAGAGGGTGACCTGATTCCGGAGCATGGGATGACGGCCCGGGTTACGCACCTCCCCCAAAACGGTGAAATTCCTTTCTACCAGTTTGACAAATACTGAGCTGCTTCCAATCAGATGGTTAACCTCCTTGCTGATAATCTCGCTGACCTCTTCGGCCGTCAGCCCTTCCACCCTGATTTTCTCCAGGTGCAGGGGGGTGATGGTTCCGGCGGCGTCGACCTCATAAGTGATCAGGTCAAGATTCCCCAACGCCCGCGTGTTCCCTGAGGATTCTGTGAGGTTGAGAAAGGAGGTGGTGCCGGGGTCCTCGCCACTGACCTGGATGTACAGTAAATCATGGGGCCTGATGCGATAGGTCTCAGGAATGTTTCCGCTGCTTTTGGTAAAGCCCTGCTGAGCCCCTTCCAGGTAAATCAACTCTGTCAGCGGAACAGAACAGGAATACCCCACAAAAAACAGAATCACCAGCCACTGAAGATTAGCCTTCTTCATGTGAGGATGTTTAGACTATACAATATAATGAATTTCCCGTGAATTTCATCATGCTCCAGCCTGAATTTTTCCTCCAATCCCTGAGCCTGAGTGGTAAACAACAAAAAGGCTGTCCGGGAATGCCGGAACAGCCTTTTTTGATCTCTTAGCTGCGGGGTGGTGGTTACCCCAGGAAGCTTCAGGAGTGCGGGAATTCCCGCGGTTATTTTTAGTGGGTTCTTCTGATTACTGTTTAACGACTTTTTGGACGATTCCCCCGGTATTGGTGTCGACGCGCAGGAGGTACATTCCCGGAGGGAGGTCTCCTGTGGCGATGTTCTGGTGGGGTGACTGGTGGTCCAGGGTCTTGAGAAGTCTTCCCGCAAGGTCGTATAATCCCATCATGGAGGACTCTTCTCCTGCTCCCGGCTGATAGCGGATGTGAAGGATCTCTCTGAAGGGAACGGGGTAGCAGGAGATTTCTCCCCGGGTGATGCCGGTTTCCAGGGCCAGGGTATTGACGGGGAGCGCTGTGGTAGCCGTGGGGGCCGCCGCGGTCACCGCCGTGGCGGGGAGGGTGTATTCGACGACCAGTTCTGCGGCTTCGTTGCGGGAACCCTCATAGGATACGGCATTTCTTTTACCGTACCCCGTAATGATAAAGGCCATGCTGTTGCCCTGATCCCAGCCCGTCCGGGTGAGGATTTCCTGAAGGATGGGACTCAGGTCGGCCGTTCGCTGGGCTTCGGTACGGCTACCCACGGCGGAACCGCCCAGAGGCGCGGGGGCCCAGGGAACCGAGGCGCTGGTGCGGGGACGGCGGGAGACATTCTTTTTGGCGGTGGTGAAAGGCAGGGCGTGGTCCGTTTTCTGGCCGTAAACCCTCAATCGTGTAGTCCCGTAGGTCGTTTCAGCCACGGTGAACTGGATATAAGCGCTGGTCACCGTAGCCTGGGCAGGAATAGTGATGTCATTGAACCTGAGGCCTATCACCTGGTTGCCCGTGGAATAGTTATCGTAGACCAGTTCCAGGTCGTCGCTGTTGGTGACCACTGATCCGTATATTCTCTCTTCCACATCGTCGCTGCCTGCGGAAATCTGGCGCGTGAGACGGGGGGTTCCCGCTACCTCTGCTTTCAGGATATCTATGCTGATCTGGATAGAAACAGCGCACTGCCCTTCGTCAGGAGTGAAGATGAAGGTGTAATTTCCCGGTAGGGTGGTCGAGATGGTTGACGGGGACCAGCTTCCGGTGATGCCGTTGTTAGAGAGCTGGGGCAGGGTTACGGCTTCCGACCCTTCGGGATAGGGACCAAAAATGTCAAAAAGCGGCACAATGTTTCCTTCGGGGATGGGATTAACCGTCACCACCGTGGCCGGGGATATGGTCCCTGAGCTGTTTTTGGCAGTCACCTGGAAGATGCCTGCAGCCACTCCGGTGAAGAGTCCCGAGATGTTGGAATAATCACTCCCGTTGATACTGTAAGTGTATCCTGTTCCCGGTGCCGGATCGGTCACCCTGATGGCTCCTCCCGTGTCGCCGCATTCGGGCTGGGTGACACTCACCACAGGTGCCGGAAGGGTCTCCACCTGCCGGATGATGTTCAGGGATTTGTTGGCGCTGCATCCGTTGGCGCCGGTGACGGTCACCGTATACGTCGCTGGCCAGGTAATGGTCAGGTCCGCGGTAGTGGCAATCACTTTTGACCCGTCGGACCAGGAATAGGCGATACCCCCGGCGGCGGTGACGCTAATGGTGGGGGTGGTGGCATCCAGAATGGTGGTTCCTGTATTGTTGGTGATGGTAACCACGGGAGGGGTGATCTCTTCGGTGATGGTGATGGCTTTGGCGGCGGTGCATCCGTTGGTACCGGTGGCGGTGACCGTATAGGTGCCCCTGGCGGTGATGTTCAGGGTGGCGGCGGTGGAGACCACTTTGGAGCCGTCGGACCAGGAGTAGGCGGTTCCTCCCGAGGCGGTGACGCTGATCACCGAGGTGTTGCAGGTCAAAGCGGTGGTCCCTGTATTGTTGGTGATGGTAACCACGGGAGGGGTTTTATCTTCGGTGATGGTGATGGCTTTGGCGGCGGTGCATCCGTTGCTGCCGGTGGCGGTGACCGTATAGGTGCCCCTGGCGGTGATGTTCAGGGTGGCGGCGGTGGAGACCACTTTGGAGCCGTCGGACCAGGAGTAGGCGGTTCCTCCCGAGGCGGTGACGCTGATCACCGAGGTGTTGCAGGTCAAAGCGGTGGTCCCTGTATTGTTGGTGATGGTAACCACGGGAGGGGTTTTATCTTCGGTGATGGTGATGTGGGCGGTGGCTGTCAGACCCCCTGCTGACGTGACCGTCACGGTATAGGTGGCGGGCTGTGTTATCGTAAGGGAGGCGCTGGTGCCCACCACTTTGGTGCCGTCGGACCAGGAATAGCTCACTCCTCCCGTCGCCGTGAGGGTGATGACGGAGACTTTACAGGTGAGTATCGTGGTCGCCGGAGCCGTGATGGCTGCAACCGGAGGCAGTAAAGTGGTCGCCTGTTCCGCGATGCCCAGGTCGGGAGCAGTTCCTGTAAAGGGTATTCCCACGTCGGTTCCGCGGTCGATCAAATTGCTGGCAGGGGCCAGCTTCAGAAAGTTAAGAGCAGGCAGTGAGCCATCGGCCTGGCGGGGTCCCGAAATACCGGTGGAGTCGACCGACAGGAAATCGCCATCGGAGACGGTAAGACCTGATATGTCCCAGCTGTTGTGGGAGTGGGTGTAGGGGACATCGTGGTAATAGCCGTCACCCACGGGACTGGCTTGGTTGGCGTAGGAGATATTGTTGCGAAAGACGCGCTGGAGCTCCTGCGCTTCGGTTCCCGTGGTGTTGTAAAGGTAAAATCCGTACACTGGGTTTTTCCATTCGGGGTAATAGCCGTTATGGTAAGCGACGTTGTTGTAAATATTGGCCGGAGCGATGGTGTAGTTGTTGTTGTCATTGGTCGTGAGTCCCGATGCCCTGTTGAAAGCGGCGATGGAGTTTTTGACCACGCGGAGCAGGGGGATCGAGGAGGCCTGGGGGATAAACCCGATTTTGAAGCCATTACCGCCGCCCTCGAGCCTGCCGTTACGGAAACTCCAGCATCCGTCGATTTCCACATAGGAGTTATCGGCCAGTGCCCATCCGTCGTCACCACAGTCCCAGGCCCGGCAATCCTTGTAATAAATGCTGCCGGTAGTGCCGGTATTGTAATGGAAATAGCCATAGCCATTGTTCCCCGGCATGTGACCGTCGAGGGTGCGGGAATCGCAGTGGTCGTAAGAGTCACAGTTGATAAAATGGACATTGGTGCCATGGGGCCAGAAGCCAGAGCCATGGGTGTTGTGGGCGGTGCAGTTTTCCAGAGTGAAGTCGTTGCCGGTGGTCCTGAAGGCATAGCACAACTCAGCAGGTTCTACGGCGTTGATCTGCCACACATTCCTGACGGTCAGTCCGACCAGTTTGTAAAAGGAACCGGAAAGCCGCATTCCGTAGTTGGTGCCGTAATAGGTCGCGGTAACATTGCTGCAGTCCAGAATGGGTTTTTCGCCGGGATAATTCATGAAGACCACCCATTTCGCGGCGGTTCCAGTGATGGTTTTTGTGATTCCCGAGCCATTGGTCACGGTGGTGGGGTAGACCCCTCCCCTGAAGATAACGGTATCGCCGGGAAGGCGTGAGGTGAAGGCTTTTTCCCAGGAAGCCCAGGGATGAAGCTTATCTCCGGAATTGGCATCATTTCCGGCGGGAGAGGCCGTAGCGGGAGCAACGTAGTAGGTGGCGGCGGCGCCGTTCAGCGCAAGGAGAGTGAAGAGAAGAACGAATAATCTCACCATGGTGGTACAAGAATTTTTTTTTGATTTGTAACTAAGCATTAAGACACTCTGCGCACATGAAGTACGTATAAAACAGGTAATTATAAAAACAAAACTGAGTGAGATTTAAAGGATTGAAGCCTGACAAGTTAAGGTAAGGTTTGTAAATCTCAGGGGGCAAAATTACGGCGATTCATAATACAAATACCTCCTGCAGGGGAAAATTAACATTAATTAACACTTAAAACGCACATCATCGGATATATGGACATTTATGTCATCTTTTTAAGCTTCTCCTGACTGTCGTCTTTTAGACGGAGAAGTATTAAAAGCCGACATCGCCACAGGTGGATAATGGGAGAAGATTTTTAATAATCATATTATCAATAGGTTAAATAGAGGTTTTTCAAAGTATTAATGCTTTGTGGTTTAGCTTATTAATACTTTTCATCATCTTTAAAATTATGTTTATGATAAATAATAATAAAATAAACATTTAATTTAACAGATTGATAATAAATAATATAGCCAAAAAATCTTGACAGAATGAGATTTATTTTGTAAATTGGTTATGGGATTTAAAAAGCTAACATGACATATTTTCTTCACATGGTCTGTCGTGTCTATTCCTGAAAAACCATCCTGAAAAAGGGATTTTTGAATTCACCGGACTCTGGTCAGGCTCCGGAGCTTTTGTTTTCAGACGGCCATTGACGTCGTAACTGAGGCAGCGGAGCACAAACCCCGGCAAATACCCAGAGAAATACCGGATACTCTCACCAGCTGGAATTGGCTGCCCCTGTGCAGTGGGACTTCATACTATCTGAATGAGAAGGATTCTGGGGATTTCCGCGTTTTATCATGATTCGGCGGCCGCGGTGACCGAAGGGGGAAGGATTGTAGCCGCCGCACAGGAAGAGCGCTTTTCGCGCAAAAAGCACGACAGCTCCTTTCCTTCACGTGCCTGCCGCTATTGTCTCGACGCGTCGGGGTTCGACATCGATGAACTCGATGCTGTCGTATTCTATGACAAGCCGTGGCTGAAGTTCGAGCGTCTTCTGGAAACCTACTACGGCTTCGCCCCTTCAGGAGTGCGCTCTTTTATTGCCGCCATCCCGGTGTGGCTCAGGGAGAAGCTCTTCCTCAAGAGGGTGATCAGGGAGGAGTTGATGAAACTGGGGCCTTGTGATTTCCGCCGGTTGAGACTTCTGTTTCCCGAGCATCATCTCTCCCATGCCGCGGGGGCTTTTTATCCCTCGCCCTTTGAAGAGGCCGCTATCATCACTGCCGATGGTGTAGGGGAGTGGGCCACGGCTTCGATCGCCCACGGCCGGGGTAACAGCATCAGGGTCCTCAGGGAGCTTCGTTTTCCCCATTCCCTGGGGTTGCTCTATTCGGCCTTCACCTACTATTTGGGTTTCAGGGTAAATTCCGGGGAGTATAAACTCATGGGACTGGCTCCTTATGGCATTCAGGGGTCGGAGCGGGTGATGCGTTTCCGTGAGTTGATCACCTCCCGGCTGGTGACGATTTACGAGGACGGCTCTTTGTGGCTCAACCAGGCCTATTTCCGTTATGCCACGGGCCTGACCATGGTCGATGAGAAGAAGTGGCAGCAGCTCTTTGGTTTTGGCCGCCGTTTGCCCGAGAGTGAGCTGACCCAGGAGGTCTGCGACCTGGCCATGGCCATTCAGGAAATCACTGGCGAGGTCATGCTCAAAATGGCGCGGGAAGCCCGGCGGCTCACCGGCTCTTCCAACCTCTGCCTGTCGGGGGGCGTAGCCCTCAACTGCGTTGCTAACGGGCAGCTCCTTCAATCCGGCATCTTCGACCATTTCTTTATTCAGCCCGCTTCAGGAGATGCCGGCGGTTCCCTGGGAGCTGCCCTTGCCGCGCATTACATCTGGGCCGGGAGTCCCCGGAATGCCGCAGACCCCCGCGGTTCCATGCAGGGGGTTTTCTGGGGCCCTGCCTATGAAGATAAGGACATCATGAAGGTCGCCCGCCGGTTCGGCGCCGTCAGCCACCGATATGATGATTTTGAGGAACTGGCAGGGGTGACCGCCGCTCTTCTGGAAAAGGGAATGGTGGTCGGCTGGTTCCAGGGAAGAATGGAATTCGGCCCCCGGGCCCTGGGAAACCGCAGCATCCTGGGAGATCCCCGTAATGCCGAAATGCAGAAGAAGCTCAACCTCAAGATTAAATTCCGGGAAAGTTTCAGACCCTTTGCCCCTTCGGTCCTCGAAGAAGAACAACAAACCATCTTTGACCTCAGCACCCCTTCGCCTTATATGCTTCTGGTGGCCCCGGTCAGGAAGGAGATCAGGATACCCCTGCCCGCAGGCTTCCCCACACTGCCGCTGAGGGAGAGACTATACACCCTGCGTTCCTCCCTGCCTGCCATTACCCATGTCGATTTCTCGGCCCGCATACAAACGGTCAGCAGGGAGGTCAACCCCCGCTACTGGACGCTGATCAGCAAATTCCGGGAAAGGACCGGCTGTCCCCTCCTGGTCAACACCAGTTTTAACGTCCGCGGGGAACCCATCGTCTGCTCCCCCCTTGATGCCTTCCGCTGCTTTATGCGCAGCGAAATGGACTTTCTGGTGATGAACGATTTCCTTTTCGACAAAAGAGAACAGCCCCCCTGGCCCGAACCCGACCACTGGCAAACGGAATTTGTCCTGGATTAGCCCCCTGGCTCCCGGCCATCATCACCTGTGAGAACGCTCAATTATCCTCAGCCACGATGATCTCTCCCCTGTCCTCCTGTCTTGAAAAACCAGACCACGCCTGGGAAATTCAGCCTCTAATATCTTCACCACCCCTGTAAATTGAGCCTTGAAATGTTTCACCACATCATTAATGTTCAGCCATGGAATTACTTGATGACCTTTGGAATTTTCTGAAAGAGAGAAAGAAATGGTGGCTTTTGCCCGTGATCGTTCTCTTGTTGTTGCTGGGAATCCTGCTGGTAATCGGGGGAGGGAGCGCTCTGGCCCCCTTCATTTACACCATTTTTTAATGATTTGCTTTTTAATTCCCTGTGATGGAGCGGTCTAAGACCCTGGAGAGTAGTTTGGCCATGGTCACCGGCCTGGTGATGCTTTGGTTTTTTACGGGGTGGAAGATTCTGCTGGTGGCTGCTCTTCTTATCGGGCTGACCGCCCTGGTGGTGCCTGCGGGAGCTGCCCTGATTTCGCGGCTCTGGCTGGGGCTGGCCGCCGTGCTGGGAAAGATCATCCCCGTGGTGCTGCTGGTGCTTATTTATTTTCTGCTTCTCTCTCCCCTGGCGTGGCTTTGGCGCCGCTTCCGGGGCGATCCCCTCAGGCTGAATCCGGGAAATGCGGCCAGTCTGTGGATCGCAAGGGACCATACCTATGAGGACAAGGACCTTGAGAAACCCTGGTAACCGTTTTCTGTTTCTCCGCAAAAGGGGGCTGTCACTGCTGATCCTTCTTCTGGCGGGGGTTCCCCTGTTTTGGGCATGGGCAGGCTTTTTCTTCCCCGACCCCTATTTTACGGTCATGGCCGGCATGGGGCCCAGGCTGATCTGCCAGATCATCCCCCTGGTGCTCCTTCCCCTGGGCTACGGGCTTCTGGCGGTGATCCTCCTGACGCGGAACAGGGAGCTGTCCCGGAATCTTCTGCTCCTCAGTCTCTCGCTACTGGTTTTGCTGCTGGTGCTTTATCCGGTGGCCGATATGTTGTGGAGCCTCAGGGGCAGAGAGAGAAGCCGGGCTATGGCGGATCAGGGCCACTCATTTCTTCAGTTGAAACCGCCATGGTCTGCCGTTCCTGATACCACACGAGCGGTGACCACCCTGTTCTGTCTGGGAGGCTCCACTACCGAAATGAGGGATTCCCGGGGCATCGGGTGGCCCGAAAGGGTGGAGGAGGAGCTCTGCCGGATGACCGGCCGTAAAAATATCGAGGTGTACAACATGGGAAGGCAGTGGTACACCACCCTGCACTCCCTGATCAACTATGAGGTCACCCTGCGGCAGTACCATCCTGAGGTGATCATCGTGATGCACAACATCAATGATTTTCTGCAGAATGCCGATTTCAGCTACTTCAGCAAGGGGCCTTTCAGGGAGGATTACGGACATTTCTACGGTCCGGTGGTTTACCTGACGGAACCCGGGGGCCTCTTTGCCAAATTCAGCGAAAAACTTGGCCATTTCTGGTACCACCATCCGCGGGAGGTGATCGAGGAGGCCTCATTCCCCGGGGAAGCCGTCTTCCGCAGGAACCTGACCACCCTGATAGAGCTGGCGCGGCTCGACGGAACCCGCGTTATCCTGATGAGCCAGCCTACCCTTCTGCACGATGGCATGGATGCCCGTATGCGCGGGGTCTGTACCATGGTCACCCGGGAGGCTGTGGGCAGCACCAAGCAATGGAGCTTTGCGACCGCCATCAGGGGCATGGAACGCTATAACGCCGCCATCAGGGAAACCGCCATCAGCGAAGGGGTACCTTTCATAGACCTGGAGAAGACGGTCCCTAAAACGCTCACCTGGTTTTTTGATGAGGTGCACTATCAGGACACCACCTTCCCCCTTATCAGCGCCACCGTGGCCCGTGAGATTATCCGCATGGGCCTGCTCCTTCCCCTCCCGGAAGGCTCCGCCAACGCCACCGTTATCCCCTTTGCCCCTCCCTCAGGAAATCACGGGAGTACTGTTCCCCGTCGCTCTTCCTCAGCTTCCTCCCTCCCGCCTTCCGTTACATACCCGGCCCATCCATGAATTTGCGTTTCTGGACCAGCAGCAAGGACAACACCGTTCAGGCCTTCTGGATCATCATCGGAAGCGTCACCACCCTGGGCATCAGCCTGCTCAGCGTAGCCCTGCTGTCGCGGTATTTCAACAAGTCGGAATATGGCACCTACCGCCAGATCATCTATGTTTACAATACCCTGATGATTGTCTTTACCGCCGGATTACCCAATGTCTTTAGCTATTATCTTCCCCGCTTCACTTTGGGGCAGGGCAGGGAAATCGTTTTCCGGATTTCCCGGGTGCTTTTTTTTACCGGTCTCCTTTTTTCCCTGTTTCTCTTCCTTTTTGCGGGGGTGATCGCCGATATTCTCCGGAATCCCGAACTGGCCCGGGGACTCCGTTATTTCTCTCCAGTGCCTGCTCTGATGTTGCCCACCCTGGGCATTGAAGGCATTTTTTCGACCTATCAGAAGACGCTCTACATTGCCCTTTACAATGTCCTCACCAAGATTCTCCTGCTCCTCCTTGTGGTGGGACCGGTCCTTCTCTTTCCCGGAAATTACCTGGTGGCCATTTACGGATGGATAGGGGCTTCCGTGGTCATCCTGTTGATTACCTGGTTTTTTAAGGGAATTCCCTTTAAGGGGGTGACCCCCGAAAAACCCGATCTGAGCATGAAAGAGGTGCTGAAGTTCAGTCTGCCCCTGGTGACCGCCTCAGTGGCTGGGGTCACCTACTGGGCTGCCAACCAGTTTTATGTCTCGCGGAATTTCGGCCCTGAGGTCTTTGCCGAGTTCTCTAACGGTTTTATAGAGATTCCCCTGGTGGGGATGATCACCGGGGCTACCTCCAACGTGCTGATGCCTCTCTTTTCACGGCTGGTCCACGAAAAATCAGAGGTCTCCCAGATTACCGGACTCTGGCGCAGTGCTCTTGAAAAATCGGCCATTCTGATCTACCCCATTGTCATCTTCTTTATTTTCTATGCCCGCGAGGTGGTGACCATCGTCTATTCCGAAGCTTATATCGTATCTTCCCAATATTTCCTGGTGGCCATGAGTCTCAACTTTTTCAATATCATCATTTTCGCGCCTCTTTTGATTGCCCTGGGAGAGACCCGGTTCTATGCCCGGCTGAATTACGGACAGATGATCGCCCTATGGACTTTAGACTACTTCCTCATTCTTCTGTTCAATTCGCCGCTGATCCTGGCCATCGCTTCCGTCATTATCGCCATCATTGGAATTGGGATTTCCATTTGGTTCTCCGCGAAGAAAATCGGGGTTTCCTTTTTCGAGCTTTTCCCTGCCGGAAGGTTCTTCATGATCGCCTTGCACTCCCTGGGCGCTCTCTTTGGTATTCATTTTCTGTTACACTGGGGGGTGCCCGGCCTCGGGGACCTGCCCCTGGTGTTCATTGCAGGAGTGGCGTATCTGGGATTGCTGGTGGTGACCTCCGGGTGGTTTAAAATTGACTACATGGGCATTCTCGGGCCTCTTTTTCGCGAAAATTTCTCAGCCGGGGAAGGAGGGCCCTCATGAGCAGCCAGGGTACAACCCCATATGCCAACGGGATCTTTGAACAACCCTGGTGGCTTGATGCCGTGGTTCCCGGGGGGTGGAGGGAGCTGCTGGTGGATGTGGACGACGAGATCGTGGCCCGCTGGGCCTTTGCCGAGGATCATAAAATAATCACCACACCCCAGCTGACCCAGACTTCCGGATTCTGGATCGCCGACAAGGTCGTAGAGTCCGATTCCCAATTCACCCTGCGGAAGAAAATCACCAACCAGCTTTTAGACCAGATGCCTTTCGGAAAAAGGACAACGCTCAACCTGGACCCCCGGGTGACCTATTTCCTGCCGATGGTATGGCACGGTTTTCAGGTAGAACCCCGCGTCAGTTACCGCTTCTCCGATGTCAGCCATCCCGACCTCCTCTACAGGGGTTTTTCGGGGAAAACCCGGCAATGCATCAGAACGGCCGCGGAAAAGGTGAGGGTTAAAACCTCTGATGATATTGAGCCGTTGTTGCGGTTGATCGATCAGAGTTTCGCCCGCCAGGGACTCCGGAATCCCTGGTCCCCTGAGCTGATTCGCCGTATCTTCAGGGCCTGCCGGGAGCACCAGGCCGCATACCTGATCTACGGGGAGGATTCCGCGGGGAATCTCCATGCCGGGAACCTCTATATCTACGATGAAAAGGTGTGTTATGCCCTGTTGAGTGGTTCCGATCCGGCGTGGAAAAGTGCCGGGGCCCGTACCCTCCTCGCCTGGGAGGGCATCAGGTTCGCCTCCACGGTATCACAGGCCTTCGATTTCGAAGGCTCCATGGTCGAAGGCATAGAACACTATTTCCGTCAATTCGGGGCCACTCCCCTGGTTTACTACCATATTCACCGGGAAACTCCCCGCCAGCAGGCTTCCCGGGCTGTGAACAACCTGCTGCGCAGCACCGCGAAAAAATGGATGTACCGCATGATCCCTGCCAGGAGTGAAAACTCCATGGTTTCAAAACCTTCTTCCCATGTTGCGCATTTCCTTTCCCGACAATAACCTTCCCGAAAGGAGATACATCCTGGAAACCTTGTTTTCCGGTTTTCTGGGGTTGCCCTATATTTTGGATCCCGGGGGGGACCCTGCCGGCTACCGCATCACCTTTGACGACAGTGAATTGTTCATCAGGGACCACTTCTTCAATGCCTACCCCTTGCCGCTCTCCTATCTTACTGCCGGAGCACTCCCCGGGAGCGTCGCTTTTCTCAGAAATGAATTCACCCCGGAAGAGGAGATTCCGGTCCTTTACGGCACCCCCGAACTGATCAGGAAGGACAACAGGCTGGTCTCCGGAATAGACCTGTTTGCTTCCGCTTTCTTTATGCTCACCCGCTGGGAAGAGGCTGTGGACCCTGCCCGCGATCTGCATGACCGCTTTCCGGGGTGTCACAGCGTGGCCTTCAGGAATGGCTTTCTCCACCGCCCCGTGGTCAACGAATATGCTGAGATGCTTTGGAAAATGCTCAAATCCCTGGGATACCGCGGAGAACGAAGCCCCCGCCATTTCCGGCTCTTCCTGACGCACGATATCGACCATCTCGACTATCCCATCACCGGAAGAATCCTTCTGGCCGACCTGCTGAAAAGGAAAAGTTCCAGCCTGGCGGTGCGCCATCTGCGCCATTTTCTCAACTCCTGGGGCAATCCCTATGACTATTTCAATTTCCTGATGACCCGCAGCGAAGAACTGGGAATCCAGTCCCGTTTCTATTTCATGGCCACCAATTCCGGACTTCCGAATGACCGCCGGTTCTATCTCGACAGAAAACGCTTCCGGACCAAGGTGGAGGAAATCAGGAAAAGAGGGCACCTCATAGGTTTCCATCCCGGTTATTACACCTTTAATGATCCCCTTCGGTGGAGGGCCGAAAAAGAACTCCTTGAAAAGGCCCTGGGAGAACAGGTTTTAGAAGGACGTCAACACTATCTCCGCTTCGAGGTCCCCGGAACCTTCAGAATCTGGGACCAGAACGGCATGACCACCGACAGCACCTTAGGGTATGCCGACAATGAAGGATTTCGCTGCGGCACCGGCGATACCTTTCCGGTCTTCGATTTTCTGGAACGGGTCAGCCTGAGGGTGAAAGAGCGCCCCCTGATTCTCATGGATGGCACCATCAAGCAGTTTAAACACTATTCCCCGGGAAAGATGGTGGAGTGTTTCAGAGATTATCTCTCTACCGGGAAAAAATACCAGATGGGAATCACCGTCTTATTTCATAACAGTTTTTACGGGGAATGGGAAGAGTATGACCATGTCTATGCACAGATGCTCGACCATTGTTGCTGATCCCATTCCCAGTGGAAATTGCGATAGGAGAGGGGCAGGCAGGAGACCATACATCGCGGGAGAAGAAAACCGGTGAGAGGATAAAACGAGGATGCAGGGAAGCAGGAAAATATTAATCGTGACGGCGAGTTTCGCTCCCGAGATCTCGCCCCGTTCTTTCAGGGCTACGGAGCTGGCACGGGAGCTGGCCCGGCAGGGACATGCCGTGACCGTAGTGACGCCCCGGAGTGCGGGGATTCCTCGCCGTTGGGAAGAGGAAAACCGGGTGGTCTTAAAAGATATGGGGACTCCCGGGTTTCACCAGCCCCGCTTCGGGGCAACAGGGGCCTCCCGGTTTCTGTCGCGCGTCACGGGCCGTTTCCTGATGCTGTTTTTCGAATTCCCCGATATCCAGTACATGTTCCTGATCAGAAAGGCCCTGGCCCATGAGGAAGGATATGACCTTCTTATTTCGGTGGCCGTTCCTTACCCGGTCCACTGGGGTGTGGCTCTGGTGCGTTCTCCGCAACGGAAGATAGCCTCCACCTGGGTGGCCGATTGTGGCGACCCTTACATGGGCAACCGCCTCGACCGTTTCCGGAAGCCCTTTTATTTCCGCTATGTCGAAAAGTGGTTCATGCGGAAATGCGACTATGTGACCATTCCTAGAGCGGAGTTCAAAGTCCATTTTTATGCTGAGTTCCATTCCCGGATGGTGACCATCCCCCAGGGTTTCCGGTTCGGGGAGGTCAATCACTTACCGCGGCACTCCCCTAATGGCGTTCCCCGTTTTGCCTTTGCCGGAAGCCTGATTCGCGAAACCAGGGACCCCGGGAAGTTTCTGACTTATCTGGCC
Source organism: uncultured Prolixibacteraceae bacterium (assembly GCA_964567485.1). Taxonomy (GTDB): domain Bacteria; phylum Bacteroidota; class Bacteroidia; order Bacteroidales; family Prolixibacteraceae; genus UBA1413. The sequence continues at coordinate 16,006 of CAZMMX010000035.1, read as the reverse complement.
TCCCTTTCCGGGGCCTTCCATTTTATCCTCTATACCCGTTCCACTGAACTGGTGGCCCCCTTTCTCCCCTTGCTCAACGGGAAAATGGAAGTCAGGGATTTCATCCCCCGGGAAGAGCTCCTCAGGGAACTGGCGGGAATGGACTTTCTGGTCAATTTCGAATACGACCCCCTGGTGCAGTCCCCCAGTAAGCTCATAGATTATGCCCTGACGGGACGGCCGGTGCTGAATATCAATGCAAAGACGTTTTCAGTGGCCGTTGTCGACGCTTTTCTTGCGGGAGATTATCGCCAGCGCTTTGAGTTTCCTGATCTGGAGAAATTCAGAATTGAACATGTGGCGGCATCATTTTTAAAGCTGATCGATGGAACCCAGGCAGGACAGGAGCCATAAGGCCGGCAGGAGTGCCGGAATTTCTGAGAGTTTGGCCGTTGGGGATACCCTGGAAGATTTCGGGGAGAGGAGCGCTGAGGTGGAGCCTTCCGGAGATTCCCTGTTGCCCGCCATTACCGTGGACTGGCTGTTGTTTTGGTTCTTGTGGCCCTTCGGAGCCCTGACCGGCGCCCTGCGGCGATTCCGCGCCCCCTATGCTAAAACGGTCCTCGTCCTTTTCTGCCTTTACTTCGGCTTTGTCTTCCTCTACGGGGACCCTTACGCCGATAAAACCACAGACTCAGCCCGGTATGCCGCGTCCCTGATCGAAATGAACCATCACCCGGTGCCCCTCGAACGGCTGGTGACCCTCTTCTACCATCCCAAATCAGGGATGATTGATGTGTACCAGCCCCTGATGACCTGGGGGGTTTCTCTGTTCACCAGCGATCCACGGGTGCTCTTCGCCCTCTTCGCTGCTATTTTTGGCATTTTCTGGGCCCAGAACCTCTGGCTGGTCTATTCCCGAACCCCTGTCGGCGGAGGGATGCTCCTCCTCTTTTTTATGCTGGCCTATGCCCTGATCAACCCGGTATGGTATATTAATGGCGTGAGAATGTGGACGGCAGCCCAAATTTATATTTATGGTGCGCTTATGTGGTTCCTCGAGGAAAAACGCAGTGGCCTCCTCTGGATTCTCCTTTCTGTAATGGTCCATTTTTCCTTTATTTTCCCCGTGGTGCTTTTTCTCGGATATCTCCTGTTGCCCGGAAGCCTCTCCCTCATGTTCCTCTTCTTTGTGGCGACGAGTTTTGTGAGGGAGATCGACCTGACGGCTGTGCGGGAAGCCCTGGACTACCTGCCCGATATTTTCAGGGACCGGATGGAGGGATACACCAGTGAGAACTACGCCCGGGCCATCAGAGAAACCGCACGGCAGCTCCCTCTTTATGTGCAACTGAGTGATAAAGTGGGGGATATTATCGTATATGCCTGGGCCATAGGGGTCTATCTTACCCGTAAGGTGTGGGCTCCTCCCTCCCCCGCGTTGGTCCGCCTTTGCGGTTTCGCCCTGTTCCTGGGGGGGTGCGCCCAGATCGTCAGCCTCATCCCCTCGGGACTGAGGTTTGTCGTCGTCGCCTATTCCCTCTTCTATGCCGTTTTTATCCTGGTAATGGCCCATATGCCGGTGAAGGGAAGTGTCGTCCTGCTGAGAAAGGCCTCCATCCCGCTTCTTCTTTACCTGGTCATTTGCAACCTCCGTATGGGTTTCGATTTTATGGGCATGAACACCTTTCTGGGGAATCCCCTTTTAGCCCTCTTTTCGGAAGAACAAATCCCCCTGATCGAATACATCAAACAGCTGTTCTGAAGCCAATCCCTATGATTCTCCCCGAAGCCTTGCGGAATGTCCTCCGGCCATTGATGCTCATACCGGGGTTTCATACCCGGCGAAAGATTCTGGTCATCGAAAGTGATGACTGGGGAAGCATCCGTATGCCTTCGCGTGCTGTTTACGAGGCTTTATTGAAGAAAGGCGTGAGGGTCGACCGGTTTCCCTTCAACCGCTATGATTCCCTGGCCTCGGAGGAGGATCTCACTGCTCTGGCGGAGGTTCTGATGTCGGTGCATGACCGTGATGGCCGTCGTGCGCTGATGACGGTCAATACCATTGTGGCGAACCCTGACTTTGAAAAGATCAGGGCGTCGGATTTCAGGGAATACTATTACGAGCCCTTTCCTGAGACCCTGAAACGTTATCCGCATCATGGCCGTTCTTTTGAATTGTGGCGGGAGGCCATGGCTGCCGGGCTCTTCCGGCCTCAGTTCCACGGGCGTGAGCACCTGAATGTGATCAGGTGGATGAAGGCCCTGCGGGAAGAGAGGGAACGTGTAAGGCTGGCCTTTAGTTTCAGGATGACTGACCTGAGCCAGAGCGAAAAGATCACGGAGGATGCCTTTGTCGATGCCCTCAACTACGAGGACCCCGGGGAGATCTCCTTCCAGGAGCAGAGCATTGCTGAAGGGACCGCCTTATTCAGTCAACTCTTTGGTTACCGGGCCTCCAGTTTTATCGCTCCCAACTATATATGGAGTTCCCACCTGAATGACACCCTGCACCAATGTGGCATCAGGTCATTCCAGGGCATCTGGCTGCAGTTCGAGCCTCTTCCGGGCCGCGAGCACAGGTTCAGACGGCGGTGGCACTATCAGGGAGAGCAGAACTCGCTGGGACAGTGTTATCTGGTGCGCACAGCAGGGTTTGAACCCAGCCTCTGCCCGGGCGTCGACTGTGTCGACCGGGCCCTGGCGCGCATACACACCTGTTTTCTCATGGGAAAACCGGCGGTTCTGGGAACCCACAGGCTCAACTTCGCGGGCAGCATAGATCCCTCAAACCGGCAGAGAAACCTTCCGCAGTTCCGCCGTCTCCTGAAGAGCATCGTCCACCGCTGGCCCGACGTGGAATTCATGAGCAGCGACCAGTTGACTTCCCTGGTCGGTTCCGGCTAAATATTAAACAAAACTTCAGCAGATATGAAACACGGCTATTTTGTAGATATCGAACCTCTGTTTGGGGAGTCTGCCGGAAGAAATGTGGAGTTTCTGGGGTCGTGGTACCGGCGGCCTGAGGCGTTAGCGAAGACCATGGTCATGATGGGGGAGCGTCACCACCTGGAAGAGGTCGTCAGCGGGAAAAGGGTGTTGCTGAAGCCCAACTGGGTAGTCCATTCCAGGGCTGAGGTTGATGACCTCTGTGTGCGCACCAGCCATGGCTTTCTCCTGGCTGTGTTGCGCTCCCTGCTGGCCTGGCAGCCCGCCTCTGTGCTCATCGGCGATGCTCCCATTCAGGGGTGCCATTGGGAATCGGTGGTGACCCCTTCCTTTCTGGAGGAGGTGACACGCCTGGGCCGCAGATATGGGGTTCCCGTGGAAGTGAAAGATTTCCGGCGTAAGACCTTCGACCCCGCCCTGAACAATCCTGTTCCCAACCGTCATCCTCTTTCGGAGTACACCCTCTTCGACGTGGGAGAGCGGAGTTTCCTGGAACCGGTGACGGGAGGGAAAAATTCCCGGTTTCGTGTCAATGATTATGATCCGCGAAGCCTCGACAGGCTTCACGCTCCGGGGAGGCACGGCTATGTCATCACGAACGCCCTGTTTGACAGTGATGTGGTAATCTCCCTTCCCAAGGTGAAGACCCACCAGAAGGTGGGTATGACGGCAGCGGTCAAGAATTTGGTGGGACTGGTCGGGGACAAGGAGAGTCTGCCGCATCACCGTTTGGGAGGTGCGGACCAGGGGGGCGACAGTTATCCCGGCAGGGATGGGAGGCTTTACCTCGCTGAACTGGCTTCTGATTTTGCCAACAAGTGGCAGGGGAAGTCCCTTTATTGGATGGGGTATCATCTCTCCAACTTCTTTCTGAGGCTGACCGACGGAAAAACCAGAAACGACCGGGGAGCCTGGAGGGGTAATGACACCACCTGGCGTATGGTCCTCGACCTTAACCTGATCGCCCTGTATGGCTGTAAGGAGGGCACCCTGTCGGCGGAACCCCGGCGGATGATCTACAGTATTTGTGACGGCATCATCGGTGGTCAGGGTGACGGCCCGCTGAATGTCCTTCCCCTGCCCCTGGGGGTGGTCTCCCTGACCAACCATTCGGCGATGAACGACCAGGCCATGGCCACCCTGATGGGGATCGACGCCCACCGGTTGCCCCTGTTGGAGGAGGCTGCCCGTCTCTATGGCCCTGCCACGGTCGACCTCACATGGCAGGGAAGGGCCGTCACCATGGAGGATCTGCAGGCCCACGGTTTGGAGACCCTGCCTCCTCCCGGCTGGAAAGAATTATACGGACCATTGAGGGTCCCCCACCATAACCATGAAATATGACCATTGCCATCCATCAGCAAAGCGGAACCTTTAGTGACCGCTGGATTCCCTGGTGTCGCCAACAGGGGATAGACACCCGGTTGGTCAACTGTTATGACCACGACATCATGGGGCAGTTGGAGGGGTGTGATGCGCTGATGTGGCATTTTTACCATGCCGGGGCCATGGATATTAAGTTCGCCCGTCAGCTCCTTTATGCCGTGGAAGCCTCGGGGCGGCGGGTATTCCCTGATTTTCGCACCATGTGGCATTTTGATGATAAGGTGGGGCAGAAATATCTGCTCGAGGCGGTGGGGGCTCCCCTGGTACCGGCGGTGGTTTTTTATTCGGCAGAGAAGGCGCGGGCCTGGGCCAGGAAGGCCGTTTTTCCGCAGGTTTTCAAGTTGCGGTGTGGGGCTGGGTCTGACAATGTGCGGCTGGTGACCGGCCGCCGCCAGGCGTTGCGGCTGATCCGCCGGGCTTTTGGCCGGGGCTTCCCGCAACTCGACCCCTGGCATGACCTGAAAGAACGGTGGCGCAAGTTCCGCAGGGGCTCAGGCACCGTCTCCAATGTGGCCCGGGGGGTCGCCAGACTGGCTCTTCCCACGCGCTTCGCCCGTATGGCAGGCCGCGAAAAGGGATATGTCTATTTCCAGGATTTCATCCCCGGCAATGACCACGACATCAGAGTGGTCGTCATTGGCCACAGAGCCTTCGCCATTAAACGGATGGCCAGGGAACACGACTTCCGCGCCTCGGGAAGCGGAGAAATCCTTTACGGCAGGGAGAATTTCAGGGAGGAGACCATCAGTCTGGCTTTCGCGGTGGCTGAAAAACTGCGTACCCAGTGTGTGGCCTTTGACTTCCTCACCCATGGCGGCCAACCGGTTATCGTGGAAATAAGCTACGGATTCACCCCCGAAGGTTACGACCCTTGTCCGGGATTCTGGGAAAAGGACATGTCCTGGGTCCCCGGCCCTTTCAACCCTTACGGATGGATGGTCGAAGAAGTACAGCACGCACACAAAGCCATGGTGCCCTTATGAATTCCGGTGAGCGCATTTCCCGCAGGCTCTGCCCCGGGGTAAGCGAACAACACAATAAGGAACTCCCTGACGGAATCGGATTCCTCGCCGGCACTGCCGCGAGGAGCTTCAATATCGTGCTGGTGATTCCCTCCCTATGTGACGGGGGTATGGAACGGGTGATGTCAGAGCTGGCGCGTTTCCTGGTGACCCACACATCTGTTGAGGTCCACATGGTACTTTTTGGCCGTAAACCCGTGGTTTTCTATCCTTTGCCCGGAGAACTCCTCCTTCATATGCCCGGAATCCGCTTCTGCAATGCTCTGAGGTGGGTGAGCGGACTTCAAAGAATGCTTTTCCTGCGGCGTGAGGTCGCGGGGATCGCTTCGCCGGTAGTCCTCAGTTTCGGCGAATACTGGAACAGCTTTGTTATTCTGGCCCTTCTGGGGAGGAAAGTGCGTCTTTTCCTGTCGGACCGGTGCGCCCCCGGAAAGCGCCTGGACGGGATTCATGAGCTGCTGCGACGACACCTGTATCCCCAGGCTGCGGGCATCGTCGTACAGTCCGCATCCGCAGAGCGGTTTTACCGGCAGATGTTCCCGAAGTCGCACCTGGCGGTGATTCCCAATCCCGTTAGGGAGATCGCCCCCGCTCCTTCTGCCGAAAAGGAGAAGATGCTCCTAGTGGTTTCCCGGATGATCACCACCAAGCATCACGACCGGCTACTCACGATCTTCTCACACCTGGAGGCCCCCGGATGGAAACTGGTGCTCGTCGGCGGGGATGACCAACATCAACACCATTTGGATCGTCTCAGCCAGCTGGCCCGTACCCTGGGAATCAGGGATAGGGTGGCCTTCGAGGGTGAACGGCAGGAGGTGGATGGTTACTACCGCCGTGCTGCGATTTTTCTCTTTACCTCTTCTTCCGAAGGATTTCCCAATGTGGTGGGTGAGGCCATGTCGGCAGGGTTGCCCGTGGTCTCCTATGATTGTGTGGCTGGTCCCTCTGAGCTGATCACCAATGGGGAGAATGGTTTTCTGGTTCCTCTTTTCGATGATGCGCTTTTCGGGGAGAGGGTCAGACAGCTGGTGGAGGATGAGGCGCTGCGGCATCGTATGGGCACCCGCGCCAGGGAGAGCATGCGGCGTTTCCGCCTGGAAGAGGTGGGACAACAATACCTTGATTTTATGATGTCATGAACCTGCTTCAGATCAACAGTGCTGTGAATACCTGCAGTCATGGCCTGATTGCCGAGGAGATAGGGCGTGCAGCCCAGCGTGCAGGCTTCCGGAGTGTGATCGCCTATGGCCGCGATGGCCTTCCCAGCCACTCGGAAATCATCCCTATCGGCACTTCACTCAATGTGATGGGCCATGTTTTGAAAACCAGGTTGCTCGACCGGCATGGCTTCGGCTCAGGGAGGGCTACCCGTGAGCTGCTGGCCAAAATTATCGTCCTGGATCCCGATATGATCCATCTTCATAACATCCACGGTTATTACCTTCACGTGGGGTTTCTCTTCCGATTCCTGAAATCCCTCGATATTCCGGTCGTGTGGACCTTACACGACTGTTGGCCTTTTACCGGCCATTGCGCTATTTTTGAGCGGGTGAAATGTACCCGGTGGAAAAATCTCTGCTACAGATGCCCCCTCCGTCATGCCTATCCCGAAAGCTGGTGGCGTGACCGCTCCCGCCGCAATTTCCTGGAGAAACGGGAGCTCTTCACCGGTCATCCACATCTTCACATTGTGACTCCCTCGCACTGGCTGGAGCAGCATGTCAGGGATTCTTTCCTGGGGGGGTATCCTGTCCATCTGATCAGGAATGGCATAGACCTGGAGATTTTCCACCCTGGTGACGGTCACCGGGCCCGTGCAAAGTATGGTCTGGGAGACCAAAGGATCATCCTTGGGGTGGCCAACACCTGGAAAAAGCGAAAGGCCCTTGATGATTTCCTGCGTCTGACCCCTCTTCTGGACAAGCGGGAAAAGATAGTGCTTGTGGGGATTGACCAGGAGCGTAAAACAGTGGCTGCTGCGGGTATCATCGCCCTGCCCCGGATGGAAAGCCGCGAGGAGCTGGCAGAGCTCTATTCTGCCGCTGATGTCTTTGTCAACCCCACCTATGCTGACAATCTTCCCACCACCAACATTGAAGCCCTGGCCTGCGGCACCCCTGTGGTCGCCTATAACACCGGGGGGTGTTCTGAAATCGTGGACTCCCTGACGGGAGAGGTGGTGGATCAGGGGGATATTGCGGGATTGCGGGAAGCCATCAGCCGGGTCCTGGACAAGGGGAAGGAGGCCTGGTCCCCCCACTGCCGCAGGAGGGCGGAATCCCTGTTCGGCAAAGAGATGAGTTCGCAGAACTATATCCGGCTTTACCGGAGTATTCTCGATGAAGGAGGTGTGAGATGAGACTCCTGTTCATCACCATAGCCTGGCCGGCTCCCGGGGAGCGTAACCTCTACTCTGACCTGATGGAGGAATTCACAGGCCGGGGTGTTGAGGTGACGGTACTGGCCACCATGCCGGAAAGGGGGACAGACGGGGCGGTGATGGCCGGGGAGAGGAGAAAGGGCGGCGTTCTCAAGGTTTTTACGATGCGAAAGGAGAGGGTATGGGTTACCGTAGAAAAGGGCATCAGGGTGTTGCGGGTTCCCGTTCCGCCCATCCGTAAGGTCTCCTCCTGGCAGAAGGGGGTTTCCCTCTTTCTTCTGACCAGGAGAATGGTGAGGGCTGCCAGGGAGCACCTGGCGAATGCCCGTGTGGACCTGATGATCGCGCCGACACCCCCGGTGACCCTCTCCCCCTTATACCGCAAACTCAAAAAGTGGAGCGGGGCTTCCTTCTATCTGCTGCTGAAAGATATCTGGCCCCAGGGATCGGTAGACCTCGGGGTACTCCATAAATATGGGATTCCCTGGTGGGTTTTGCGTTATCATGAAAAAAAGACTTACGTGTTGGCGGACCATATTGGCTGCATGTCGCCGCGGGGTGTGGACTATTTCCTGACCCACAATCGGAAGATAGACGCTGCGAAGGTGGAGGTCAGTCCCAACTCCATCAGACCTGCGCCGGTGGCCTCCGGCGAAACAGCAGCCATTTCTGTTCGCCATAAATATGGCATCCCCGAAAAGGCATGTCTCTTCATTTTCAGCGGTAACCTGGGTGTGGGCCACGGTCTGGGGTTCCTGACCCGCGCCATCAGAGAGCTGTCTGACTTTGAAGGGGCCTATTTCCTGATCGGGGGCAGTGGCACCGAATTCGAAAAAGTCAAAAGGGAACTCAAGGGGGGAAGAGTCCGCAATGCCTTGGTATATAGCTGGCTGCCCGCGGAGGAATTCCGCCGTCTTCTCGACGCCGCTGATGTAGGGCTTATCCTGCTCCATAAGTACACAGTGCCCCAGTTTCCCTCGAGGCTTCTCTCCTACCTCGACCGGGAAAAAGCGGTGTTGTGTGCCGTCAATTCCTTCACCGACATCGGCGACATCGTTGAGAAAGAAGGGTGCGGCCTGTCGGTGCCCCACGGCGACATGGTACGTTTTACCGATGCCATCCGATATCTCTCCCAAAATGAAGAGGTGCGCCGCCAGATGGGCAGAAAGGGGCGGCAGCTTCTGCTGGACCGCTATACGGTATCACGCAGCTATGAGATGATCATGCGTCATTTCCGTGAGAGGCAGAAACTGACCGTATTGCTGCTTGACCAGGCACGTCAGGCGCTGCCCTTTTTGCGGGCTTTGCACAACAGTGGCCACGCAGTCGTGGCGGCCTGCCATTCCAGGGTCAACGAGGTCTGGTTTTCACGGTATCCCGCACGTAAAATGCTTTGGCCCAGTTATATGGATCATCGCGAGGATTTTGAGCGGAGGCTTCTGGAGTATGTTCGTCATCATCGGGTCGATGTGGTGCTGAATGTCAGTGATTACTCCTCGGAGATAGTCTCGCGGCTCAGGGAAGAATTGGAAGGCGATACCCGCACGGCGGTTCCCTGTTATGCCACTTTTTCCAGGGCCACCGATAAACTCCGCCTGATGGAGTATTGCATGGAACAGGGGATTCCCTGTCCGGTCACTTATGATTTCACCCGCGGGAATTTAGGCACGATCGCGGCTTCTTTGAATTTTCCGGTGATCGTGAAGCCCCGGCGGGGTGTGGGGGCTGTGGGGGTGGCCAGGATGGCCTCGCGGGAAGCGCTGGAAGGGAGTCTGGAGCAAATGGAAACCCGGTTCGGCCCCCTGTTGGTGCAGGAGTATATTCCCGTGGAAGGGGGAATGCAGTACCAGGCCGAGGCTTTTCTCGATGACGAGGGGGTGATGAAGGTATGCCTGGTGATTCAGAAACCCCGCTTTTTCCCGGTCAGGGGAGGGACGAGCACGGCCAATGTGACCATCATGCATCCCGATATCAGGGAGACCACGCGGCGGTTGCTGGAAGGCCTGCGCTGGCGTGGGGCCGCCGACGTCGACTATATCCTCGATCCCCGCAGTGGCGTAGTGAAGGTCCTGGAAATCAACCCTCGGGTAACGGCAGGAATAAAAATTGGCTTTGCCGCAGGCATTGACTTTGCCTCTCTTCACCTGAACCTGGCCCTGGGAAAACCCATTCCCGCGATTTCTTCCTATACCACCGGCATCTATTGCCGCAATATTTTCCTCGAGATGCTCTGGTGGCTCTTTTCCGACCGGAAAATGAAACAGAAGACCTCTCCACCCTTTTTCCCACTGTGGGGAAAATCCATGACCGACCAGGTCTTCAGCTGGGACGACCCCCTCGCGGGAGTGGGATTTTTCCTGAATATGACGGGCAAGTACTTCCATTTTTCCCGGTGGAGGGAAAAACTGGGGAGAATGAAATATGCACCCCTAAGAAATGAGAGCACCAGTGAATTCCCCGCTCCAGGGGTTTCACCACAGGTCACTGTTCATAAAGCAGGGTAATTGATGGAAGGAAAAAAGAAACAGCTGCTTCTTTCGGTAGATGTAGAAGATGGCATCAACCTGATGATGCGTGATGATTTCGGGATCAGGATGCTTCCAACCAACCGGGTGGTCCGGAATGTGGAGGTTCTTCTGGAGCTTTTTGCCAGGCGTGATGTGCGGGCTACTTTTTTCATTCTGGGAGAGATTGCCGTTCATTATCCCGACCTGGTAAAGCGTATCAGCGCCGGGGGCCATGAAATAGGTGTTCACAGTTTTTCGCACACCAGTTATGGGCGGCTGAATCCCCGTGTGATCAGGCAAGAGGTGGTGCTGACCCGGAAGTTGCTGGAAGATCTGACAGGGTTGGAGGTAGCGGGGCACCGGGCGCCGGCGTTCTCCATCTCTCCCGTCAATGCGTGGGCGTTGGAGGTGGTTGCGCAGGCCGGTATGAAATATGACAGCAGCATCATGCCTGCGCACACCCGCCGCTATGGATGGCCGGGGTTCAGCAGGAGGATAACCACCCTGGAATTCCGGGGAGGGGAGAGCCTTATCGAGGTACCCCTGACGGTGACCTCCTTTGCCGGGAAGTGTATTCCTACGGGCGGTGGCGGGTATCTGCGCTATTTTCCGCTCTTCTGGACCGAATGGTGCTTCCGGAGGGCCTTGCAAGACCGTCACGCCCTGCTATACATGCATCCCTATGAGACCGATACGGAACGTTATCCCTCCTGTTACTATGAAGCCGCAGAGCACGGAGGCCTGCGGGCGAAGATGAAAAGCCGGCTGATTAACCTGAACAAAGAGAGCCTGTTGCCCAAGTTGTCTTCGCTTCTCGATCACTTTGAAGCTCTTCCGGTCTGCCGGATGCTGGCCCAACTCCGTACCGGCGACCTGCCGGTCACGAAAATCGATACTCCCCAGCCTGTTTATTAATCTGTCATCCGTGGTATTATGAGGGATACTTTCCAATCGATACGGCAACATCTGAAGAACCTTCCCGGGAGGGGTATCATTTCCCGGGTGGTGGCGATTGAGTGCGACGATTGGGGAAGCATCAGGATGCCTTCGCGGGCCGCCTATGAACGGCTGGCCGGTGCGGGCTTTGACCTGGACAACCAGTACGACCGCTTTGACACCCTGGAAGATGCCTCAGACCTCGCCGCTCTTTTTGAGGTTTTGACGTCGGTGAGAGACGCCTGGGGAAAGCCCTGCGTCATGACGCCGCTGGTGACTGTCGCCAATCCTGATTTTGAGGCGATGCGCCATTCCGGATTCCATGAGTTTGTCTTTGAAACCTATCCCGATACCCTGAACAAGTACGGCCGCGATCCCCAGGTGGCAGGACTGTGGCGTGAAGGCCTGGAAAAGGGATTTTTCATTCCCGAATATCACGGCCACTCTCACATGACCGTGCCGCAGTGGTGGCGGATGATCACCCAGGGACACCGGAAGCTGCGCAAAGCCTTTGACCAGGGCTACGTGGCGGTGAACCTTGCTGACCTCTCTCCTGCTGTGACGGGATTCAGGGCAGAACTTTTCTTTGAGGAGCCCTCACAGGTTCCCTTTATTTCCGGGGCTCTGGCAAAAGGAATCCTTCGCTTCAGAGAGCTCTTCGGAAGGGCCCCCCAACTCTTTGTCCCCACCAACGGGATCTTCCATCCCCTTTTCAAGAAGGAACTCCTGGCCGGCGGCATCCGCTATTTCTATCTCCCATGGAGATCGTGGATGCCCAACGGCCGGGGAGGCCTGCAGAAAAGCTACCACTTTGCAGGGAACCACCGGATCAACGGTATCGCCTGCTATTCGCGGAACTGTCTCTTTGAGCCTTCTGAACAGGGGTATGGGGGCATCGAAACGACGCTGGGCGAAATTGCCGCGGCCTTCAGGTGTCACAAACCTGCCATTATCAGCAGCCACCGGGTGAATTTCTGCGGGGGATTGTCCCCCCAAAACCGGGATAGGGGGTTATCGGAATTGAAAAAACTGCTGACGGCTATCGTCAGGCGATGGCCCGACGTGCAGTTCATGGGCTCCGTCGATGTGTTGAAACACCTCTTCAGGGAATAGAATGCGAAGACTCCTCTATTTCTTCTACTATCTGAAACGCACCCCTCCCGGGAAACTGTGGCGTTTTTTGCGCCATGCCTCGGGGGAGAGCCGCCATTCACGGATATGGCTCCTCGCTGATGCCGTGGTCTCCACCTTTCGCTATAATATTTCACTGCTCGACTATTTTTATTTCAGGTATTACGTGAAGTCATCGCAAGAGAGGCGTTTATGGGCCGGCACCGGGTGCCTGTATGAGTTTCAGCTGCGGATGAATCCCCGGGGTTCCCGGGAGGTGCTGGAGGATAAGATCCGCTTTCTGGGGAGTTACACCTCCTTTTTCCGGAGGATGACGTTTCCGCGGGAAGCGTTGGCCTGCGACGCGGCCGGGGGAGCCCGGCTTCTGGGGAATCCCTCGGGCAGGGTGGTGCTGAAGTATTCGCGGGGTCAGGCAGGAGCCGAGGTGGAGGTGGTCAGCACTGGTGACTTCACCCCGGCATCCCTGCTGGTTTACATGAAAAGCAAGGGATATGACCTTGCCGAGGAGTATGTGGTGCAGCATGACGACCTGATGGCGCTCTCTCCCTCAGGGTTGAACACGGTGCGGATCATCACCATGCTTCGCAACGGAGAGGTCGGTTTTTTGGGGGCGCGTTTGCGCATATCGGTCAATTCGCCTGTCGATAACATGGCCGCCGGCAATTTGGCGGCCCCGGTCGACATGACCACGGGAGTGGTGACCGGTCCGGGCATCTGCAGCGACATTACCCGTCCGCCGGCATTCCTGCATCCCGTGACCGGGATGACCATTCCCGGCTTTATCGTCCCCTTCTGGAAGGAGAGCGTGGAGCTGGCCGTCACCGCCGCCCGGCATCTCCCCGGAAACCGTTCCGTGGGTTGGGACATTGCCATTACCAAAGAGGGCCCTGAGCTCATCGAGGGGAACCATAACTGGTGTAAGTTGTTGTGGCAGTTGCCTGTCAACCAAGGCCTGAAGCCACTTCTCGGGGGGTATTAAACTTTTAAAAATGAAAAGGTATGAACCGCTTAATCGTAAAAGTACTGATTCATGTGGAGCACCGGTATCCTTTTCTCTGGAGCATCATCGAGGGAATCAATGGAAAGATTTTTCAGCTCCTGTATGGCCGTATGTTTGCCCGGAGCATACCCCGGTCATGCAAGGAATTCAGTGGTAACGGCTACCAGGCCAGGCAGCTGGTCTGCGAAGACCTGCCGGCCTTAAGAGCCCTGTTGGCCCGTCAGTCGCCCGAGAGAGTGGCGTATTTTCATCCTCATGGCTTCGACGAGCGGTCGCTGATGGAGCGTTTCCTGACTCCTTGTTTCCTGATGATGGGTGTTTTCAACGGCTGTGAAATGGCGGGTTATTTCTTTTTGCGTTGTTTCAGCACCCGGAAATGCTTCGTGGGGCGCCTGGTAGACGAGCCATACGAGGGAAAGGGGATCGGGAGGATGATGAACAACATCATGTATGATGTGGGATGGCGCAGTGGTTTCAGGGTGCTCTCCACGATTTCGAAGCATAACCACAGGGTAGTGCGGGCCCATGCCCACAATGAGGCGCTGAAGGTGCTCAAGGAGCTCGCCAACGACTATTTGCTGGTCGAGTTTGTTCGCAGGGAAACAGCCCCGGTGGCTGGTTTTCCCACGCGTGGTTCCCTGGTGGTCAAGAGGGTATTCGATTTTTCCCTCTCCCTGCTGGGATTGTTATTGCTGCTTCCCCTGCTGGCCGTGATCGCGATTCTTCACAAGCTGATCATGCCGGGGGCCATTTTCTTCAGGCAGCAGAGGATCGGACAGTTTGGCATTCCCTTTACGGTGCTGAAATTCCGGACCATGGTGGAAGGCCATGGGGGAAGTACCGTTTCGGTAAAAGGAGAGAAGCGGATCACGCCTTTCGGGGCTTTTTTGAGGAAGTACAAGGTCGATGAGCTTCCTGAGCTTCTGAATGTGGTGAAGGGCGAGATGAGCTTTGTGGGGCCCCGTCCCGATGTGCCGGGATATGCCAATAAGCTGAAGGGCGAGAGCCGGCGTATCCTGCTCTTCAAACCGGGGATCACCAGTCCGGCTACCCTGAAATACGCCCGTGAGGAGGAGCTTCTGGCCTCGGAGGCCGATCCTGTCGGCTGTAACGACCGGGTACTCTGGCCCGACAAGGTGAAGATGAACCTCGATTACCTGAGCCACCGTTCTTTCTGGAGCGACATGAGGGTGATCATGGACACGGTGACAGGAAGGGAATGGCATTCCACCGGATGATCAGGATGTGCGGATTCCGGAAAAGGGGATCCGGGGTATTTTAACATGTTAGAAGCGAGTGTTTATGGATGAGAAAAGGATATTTCTTTCACCTCCCCACATGGGGGAGAAAGAGCTGGCGTTTGTGACAGATGTATTCCGGTCGAACTGGATGGCTCCTGTGGGGCCTCACCTGACGGCCTTTGAGGAGGAGATCTGCCGGTTGACGGGTGGGGGGTATGCCGTAGCTCTGAGTTCCGGGACGGCGGCGATCCATTTGGCGATGATTCTGGCCGGCGTGGAGCGTGGCGATGAGGTGATCTGCCAGAGCCTTACCTTTGCCGGGTCGGTGTTTCCCGTAGTATACCAGGGGGCGACACCCGTATTTGTGGACAGCGAAGCCATCACCTGGAACATAGATCCCCAAATTCTGGAGGAGGCCGTGAGGGACCGGCTGGCGCGGGGATGCCGGGTGAAGGCCATCCTGCCCGTTCATCTGTACGGGATGCCTGCCAGAATGGATGAGATCATGGAGATCTCCACCCATTACGGGATTCCGGTGGTGGAAGATGCTGCCGAAGCCCTGGGCTCCTTCTACCGGGAGCGTCACCTGGGAACCGATGGTTTTCTGGGGGTCCTCTCCTTCAATGGGAATAAAATCATCACCACCACGGGGGGAGGGATGTTGATCAGTAAAAATAAGGCCCTGATTGAGAGGGCCCGTTTTTTGTCGACCCAGGCACGTGACGACGCCCCCCATTATGAGCATTCCCAGGTAGGTTTCAACTACAGGATGAGCAACCTGTTGGCTGGGGTGGGCTTGGGGCAGCTCCAGGTGCTGAAGGAGAGGATAAAAGCACGGCGTCGCAATTTCCGGAGGTACCAGACGTATTTCCGTCACCTGAGGAGCTACGGGTACCTGGTCAGGATGGGGAGTGAGCCCCCGGGATTTTTCTCGAACCGCTGGCTCTCGGTGATCCTGGTCGATCCTGAAAGTTGCAGGGGCATCACCCGGGAGCGTCTCCGCCTGGCCTTTCAGGCCGCCAACATAGAAACCCGTCCATTGTGGAAACCCATGCACCTCCAGCCGGTATTCCGGGGGGTGCCTGCCTATGGGGGGAGGGTCAGTGAACGCCTCTTTGACCAGGGATTATGCCTGCCCAGCGGATCATCACTGACCGAGGCCGACTTCGACAGAATCTTTGCCGTTCTGGACAAGGTATTCATGCCCGCTGAAAAACCCGGATCCCTCCTTCGGCGACGCCAAAAGTCACCTATTCTGAAACCCTGACGTGCTGACCATCCCTGCACATCACAGGGTTTTGATCTTCCGTTAACCGCGATGGAAAACAAAAATCGGTGCCCCGGGGATAAAAAATCAATTTCAGGGGGGAAGTTTTTCCGGAATAATTTCAAAATACTATCTTTGCGCCATCGAGAAACACGGGTGTAGCTCAGTTGGTAGAGCATCGGTCTCCAAAACCGAGTGTCGGGCG
>CAZMMX010000034.1:23638-33221 GCA_964567485.1 uncultured Prolixibacteraceae bacterium | reverse complement strand
TTCCCCTCCTTCCACGGGGAGGGAGGGGAATCTTCAAGCAAAAGGGAGATTATTAATTCTGAATGATAGGCGTGCTCGTTTCTGAAGGTGAACCATGAACGGGGACTCACCGGAAACGGTATCGTGAGTCTGTGGTTACAGGGTCGGAAGAGCTTTCCGCAGGCCCGGTTCCGGGATTCCCTCTTTCTGAAGGTCGCTGAAGCTGATCCGGGGCACCTTGCTACTGCCCAGGTCGAGAGATTTCATCACCATGTTGTAGTTGGTCACGTCAAGTGAGAGGTCGATGGCGAAGTCGGCAGGCATCACCACGATGCGGAAGACCTGGTTTTCCCATTCCGCGGGTAACAGGGTGGCGAAGTCAATGGTTCCGCCGAGGAAGACCTGGACGTCTTCACGGGTGTAGTCGTAGTTATACTGCAGGATTCCTTCGTCAAGGATAACGGTCTGCGGCAGTAAACGCCATACATCCAGGGGTTTGTTGTCGCTTCCCGTCACCGTTTCCCAGAGGATGTACACCAGGACGATGTCACTTTCGTACACCTCAATGGTATTCGGAAACTGGAAATAAAGCAGGTATTCATTGGTTGCCGTGAAATCGCCTTCGATTTCGAAAGCCGATCCCAGGATATTGACCCCGTCAACCCCGTCTTTTCCATCGTATCCGTCGCGCCCGTCCATTCCGGGTTCTCCCACACAGGCGGTCAGAAGGGCTGCGGCCGCCAAAAGGATCATTGCTTTCATCGTTTTCATGACTTTCAATTATTAATGGTGAACAACTAATTACAGGTTTGTTTACAACATTAATGCCAATTTGTTCGCCGGCTTTCCCTGAGGGATTCATTTTGTTATATTATTTCCTGTTCAGGATGTACCGGTCGGTTACGTCAATCACGCCGAAGTAGCTGAGCAGGATAAGGATATGGATATAATGGTGGAAAGCAATCATGGAGAGGTAGACCAGGAGGAGCAGGATGAAATAGCACCTTTGGTTCCAGAGGAGGGCGATGATTTTCCGGAAGCGGCTTTCTCCTTCGGAAATTTCGCGTTGGTGAAAGAAGGTGTGGTAGGTGACGTAGAAGAAAACCAGGAAGAGGAGGATCAGGTAACCTGCCGGGATCACATGGTCGCCTTCTGCCAGGGAGGCGTAGAGGTTCATCAGGATGACGGGTCCCGCATCCATGCCGGTGACGGAGGTGTGGATATCGTTCCGCCCCTCAATGTCACCGATGATCACCACCTGGTTTTCTCCGAGGAGATACTCTTCGAAGAGTCCCAGCTGGAAGTAATTCTCCCCTTCGGCGATGAGATCCTGGGAGTACCGGAATTCGGGAATCACGGTATTGAGCACCCATTTCCCGTCGTGGGTGTACCAGGTGAATATTCCTTTCCCCTTTTTTACCAGGGGTTTTCCCGAGACGGTTTCCCAGGCGATGAGGGGCATCTGGCGCCATCCGTCATACGTGATAAAGCTGTATTTGAGAAACTGGGTGTTGAGGAACGAGGAGCGGTATTGTGACAGTCCGGTCGTTGTGGCAAATACCGGCATGGTGGCTTCTTTTTCCACATCGTTGTACCAGGCGGGAATGACGATTTTTTTCTTTTTTTCGAGGCTGGTGAGTACCTCTTGCAGCAGGCTGTCGGCAGCGGGGTCGGCCGAGGGGGATTCAAAGAAGATGTCGCAGATGATGAAACGGATTCGGTCGGCATTTTGGTCGAGGATCCGCAGTTTTTCGGCCAACATGCGCCGGTCGGTAATCACGGCGTTGGTGAGGTGGTCGTTGTCGAGGGAAACCAAGGCGTTATTTCGGGAGCTGTTGAGAAGGAGGAACTTGTCAGGAAGGTCGCTGCCCGGGGTTTTGTGGAGGATGTATTGGTTGACAAACGACCGCATGCTGAAGTAGTCGTTCATGAAACCAAATCCGTCGAGGTAGTTGACATGGCCCAGCCAGAGGAGAACGAAGAGGATCATCCAGATGGCGTGCAGGGAAGTCAGGAGGGTACGCCGGGGGGTGATTCCCGGGAAGAGGACGTGAAGTGTCCTTCTGGGAAGATGCCGTGCTTTTTCCGGAAAAACCCACTTTTGGCCTTTTGATTCCTGCAAGGCTTCCCCCTTTTGTGGCTGGCGGTTGTTATCTTCCATCATTCCGGTTTTCTTGGTTTATCGGATAAAGACGAATCCTGCCCAGAGGGAGGGCTGGTCGCGGTATTCCTGTTTCATTTCATCGCGGGCCTTCAGAAATGCCGTTTCCGGATCGTTACCGCCGGTCATGTGGCGATAGAAGCGTTCCATGAGATCCATGGTTTCCAGGTCGGGGACTTCCCAGAGGGAGACCACCATGCTTTGGGTCCCCGCCATGAAGAGGGCTCTTTGGAGACCGTACACCCCCTCGCTTCCGCGGATCTCCCCCAGTCCGGTCTGACAGGCCGAGAGGACCGCCATTTGGGTGGCGGAGAGGTCGAGGTGGGAGATTTCCCAGGCGGTGACGATGCCGTCTTCCACTCCGGGGTTTCTGATTCCCGATGCCCAGGCCTGGTTGGCTCCGGCCAGGAGGAGTCCCGAGCGCATCAGGGGAATTTCCCCGCCGGCCATCATCCCCGGCAGGGAAGTGGGGATCCCGCGGCTATCGGGGATTTCCGGTGAGGTGGGGGCCAGGCTGTACCCGTGGCTGGCAATGTGAATCACTTCGGGTGACGTTCCGCTGAGGGCTTTCAGGCGCTCTTCGGTGGCGTCGCTGCCTGTCACCAGGTGGGTCTGAATATGGCTCTCCCCGAGTAGCCGGTTGATCCTGCCGGCCTCAGCCTGCGTGCCCGGAAGGAAATCCCAGGCGTTACCGCGCAGGGCCCTGAGTTCCGCAAGGCTGGCTTCCCCGGGGTTCCCGGCGGCAGGGCCTTGCGTCACCGGTCCGCTCTTTCCTTCGGAAGGTGCGCCGTCTCTCCTGCGATCGCCGGTCCCTGTATCCGGAACGGTGGTCCCTCCCGGGGTGCCGGCTTCTCCCAAAGATGAGGCCCCGGAGGTGTTGTAGTTGACGCCCCCGAAAATGATGGCCGAACCGATTTTTTCAGGCGGGTTTTTACGTGCCAGCATGCGCGTCGAGGAGAGGTTGACCAGTTTGAGCCGGTCGGAGAGCACCTGGCCGTTGCCCGTGGGAATGGCCGCGAAGGCAATGCGGTGGAGCAGTCCCGACGGGGAATAGTAGAGTGTATGAATTCCCGCGAGCTCTTTTTCCAGGGGATCCCAGAGGAGGGCCTGCACCTGGCTGTACCCAGGGGTATAGAGTTCGTCGGGATGGAGCCGCAGCAGGGAGTCGAGGCGGTCGCCGGTGGTCAGGAAAATGAAATGGGGCCACTCCTCCTCTTTCCGCAGGAGAAGAGCGCCGTAATAGGTGGAATCGCTTTCCCCGGAAGGGTCGGAATAACGGAAGGAGAGAAATTCCAGGGCGGCTTCTCCGGGTTGGAGGGCATCCCTGACCTCCCGGAATCCGGTTTCGGTGGTGGTGAGCATTCCGAAGGAAGAAAGGCCTTCTCTGGGGAGTTTTTTTATCCGCTCTTTCATTTTTTTGAGGAGGAGGTCCTCCTCTTCGCGCAGTTGTGCGGGATCGCGCTGTCGTTGGCTGGGGGGCAGGGAGAGCTGTTGTTCGAGCTCTTTACGGATTTTCTGCGACTGTGCGGCCATCAGGGAGAGCAGGGTGTCGCTGCCCGATGCCAGGGCCTGCTGCAGTTTGAGGGTTGACTGCAGGAGGATGCCCTTCAGAAAGAGCTGGTTATCGTACATTTCTCCGGCCAGGGAGGGCTGGCGTGAGATATTCCTGAACCAGAGGGAGTGGTGGGTATCGAAGAAGCGGCTGGCAAACCCCGACATAAAAGACTCCATTTCATGTTCTGACCAGTAAAGGAGGTTTTTTTCCACCAGGTCGCGGAGGGCGCGGTTGTTGCGGAGTGATTCGCCGAGTGCCTCCGTGATGTCGCCGGCTCCTTCGAGGGCGATAGTCCTGTTGATGCTGTGGGCCAGACAGTCGGGATGGTCATCCCTCTGCAGGGTGGCAAAGCTCTCCCTGGCCAACGCCGACCATGCTGCCGCCTTCCGGAATTCCCCGGTGCGCAGGTAAACCAGTCCGAGGTTTCCCTTGATGTTGGCGAAATGGCTCCAGGTGGTATCTCCGGTAGCTCTGAAAATACGGATGGCTTCGAGATATTGTTCTTCAGCTTCGGGATATTCCCGGAGGTACCAATGGATGGTTCCCAGGGTTCCCACATCGGAGGCGTAATCCAGTTCGTGGATTCCACCACGGAGGGCGTTCTCCAGAATTTGTTTATACAGAGCTTCCGCCTGGCGGTATTCCCCCTTCAGGAGGGCGTGGACCGCCTTTAAGGATTGATAGGATCTCTCCATGGTGCTCTCCTTTGCCACGGCGGGGGATTTCCTGACCTCTTCAGCCAGGCGGAGCGCGCGGTCGGGATCTCCCATTTTCATGTAGTCGGTGGCCAGTTGCATCTTCACTTCGGCCACGGAAGTTTCCGCACCGGGAACCTTGGTGTAGAGCGCGACCGCTTCCAGGAGGTTCTTCTCGGCCTTGTCGTAGGCTCCTTCCTGGCTGTACAGCAATCCCAGGGTGTGATAATGTCCCGCCTGTTCCTCAGGGGTGCTCACCGTGGCCAGCCAGGGAATCATCTTTTCCAGGACCGGTCTCATTTTCTGGTATTGGCTGGTTTCGCCAAACCATATGTAAAGGTTCATGCAGATCGCAAGCTCTCTTTCTTCGCGGTGACGGAGGGTGTCGGCTTTGAGAAGTTCCAGAAAAAGGGGTTCTGCGGCATGGGGGTATCCCGAGTTGTGGAGGATATTTCCGGCGCTGTAAAGAAAATCCTGGAAGTCTCCCGGGGTGAGTTCTTCCACAAAGCGGGCCTGGTTCACGGCCTCCACAATGCTGGCCACTGCCTCCTCTTCTCTGCCGAGCATCCTGTAGCCGTCGGCCATCTGAAGCCTTATCCAGAGGCGTTCTCCCGGGGTGGCGCCGTTTTTCTCATCCATGGCCATGAAGGCTTCCATATAGGGAAGCGCCAGGTCGGCACGGTTCTCTTCGGAAAGGGAGACAAAGACCGCTTTCAGAAAATCGGGATTTTTCTGTTCTTCAGCACTCAGCAGCGGAAGTCGCGGATCGCCATCCTGGGCCATCAGCAAACAGGGAAGCAGGGCTGCCGAGAACAGGAAAAGCGCACAAATCCGGAAGAGGCCTTTCATTTTCCGGAAATTTCTGTCATCACACAGGATATTCTCTCCCTGAGCCACTGTTGCGCCTCTTCGGGGGAGTAAAGGGCTATTTCGCGCTGAATTTGTCTCTCTTTGACAAAGGAGGGCAGGATAAAGCGGTAAATATCTTCTTTGTCGGGGGCAGATCCGGGGGCTTCGGCCAGCCATCTGATGATGTCATCGAGGAAAATCAGGGAGAAAGGGGGCAGGGAACATGGCAGTTCTTTTTCCTTTCCGGGGGTGTTGCTGATGATCAGAAGTTGGATGTCAGAGATTCCGAAGGAGTTGAGGGGTTTTCCGCTTTCATCGGGGGCGGGGGCGAACCAGCTTCCGCGGGTCAGGAAAAGGGTGTCGTTACGGCCGATGATGCGGGTGATGGGAACATCGCCGGCCACATAGCGGATGGCCAGCTGTCTGTCGCCGCTGAAGTTATACTGCTCCAGGCCCTTGCATAGGAGGGTGTCTTCCCTGACCAGGACGATCACTCCCGGGTCAGGGGTGAAGGCTCTGCGGAATTCGAAATCGCTGCCTAGGGTTTTCAGGCTGCGGGTGGCCAGCATCAGGTCCCTGCCTGGCTGGCGCAGGCGTGCCGAGATCACCACGACCTTGCGGAGCTCCCTGTCGAGGAGATGGACTTCGTCGGTAACCCCCGAGAAGATGAAATGGTCCATTTCTCCGCTGAGGAGCTCCTGATTTCTGAGATCAGGGGCTTCAATGCGGGTTCCTTTCTGTAGGGAGGTTCCTTTGTAGGTGACGGTGCCGCGCACCATCACCACCTCATAGGGGGTCATGGCGCCCAAAAACAGGGAGAAAGAGAGGAACACCGTCAGCAGAAAAACGTATGGAAGATGGTTTTTTCTTTTCATAGACCGGAAATTTCCCGGCAAAAGCTTGCCGGAGCGTGAGATACAGCTTCAAAGATAATAAACATATTAGTCCCCACAGAGTTTTGGGGAGCTGGATATTTGGTTAATTCTCCCGAAAGTCAGTTGGTGGGGTCTTCCCTGACCAGGCAATGACAATCCTGAATCGGGTTGTTGAGTTATTTAACCGGTGAAACCCTGAACTCACTTTTCTGGTGGAAGGTACGGCCGAACATGTCGGTGGCTTTTACTTCGATAGTGTGATTTCCCTCTTCTGTCACGGCGGGCATGGCCGCCTGCCAGAGATGGGAGCAGCGCTGCGGGTTGGAGGGTCTTCTTCCGGGGAGCAGTTCCTCGCTGGAGTCCCAGCGCCAGAGTTGCTCCAGGTAGGAAGGATCTTCCTTTTCAGTATGGTTCATAGCGGTCCATTTTCCGTTGTCGATGCGGTATTCTACCTGGTTGTCTTTGAGGCCCATGAAGAAATTGACGGTGATCAGGGCTCCTGTTCGCTGGTTCAGGGGTACCACCTTCGGATGAAGGATGTTCATCTGGTATCCGTCGGGTTTTCCGGCGGCTTTGTAGTCGATGATGTAACGGTTGTCGTCGATCCGCAGGAAGGAGTATCCCTTGGGGGTACCGTCATACATGGTAGCGCGTGGTATTCCCCGGTCATCCAGTTCTCCCTTGTGCCAGTCCCCGCAGGTGGTCCCGCTGTTGAATTCGTGCAGGGGTGTGCTTCCCTGCCAGCCGTCGGCAGAAGTGTATAAATTCTGACGTTGAAGGTGGGTATGGGCCGACATCACCAACAGGTTGGGAAAATCTTTCAGGATATCGAAGAGCTGCTGCCGGTCGGCTTTGCTGAACTCTTCCGTGTCGGTGCTGTGCAGGGGAATGTGGAAGGAGAGGATGACCAGTTTATTCCTGTCCACATGTCTGAGGTCGTTGGCGATGAAGGCCAGCTGTCCGGGGCGGAAGCCTCCGCGATAGCGTGATTTGCCCTGCGGGTCGGGATAGAGGATGTCGTCGAGGATGATGAAGTGGGCATTTCCGTAGTTGAAGGCATAGTTGGCCGGACCGAAACGGGCTTCAAAGGTCTCATCGGACAGGGAGTCCGCAGGGGCATCGTAGTTCATATCGTGGTTGCCCATCACGTTGTACCAGGGGATGCCCACCCGTTTTACCGCATCCATGTAAGGGAGGTGAAGGTCGAGGTCGTCCCACACCAGATCGCCCAGGCTGATGCCAAAGGCGACGTCGCCGATGCCGGCCAGTTCATCGATGATTCCCCGGTTGAAAAAGTCCACTTCCTCGCGGGAGAGCGGCTGGGGGTCTCCCAGCACCAGGGTGGTGAAACTGCTCTTTTCAGGAGTGGGAATCATGCCGAAATCAACAGACCGGGGCAGAGGTCCGGTAGGGGCTACCCCCGGGTATTTGGTGCTGGCCGGCGACCCGGCAGGTTTATGGATGCGGTAAAAGGCAGGCAGATTGAAGTCATTGAGGGGCAGGGCATAACCCGATGGTTTGATCACGAAAATGATGTTGTCCTCACCTACGGGAAGGGAGTATTCCCCCTTGCTGCCCGTCAGCACCACCTCTATTCCGTTGGAAACGGCCACACCTGCGATTCCCTTTTCCCGCCGTTCCTTCTGGCCATTCTGGTTTTGGTCTTCATAGACTATACCGTTGACACTCTTCCGGGCCGCGATTCCGGCGGCATTTCCCTGAGCCATAAGAGCTCCCGTCAGGAGCAGCATGGCTGGTATAAGCAAATATTTCCTCATGCGGTGATCATTTAAAGTTGATGTCTGTTTTGTATAATAACTGTCATTCGCCAGCGACTCTTCTTTACCGGGAGTCACGATTCTTCCTGTAGATTAGAGGTGCTGTGTGCAAACTTACGGAATGGTCATTTTCCGTAGACCTCCATGATATCGGGTAATTCGTCGAGGGTGATTACCAGGTCGTGGTGATAGACCTCGTTCAGGTAGGTGACGTCGGTTTTGTAGAGGTGACCGGTGTGCCACTGCATCCACCACGACCACATGACCTTCTGGTCAATGCACTTTTCGGGTTTCGGGGGAATGCCGCACTCGTGGTAGGTCACCGGCATGGTGGGATCGTTGACGATGGCCCTCACCTCATCGTACATCTTTTTATGGGGATCGTCGGCCCCTGCATAGGTGTCGCCACCGGCAATGTCGACATACTGGTCCCCGGGGTACCAATCCCCCTTGGGGTCCCCCGTGTAGCACAACACCCAGATCAGGTTATTCAGCTTCCGTTCCTTGACATAATAGTCATACATGGTGATCCACAGCTTTTTAAAACGTTCAGGGCCCTGTTTTCCCCACCAGAACCAGTGGCCGTCGAGTTCGTGGTAGGGACGCCACAAGATGGGCACGCCGGCATCGCGGGTTTTCTCCAGCAGATCGGCCTTGGCCTTCAGCTCTTTCCAGAAGGCGATGTTTTCGGGGGTCCCTTCTTCGAAGCAGCGGTCAATCTCAATGGGTTTTTTGCTGTTTTCGTATCCTTCGCCGACCGCTGGCGCTCCCCAGTGCCACATGATGGTGGGGATGCCCCCCGATTTCCACCATTCCACGGCCAGCCGCACCTCATTCTCATTATCGCGCTGGTGAATGAAATCCACTCCCATCACCGCAGGCTGCCTGCCCGTCTTTTCCTTCAGGTACTCCAGTTCGTTGCCTCCCCAGGGGACCAGCATCTGTCCCGACAGGATCTTCCTGCCGCTCATATCCTGCAGATAGCGATACAGGGCTACCGCTTCTCTGGAGGCTTCGGGATTGCTCAGCTTCCGTGGTTCAAGGGCCGGCACGGAAGTGGAAAGAAAAAGGAAAATGGCCACTAATGAATAATAAAGGAAATTCATCTGTATAAAGTATATGGGTGCTATGGTAATTTCAGTGAAACAGTGGTAAGGCCCCTGTGGTTAATTTTGCGGTTATCGTCGGTTTTCCGCGACCGCAGCGAATAGCTTCGCAATTTCATTACGGTGGGTGCATAAATGAACCATGGGTATTGCATGTGGTCGGTTGAATTAGTGAAAAAACCGGTTGTGCTGTAAAAATAGGAGAATATTTTCTTTTTTTCAGGAGAGGAGAGGCTGTTTTGTCCTTTTATGTTGATTTTAAGGGTGAAGACAGGCTCCTAAACCGGCTGACACACCTATATTTGTAAAACCTGAAATACAGACAGGATGGGACTTCTTATTGCTCTTTTGGTCTTGTTACTCTGGGGTGGGCATTTGTTTTGGATGTTTCTGTTTCTGCCGGTTGATCCTTCCGGCATCTGGTTATGGATACATCTGGTGGTACAGGCCTACCTTTTCACCGGACTGTTCATTACGGCCCACGATGCCATGCATGGTACGGTCAGCCCCAACCGCAAGGTGAACGATCTTATGGGCATGGTGGTCACCTTCCTGTATGCCGGAATGTGGTATCCCAAGATGAAG
>CAZMMX010000034.1:14261-23538 GCA_964567485.1 uncultured Prolixibacteraceae bacterium | reverse complement strand
TTACGAACATCACGCATCGCCGCGCACTCCCTGGTGGCAGCTCTACCGGATGAAGACAAGCCGGGTTTTACAAATTGGTGGACGACATGATCTCTGAAAGATACCTGACCCTGTTTGGTTTGTAGAATAATGTAACAATTTAAGCTTATGAGACCTTTTCGCTTTTTCCTGTTTTTGATTACCATCACGGCAATGCTTACTTCCTGTTTCAGGAGTTCCAAAACCGCCGTAATTCCCGGTGAAGAGTTATTTCCGGCACCGCCCATGATAGCCGCCGTTCCCGATACCTTCACGGAATTCGGCCAGGTGCGCATTGACCCTTTTTTCTGGCTGAAGGACAAGACCAACCCGGAAGTCATCGCCTATCTGGAGGCAGAAAACCGTTATGCCGACACGGTCATGGTCCACACCAGGGCCCTGCAGGATACCCTCTTTGAAGAGATGAAGGGGCGGATCATGGAGGAGGACCAGACGGTTCCGGTGCCCAACAACGGATATCTTTATTATAGCCGGACCATCAAGGGGAAGCAGTATCCCATGTACTGCCGGAAAAAAGGGGACACCACGGCCGTGGAGGAGGTCCTCTTCGATGTCAACCAGATGGCAGAAGGAGAGAAGGCCTTTATTTTTGCCGGGTATTCTGTCTCCCCCGACAGCCGGCTGGCCGCCTATGCCTATAATACCACGGGATCTTCGGCGCTTTTCGATCTGAAAGTCAGGGATCTCACCACCGGTCGTGATTTGGAGGAACACATTACCGGCATCAGAAGGTTTGTGTGGGCCAGCGACAATAAAACCATTTTTTACACCACCGTGACCCCTTCACTGCGACCATACCGGGTTTACCGTCATCTTCTGGGGGAGGGCCACCCCGGAACCCTGGTATACGAGGACAACGACGGCAGGTTTAATGTCGGGGTGCAGCGTGAAAAAACAGGAAAGTGGATCTTCATCACTTCCGCCAGCAGCTATACCACGGAATACCGGATGATTCCCGCCGGCGACCCCATGGAGGAACCCCGGGTATTCCTGCCCCGCGTCGAGGGCGTCGATTACCAGGTACAGCACCACGAAGAGTGTTTTTATGTCAGGTACAAAACACAGGAGTTCATCAACGCTAAAATTTTCAGGGCGCCACTGACCAGTTACAGTGATCCCGCAACGTGGGAGACCGTGGTGGAACACGATCCTCAGGTTCTCCTCCAGGGATTTGCGGTACACAAAAATTTCCTGGGATTGCTGGTCCGCAACAATGGGCTGAACGAAATCAGAATTTTTCATCCGAAGAGCGGGGAAACCCAGGTTCTGGGATTTCCGGAGCCGGTCTATACTGTTTATCCCTCCTCTCTTCCCGAATATACGTCTGACCACTTCCGGTATGTCTATTCCTCGCTGAACCGGCCGCAGAGTACCTATGAGCTGGATGTGAACTCCGGGACGGCGACCTTGCTGAAGGTCCAGGAGATTCCCGGGGGTTTTGATCCTGATGATTATGTGGTCGAACGGTTGTGGTCCACGGCGCCCGATGGTGTCAAAGTGCCGATGGCCGTGGTCTACCGGAAGGATCTGAAAAGGGATGGCCATCATCCGGCGTTGCTCGAGGGTTACGGCTCATATGGTTCCAGTACCGATGCTTCCTTCAGGGCGAATGTCTTCAGCCTGGTCGACCGTGGCTATGTCTACGGCATTGCCCAGGTCAGGGGGGGCAGTGAACTCGGTGAGCAGTGGTACGAAGACGGAAAGCTGATGAATAAGAAGAACAGCTTCACTGATTTTGTGGCGTGTGCCGAAAACCTGGTGCAGGAAAAGCTGACCTCACCGTGGTTGTTAGGTATCCGCGGGGGGAGTGCCGGGGGACTGCTGATGGGTGCCGTGGTCAACCTGCGTCCCGATCTCTTCAATGTGGTCCTGGCCAATGTCCCCTTTGTCGACGTGGTCAACACCATGCTCGATGAGACGTTGCCGCTGACCACCCAGGAGTACGAGGAATGGGGAAACCCCACTGAAGAGGAGGCCTACCACTATATCAGGTCCTATTCCCCCTATGACAATCTGCAGCCGGTGGCCTATCCGAATATTCTGGCCACGGCGGGCCTTAATGACTCCCAGGTGAGTTATCATGAGCCAGCCAAGTGGGTGGCCAAAATGCGCACCCTGAAGAGCGATCATAACATTATCCTGCTGAAAACCAATATGGAATCGGGTCACGGAGGGGCCACAGGCCGTTATGATTACCTCAGGGAACTCGCCTTTCAGTATGCCTTTCTGATCGACCGGAATGGTATATAACCCTGATTTCTCTTCATTTTCTGTATATTGCAGGTCGTATACACTATGACCATGCAGAGATTTCTTTTCACCATACCCTTGTTGTTCCTCTTTGTGTCTTTCCTGCAGGCGCCAGGCCAGGGAATCAGGATCAACGAATTCATGTCGTCGAATGCCTCCACCATTGCCGATGAGGAGGGGGATTTCTCGGACTGGATTGAGCTTTACAATGATGGCGATGAGGCCGTTTCTTTGGAGGGGTGGGGGCTTTCCGACAATCCCGGAAAACCTTACAAGTGGGTTTTTCCGGCGGTCACCCTCTCTGGCGGGGAGTACCTGGTGGTATGGGCTTCGGGCAAGGACTACCGTCCTGAGCCCGGAAGTTGGGTTTCCGGAGTCAGGAGGGAAGTGTATGCCGGAATCTATGGTACTGTCGTTTCGGCGTTGACGGGGCATGTTTCCTATCCTGGTAATCCTGCCAGCCGTCAGCTTTTCCACCGCTCCTTTGAGGCTCCCGTCGATGAGTCGAATAATTACGGACAGCGGATGCACGGCTACCTGAAGGCGCCGGTGTCGGGAGAGTATTTTTTCTCTCTGGCCAGTGACGATAACGGGGAGCTGTGGCTCAGCAGCGACACTACCGCTGCCGGATTGCAGCTCATTGCCGGGGTTCCCGAATGGACCCTTCCGGGGGAGTGGAACAAGTTCCCCTCCCAGAAATCGTCACCGGTCACCCTCGAAGAGGGTAAAATGTACTATATCATGGCCCTGTCGAAGGAGGGCACGGGGGGAGACCATCTGTCGGTGGGCTGGGAATGGCCTGATGGCACCCGGGAGTTCCCCATGAAGGGGGAGCATCTTTTCTGGACAGAGGGGGAGCTGCATACCAGTTTCAGCATCAGTGCCGAGGGGGAGACCCTGGTGCTGACCGATTCCGGAGGGGAAAAGGTGAGTGAAATGGCTGCCGTAGTGCTGATCCCGGGAATTTCACGGGGCGTGGCAGCCGGTGGGGAGCTGGCCTTCTTTGATCAGCCGACACCCGGGGCGGCCAACAGTACCGCCAGCTATTCCGAGATCCTACCTCCGCCGCTCTTTTCCCATGCGGGAGGGTTTTATGCTTCTCCCTTTGAGCTGAGTTTCTCATCCACTGCGGAAGGGGTGAGCATTGTCTATTCCCTCGACGGTTCTCTTCCTTCGGCGGGCAACCTGCTGGGGACCAGTTACCCTTACCGGAACCAGTATCGCAAGGAGCCCGGAACCTCTGCCGGTCCTTTGTTATTCCGCACTTTCCGCAGTTATGTGTATGGTTCCCCGTTGACGGTGACCGACCGGTCGGGTGAGGCCAACCAAATCTCCCTCATTTCGTCTACTTATGATGCCAATCCCTGGTATTTGCCTTCGGCACCCGTGGAGAAGGCGGTGGTCGTGAGAGCCCGGGCCACCCGTGAAGGCGCCCTTCCCAGTCCTGTGATTTCCCACACCTACTTTATCAGAAGCGGGGGCGTCAATCCTTACCCCTTGCCGGTTATCTCCCTGAATGTTCAGGAAGATGCCTTTTTTGATTTTAACAAGGGGATATATGTGGCCGGCAGTGACTTTGAGAACTGGCGTTCCGCGAATCCCCAGGGTATAGCCGACGGTGGTGTTTCTGCGAACTATCACCGCGAGGGTGACGACTGGGAGGTGCCTGCCCACATCGAATTGTTCGACACCGCGGGTATCAGGTGGCTGGGACAGAATACAGGGGTCAGGATCCATGGTAACTGGTCCAATTCCAATCCTTTCAAGAGCCTGCGCCTATATTCCCGCAATGAATATGGGAAGTCCACGCTCGATTATCCCTTTTTCGCCAGCCGTCCATACACTTCCTACAAAAGGATCATCCTGCGCAATTCGGGGAATGATATCTGGTATACCCTGTTCCGCGATGCTGCCTTGCAGGAGATGGTGAGCCACCTCCGTTTCGAAACCCAGGCCACCCAGCCCTCTGTGCTCTTCATCAACGGGGAGTATTGGGGAATTCACAATATCAGGGAAAGGGTTGACAAGTATTTTCTGTCGGCAAAATTCGGGGTGAACGAGGAGCAACTCGACATACTCGAAGGGAACATGACCGTTGACGAGGGCGACAACAGCCACTATGCGGAAATGATCGATTACATCACCCTGAACGGGGTCAGCGAAGCGGCTCATTATGCGTGGGTGAAGGACAGGATGGATACGGAGAGCTTCCGTGATTATATGATTTCTGAGATTTTCATGGTGAACACCGACTGGCCGGGCAACAACATCAAGTACTGGCGGCTGCAGACTCCGGAGTATCTTCCCGAAGCCGGACCGGGGCGTGATGGCCGGTGGCGGTGGATTCTCTTTGATGCCGATTACTCCTTCGGAATTTACCGTTCCGACGAGTACAGCCTCGACATGATGGATTTTACCACGCGCACCGACGGTCCTGACTGGCCCAATCCCCC
Organism: uncultured Prolixibacteraceae bacterium; assembly: GCA_964567485.1. GTDB lineage: Bacteria > Bacteroidota > Bacteroidia > Bacteroidales > Prolixibacteraceae > UBA1413. The sequence goes on along the minus strand of CAZMMX010000034.1, from coordinate 18,796 downwards.
CTGGTCCACCTTTCTCTTCCGCAGACTTCTGGAAAATGAGGAGTTTAAAACAGATTTCATCACCTGTTTCTGTGATCAGCTCAACACGGCCTTCCTGCCTGAAGAGGTCCATGGCGTGATCAACGGGATGAAAGAGGCCATAGCGCCCGAGATGGAGCGGCAGATGGGGCGGTGGAATATTCCCTCGAGTCTTTCCTCCTGGAATAACAACATCTCTGTGATGCTCAATTTTGCGGCTAAGCGGCCCGGGTTTGCCAGGACCCACCTGCGGAATTTCTTCGGGCTGGCTGCGGAATACCGGTTGACGGTGGATATTTCCGGAGAGGAGGAAGGCCATGTGGTGGTCAACACGATAGCGCTGACCCCTGAGACCAGGGGAGTGGCGGCCCATCCCTATCCCTGGCAGGGCAAGTATTTCCGGAACATGCCGCTGCGCCTGGAGGCGGTTCCCGCCCCCGGCTATGTCTTTGTCAGGTGGGAGTCGGGGGGCTATAAGACCGACACTCCTGTGTTGTCGCTGAAGCCGGCAGGCGACACCTTTGTGACCGCTGTTTTCCGGGAGGAAGGAGTGACCGCGGTCAGGGAGGTGGCGACCAACGAAGAGGAGGAAAACGGCATCACCGGAGCGCTCTTTCCGAATCCCTTTGCGGCGTCGGCGACTTTGCGACTGTCCAGCAGTAAAAGCGGGGAGGTCAGTGTTTATCTGTCCGACCTGCAGGGCAGGGTGGTGCAGCAGGTCTATCAGGGATACCTGCCTGGCGGGAGTTTTTCCTGTCCCGTTGAAGGATCAGGGTTGACGCCGGGGGTCTATCTTTTGATCGGAGAAACCCCGGAAGGTATCTTCCGGCAGAAAGTGGTCAGGATTCAGCCTTGAAGCAAAGGAGTCTCAACTAGGCCTGAGACATCGGGCATGGTTTCACTCCCGGTGCCTGTTCTGATTTTATGGTCGGATGGCGATTATCACTTCAGGGGTAACATTATAGGATTCTGTTATTTGTAATGATAACTTCAACAGTCGTACAAATATTAAAACCTTTACCTGTTTTTAATGGCCCTTACCTTTTCGCGGAAGAGCGGTTTGGAGAAAAACCTGAAGCGGATTCTGGCCCTGCCCTTTATTCTGACCATCGTCTCCCTGGCGGCGTCTTTGGTCCAATACGGTGTGGACCGGAGTTACCGCTTTGAGGTGGCGACCATCTCCTTTAACTGGCTGGTGCTGATCATTGCCGGGGTGATGGCTGCCGTTTACTTCCGGCAGAAAATGAAGAAAATTCAATAAACTGACTGATTCATGAAGGCTTCTCCGTCAAGAAATCCTCAAAAACCTGACCTCCCGCTCAGGAAGCTGGGAATTCCCGATTCGCTGCTGATTTTTGTGGGCGCCGGAATCCTGATGCACCTTCAAACGAAATTTGTGATTCCCTGGCTGAGCCGGATTACCGGGATGGAGATTATTTTCTTCTGGTTCGTCGTCGGCGGATTGGGGATTTTTATGCCGCTTATTCTCCTGGGAGTGTTTTTGTTGAAGAAGGAGGGTGTATGGTGCCGGCCCGGATTGTGGCGCGATCGCCTGAGATTCCGGAGAATGGGCAGGAAGGAATGGATTTGGTGTGTGGCCGGACTGGCGGCGGTTTCCCTGTTGAGTGGTCTGGCATTGAAAGGGGTGGAACTGGTGGCCGGACAGTTCGATCATTCGCCCCCCTTCATGGCCTTTGAACCACTGTCAAAGGGTCGTTACTGGCTGCTGCTGGTATGGTTACCTTACTGGATCCTGAATATCTTCGGTGAGGAGTTTCTGTGGAGAGGGGTAATGCTCCCCCGGCAGGAAGCCGCCCTGGGCAAATATGCATGGCTGTTTCACGGATTCGGGTGGGGATTATTTCATATAGCCTTTGGCTGGCAGCTTCTGGTTACCCTGCTTCCCCTCATTTTTATTCAGTCGTTGGTGGTCCAGAAGACCCAAAACTCCTGGACGGGGGTGATCATGCACGCGGCCATGAACGGACCGGCTTTTATAGCCATTAGCCTTGGGCTATTATAATCCCTTTAGTTTCCATAATCTGGGCAAAAGAGGAATGTGCCTGAACCAATGAATCGGGTGATAGCAATGTGATATCTGTTTGGGGTGTAAGAGTAAATGTTGACGACCCCATAGCCGGGTGTGATGGAAAAACCAATTAACATATAGGAAAATGAACGACAAAACTTTGGGAAAAACGATGCATGCTGACAAAAAGATGGTCCGGTACAGTATGGGAGTGTTGTTGGCGTTTGCCGCCTTGAATGCCTTTGGTGGGGGTTATTACGCCATGGCCGGTGCCGAAGGGGTGCCCCTGGAATGGCTGGAGGGTTCGCCCTTCCGGAATTATCTGATTCCCGGAATTTTCCTTTTTGTGGTGGTGGGAGGGGCCTTCCTCACCGCCGCCATACTGGCCTTTGTCCGTTCGCGGCATGCCCGGATGGCTGCTTTTCTGGCGGTGGCCGTGGTGTTTGGCTGGCTGGCGGTGCAGCTTTCCATTATTGGCTATGTCTCCTGGATGCAGCCGGTCACGGCCATTGTAGCCCTGGTCATCCTGCTGCTGGCCCTGAAACTGCCGCGAACGGCCTGACCCGGCTGTAAAGAACGGAAATCCTCTGCATTCCAAAATACACAGCCTCCGTGGTTCGCGGTAGCCTTCCTTCTCAGGGTTCCTTAGGGTTTCAGCACCCGGGTCAGCTCCCGCAGGTCGGTTTCCGGAGGAGCGGGAATATGAAGCTCTTCCGTATTTTTAAAGGTGCGGTCTACATAATAGTATTGCAGGAACAATCCGTGGAAGGGCTCTTCGATGGGTTTCACCTTTTGTATGCCTGAGAGGGGGAAGTCCCAGTTGTGGAAGAAGCCGTTGACGTAGGCGAATTTGCGACCGATGAGGATGATGCCGTCGCTGTTGAGGTTCCGCTGCCGGTAATAGACGGGCATGCCCAGGGCAAAGAGGGCAAGCAGGAGGATGAGTCCCAGGGCCACCAGCGCCATGGCGCCCTTGCCTTCATCGATGAAGAGGATGAAGAGGCCGAAGATGACCACAATCAGAAAGGTGGTGATTCCCAGAATTCCCAGGTTCTTGCTTCTTTCGAAAGAAAAGAGATAGCTGGCATAGGCCGATTTTTCAGTGTCGGAAAGCTGCCAGGCGGCCACGACATTCTCGCCGCTGATGAGGGTGGCCAGTTTTTTGGCCCTCAGCCTGAAAATCCAGGCCGTAACCCCTCCTGTGAGCCCGATAAAAATCCCGATTAGGGTAAGGGCGAACATGTTGTGCAGGGGAGACTCCTCCGGAATGGTCAACAGGATCAGGATGACAGCTCCCATGGTGACCATCAGGGAGCCCCTGACGATCCGGGACTGGCTGTTTTTTACCTTCAGGTTTTTGTTGATTTGCCGGTAGTCAAACTCATGTCGGGGCAGGGAACTCTTCTTTTCCGAAGTGCCGGAATCCTGGTTTATGAGGTCACCCGAGGTCTCATTTTTCACCACTGGCGGAGTCTTATCAGGTAGCCCTGAGTTTGTCGCACCGGTTTCCGTATCCTGCCGGGCGCCGCAGTGGCCGCAGAACTTCTCATTACCGGCGAGTTCTTTGCCGCAGTTGTAACAGAATTTTGCCATTTTACGCTTGTATATATTTGTTTATACTATTCATCACTTTTCGCCGGAGTGCCGGTGGGGAACGCGCCCCTTGAAATTCAGTCCGGTTCAATAGGCCTGCTCCGGAAAGCTACCTTCTGTTTCCGTTGAAGAGCAGTTTTAAATTGGTAAAGAACAGGGCGGCCATTGCCAGTGCCGACAAGTCGAAATACTGGCCCATGACGCGGTTATAAAGTATCCAGGCCAGCAGGAGTAGATGCCCGAGAAGAAGGATTTTAGCCAGCCAGTTCAGGGGTTTGGGTTTGTTTTTTCTGGCCAGTACCAGCAAGAGGATGACGGCAGAGAGGATCAGGACCCGGCCGATGCCATAGGCTAAGATTCCGGTGATGACAAAAGCCAGGTCACCACTCACTCCTGAAAGGAGTGCCAGGAGGATGCTGAGCAGCAGGAAAATCCATATCCATCCGCTGACGCCTTTCCCGGGGTTTTGCGGAACGGTTTCCTCTGATGTGAAGGATTCACTTTTTGCTGATGTTTTTGCTGATGTTTTTCCGGAGGAAGTTCCGGGGCGTGGAGTAGCTGTCGGGGCGGTTCTTTCGCCGAAGGTCTCCCGTACTTCCCTGCCGGCATTGGAGAAAGTTCTCCCTGCATTTCCTGCTTTGAAGTTTTCGCTGATGGCTTCTCCTGCCTGGCGGCGGGCTTCCCCGGCCGCCTTTGAGAATACCTTTTGAGCGGCGGAACGGGCCTGGCCCTGCAGGGTGGTCTTCAGCCGCTGCTCCGCTCCCTTAAACATTTTTTCCTTATAGCCGCGTATTTTGCTCTCAGGAGGCGCTGCCGCCACCTGGGTTCCGCAGGAGGGGCAGAATCTGACCCCGCTGCCCAACGACTGACCACAATTCGTACAAAATGCCATATT
>CAZMMX010000034.1:4116-14161 GCA_964567485.1 uncultured Prolixibacteraceae bacterium | reverse complement strand
CTATTTCAGCAACGGACAACCGCAATTCCGGCACACCTCTTCCTCTATTTCATGGAGGAATCCGCAGGCATTGCAGAAAATGATGTCATCGCCCGACTTGTCAAATTTCTCGTAAGTGCGCAGGGCCCCGTGGTACCTGACTTTGTCCCCCTTCCGGAAGTAGTTGAAGAGGGTGTCGTCGTCCTCGACGCGGATCTCTTCGGTAGTTCCGTTTTCGCTTTTGATCAGGAGGGTATAGACCATCCGCCATTCCTGTTCTCCGGGCCGGGCACTTTTTCGCCTTTCCTTCTTCACATTCTTGCCGGTGACCACGCCATCCCATGTGGGGCGCACATTTTTGGACCTGGCCGCGTACACGCCGATCAGCAGGAACATGCCTCCGATCACGAAGCCGACGGTGACCGCTTCGGGGTTTTCCATGTCGCCCCCCGACTCTCCGTAGAGGTAAAAACCGGCGATGGCCACCAGGGCTAGTCCCAGGCCAAAGAGAAAACCGTAGTTTTTGCTGTTTTGCCGGTACCGCTCAAATGCGGGGTCATGAATTTTCGTCGAGTAGGCCATAGGGTCATTTATTAAAGAAACCGGCGGCCGGATCGGGAGCGTTGTAGTCCTTCAGGTCACCGAAGGAACGCTCCATATCTCCTGCAACGTCGCCGATGTTGTCATATTCGAGCTGGTTGAGCTTGTTTCTTACCATATCCATGTATTCGGGTGTGGCATTGGCATCGACATGGGCATCCTCGATCACCTTCATGGCTTTCTGAAGATTCTCAGGAAGGTCTTTAATTTTCAGGTTCTGTTTATCGTATCCTTCGCGCACCTCCTTCAGGGTTTTGACTGCTTTTTTGGCCTGGGCGTAGGCTTCGGGTTCGGTGCCGTTCTTCAGGGCATTCCCCACCTTGTTCTTATACATCCTGCCGGTCTCCTGGGCGTCGATCAGGGTGCCTTTGCCTTCCTTGACGCGGGTGATGTTGTTGGAGCTGATTTCGATTTCTCCGGTTTCAGGGTTGAAGACATGGTCGGAATAGTCCTTTCCTGCTTCGGCGTCAAAGCGGTCAGTGGCCCTTTGCTGGTGTCGTTCGGCCCATTCTGTGGCATCGACGCCGTCGGGTTTGTCGGTGACCTCGCCAAAGATTTCGTATGATTTTTCCTGCCAGTTGCGGCGTTGCAGCTCGATCCAGTGTTCGCGGCCGTCGGCTCCTTTCACCTTTCTAAGCACCCGGTAGTCGCGGTCGGTGTTCACAGAGTTGCCTCCTTTGCCGGGGGTCCTGAAATCATGGATCTGGATTTCATCGGGTGGCAGGTTGTAGGTCTTCGAGATGAAATCCTTCAGCCGGGCGTCATGTTCCGTATAGATCTTGTTGCGCGACCGCTCGAAGATTTTCTTCATCTCTGGTGTGCCATGTTTTTCGATGGTGCGCACTTTGGCGGGGTCGCGCATGATCTCCAACACCTTTTTGGGGTCGACCACTTCCTGGCCGTTGACGGTTTTCACCGATTTCATCATGTCGTTGAGGACCTCGTCGGGTGTGGAAACGGGGATGTTTCTGCGGAGTGCCTCCTTGTGGAGTTCGGCCGTCAGTTTTTTCATGATCAGCTCTTCGGTAATCTGCCGGCCCGTGATTTTGGCCGCTTCGACCACCGACTTGGTCTGGTAGAGGTTATAGAGGAATTCACAACTGATGAAGATGGTCCAGGCCAGGGGTTTGTTTTTGCCGACGATCATCTCTAAGTTTTCGATGGAGAGAATCCTGCCCTTGGCGGTATCCATGAGGAAAGGGACCAGACTTTCCATCTGGCGCGATTTGAATTCTTCCCACCCTTTTTCGGGTTCGTAGATGTAGAAGTTGAGGGCTTCGATCATTTTGGCCTTGATGAGGCCTGCCGCCGTGGCGCCCACCCCTTTGAGGTAAAAGGCGGCCAGGGCGTTGAAGGCCATGTCGCCCGCCCATTCCGTAAATTCCAGAGTGACGGTGATGGCATTGGCCCAGGCGGCTTCCGACTTGTAGCCTTCGGCACCTTCGGCGAGGATCAGGTTGGAGGCCACCTTCCAGATGCGGTTCCGCAATTCGGTGAGCCCCTCGGCACCCAGGGTCATCTTCCGCATCTCCAGGAGGTCGGTCAGCTTGATGGTGGGCTCCCCCGCAGGAACGTACTTGTGGATGATATATTTGCACTCCTCATAAGCCTTCACCCAGTCGGGGAACTCCTCCCCGATGCCGTAGGTCTTCACCCTGAGGGTGAGAGTCTGTTCGAAGAGCTCGGGATGGAGGGCATCGCCGCCCTGCGCCTTCAACAGGTATCGCAGGGTGTAAACGGTGCCGGTGCCGGGAATCTCCTCTTTGGTGGTGAAGTGGTATCGCCCGTAGGGAATGTTGGTGACCAGTCCGGTAAATTCAAACTGCGGTTGCAGGACCGAAGCCAGGTTGATAATTTCGGCTTCCTCATCCTGGAGTTCGAATTCGATGGCGGCCAGTCCTTCCTTGTCGACGGTAATCTGGTTGGTCTCCTGGTCATAGCGGTAAAGGGCCAGGTCGAGGTTGGCCTCGTAGGGTTTATCGGCGAGGATGCTGATCTGGTTCTTTTTATCGGCGCCATGTTTGATGAAGAGGCCTTCGCGCGAAACCATGATGTTAAGGTGGCGTTCCAGGGGTTCCTCATCGCCCTGGACGGCAGAAATGACCAGGGTTTTACTGATGATCTGCTCCTCTCCTGTGAGCCTGATCAGCGGTCCGGTGAGGGTCACCGTGGCGCGGGTTTCCCCCTTGGGGGCGATGGCGATGGTGGTGAGCGGATCGGTGGGGTCTACGCCATGGCGGTATTCTCCGCTGAAGTTCCAGCCGGTCTCTTCCTCTCCATTTTCGATCCAGGTCTCAAAGGTGATTTCACTCGTCTCTCCTGAATCGGGGAAAGAGGCCTCTTCGATGTCGGTTTCGAGGTGGCAGTCGGCCAGGCGGATCTCCAGATCGTGTTGCAACGGGGGTTCTCCTTCCGGAACGTCATCCATGAAGAGGGTGAGGACCACCGAGGGGGGAACGGAGCTTTTACCCCCTCCCGGTGATGGGTTGGTGGCGCCCATGTTGATGGCGATGCAGGGCTCGTCGGGAACCGCTTCCGAGAGGTCTATCCAGTCGCTTTTGGGTTTAAAGGCGATCTGTTCCGTGAGTTCAGGGATCTCTTTCCCGCCGGGACCGGTGACCATGGCCCTGACGGTTAGCACCTGGAAGGTGTCGGGTCGCAGGGAGCGTTTGTTGCCGGGAAGGGTCTCCACGGCGATTTTCATGGCGGTGTCAGCGGTGATGGTGATATTCCGGCGAATCAGGTGGCCGCGGGCTTCTGCCGTGACTTCCAGGGGAAATTCAGGTTCCCGGGGTTCCTTGTCGAGGAGCAGGGAGGTGGTGAGTCTCCCGCTGCCGGCGGCGGGTTTCACCTTCAGGGCCTGGTCGGGGGTGGTCACCCTGATGTCGGCGGGGAATTGTTCCGACCCACGGGGCGTCACCCGGTAAACCACCACTTCCAGGGTGGCGGGCTCTCCGGGCTTCAGCATGAACCGGTCACGGTTGATGTTGAGGATGAACTTTTCCTCTTCTTCCTCCTCCTCCTCCTCCTGTTTCCGCTCCTTTTTGCCGGACTGGCTTTTCTTTTCAGGTTGTTTTGTTGCGGGTTTCTTTTTAAAGAGTTTGCGGAGCAGTGCCGCAGCTCCGCCGGCGCCGATCAGGCCGATGACCACCTCCCAGGGAATTTCTTCTTCTCCCCCGGAAGAGTCCGGAGCTGAAGGGGGTGACGATGCCGTTTCCGCACCGGAAAGCTCAAAGGTGAGGCCGTTGAGGTGGTCATACATCATCTGTTCGTACTGAGCGAAGGAGTAAGGACTCGGAGCAAACGAGCCCTCATCGAAATAGTTGACCTTCGAGAGAATCGAAACGCCGTATTGGTCGGTCAGAAATACAAAGATATAATAGTAGACCCGCCGGCTTTTATCCCAGGCATCATCGCCCGATTCATCCTTGGTATAGAGGATGGCGTCATATCCTGCGATTCTGATTCTGCTGCTTCCCGGGATAATCCCGTCAGGGTATCTGCTCAGGAAATAGTCCCCCTGGCTGATCATCCCTTTTCCGGCCGCCAAACTGGCCTTGTTGGCTTCCAGAAATCCGGAGTACTCATTATCGTTGACCCAGGCGTGGTAATAAGAGTTCAGTTCACTGCCTCTGGCGCCGATGGCGATGCCCCCAGGACCGCCCGAATGGGAAAGGAAAAGCTGCGAGTTGATTTCGGTTGAAGAGGAGGGTTTGGCCGTCAGGTAGATGGAGTAATGATCCACGCGGTCGGAACCCGACCCTTCGGAAAAGGTCCATTCACCCGAGATGGCCCCGGGGTGGGAGATGAGCAGCTGTTGTGCAGTTCCTGACCCAAAAGAGAGCCACAGCAAAAGGAGAGTGAAAACAGCTTTCCCCAGGTTCAGCAGCCGCAAGGAATAGCAGTGCCTTTTCATCATGGTAGGAGCATAAATCATGCATGGATATTTCATGACAGTAAGGTCGGGTTTATAATATAGGTTTTCGGTTCGTCACTTACAAAGAAAAAACAATTAGACTGTTTTCCGGGATTATTTCCGGTGATTTACAACATATTTTAGCTTATTTTTAAGTTTTTAAAACCTGATTATGGCTGCGAAGAGTGAAGAGCGCAAGGGCCGGGGAGGCCGGATTCTGATTGCTGTCATTGGAATTCTGTTTTTGGGATACGGGGTGATGTTGTCAGCCCTCTTTTTTTTCGGGACGACGGTGGAAGCGCGGCTGACCAGTTACCGCCAGGAGATGGGGGAGCGGAACGAGGTGATCCCTAACCGATATACCTACCATTTCGGGTATTCTTTTACGGTAAACGGCCGTGACTATTCGGGTACGGGACAACGGGTGGCCGGACCTGTCCATCTTAAGCCCGGTCCCGGCGCTACCATCACGGTGAAATACCTGCCTTGTTGTCCCTTTATCAGTTCCGATACGGGAGGCGACAAGGAAGGACGCAGGATCCTGGTGATGCTGGGAGTCGCCTTCCTCCTGTTGTGGTTTGCCCGCATTAGCAGGCATTCCTCCGAAAGCAGTACATTTGATATACGATAAATTGTTACAGTTCTATTATAAATGAAATTGTGGTAATTATGAAAAGGATAGTATTGTGTTTGTTTCTGGCGGGTTCCATGCAGGTGTGGGCGCAAACACCTGTATTCACTATCAAAAAAGATACGCTGAAACCCCGTTCCCAGAGTGACGGCAATCGCCCGGTGATGAATCAGATCAGGGTGTCGGGGGAAGAGATGTGGGCCCGTTCCGCGGGCAACCTGATGGTTGTTCCCGGGCAACTGGAACTTTTTACGACCAATGATGTTCCTCAACGGCTTACCGTGAAGCACAAGCCATCGTACCAGGGTAGCAGGGAGGTGGTGTGGATTTCCGAACTGCCGGCTGTGGCATCGGTGACTTCTGCGGGAATGGTCACCGGTCTGAAAAAGGGGAGTACCCGTATCATGGCCATATCAGGAGGAGGGAGCGATACCGCCTGGTGCCATGTTTCGGTGGGTATTGCCAATGAGTGGGGGAATATGAGGAACCCGGGGTATGGTTTTGTGGCCACACAGGGGCGGTGGATCTATTTTGCCCATCCGGGGGAGAAGGGAAAACTCTACAAAATGGATTTCCGAGGCCAGCAGCTGACGCGGCTCTCTGATGACGAGCCCGGAAACCTTCAGGTGGTGGGTCGTCGGATTTATTACGACTGCAACGCAGGAATTGTCAGCGTGGATCTGGACGGAAAAAACAGGAAAGTGATCGACAGCCGGGCTTCTCTTCTGCGTGTGCACCGTAACGGAACCCTCTATTGCACCAGGGAAAATAAGGTGTTCACCCTGGATCTGACAAAGCCCAACCAGGCGATGGAAGTGGTTTTTGAGGACAACGACCCGGTATTCAATTTCACGCCCGACGGCTATTATCTTTTCTATAATAAATACTGGGACAATGTGGAAGGTGATCCGCAGAAGGGTGGTATCTTCAGATACAACTGGAAGTTGAAAACGAAGGAACAGGTGGTTCCGGTCCATCACATCATCTCCGGATTTGCCTTGGTGGAGAATTCCAATATTGTCTATTACTTTCAAAACGGGAGTCAAACTACTGTTGCAAAATCCATTTTGGGAATTGAGGTCGCTAGTGGCGGGGATCCGGTACAAACAGGGATGTTTTCGACGCCCAATACGCACCATCAGGCGAAAAGAATTCCTCAGGTTGATGATTTCAGTATCCCCTGGACCCTTGTCGGGGAGTGGGTGTACTATTTCCGCGGTCAGGAGCTGAGACGCGTGAAAGCGGCCGGAGAAGCGGATCAGAGCGTTGCGGTACCCGATTCAGACAATATTGAAATTTACTCCTTCGGCGATTTTCTGATTCTCTATTCCATCGAAAATAAGTCCATCATCAGGATGCTGCCCGACGGCAGGGACATGGTCAGGATATTATGAAAACATAGAACAGATGAAATGACCATGCACGATTATGCACCAACAGTGATGATTAACCACAGGGTCATTACATCTGTTTCACGAATTTCACCATAGTAACAAAATATTTTAAACAGATGAAACCAGGTGGGTGGGCCATGGTCATCATCGTGTTTCCGGGGAGAATGGCTTTCAACGGCCAAAGGCTCTCATCAGGTCGTTGATCACTTGGGAGGCATCCTTTCCACCGGTTTCCTGTGAAATCTCGCGGTTTATCCGGCTGATGGTCACCGGATCACTTTCCTGCGTGCCTATCTGTTTGATTTTCTGATTCATGTTGGCCCAGTATTCTTTTTGAGCCTGAATCTGCTTTTGGTCAAAACTTCCGGGCGCCGCCATTTTCATATCGGCATCCAGTTTTTTCATCAGCATATTGTCGATTTCCTTCGACGCTTCGCGGCATTTCGCCTGAAGTTTCGTGGTCTGGGTGAGCAATTTGTTCCCTTCAATACCTTCCACCTTGACTTTCAGCACCTTTCCAATGCTTGCCACATCGTCGGAAGCCAGCGTGGTAAAATCGACATTCTTGTCGAGCAGTTTGGTGGTGGAGAAGGCTTCCTTATGTGCGGAGGTGACCAGGTTCATGTCGGAAAGGGGGGCGCTGATTCCGAACATCTTCCGGTAGGTTTCGTTCATCGAAGCCTGGGCGTCGTTCATAAAGGTTTTGATATCCACCTTACTGCCGTCGCTTTTCATCACCCAGGCGGGCTCTTTGCCCGTCAGCCGGTCCACGGGGCCCAGGTCAAGGTCCATACTGGCACTCCCTGCGCTGGTGGGGTTCCGGAACTGTTTGAAATCGATGTGATCCATCACATATCCCTTGTTTTGAAGACTCTGCACCATATCGGGGGTCATATTCCGGTAATTTCGCTGTACATACCGGTCGAAGAAGGCCGTGATTTCCGGATCTTGCTTGTACTTGAACTGCCATTTGGCGTAGTAATCTCCGTTTAAAGCGGCCACATGCTGACTGATTTCCTTTTCCAGTTCCTGTATGCGTGCCGTATTCCTGACGCTGGCTGAGCGCAGGGTCTGCAATTCGTTTTTCATGTTTTTCAAACTGCCGATGGCATCAGATGCGGCGGTGTAGTTTTGTTTTGTATGCATCTTATCCACGGTGGACCTGATTTGGGGGTTCACATCGAAAACAGGTTTAAACAAACGGCTCTCCTTGCCGAAAAGCTGCATGGTGGCGCCTGTGAAACTTTTAATACCATACTGCATGGCCACCCCGATCGCGTAACCTGTCCCGGCCTGCTTAATTCCCTCAAAAATTCGGGATTTGGTGGTGGCGCCTTTCACTTTTCCGGCCTGTATATAAGCGTCGGTAAATGTGGCGAGTGCCGCCCCTTTCGGAGACCAGAACATGGCGGCTTGTTTCAGACCTTCGTAAGGGCCTCCTGAAATCATGCCGGTAGCTCCGCCAAAGATCGCACCCAGTGCCTGCGTTCCATAGATGGTGGCGGCTGCTTCCGCTCCGTAAACCTGCGCCAGTCCGGCCGACCCCACGCCCATAAAGGCGGTTCCGGCCACCATGATGGTGGTTTGAGCGATAAACTCGTTTTCATCGGCTTCAGACTCCGCCACTTTAGCCATCTGATAATCAAAATCGGCACTCCCCTCGATCTGGGCGCCAAAGGCATTCCTGAGTTTCAGGGCATTTTCATAGTCCCCTGAAACCACAGCCTTGGCATCGAGGTATTTTTCGGCCAGTTCCCGTGCCTTTTCCCGCTGTTCTTCAGGCAGGAGATTGATCTGGCGATAGATCCTGTCGGCAATCTGCCGGGTGGCATTGACCCTGGCCACATGCACATGGGTGTCATGAATGAATTTATTCCTGGCATACTCATCAAAAGGCTGACGGGTATGCACGGTTTCCCCGGTTTGAAGGGTGGTGACGGCATCCTCCTCATTTTGACGGGTCGACTGAAACCCCATAATCCGCATGTCGATGTCCCTGATTTGCGCCATCAGGCTTTTGCGCGTCGCATCATCTTTGGCATTGAACATATCGGTCGATAGGCGGTCGCGGACCGATTGCTCGCGTATGATCTGACTGTTGATGGATTCGATGATTTCGCGGCGCGATGCGATAGATTCTTCCTTTGCCAGCTTTTCTGCGGCCAGCGAATCCTGAAGAGCAGTGGTGCTACTGCCTGACTCTCCCGGAGCCTTGTATTTCTCATCGAGTTCGGCAATCTTCTGTTTTTTGACTTTCCCTTTCAATCTTTCGGCATCGAGGTACTCCTTCATTTCGGCCTTCATCTCTGCCAGAAAATCATCAAGGGCTTCGTCGGGGATCATCCCGCGGGAATCGACCGGATAGTTGGCCCATTTGTTCCCGTAGGCCCACAGGAGGGCCCTCTTGAAGAAGAATCCCGCCGTCTGTTTGCGTGCCAGGTAGCGGTTGCAGGTGTTGGTGAAGGCTTTGCGTTCTTCATAATTCTCATCCTCTTCATTCCCCGGTGCGGCCATGGCCGACAGCATCATCATTCTCATGTAGGAGGTTTGCTTGAACTCCGGAATCCGCGGATAGGTCACCCGGCTGAAATCGCCACCGTCGGTTTCCATACTTTTATTGGCATCGGTTACCACCTCATCGACCTGATGTACCCTTATTTTGTCGAGCCACTCCTCCTCCGATTCCAGATTTTCGGTTTCGATATCACTCAGCTCTATGATCTGGTAAACCTCCTTTTCGTTCACCTTCACCTTCAGCAAGTGCCTGAAGAGGGGTTCGTACAGCTGTTCCAGCCCCTCGGCCTGCACTGGACTCTGGGTATAACCGGCCCAGCACTCTCCCAGATCGCCCTGCTTTTCCATTTTGGGCAACATCCGTCTGTAGTTTTCGGCGGCGGCGCATTTCGCTTCTACCGGACTGGGGGGATTTCCGAGTGCTTCTATCTTACCGGCAAGTTCCATCATGGCCTTTTCCAGCAGGTGGAAAGCCGATCCGTGAAAGCCTGCTTCGTTCATCGCCTTCTCCCAGGCCTTCTGATCGTCGAGTTCCACGGCATATCCGGCATCGAGCAAGACCATCGTTACCGCCTGCAGGTTGCTCACGTAAACCTCGCGTACCGCGAGGAACTGGCTGATGAGCGGATTCAACCGGTTGAGGTAGTCGATGATCTCCTGCGTGGGAAAGTCGAACAGCGGCGCCCATATCGCTTCAAACTTACGGGCTTCTTCGTCGGGCATGGCTCCGTATACCAACCGCATTCCTTCAAAGGCCACCGATACGGCGGCATGGTAATTGAAATCCGACAATTTGTCAAGATCGGGAATAGGGGGAGGAATAACCCCTTCTATTCCGGAAGGAAGCTTGGTGGTGGTTTTCGCAGGGGATGGCTCCCAGGGGGTTCCCTCGGAAACCTTGTTCTGGGGAGCGCAAGGATCAGTAGATGAAAATTTCACTTCAGGGATCCTTCCTTTTTGCACGGGAACTGCCTTTATAGCATTTATGTCGGGAAGGACGACCGAAGAAGT
>CAZMMX010000034.1:0-4016 GCA_964567485.1 uncultured Prolixibacteraceae bacterium | reverse complement strand
AAAATGGCTTACAGCAATTCCAATTATGTGTTGCTTTCCATCATACTTGAAAGAATTTATAAGAAGTCGTATGATAAGCTGCTCAGGAAGCAGATCACCGGGCCTGCCCGGCTGAAATCCACCTATTACGGAAGGAAGGCCGACCCGACGAAAAATGAGTGTTATTCCTACACATATGAAAAGGGGTGGAAAGCGGAAGCCGAAACCGACATGTCGGTTCCCCTGGGTGCCGGGGCCCTCGTCTCCACCCCCGCCGACCTGGTGAAATTCATAGAGGCCCTCTTTAGCGGGAAACTGGTTTCCTCCCAAAGCCTTGAACGGATGATCACCCTGAAGGATAACTTCGGGCTGGGACTGACCAGGTTTCCCTTTCATGAGCGGTATGCTTACGGTCACCCCGGGGGCATTGACGGTTTTCAGTCAATCGTCTCCTGGTTTCCCGATGACAAGGTGGCTTACGCCATAACCTCCAATGGGAACAATACCAATATGAACAACATCAGCATTGCACTTCTGAGCGCCGTCTTTGGAAAACCCTATGAGATTCCCGACTTTAAGGTTTTCGAAGTGGATCCTGAGCTGCTGGACCAGTATGCCGGGGTCTATTCCTCGGAACAGTTACCCATCAAGATCACCATATCGAGGGAAAACAACAAACTAAAGGCCCAGGGGAGCGGACAACCGGCATTTTATCCGGAAGCCACGGCGAAGGATGTTTTCAGTATGGATCAGGCCGGAATTGTCATGGAATTTCAGCCCGCCGAAAAGAAGATGATCCTGAAGCAGGGCGGGGGAACCTTTGCTTTTACAAAGGAATAAGCTTACCAGACCAGTTTTAAAAGTAGAAGCTGCCCGGGCGGAATGGCGAATTAAATATGTTGAGCGGAGTCAAGGGCCTTCCGGACAGGCAGCTTTAAGAATAAGGGACAGGGGATTCCTGTATCATTTGTGATGGGGTCCTTTGAACATGGGTTTGATGAGTGGATTGCCATGCTTTTGGGCTTTGCTCCCGATGATCCTATTATCGGTACCCTCATCGACCACCTTGTCACTGCCAATGTTTTGATGGTAATTGTTGCCATGATCATTTATCACACTTTTAGGATATCATCGCTTAACAAAACTGTATCTTTAACCTTGAAACAGTCAAGAGCTTAATAGCCTGACCGTCAGGTTTAAAAATTATACAGTCATGTTTAGGTATTTGTTTGGTCCCGTCCCTTCCCGGCGACTGGGAATGTCGCTGGGGGTCGACCTGGTTCCCAAAAAAGTGTGCACACTCGATTGTGTCTATTGTGAGGTGGGAAAAACCACCAAACTCACGCTCGACCGGATGGAATATGTGAAACTGAGCAAAATAAAAGATGAGTTACAGGCCTATTTCCGGGATAATCCGGCCCCCGATTTTATCACCTTTTCAGGATCGGGAGAACCTACTTTAAATCGGCACATCGGGGAGGTCCTTCATTTCATCAAGCAGAACTGGCCTGCCATTCCGGTAGCCGTTCTGACCAACGGCACCCTTTTTTACGATAAGGGGGTGGTGGATGCCATCAGGGATGCCGATGTGGTCCTTCCCTCGCTCGACGCAGCCACAGAAGAGGCGTTCAGAAAAATTAACCGGCCGCATCCAGAGCTTAATGCAGACCTCTGTATTCGTGGCCTGGTTGATTTCAGGGAAGCCTTCAAAGGGAAAATCTGGCTGGAAGTGTTTATTCTTCCAGGATACAATGACGATCAAAGGGAGCTGGAAGCGCTGAAGAATGCCATTCTGAAAATCAGGCCTGACCGTGTGCAGCTGAATACCCTTGACCGACCCGGAACAATTCCCGGACTCAGAAGTGCCACCCGAGAAGAGATGGAGCGCATCGCCGGCTTTTGGAATCTTGATATGGTCGAAATTGTGGCTGCAGCACCGGCACGCGAGAAGATCCAATCCTTCCGGAAAGATCTGGAGACCGCCATCCTGGAAACCATTCAAAGAAGACCCTGCACTTCCGATGACCTGGGGGAAATTTTGGGAATGCACGTGAATGAGGTCAACAAATACCTCGATGTGCTGGAAGCCGCAGGAAAAATTGTAACGACCCGGTTAGAACGGGGAATTTTTTACTTGATTAAGGAAAAAAAATAGCTTCCTGTTTTTGATTTCCGGATTCTATTTATTAATTTTGAACAATCTTTAAACAGGAATAATTATTATTAGAGGTTGATTGTTGTTATGGATGGTGTAGCGTTGAGAGATTTGTTGGTTGCCCGGGGAATTAAGGTTACTCCCCAGCGGATGGCTGTGCTCGATGCCGTTTATCAGCTTGACAGCCACCCCACTGCCGACCAGATCCTGGAGTATGTCAGGCGGAAAGACGCGACCATGGGATCGGGGACCATCTACAAAGTGCTGGAGACGCTGGTGGAGCACAACCTGCTGAAAAGGGTGAAAACCGAAAAGGATGTGATGCGTTATGACGGGATCCTCGAAAATCATCACCACCTTTATTGTATTTCATGCGATTACATTGAAGATTTTCACAACGAAAAGCTGGATCAAATGCTGGCCGCCTTTTTTGAGGAAAACAAAATCGACAATTTTCAAATCGATGACATAAAAGTCAATATAACCGGGAATTTCATCGTGCACCGGAACAAAAACCATTAACCGGAAAGAAAACCATTTTAATATAAACACATTAATACATTAAATTATGGCATGTGCAAATGGTGTTAAACCACTCAAGAAAAAAGAGATTAAAGAAAATGTAAGTGAAACTAAAAATGTGGAGGAAAAAAGAATGAGCAGTACATCAATGGTAAGGCAGCAAATGCCGGAGTTTGAAATGGATGCGTATGAAGCCAAAACCGGCCATTACATCACGGTGTCGAGTAACGATTACAAGGGGAAATGGGCCGTGGTTTGTTTCTATCCGGCCGACTTTACCTTTGTGTGTCCCACTGAGATTGCGGCCATGAATGCCCATTACGATGAGTTCCAGGAGATGGGTGTTGAGATTTTGGCGGTATCGGTGGATTCCAAATTCTCACACAAGCGTTTTGCCGAGACGGAACCTATCCTGAAGGGGCTGAAACTGACCATGGGGGCCGATGCCAACCAGGAAGTCAGCCGTGCTTTCGGTGTGCTGGTCGAAGAGGAAGGCGTGGCCCTCAGAGGTCGTTTCCTCTTTAATCCTGACGGCGTATGTGTCGCCCAGGAGGTGCAGGCCGACTCGGTAGGCCGGAATGTCAACGAATTCCTGCGGCAGATCAGGGCCTGGCAGCACGCCGCCAAAACCGGTGAGGTATGCCCCGCCGGCTGGAGACCCGGGAAAAAGACCCTGCCCGTCAATACCGAAGTCGAAAAGATGACCGGAAGAGTGGGGGATTACATTACAATTGAAGAGATCCTGAGCTGACCCGCAAAAGTAAACCATGCTGACTCTGCCGCAGACCAGCGGCCGTAACCCAAAGGGGGACGATGTGACTGATCAATGGCACCGTCCCCCTTTTTTTACCCGGTTCTGGAGGAGACTCCCCCTCAGGGCCCTCCGGTTCAGGTTCTTTCGATTCATACCTGCGTTTTTTGCTGATCCTGAAATTTTTTAACTGGTTAAATTCATAAAAGTGAGCTCTTTTATCGCCTCCACTCTGGAACAAACCCTGATGATAACAGCTTTCGTCCTTTTCATGATGGTGGTTATCGAATACGTCAACGTTCAGACCGGCAATGCCTGGGCAGATAAACTCCGGCATTCCCCTTTTCTGCAAATCCTCACTGCCGCCTTGCTGGGAATAACCCCGGGATGTTTGGGAGCCTTCACCGTGGTCTCACTCTACACACACCGTATGATTGGGCTGGCCGGACTGGTCGCGGTGATGATTGCCACTTCCGGGGATGAAGCTTTTGTCATGTTTGCCCTGTTCCCGGGGAAAGCCCTGCTGCTGCATCTCATCCTCCTGGTTGTCGCCGTGGCCGCAGGCTGGATGGTCCACCTTTTTGAAAATAAAAACAGGAAGCTTAATCC
>CAZMMX010000033.1:0-34538 GCA_964567485.1 uncultured Prolixibacteraceae bacterium | reverse complement strand
GGCTTCCTCAAAATACCCGCTCTCCCAAAGATCATCACACAGGGCAAAGATCTCTTTTTTGGACATATTTTTAAGCTCCGGGTTATATGCTTTGGCGATTTGGATCACCTCCCGGGCTTTCATGCCGTATAGCTTGATCTCTTCCCTGAAGAAACGCTCCCCTGAGAGGCGATCTTTTTCATTGGCTTTCTCACGCAGTTTGCGTCTTACTTCTTCCAGAATGTCTCCCATAACTGTTTATTTATAGTGATGTCCTTCCGGCGGAGTGACGGGTGTTCCTGCAAAACCGCAGGCCGGCATCCCACGTGCTGTGGTCATTTACCAACTTATCGGTAGGGCTGACCCAAATATAGGGATAAAATCGTATTTTTGAATTCTAGTATTGAATGGATTTTGTTAAGTTAAAATCAGGCTGATGAAGATTTCGGTAATAGGAACGGGGTATGTGGGGCTGGTCAGCGGGACCTGCTTTGCCGAAACCGGGGTGGACGTGGTGTGTGTTGATGTCGATGAGCGCAAGGTCAATATGCTCAGGGAGGGGAAAATACCCATTTATGAGCCCGGGCTCAACGATATTTTCCTGAGGAATGTGGCCAAAGGGAGGCTGACCTTCACCACCAGTATCGGCGAAAGCCTTCAGGGTGCCGAAGTGGTTTTCATTGCCGTGGGAACACCACAGGGGGAGGACGGGAGCGCTGACCTTCAGTACGTGGTGGAGGCCGCAAGGGAGATCGGCCGTTGTATGGATCACTACCTGGTGGTGGTCACCAAGAGCACCGTTCCTGTGGGCACTTCCCATCAGGTAAAGGCGGCCGTAAGGGAAGAGTTGCAGAAGCGCGGGGCAGAGCTGGATTTTGACGTGGCTTCCAATCCCGAATTTCTGAAGGAGGGGAGTGCCGTGGATGACTTCCTGAAGCCCGACCGTATTGTGGTTGGCATAGAAACCCCAGAAGCCGAGAAGAGCATGAAGCGCCTCTACCAGCCCTTCCTGCTGAATGGCCATCCGATTCTTTTTATGGACATCGCCTCTTCGGAAATGACCAAATATGCAGCCAATGCCATGCTGGCCACCCGCATCAGTTTCATGAATGACATCGCCAACCTCTGTGAAATCGTGGGGGCCGATGTGGGCATGGTGCGCCGGGGAATCGGCAGTGATCCCCGCATCGGGAGCAAGTTCATCTATGCCGGTACCGGATATGGAGGTTCCTGTTTTCCCAAGGATGTGCAGGCGCTGATCCGCACCGCCGATGAAAAGGGCCACTCCCTGGAAATCCTTAAAGCCGTGGAGAGGGTCAACTACCGCCAGAAAGAGGTGCTTCCGGCAAAAATCAGGAGCCATTTTGGCGCCAACCTTGAAGGAATGCGTTTTGCTCTCTGGGGATTGTCCTTCAAGCCGAAAACCGACGATATGCGCGAAGCTCCATCCCTGACCATCATCCATACCCTTTTGGAACAGAAGGCTGATGTGACCGCTTATGACCCCGTAGCCATGGAGGAAACCCGTCAGATTCTGGGCGACCGTATTTCCTATGCCAAGGATGCCTATGACGCATGCATCGACGCCGATGCCCTCATTATCGTCACCGAATGGCCCGAATTCCGCACCCCCAATTTCAGGGTGATGGAAAAACTGCTGAAGAACAAGACCATCTTTGACGGGCGGAATATCTACGATCCTGAGGAATTGCGGGAGCTGAAATTTGACTATTACAGTATTGGCCGCAAACCGGTCATCATCTCAAACCAAAAAGTATGAAAAGGATTCTGGTCACCGGCGGGGCCGGCTTTGTGGGCTCTCACCTGTGTGAGCGGCTGCTCAGCCAGGGCAACGAGGTTTTTTGTCTCGATAACTTCTTTACCGGCAAAAAGAAGAAGATTCTGCACCTCCTCGACGATCCCTATTTTGAGTTGATCAGGCACGATGTGACGATGCCTTATTACATTGAGGTCGATGAGATTTATAACCTGGCGTGTCCCGCCTCACCTGTGCATTACCAGTTCAATTCGATCAAGACCATCAAGACTTCGGTGATGGGGGCCATCAATATGTTGGGTTTGGCCAAGAGGGTAAAGGCGAAGATCCTGCAGGCGTCGACCAGTGAGGTGTATGGCGATCCCACGGTGCATCCCCAGCCCGAGGAGTATTGGGGACATGTCAACCCCATAGGGATCCGCTCCTGCTATGATGAGGGAAAACGATGTGCCGAGTCGCTCTTTATCAATTACAGGGCGCAGAATAACGTACGCATCAAAATCATCAGGATTTTCAATACTTATGGGCCGCGGATGGAGCCCGATGATGGCAGGGTAGTTTCCAATTTTATTGTCCAGGCTTTGCAAAACCGCGATATCACTATCTTTGGTGACGGCACCCAAACCCGCAGTTTTCAGTATGTGACCGACCTGCTCGAAGGAATGGTTAGAATGATGGACACTCCCGACGAATTCACCGGTCCGGTGAACATCGGAAATCCCGGAGAGTTCACCATGCTGGAACTGGCCAAGACCATCGTAGATCTAACAGGATCGCGGTCCAAACTGGTATTTCTGCCCCTGCCGGCCGATGATCCGGCACAACGTCAGCCTGACATTTCAATGGCCCGTGAAAAGCTGGGCGGCTGGGAACCGGTGGTTCCCCTACGGGAAGGTCTCACCAACACCATCGCCTACTTCGAAGAACTGCTGTCGGAAAAGTGACCGTTCCGGTCTTCCTGGCTGGATCTTCCGTGCCGGATCCCGAATTAGGGACGCCAGAAAAGAGAAAAACCTCAGTAAGTAACCCTATTAAAGTTTCTTACTGAGGTTTTTTGTGCCCAGAACAAGACTCGAACTTGCACACCGGAACCGGCACCAGCCCCTCAAGCTGGCGTGTCTACCAATTTCACCATCTGGGCATTTCAGCGGGGCAAAAATAATAAATTTTCCGAACCAAAAAACCTGAGACCTCCAAATATCCGGAATTTTCCCGGGTCAGGTGAGACACCATAGCATTTCTCTTTGCCAATGGCTGCGATTACCGCTGAGGGTCAGCGATTCCGGAGGGAATGTCCCTCCTCTCTGGCTTTCTTACGGCTTTCTCACCCTTCACCTTAAGCACAACCTATATCTGGTTTTTTACCTCCGCCTCAGTTTAGTCCAGCTCGAAGACATCTCCCTGAGAGGGAATCTCGATGTTGGAATATCCGGCTTTTTTCATTTCGCCCCGGTAGAACTCCTGGGCGTCACCATCCCCATGGACCAGGAAGACCTTTTTCAGTTTCTCCTTGTCCTGGCAGCTGAGGTAGTCCAGCATCTCGTTGTAATCGCCATGTCCCGAGAAGGCTTCAATGCGCTCGATATCGGCGTTTATTTCGTGGCGTTCTCCGAAGATAGAAACGGCGCTGTCTCCGCGGAGGATCCGGGCGCCCAGGGTGGAGGGGGCACAATAACCGACGGCCAGAACGGTATTCCGGGGATCTGAAATATTATTGGCCAGGTGGTGCTTGATGCGCCCGGCCTCCATCATCCCCGATGCCGAAATGATCACGCACGGTTTTTTGGATTTGTTGAGTTTCTTGGAATCCTGGACCTTGGTGATATACCTCAGTGATTTGAAGCCAAAGGGATCGGGGTCATTTTCCAGGAGCTGTTGGACATCCTCGTTCAGACTGTCGAGGTGCATTCTGAATATTTCGGTGGCATTCACTGCCAGCGGGCTGTCGACAAAAACGGGAACTTTGGGGAGTTCTCCAGAATTGAAGAATTTGTTGAGGGAATAGACCACCTCCTGGGTACGGCCAATGGCGAAACTGGGGATGATCAGTTTTCCCTTCTTGTCGACGCAGGTTCTTCGCATGATCCTGAGTAGTTCTCCTTCAGCCTCCTGCATCTGGGGATGAAGCCGATTGCCGTAGGTCGATTCGGTAATCAGGTAATCGCATTGGGTAAAGGGTTCAGGCGACTGCAGAATACGGTTTGAGGGTCTGCCGATGTCTCCGGTGTACCCTATTTTATAGGTTTTCCCGTTTTCTACAAGTTCCAGAGAAATGGCGCTGCTGCCCAGCATATGGCCGGTATTGTGGAACTTCACCCTGATGTTGTTGTCGATATTAAATTTGCGGTGGTAGGGCACTCCGATAAAGAGTTCCATGCTGGCGCGGGCTTCCTTTTCGGTGTAGATGGGGTCAATGGGGGCTTCTCCCCTGGCCACCCTCCGTTTATTGAAAATTTTGACGTCGCTTTCGTGGATATGGCCGCTGTCGGCCAGCATGATGGAGCAGAGGTCGCGCGTGGCCATGGTGCACACCACCGATCCGCGGAATCCCCGCTTGTAGAGATAGGGAATCAGTCCCGAGTGGTCGATATGGGCATGCGATAGGATGACATGGTCGATCTCAGTGGGCTCAAAACCCAAATTGCGGTTCATCGTTTCCGTCTCCATCCCTTTCCCCTGGAACATGCCACAGTCCAGAAGGATCTTCTTGCCATTCTCAATGGTGATCAGGTGCTTGCTCCCCGTCACCTCGCGGGCTGCCCCTAAAAACTGAATTTTCATTGTACTTCTTTATAGGTAAAACATCTTATTCATAACCGGAATTCCGGTCTTCCCAAAAGTAATGAAATTGTTTTCCGAAAAAAATGAATATTAACCATCGAAGCGAGGATCAGTGGCCGGGAGACTCCTTTTCCCGGGGGAAATCACTATTTTTGGGGAATATGAGCAACGGTCCGACAAAAGCGATCCTTCTGGTTTTTTTGCTGCTGATCTCCGCGGAGCTCCTCAGAGCGCAGGAACCTGCCGGGGTTCTCCTGCCGGCGGGGGATTCCCTGAACCATAAGCCGGGGATGCCTCGTGACCCGGGGGAGCCACAGATGGTGAATGAGCACTTTTCCTCATCTCCTGAGATGTCCTTCTTTTCCCCGGAAGTCCTGACCCTGGGGATTTCCGGAGAGGGGATAAAAATGCCCGCTTTTGATTTTTCACAGGCCCTGATGGGGTGGCGGAGTGAGGGGCTCTCGTCATTTCCCTTTTCCTGGCCGGGGAACAGGTGGAGCACGCCGGCGGGTGCGGGGGGGTCTCTTTTTATGCCGTTCAGGGCGACCCTTTTCAGCCAGGCCTCCCGGCAGCTCAACAACCGCTTGACCATAGGGGGTAACAGCTTCGGAGTGGCTCCGCCATGGGCCGTGCCTTTTCATGGCCACGACGACACCCATTACGACTGGAGGGGAGCCTCGATGTTTATGGAATATAAAGTCAGCCCTCATTTCAGGATTTCCACCCAGGTCACGGTTTCGGGAAGCCCCCGCCATCCGTGAGATTTCAGACCAGTTATTAGAGAATATAAACCATCACCTGCTTATGCTCACCATTTACAAAGCCTCTGCCGGTTCTGGAAAGACCTTCCGGCTGGTGGTCGATTACCTGAAGCTGATCCTAGCCGACCCTCTGGCCTACCGCCATATCCTGGCGGTCACCTTTACCAACAAGGCCACGGCAGAGATGAAAGAACGCATACTGGAGCATCTGGGGAGGATGGCCAATGACCGGGAGTCACGGTACATGGAGGCCATCATGGAGGAGATGGGGTATCCTGAGGGGGAAATCAGGGAGAGAGCCTCCCATGCTCTGGGCAACCTGCTCTTTGATTACGACCGTTTTTCGGTGAGCACCATCGACCGGTTCACCCAAAGGGTATTGAAGTCGTTCACCAGGGAGCTGGGGGTGAATCCCGGTTATCAGATAGAAACCGACAGCGAACTGCTGATTGCCGAAGCGGCTGACCGGTTGATCGCCGGGGTGGGGAAGAACAAGCGCCTTCAGCGGTGGCTCGAAAGTTTCATCAGCGATAAAATCAACAATAACCGCAGTTTCACGATAGAGAAGGACCTCACCGGCCTGGGAGGTGAACTGTTCAGGGAGCGCCTTCAGGAGCGCCTTCATCTGTTGACCGCTTTTTCCGGGGAGGGGGAGAATGACCGCAGCTATCTAGAACTGCTGCATAAGGTCATCAACGGCTTTGAGAACAGCATGAAAAAAATGGCTTCCGCGCTGGTCGCGGTATACAAGGCTGAAGGTTTGGAAATGGAGGACTTTCCTTACAAAAGTGGAGGAGTGGGGAATTTCCTGGAAAAAACAGCTGCGGGAGTGATGCCTGAGGAGATCACCGTGCGGCCCCGGGGAGCTTCAGAACGTCCGGAAGCCTGGGCCACCAAGAGCCATCCCCGTTACAACGAGATCCTCACCCTGGCCACTTCCCGTCTGCAGCCGGGACTACAGCAACTGGTCTCTTATTATGACGAGCATTCACGGAGTTATAACACGGCACAGGTCATTGCATCACAGTGGTATACCGCCGCCGTACTGGCCGACCTCAATAGGGAGGTTACTACCCTTTCACGTGAAAAGGGAATCCTTCCCCTGGCAGGCTCCAATCTCCTCCTCAGGGGGGTGATTGACGGCAGCGACACTCCTTTTATTTATGAAAAAGCGGGAAATACCTACCACCATTTCATGCTCGATGAGTTTCAGGATACCTCGGTGATGCAGTGGGACAATTTCAAACCCCTGGTAGGGAATTCCCTGGCCGGAGGATTCCGCAGTCTGGTGGTGGGCGATGTCAAGCAGAGTATTTACCGCTGGAGGAACAGCGACTGGAATATTCTGGACCGCCAGGTGGCGGAGGATTTTTCGGGATTTCCCATCAGAACAGGCTCCCTGAATACCAATTACCGCAGCTCGCCTGAGGTCATCGCCTTTAACAACGCCCTTTTCCAATCCCTCCCGCCCTTTTTCGCGGAACCGTTAATCGGGGTGAAGGCCCCGGAGGAATATGTGGCCCGTTTGTTGGGTATTTACAATGATGCCGTGCAGCTCTCTCCGGAAAGAGAAGATGCCGGCGGTGGCGGCTATGTGGCCGTGGAAGAGCTCCCCGGGAAGGGAAACGATTTCATAGAAGTCTCGCTACAGCGCCTGACCGGTCAGGTGAGGGAGCTGTATGCCCGGGGGTATAAGCCTTCGGATATCGCCATTCTGGTGAGGAAAAAAGATCATGGCTCCCGCATTGTCAGCCATTTCCTCAGTGAGGCCACCCGTCCTGAAAATAAGGACCTCGACCTGAGGGTGATCTCCGCAGATTCCCTGCTGCTGAAATCCTCCCCGGGAGTGCAGTTCATCATCCATCTCTTCCGCCACCTCGGCGACAGGGAGGATGCCCTGACCCGCGCCATTCTGGTCCACCTATGGAAAAGCTTCAGCTCCCTGCATGCCCTTGAGGGAGATCCGGAGGAGGCCATTTTTATGGGGGACAGCCAGAGGGAGTTTGAAAGGCTTCTGGCTCCCCTGGTGGCACAGGTGGAAGCCCAAATGCCCACCAGCGGACTCGACGAAATGATCATCAGGGTAGCCTCGCTCTTCGGGCTGACCAGCCTGCCCTCAGAACTCCCTTTTATCCGCACCCTGGCCGATAAGGCCTCCTCCCTGAAACTCTCCTCGACAGGAGGAATTCCCGGATTTCTCACCTGGTGGGAGGAGAAGGGGAGTGACACGGCCGTGACCGTGAACGAAGAGACCGATGCCATCAGGCTGCTGACGATTCACAAGTCCAAAGGACTGGAATTCAGGGTGGTTCTCATTCCCTTCCTGGACTGGATGACCATCGACAGCCAGAATAAGAACATTCTGTGGTGTGTGCCCCGGGAGGCTCCCTTTAACAGGGCGCCGCTGGTGCCTGTGAATTATTCCGACCGGCTGGCGCGGACCATTTTCACGGAAGAGTATTTCCGGGAGCAGTTCAGTATGCTGGTCGACAACCTGAATCTTGTCTATGTCGCCTTTACCCGTGCTGCTGAGGTTCTATGGGTGAATATCCCGGCGCAGGCCGAAAAGAAGAGAATCGGTTATTTCATGGCTAATGCGCTGACGCTTATGGCTGAAAGGGGGAGTGTGGTGTGCCGGCAGGAGGGGGAAGAGAGGATATTTACTGTGGGGAGCTTGCCTCAGGTGACCGCATCGCGGGAAATGCCGCAAAGGGAGAAGCCTCCGGTATGGGAATTCCATGACTTTTCGGGAAGGCTTCGTTTGCGTACCGGCAGTGATGATTTTTTTGCCATGACGGGGGGAGGGGCTTCGGGGAAAAACCTGGGTACGGTGGTCCACGCCATCCTGGCGGGCATGCAAAAGGGCGATGAGCTCGAGAAGGCCTGCCGCAGGGCCCTGGCCGCCGGTGATTTGCAACCCTCTGAAGCTGCCGCCGTCAAAGCCGAGCTGGAGGCCATGCTGCAGCATCCCGAGGCGAAAGAGTGGTTCCGCGGAAAATACAGGGTCATGAACGAGGCCACCCTATTAACCCCTCTGGAGACCCTCCGTCCCGACAGGATCATGATTGCGGGGGATGAGGCGATCGTGGCCGATTACAAATCGGGGGAGCTCAGGCCCGAATCACACCGTAAACAGGTGGTCCGTTATTGTGAAACCCTCAGGAGTGCCGGCTTCAAAAGGGTCACCGGCTATCTCTGGTATATCCGGGAAAACGAGCTGGTCAAGGTCTTCGGGGATGAAGAAAATCACTATTTTTGCGAAAAAAAGAGATGATTCAACGTATCCAAACCGTTTACCTGCTGATTTCCATCCTGCTGCTGGGTTTGCTCTTCTGGCTTCCCCTGGCCGATATTACCAGCGGTACCGATATTTATCAATTTACCATCAAGGGGATTACCAAAGGAGAAGAGCAGCTTTTCAGCGGACTCCCCTTTATGGTGTTCCTTATGATCATCATTGCCCTTCATCTGGCGGTGGTCTTCATGTACAAGAACCGCATCCGTCAGATCAGGATCCTGGTCTTCTCCATGGTTCTGTTGCTGGGCCTCTTCGGGGTGTTCTTTTATTTCACCTATGCCGGTTTTGACGGCGCCCGGGCGAGTTTCAGAATCCCTGTGGCCTTCCCGCTGATCGCCATGATCCTTGATTACCTGGCTATCAGGGGCATTGGTAAGGATGAGGCCCTGATCCGCAGCCTGAACCGCATCAGGTAACTCATAATATAAACACATGAAGGCCATGATTTTTGCCGCCGGACTGGGGACGCGATTGTATCCCCTGACGGCAGAGCGTCCCAAGGCATTGGTGGAAGTCGGCGGGAAACCCTTGCTCCAGTGGGTGATTGAGAAAATCGCTACCGCGGGAATCCACGAAATTGTGGTCAACGTTCACCACTTTCCACACCTGATCCGTGATTTTCTGGAACGGAACCACTCTTTCGGACTGACCATCCATGTTTCCGATGAGAGTGATGAACTTCTCGATACTGGAGGCGGACTTATGCATGCGGCCGAATTCCTCAAGGGCGACGAGCCGGTGCTGGTCCATAATGTCGATGTCCTGAGTAATGTGGATATCCAAGAATTGGTGGATTTTCACCTGACCCGTGGAGGGGTGGCTACCCTTGCAGTCAGAGAGAGGGAGACCCAGCGGTATCTTCTTTTTGACCGGGAGATGCGGCTGACGGGATGGATGAGCAAAAAAAGCGGAGAGCTCCGGCGCTCCCTTCCGGCTGTTGAGGAGAGGCCCCTGGCCTTCAGCGGAATTCATGTGGCAGATCCCTGTATTTTTGAGCTGATCGCCCGAAGGGGTAAGTTCTCACTCATCGAGGCTTACCTGGAGCTTACCGCCACCCAACCGGTGTATGGTTTCCTTGACCACTCCGCCCTTTGGATGGATGTGGGAAAGCCGGAACAGCTCATACAGGCCGGGGAGTTCTTTCTTCCCGGAAAATAAGGGGGTTTCACCGCACGATGGTGTAGTTTCTGAATTCAAAGGGCCTGATGCCGGTCAGTTTCTCAAAGTGGTAGAGGAGGCGGTAGCGAAGGCTCATCTTCCGCATACCGGCAACTATGCCGGCATCCCAGTTCAGGCGTTTGATCCTTTCGGCCATCACGCGCGGATGTGTTCCCCGGAACTGCGCCAGGGCATCATAATTACCCCGGTAGTCGAATTCCTGAGAGGACCCTCCCTGGTGGATTTGCCGCGGGGTTTGCGCCTCTTCCGCCGTAATGCCGTCGTAAAAACGGCGCACTGCGTCGACCTTACGCTGCATAAACAGGGGGTGGCGAACCCATCCATAGTGGTATATCTCAGCATCCATGGGAACGGCTCTGATTTTTCGTCCCTCCTTGCGGAACCCCTGGGCGTCGCGGTATGACCTTATTGACTTGTCGTTGCGGATGATTCTCACCTCGTGGCGGTACCAGTGGCGTGAGTCCCCGACATGGTCGAAATCCCCATAAAAATGGAGATACCTGAAAAGTAATCCTTCCACGTCGTGAACGGGCAGCCACCGCTCCATGGACTCCCTGACCACCCCGAGGTATTTTTCATGCAGGACTTCGTCGCCCTGGATATAAAAACACCAGTCGTAACCGGCGGGAATGGCATCGAAGGCTTTGTTGGTTTCCGAGGCGTACACTTCCCCACCGTGTGTGAGGCCTTCCTCCCATTCGGTGGGGATGATGGTGATCTTGTCGGGGGCGATTTTCCGTAGGAGTTCCGCGGTGTCATCATCAGACCGTCCCACGGCCATAAAAAAATGGTCGCACAAGGGCAACACCGAAGTAATGGCTTCCACGACCGGAAAGTCATATTTTACCGCATTGCGGATAAAGGAGAACCCCGCCACCCTCATTCCTGCGTTTTTCTTTTTCTTATTTTCAGAAGATAGACCAGTATTTCGATGCCCGCGATGAAAAAGAGGGCGTATCCGAGCAGTTCTATGCCCTCTTCGGCAGCGTTTTTCGCCCACCGGTGGTAGTGATCGCCCAGGAGGGCGGTCCACAGGGAGGTCTTCCCAAAGAGCCGGCTGAAAATGAAGGTGACCAGGAAGCCGGTAACGAAATAGGCGGTCACGGGCATTTCCAGGAACTGGTGTGCTGCGGTCATCAGTCTCTTGCGGTCGCGTATGGCCAGCCAGGCAAAGAGCAGAAGTAAGGGCAGGACCAGGTAAAACCAGAAATCGATCTGGTTATTGAACTCCCTGATGAAAGCCATAAAAAAGAAGAGGCTGATCAGGCGGGTAACGGGCGACATACCCTTGTTGAGGCGGCTGGCCGCCAGAAAAATGAGCCCCAGGAGAAAGAGAATGATCTCCTGCATGATCTCGGTCATGGAGTTTTCCCCGAATTTTCCCGTGGCTGTCTCCACCCGTGCATCAATCATGAAAATCCCATAAAGCAGCACCATCAGGGCCGCATATAGGATCACCCTTAGCGTAAATGAAAGGAGATATTTCAGAGAGTCGTTCATACACGATGTATATTGGTGAATGCAAATATGGCGATTTTCCTGCTTTATGGGAAGGGGCGGGTGAACTTTCAGGTCTCCTCAGAGGATTTGGGCGACTGCATGGGCGAAGGCGTCCTCTTCGTTGGTGGGGAGAAGCCTGAAACTCTGCTTCAGGATTTCGGGGGCGTTGTCGGTCAGGAAGGAGTGTTCCGTGAACTCGAGCAGGTCGATATCGTTGTAGTCGTTGCCGATGCCCAAGGTGTGTGCCGGGTCGATGCCTAGCAGGTTGCACAGATAAAGAACCCCGTTCCCCTTGGAAACGGAATGGTGGAATATTTCGATCCAGATGTACCCGGTATTCAGGGGTGAACTGGAGCGGATGACCCTCACGCCGGGAGTGATGGCTTCCACCTTCTGTTTCATCTGGAGGAAGCGGTGTTCATCATTGGGGATGATCACCAGAAACTGGCAGAGGTCAGAGCCTATCTCCCCTGATAACGGGAGAGGAAAGGCAAAGGAGCGGTGAAAATCGAAATAACGTTCAAACTCCTCACAGGGTTGGCTGCTTCTGTGGTACCAGAGGTGGTGGTTGTCGGGAGCTTCCCTGAAAGCGTGAAAGCTGACGTCTTCACGGAGGAAATAGCGGATGAGGCTCGTGGCCGTCTCTTCCGCGATATTGCAGGTGTAGAGGTGGCGGTTTTCCTTCCTGTTGAAGACCCCTGCTCCTGAGGAGTAGATGAAATAGTCGAAGGGGACATCCTCGGGGATCACCTCGTAGACTTTTTTCAGGTTCCTTCCGGTGGCGGCCACGCGCACAATGCCCCTTCTCCCCAGGGCGTGGAGGGCATCCATGTTGGAGCGACTGATGCTTTTATTGTCCCTGAGAAAAGTGCCGTCAAGATCGGTGGCTACCAGCCTGATGTTTTGCATAGGATGAGAATTGCGCCAAAAATAGTAATTGTCACCGTTAAAAAGCGGCAGTTCGCCGAAAAATGAGCGGTGGCCTAAGCAGGGTGACCTACTTTTCCCTAGTTGTTATATCTTTGTGACCTGCCGGAAAAGTGGCGGCCAGCGACTTCGCTGGTGCTTGAAAAACATTTATTCACATGAAGATAGGTTTGATAGGATACGGGAGAATGGGGAAGGAGATTGAGGCGATTGCCCGGGAGAG
The DNA here is from genome assembly GCA_964567485.1 of uncultured Prolixibacteraceae bacterium. GTDB lineage: Bacteria > Bacteroidota > Bacteroidia > Bacteroidales > Prolixibacteraceae > UBA1413. Next base: position 22,113 of record CAZMMX010000033.1, on the reverse strand, counting down.
GGGGCACGTGGTCTCTCTGATCGTTGATGCCGGAAATCTGGGGGATCTCACTCCCGGGAATTTAGCCCTTTGTGATGCCGTCATTGAGTTTACCGTTCCCTCCTCGGCGGTTGGTAACTATATAGCCTGTTTCGAGGCGGGAGTGCCGGTGGTGAGCGGTACTACGGGATGGCTCAGCCAGCGTGCGAAGGTCCATGAGGCCTGCCAGCGCTACGGCGGGACTTTTTTCTATGCCAGCAATTTTTCGGTGGGGGTCAATCTCTTTTTCCTGCTCAACCGCAGGCTTGCCGAAATAATGACCAGCCATCCCCAATATCAGCCCGGGATACACGAGGTGCATCATACCCGGAAACTGGACGCTCCCAGTGGTACGGCCATCACCCTGGCCGAAGATCTGGCGGGTCTGCTTCCTGATAAAAAAGGGTGGGCCGTTGCAGGGGAATCCACGACTGAGACGATCCCCGTAAGCTCCGAAAGAAGGGGTGACGTTCCGGGAATACATACCGTCACCTGGGAGTGTGATGATGACCTTATTTCCATCACCCACAGTGCCAAGAGCCGCAGGGGATTCGCCCTGGGGGCGGTCCTGGCGGCAGAATTCTGCCTGACGCACCGTGGCCTCTTGTCCATGAACGATTTGTTGAAATTTTAAATAAATATTCTGTAATGAATTCAATCAAGGAGAACCGTCAGGAAAAGAGCACCCCCGGGGCTTCCGGCCAAAACAAGGCCGCGGAGAAAGGCCCGGGAAATGCCATCATGGGATTGCTGACGAATAAATGGTTCAAGTTCGGGGTGGTGGCCACCCTTTACCTCCTCTGGGTAATATGGCTGAAAAATTACTGGTGGCTGGCGGGACTAGCCGTGATCTTCGACATCTATATTACCCAAAAGGTGCACTGGGCGTTCTGGAAAAAGAAAAATCCCCCCGACGGTAAGCAAACCAAGGTGGTGGAGTGGGTCGACGCCATCATCTTTGCCGTGATCGCGGCTTCCTTTATCAGGATGTTTTTCATAGAGGCCTACACCATTCCCACGTCGTCGATGGAGAAATCACTGCTGGTGGGCGACTATCTGTTTGTGAGCAAAACAGCCTATGGGCCCAAGACCCCCAATACTCCCCTGAGTTTTCCCTTTGTCCACAATACCTTGCCGCTGTCGACCCGCAAATCGTATGTCGAGTGGATCAAAAAGCCCTACAAGCGGCTGGCCGGTTGGGGAAAGATAAAAAACGACGATGTTGTGGTTTTTCATTTTCCCGAAGGGGATACCGTGGCCTTTAAGGTGCAGAACCAGAGTTACTACCAGTTGATCAGATCCTATGGCAGAGAGAGGCTTTGGAATGATGAGGCCAATTTCGGGAAGATTGTGGCCCGTCCTGTCGACAAACGGGAGAATTATATCAAGAGGTGTGTGGCCATCCCCGGTGATGAGCTGGAAGTCAGGGAGGGGGACCTTCTTATCAACGGTAAGCCCCAGAAATCATTTGATGGGTTCCAGTACAATTATATGGTGACCACCACCAGCTCTATCAATCCCAAGGCCCTGGACCGTCTGGGGATTTCGGTTGCCGATCGTCAGGAATACAACAGTTTGCAATACATCCTTCCCCTCACTGAAAAGATGGTGGCGGAACTGAAAGGATTCACCAATGTGACCGAAGTGAAAAAACTTCTGGATGATCCGGCAAGGTGGGATCCCAATATTTTTCCTGCTGACAGTCGTTTTCCCTGGAACGTCGACAATTTCGGCCCACTGAAGGTTCCGGCTAAAGGGGAGAGTGTTCAACTCACCCCTGCGAACCTCCCCCTTTACAGGAGGATTATAGAGATTTATGAAAACAATAAGCTGGAAGTCAACGGAGACCAGATCGTGATCAACGGCCAGCCGGCCACCAGTTATACCTTTAAGATGGATTATTACTGGATGATGGGGGATAACCGGCACAACTCAGCCGACTCGCGCTATTGGGGATTTGTCCCCGAGGACCATGTGGTCGGAAAGGCCTCATTTATTTGGTTATCCCTCGACAAGGACAAGAGTTTCCTCTCAAAAATAAGGTTGAACAGGTTGTTCCGGAGTATCCACCCCGACTGATCTGGGGGGGTGACGGAGGCACAGGCCACGGCCAGAACCTCCTTCCGGATGGAGTAAAAAGGGAAAAATGAGAAGGACGAATGATCACACTCTCCGCAGCGGAGTAAGCCCCCACCTGGTCGTGAACCTGGTTCTGGCGGTGTTGCTGGTGATTTTTACCCTCCAGAATCAGGAAAAGGTATCTATTCGTCTTTTCTTCTGGACCATCGGGGAGATCCCCGTGGCCTTGCTCTTGATGATCTGCCTGTTGGTGGGTTATCTGATCCCGTTTTTCACCCTGTTGTTCCGCCGGAGGAGCCCTGCGGAGAATGGCCCTGATCACGGCGATAGGCCTGAAGATGACGGTCAGGAGGATCAGGAAGAAGAGGGAGATGAAGAGGCGGAAGATCGTGCTGAAGATCCATTTCCCGGTGCAGAGAGCTCTTCGCGAAGGAGCATACCCCACAGACCCGATCCTGAAGGTGTTTCTTTTGATGACGAAGAGACCCCGGGAAGGAGGGAATCGTCGATCACCCGGAAATTTTTCAGGGAGTGACTAAGGCGTTTTCCGATAGCGTATTGCTGGCCTCAGCATACTGTGGTCCGGTGCATTATTTTGCGCAGATGGCCGGGTTCGGCAAAGTTTACATTGAGCAGCACGAGAATTACATCAGGCAGACCTACCGCAACAGGTGTGTGATTCTGGGATCCAATGGTCCGTTGCCGCTGACCATTCCTGTGGAACATGGCCGCAGTCCGGGCGTGAAAATCAGGGATATCCGCATCGCCTGGTACGAGAAATGGCAAATGAACCACTGGCGGGCCATCTATTCAGCCTACAACAATTCCCCGTTTTTCGACTATTACGCCGATGATCTCAGGCCATTCTATGAGAAGAAACAGGAGTTCCTTTTCGACTTCAACCTGGAACTGACAGAGAAAATCATAGAGTTGGCGGGACTCGAAAGAGAGCTTCACCTGACGGAAGCCTTTGAGACCGTGCCCGGTGGGTGTGTAAACCTCAGGGAGGTGATATCTCCGAAGGAAAAGGCCACAAACCAAGGGCTTGTCAGCCGTGAAGTTTCCTATACCCAGGTTTTTGAGGGAAAATTCCCTTTCATTCCGCAATTGAGTATCCTGGACCTGCTTTTTAATGCCGGACCCGAAGTTGTGGAAATTCTCCGCCGGAGCTTTTCCGGCGGTGGAATCCATTGATGGCCCGTCACGCGGGTGGTGGTGCCGGCGTCAGTAAGTCGGGGCTGCCGGGATGTTCTTCCTGCTGATTCACCGCTCAGCCAGAAATCTTAAAGGGGGGTGCCGAAGACCCTGCGTAGCAGGTCGGTGACACGGGCCACCGGAATCCTAAACGGGTGTACCGAAGACCCTGCGCAGCAGTTCGGTGACCTGGGCCACCGGGAAACTAAACGGGGGTGCCGAAGACCTTGCGCAGCAGGTCGGTGACACGGGCCACCGGGTCAGTACGGATTTTTTTCTCTTCCTCGCCGACTTTCAGAAATAACCCGTCGAGGGCTTTCCCCGTGAGATAACTATCGAGTTGCACGTTGACCGGCTTGAACCCCGCCATTTGCCCCACCACCGAACTGGCGATTTTGTTCCATTCCGAGGTGAGCTTGTTCCAGCTTTCGCTGGTGGAGATGTTGCCGATCAGTTTTTTATCGGTCGATTGTTTTATTTTGGGCTGGTATAGGGCGTATAGCTGGTCGTAGGTGTTGGCCCTGAGGTAGTTGGTGGCGGCATTGTCGGGTCCTCTGAGTATGGAGAGTCCGTCGTTTATGGTCATGCCGGTGACTGCGGAAGCGAAGATGGGGAGGGCTTCTTTGGCGGCATCTTCAGCAGCGCGGTTGATCCTGATAATGACGTCTTCCAGGAGTTTGTCTCCGCCGGGAATGCGCGAGAGGTTGTCGGTGATCACCTGGGCTTCAGGGGGAAGAAGGATTCTGATGGCGGCATCGCGGTAATAACCGTCGGTTTTTGAGATCCTCGAGAGTGAGGAGTCGGCGCCGATGGTCAGCGCCTGCTTGAGGCCGGCGATGATTTCAGCGCTGGTCAGCGGCTGCCCTGCCATCACCGTGCCCAGGATTTGCTGCAGTTCAACGCACCCGGTCAGCAAAACCGGAAAAATCAAAAGAATAATAACTCGCTTCATTTCTTTATGTTGTTTAAATGGTTAACGGTATGGATTGCAATTTGCACCATTACTATTTTTTTGCCGGAATGGTGGAACAACCCGGCGATGACCGATCTTTATGCTTACGTTGGTCATGAGGTCATGGATGGATAACATGGTTTTATTTTTTGATGGGTGCTGGTCCGAACAGGCGGGGAATCAGGTCGGTTTTTCCTATGTTCCTCAGTTCGTCGATAATGGCCTGGCGGAATTCCTTTTTATACCAGAAGAAGAACTGCCGTTGTTTATTTTTCTCGTCGGCTGATCGTGCCGTGAAGACTTTTTCGAGGGTGTAGGGATGAACTCCAGAATAGTAGATTTCGGTAGCCAGGGTCATGGGAGTAGGGGTGAAATCCTGCACCTGCTCCAGTTGAAAGTCCAGTTCTCTGGTTTTTACGGCCAGGTCGGCCATGTCGCCGGGGTGGCTACCGGGGTGGCTCGAAATGAAATAGGGAATCAGTTGCTGTCTGAGGTTTTCCTCCTTATTGATTTTCCGGAATTCCCGGTGGAGAGCTGTGAAGAGCCGGAACGAGGGTTTGCGCATAAGTTGAAGGACCTCCTCGGAGGTGTGTTCCGGGGCGACTTTCAGGCGGCCTGATACGTGGTGGCGGATCACCTCCCGCAAATAGGTCTGGTTGGCCTTGTCGGTCTCCTGTCGTCCTGTGGGGTGCATGAAAAGGTCATAGCGTATACCGCTTCCAATGAAGGCTTTTTTGACTTTTGGGTGGTTCCTGACCTGACGGTAGAGATCGATGAGGGGCTGGTGATTGGTGTCCAGGTTTTTGCATATCGCGGGGAAGATGCAGGAAGGGCGTTTGCACAGGGCGCAAATGGAGAGGTCAATGCCTTTCATCTGGTACATGTTGGCAGAAGGGCCTCCCACATCGGAGAGGATGCCCCGGAAATCTTCCATTTCCGTGATTTTCTCCACCTCCCGCATGACGGATTCCGGGGAGCGGCTGGCGACGAATTTTCCCTGGTGTGCCGAGATGGTGCAAAAGGCGCACCCTCCGAAGCAACCTCTGTGGATATTGATAGAGTGGCGGATCATCTCCCAGGCGGGAATCGTTCCCTTGCCATGGTAGCGGGGATGGGGGAGGCGCGTGAAGGGAAGGTCCCACACGCGGTCCATCTCCCGGGTGGTGAGGGGTGGCCATGGCGGGTTGATGACCACCGTATCGCTGCCGATATTCTGTGTCAGCTTGCGGGCGTTGAGTTTGTTGGATTCCTCCTCAATATGGCGGAAATTCAGGGCGTAGGTTTTTTTGTCGGCCAGGCACTCTTCGTGGGAGGCCAGTTTCAGTTCTTCCCAGGCTGGCAGGGTGGCGTAAGTCGTACCCCCGGGAATGAGGAATGCCGTTTGCGGAATGTTGGTGAGTTTATTTACCGGGACCCCTTTTTTCACCAGCCTGACGAATTCGGCGAGTGATTTTTCGGCCATTCCATAAAAGAGGAGGTCGGCACTGGTGCCGATGAGGATCGAGGGCATCAGCCGGTCTGACCAGTAGTCGTAGTGGGTGACCCTGCGGAGGGAGGCCTCGATGCCGCCGATGATCAGGGGCACGTCGGGGTATAGTTTTTTCAGGATTTGACAGTATACCGTGGTGGCGTAATCGGGGCGGAACCCGGCCTTTCCTCCGGGGGTATAGGCATCGTCGGAGCGGCGCCGCTTTCCGGCAGTGTAATGGTTGACCATCGAGTCCATATTTCCGCCGGTCACCGCGAAGAAGAGGTTGGGGCGTCCCAGTTTGCGGAAATCCCGCAGGTCATCCTGCCAGTTGGGTTGGGCTACCATGGCCACCCTGAGGCCTTCCGACTCGAGGAGCCTTCCGATGACGGCCGCCCCGAACGAGGGATGGTCGACATAAGCATCCCCGGAAAAGAGGATCACATCGGCACTCTCCCATCCCCTGAGATCCATCTCCTTTCGGGAGAGCGGCAGCCAGCTATTTATGTCAAATGTTCCGTGCATCCTTTTATACCGTAAAGTAACAAATAAATATTATTTTTGAGTGGGAATTGTCCCGGGCTGACCGTTTTAAATTGTTTGCCGAAAGGAAAAATTGAGATGGATCTGATTAAACCCAAAGACCTCATTAAAGCCAACCCAGCACTCAACTATTTCGGAGGGGAGTTTTTTGCCCGTTTTTTGATGCATGTTCTCCGTTTTCGTAAGCTTAACCGTCTCTATTCCAGAATTGAGGATAAGGAGGGGCTGGAGTTCATAACGGAAATGATTTCTGTTCTGGAGTTGAAACTGGAAGTGGAGGCGCAGGAACTGGGACGTATTCCGGCGACGGGGGCTGCCATAGTGATCGCCAACCACCCGCTGGGAGGCCTCGACGGATTACTGCTGATTCACATGATCTCCGGCATCAGGCAGGATGTCAGGATTCTGGCCAATCACCTGCTGAAGAAGATAGAACCGGTGTCGCAGTTTTTTGTCGAAACCAACCCTTTCGAAATCTCTTCCGAGGGTGATGAGAACGCCTTTTCCGGCATGAAGGAGGCCGTGACCCATATCAAAAACGGGGGCGTCCTCTGCATATTTCCTGCCGGGGAAACCAGTACCTACGACTCTTCCTACCTGGTGAATGACAAGATCTGGCGGATTCCCGTCATTAAATTCATCAGGAAAATGGAAGTCCCCGTGATTCCTGTTCTCTTTCAGACCACCAACAGCAGGCTGTTCAGGATTATGGGGCAGATTCATCCGGTCATGAAGGAGGCCCGGCTGGCTTCGGAGATATTCCGGAAAAGATCCAAGAAAATAAGGATCAGGATCGGCAATCCCATCAAAATTTCTGACCAGGAGCGTTTCAGTGATATCTACCAGTTCAGCCGTTACCTGCGCGCCCGCACCTATGGTATGGCCACCCCTATTGAGGTGAAGAAATTTTTCAACTACTCCCTGAAACCTCCGGTGAAGGTGAGCCCGGTCATCGACCCAGTGCCAAAGGAGAAAATTCTGAAGGAAATTCAGGAGATCAAGCACGAATTCCTACTTTTTAAACTCAAAGAGTATAGTGTTTTTGCCGTTCCCAGCAGTAAGATTCCCGATATCCTGACAGAAATCGGCCGGCTGAGGGAGATCACTTTCCGGGAGGTAGGGGAAGGGACCAACCAGAGCATCGACATCGATGAGTTTGATCTCTATTACCACCAGCTGTTCATTTGGGATGAAAACGAAGAGCGGATCGTGGGGGCATACCGTGTCGGGATCGGTAAGGAGATCATGGAACAGTATGGGAAGCGGGGGTTTTATATCAATACGCTTTTCAGGATCGACGACGCCATTTCGGGGATTCTTTACCAGAGCCTGGAACTGGGCCGTTCCTTTGTCATCAGGGAGTACCAAAGGAAACCGATGCCTCTTTTTTTGCTATGGAAGGGGATTCTCTATTTTCTGCTGCGCAGTCCCGAGTACCGTTACCTGCTGGGGCCCGTGAGCATCAGCAATAACTACTCGCGGATCAGCAAGGACCTGATCATCAGGTTTATCATGGAGAATCACTATGACTGGCACCTGTCACAATATGTCAAATCCCGGAACAGCTACAAGTTTCATAGTGAAGATCCCAATATCAACGTTTTAATGGAGAGTACGGGGCGCGACATCAACAAGCTCGACAAGACCATCGGGGATGTCGATGCCCTCAATTCGGGACTTCCGGTGCTTCTGAAGAAGTATATCAAGCTGAATGCCCGCATCGTCAGCTTCAACGTGGATCCCAAGTTCAACAACTGTCTCGACGGGCTCATCTTGCTCGACGTTTTTGATGTTCCCCATACTACCGTGGAATCTCTTTTCAAGGAGGTGAATGACGGGTCGATCCTGGAACGGTTTTATTCGAACCGCGAATAACCATGGTGCTCCCCTGATCGCCTGCCCATGGGCGCACAGAATTTCCCTGATGTGTAGATGAAGGGAATTCAGAGGAAGTTGCGGTCAAGGAACTCCTGGAATTTTTCCTTATACTGATCGCTGACGGGGATATAGGTTTTCCCGAAGACGATACGGCTTCTCTCTATGGTATGGACCTGACGCAGGTTAACGATGAAGGAGCGGTGCACCCGCATGAACTGCTCCTCAGGGAGTTTTTCTGCGATGGCTTTCATGGTACTGAGGGAGATGACTGGTTTGTCGTCGGTGTGCAGGTATACTTTGATGTAATCTTTCAATCCTTCGATATAAAGGATGTCATTGAAGTTGATTCTGCGGATGCGGTATTCCGATTTCAGGAAGAGGTAATGGTCGCTGGCTTCGAGGCGGGTTTCGCGGGTTGGGGCCTGGTCTGTGGGGGTTTGACGGGCTGCCAGCGCTTCATCGATCCGTTTTCTGGCCTTAAGGGCCGCCTCCAGGAACTCCTCATAGCTGAAGGGTTTCAGCAGATAATCGACAGCATCGAGGCGATACCCCTGCAGGGCATACTGGGTATAGGCTGTGGTGAAGATGATTTTTGCAGGCTCCTTGACCAGGCGGGCCATTTCGGTGCCCATCAGGTTGGGCATCTGGATGTCGAGAAAGAGGAGGTCTACAGGAATCTCATCGAGGAAGGCGGCCGCCTCCAGGGGGTTTCCGAAGGCCCCTGTCAGTTCCAGAAAGGGGGTTTTGCGGATATAGTCCGTGACCAGCATCAGGGCCAGGGGCTCGTCGTCGACGGCAACGGTGCGGAGTTTCATGGCTGCGGCGATTCAGCAGTGATATCAAGGGCTACCCGGAATTCCCCCGCTTTTTCCTTGATTAGCAATTGGTGCCGGTCCGGAAAAAGGAGGTTCAGCCGTTTGCGGACATTCTCGAGGCCGATGCCCGAATGCTGGCCGTCGCCGGGCTGGCTGCTCTCTCCCACGCTGTTGTGGCACCGAAAGGCAATGTGGCTGCCGGTGACTTCCATGTTAATTTCAATGAAGGAGTGCCCCCGGAAACTCAGGCTGTGTTTAAAGGCATTTTCAATGAAGGGAATGAAAAGTAACGGCGGAAATCCGAAATCGTCGAACTCCCCCGGAAAGGAGACCTTCAAATCGACCTGCGGCGCCAGCCGTAGTTTCATCAGGTCGATGTAATTCTTCATGAAGTCGATTTCATGGGAGAGACGGGTGGTTCCCTGTTCCGACTCGTATAGGAGGTACCGCATCAGTTTGGAGAGGTTCAGCACCGACTGCTGGGCCATGGGGGCATCCATGCCGATGAGGGCGTAAATGTTGTTCAGGGTGTTGAAAAAGAAATGGGGGCTCACCTGGTTTTTGAGGAAGGCCAGCTCCGAGTTGAGTTTTTCCCTTTCTAGTTCTTTGCGTTGACGCTCATTTTCGTTGAGACGGGCCAGGACTCTGAGCCCGAAGGAGAAGCCGGTGATCAGCACCGACATGGAGAAAAAATTGATCAGTATAAACAGTTGAAAGGGGGGCCGGGGAGAGGGGCCGGGTCTTGCCTCCCCTGTAGGGGTGCTGCCCTTTCCGGGCCCCGGGAAACCATCGAAAATCAGGGTGCCGGCCAGGCTGTAAACGGCAAAAAGAACCAGGATGAGCACGAGGACGGTCAACAGGTAAGCCCTTTTTCTCTCATTGAAATAGAGGCGGGGGATCAGTAAAAAATAATTGACGTAAAAAATAATGCCGTAAATGACCAGAAAGGTGTAGATATGGGTCAGATGGCCGAGGTTTCCCATTCCGTAAATGATATGGACGATGAACGGGATCAGCAGGATAAGGATCCAGGCGATCACGTGGAGCAGGGTGGTGAGCCGTTTTCCGGAGAAGAGCGTTGGAATCATGAATGGTAAACTGGGTCGTTCAAAGATAACTAAAGTGCGGATATTTTTCTGTGGGCTTTCATGGGAATTAACGGATTCCCATCAGTGTGCTTCGGGTTGTGTGATGCGGGGGTTTCCCGGGGTGTTCCCGCCGGGGCCCCGGTCATTCATAACGGAGGGCGTCGATGGGGTTAAGGCTTGCGGCCTTGCGCGCGGGGTACCAGCCAAAGAAGATGCCGATGATGGAGCATACCACAAAGGCCAGGACGACCGATTCGGTCATCACCACTACAGGCCAGCCCATGATGATGCCTATGGCGGCGCTGGCCCCGTATCCCAGCAGGATGCCGATGAGTCCTCCAGTTACGCTGAGCATTGTTGATTCGATGAGGAATTGCAGGAGGATGTCACGTCCTTTGCCCCCGATCGACATACGCAGGCCGATCTCTCTGGTCCGTTCTGTCACCGAGACATACATGATGTTCATGATGCCGATCCCGCCCACCAGGAGGGAGATGCCGGCAATGGCTCCCAGAAGGGTGGTCAGAATGTCGCTGATGCTGGTGAAAGTGCTCACCAGTTCGGCCTGGGCCATCACCCTGAAATCGTCGTTCTGGGGATCCGTGATCTTATGCTGCTTGCGCATGATGGTCTCCACCTCCAGAATGGCATCGTTGCTTTTCTCCTCGCTGACCGCTGACATCAGGATTCCCTGGATATGATCGATGGCCAGGATCCGCTTTTGGACGGTGGTATAGGGGGCGATGATCAGGTCATCCTGGTCCTGTCCCATGGCATTCTGTCCTTTTTCTCCCAGTATGCCGATGATTTTCAGGGGGATGTTCTTAAAGCGGATAGTCTGTCCGATGGGGTCGGCTCCTGCTCCGAAGAGGTTTTCGACCACGGTGGGTCCCACCAGGCATACCTTGGCCAGGCTTTCTGATTCGAGGTTGGAGAATAGGCGGCCGCTGGCCAGGTCTATCTTTTTGATGGCCAGGTATTCAGTGTTACCTCCATAAATAGTGGTGGGGGTATTCTTGTTGCTGAAAACCGCCTGCCCCGATGCGCGGAGTTCCGGGGAGAAAGCCACCAGATAGCGGCTCTCATTGCGCAGGGCTTCCAGATCGTCCATTTTCAGCGACTGCTGGCTGGAATTGTCGAGCCTGACTCCCCCTCTCTCCTGTGACCCGGGCATGACAAACACCAGGTTGGAGCCCATGCCGGCCATCTGGTCCTGGATACTTTTCTTGGAGCCCTGGCCAATGGCCAGCATGGCGATTACAGAAGCCACGCCGATGATGATCCCCAGCATGGTGAGGAATGCCCTGAACTTGTTGCGCAGCAGGGCCTTCTGGGCTATTTTGAGTAAGTTGGCGTAATTCATGGGTTTTGACTATATCATGATTTTGGTTACTCCTCTGCCGGCAGGGAAGCCAGCATGTCAGCGGCGATAAGCCGGTGGGTAACTTCCGTTTCGGTGATGATGTGGCCGTCGCGGAAGAGGATGTTGCGTGTCATGCAGCGGGCGATATCGGGTTCATGGGTGACGAAAACGATGGTTTTGCCCTGGTCGTTGAGGCGCTGGAAAAGGTCCATGATCTCGTAGGAGGTGCGGGTGTCGAGGTTACCGGTAGCCTCATCGGCCAGGATGACCACCGGGTCGTTGACCAGGGAGCGCGCGATGGCTACCCTCTGTTGTTGTCCTCCCGAGAGCTGGTTGGGGGTGTGGTGCATCCTGTCGGCCAGTCCGACCGCCTCGAGTGCCGCTTTGGCCCTTTCCTGCCGCTCCCGGCTCCTGATTTTTCCATTGTAAAACAGGGGAAGCTCCACATTCTCCAGGGCGGTAGTTCGTGACAGCAGGTTGTATGCCTGGAAAACAAACCCCAGTTTGTGGTTGCGCAATTCCGCCAGCTGGTTTTTGGTCAGTCCCGAAACGTCGACCCCGTCCAGCCTGTACTCTCCCGCGGTGGGTTTGTCAAGGCACCCCAGAATGTTGAGCATCGTCGACTTCCCGGAACCGCTGGCTCCCATGATGGCCACAAAATCTCCCTCACGGATATCCAGGTCGATCCCCTTCAGGGCGTGGACTGCCACATCGCCCACCTGGAAATCTTTCCTGAGGCTGTTCACCTCTATCAGCTTATTCTTCATTTTATTATTTTCGTTTAAAAGGGTCATGCCGCATGGTGTATAAATAGGGCATGTATATTTCCTGGTCTGTTTTCTGTGACCGGACTGTGATCAATTTGTTCTTCTGTTGGCCCCCGGGCGTGGCGGCATAAAGGGGCTCCCTGAGGCTTGCTCTGAGGCTTTGGCCTCCTTGCCGTCAGGGGCTTCCTGAAGGGCGACGACCAGTTCATCTCCTTCAGTGGCGCCAGAAATAAGCTCATAGTTGATGCCGTCGGTGGCCCCCAGCTCCACTTTCACCTTTTGGAGTTCCATGCCTTTCCTGATCCAGAGGAAGGTCTCTCCGTTGGTGCCTGCTCCTGGGAATGGGTGATTTTCGCTGTTTTTGAGGTTGTGGGCTGTATTGTAGGCTAATAGGAGGTTCCCGTCGGGTGAGAAGCGGACCGCTTTTCCGGGGACGACCACGATATTCATTTTCTCGTCGGTAAAGATGGTGATGTCGGCAGTCATTCCGGGCATCAGGTTCTTGTCGGGGTTGGGAGCGTCGACCACCACGGTATAGGTCACCACATTACTGGTGGTCACTGGCTGGAGCCTGATTTCGGTGACCGTGCCGTTAAAAACACGGTTGGGGTAAGTGCTGACCTTGAATTCGGAGCGCTGGCCCATTTTCACCTGGCCGATGTCGGCTTCGTCGACGCTGGCCTCCACGCGCATTTGGGTGAGGTCGTTGGCGATGGTGAACAGGGTGGGGGTGTTGAAGCTGGCGGCTACCGTCTGCCCTTCATCAACGGCCCTGTCAAGGATGATCCCATCGATGGGGGAATAGATGGTGGCATAGGCCAGGTTAATCCGGTTCTTTTCATATACCGACCGGGCATTTCTGAGACTGGCCACCGCCTTCTCATAATTGTAAACCACCAGGTCATAGTCCGACTGGGCGATAAGCTTCTTATCTGCGAGGACTTTGTGGCGTTCAAAGTTGGCCTTCTGGTAGTTGACTTCGGCCTGGGCTTGATCGACAGTGGCTTTGCTCTGTTCTAGCTGGGCGATCAGCGACGTTTGGTCCAGTTTGGCCAGTACCTGTCCCTTTTTCACTTCGCTGTTGAAGTCCACCAGGATTTTTTCGATCACCCCGGAAACCTGGGTTCCCACCTCGACGGTGGTGATGGCTTCCAGTGTCCCGGTGGCCGTTACCGTATTACTGATGGAGCCCCGTGTGAGGGTGACGGTTTCCGCAGTGATGTTTTTTGCCGAACCCTTCATCCCCCTGAGGAGGAAGAGGGTGGCTATAACCACTAAGGCTGCTGCTGCGATGAGGAGATAATTCCTTTTCTTCATTTTTCCGTTTTTTATTCTGTTTTCTCTTCTTAATTCCTTGATGTCGGTTGTTTTTCCTTTTTCGCCGGAAGGGACTCAGAGAGTGATGGGGACCCCGCGGTAGAAGTCGATCACTTTCCAGGCGAAGATCAGGGCGTATTTCGATTGGAGGAGCTGACTTTCCGATTTGATCAGGTTGGTCTTTTCAAAGAGGAAGTCGACCGAATTGAGCAAACCGAGCTGATATTTTTCGGTGGCCACCTGGTTGGATTCCACCTGGGCTTGATACTGGTCGAGACTGGCGTCGTACTCTGACCGGGCTGCTGCCCCATCGGTGCAGGCTTGTTCCACCGCTTTGCGCAGCTGGTTTTTGGTATTTATTTCCGTGAGTTCGGCTTCGGCAACGGAAATTTGGGCCAGGCTGATGTTGGTTTTGGCCTGTTTTTTCTGAAAGATGGGGATGGAAAGGGTCACTCCTGCTGCCGGGGTGATTTTATTGAAGAGCTGGTTGCCGAAGGGTGCCCCGGTCAGCGTGCCGGTGTAGCCCGAGGTCACCGCGGCGTCGAGGGAAAGGGTAGGCAGCAGGTCGGCACGGGCCATGGCGACATCGACGCGGGCCGCCTCGGTGGTGAGTTCGGTATTTCTGACCTGGGGTTTGATTTCCAGGGCCTGGCGATAGACCACCGCGGCATCGGGAACCTCCGCCTGGTTGAGCAGGGCCGCCAGGTCGGGTGCCGCTACCTCAAAATCGGCGGTCACCGGCAGTTCCATCAGTTGCATCAGGTTAACTTTGGACAGGGTGAGCTGATTTACGGCGTTGGCCAGCGTCAGCTTTTCAGTGGCCCTCTGCGATTTGATTTGGAGGTAGTCAGAGGTGGAGATCGCACTCAGGTTGAGTCTTTCTTCTGCCAGCGCCAGCTCTTCGGTGGTAGCTTCCAACTGCGTTCGGCTGTTCTTCACATTCTCGTCAGCATAAAGAACCTGGAGAAAGGCATCCAGAATACTCAGCGATACCGATTCCCTGACGGTTTCGTCGTAATAACGGCTTCCCTCCATGTCGAGGGTAGCCTGGCGGATCCGGTTGCTGATCCTCTGGCCATTGTAAAGCACCAACGAGCCGTTCAATGCCAGGGAGGTGTTGTCGTTTCCTGAAAAGCCGCTCCAGCCGTCCGACGGGATGTCATATCCCTTGCTCCAGCTGAAGTTCTGCCTTGCCGAGCCGGTCACGGAGGGGAGTCGGTTGTTTGCCGCCTGCTCCGCGGTGAGCTCACTGCGGCTGATGCTGAGCCCTGCCTTGCGGATGTCTATGTTTTGATCCAGGGCATATTCAATGCAATCGTTGAGACTCCATGTTTTTGCCTGGGCCGCGACGCTTCCTCCTGAAAGGAGCAGCAGCATAAGCACCATTACTGAGATATTTCTTGCCATAAACGGATTTGTTTTATGTATTCTTCCGGTATGGCCACAAAAATATCCCCAGGCGCAGGGGCTGGCAAATGATTTGGACGTTTGTCCCCTTTTTGACGACAAACGGCCTGTTTTTATCCTTTTCCCGGGGTGGGGTTCATCACCCCGGCCGGTTTCAGGTAGCGGTTATTTCTTTTGAATCTCCAGCTCGCCGTGCATGGCCTTTTTGAAAAATTCGCCGCTTTCGGTAAGTTGGTAGGTATCCCAGGACTTCAACATCTGAGGCCCCCATTCGGGATCGAAGACCCAACACAGCCAGCTGATTCCCTTCCCTTCGAGGTAATCGACAATTTTGTAGGCATAGTGATCTTCGCCGATGGTCTGACCCGGCCGTACTCCAAAGCCAAATTCCGTGGCTACAATGGGGTATTGGGCGGCGGCGAATCCGAAATTCTCTTCCCATTTGGGTTCCCACGGTTGTTTTCTCTTGTGCTCGTAGGGGTGGGTGACATAGGCGATTCGTTCGGCCCTTACAGGGTCTTCCAGCAGAGGGGTAAGGTCATAGGCCCAGTCAAAACCGGCCACCAGGGGAATGGTCTCCTCGTCAAACGACCTGATCAGATGGATAATTTTTTCGTTGATCTCCCGCCACTCGGGCCAGGTCATGGTGCCCAGTTGCCCTCTGTAGGTGGTCGGCTCATTGAAGATTTCATAGAATGCCACGGTGTTGTTGCCCCGGAAGTGTTGGGAAATGGTTCTCCAGAACTGGTAGGTCTCCTGTTGGGTGGTGTTGTACATCGGATCCTGAAAGAGTTCCATCCCCAGGTTCCCGATGGAATGCCAGTCGATCATCACATACATACCCAGGTCGGTACACCATTCAACCGCCTGGTCGAGCATTTCCAGATACTTAACAGGGGTGCGCTCACGCCAGGCCACGGGGTGCACCGGAATGCGCACTACCATGGCGCCGGCTTCCTTCACCTTCTCAAAATGGTTCTTGTTCCAGTGACCCTGCCTCTCCACCTTGTCGGGATCGGAAATGGAAACCCCCCGGAACAGCACGCTTTTCCCGGCGGGATCGACAAACTTATTCCCCTCCACCCTGATCAGGGGAAGGGTTTTGGCTTTGGGATTGGGAGCGGGGAAGCGCCATGGTCCATCTTGAAACCAAGGCCTGGCCTCCTGGGCAGAAAGTGGCTGAATGGCAAGAAATAGTAATGCCAACGCTGAAAGGAAAATTCTCTTTATCATCTTTCACAAATTTGGTTTGACGTTATTCCCCGCTAAGGTAGGTAAAAATGAACATTTATGCACCCTGAAATAGTGATCTGCTTTTGCCGGTTGCGCAGTGAACCGGATAATTCACTATTTTAGTCTCTGTAAAAAATCATGCGTTCCGGTAATAAGCATGAAACAGATGTCATGGCCCTGCAGGTAAGTTGACGGATATTTCCCAATTTACACCTGCCTGGAAGTGCGTCGCCTTTTTCACCGGTAAGTGCTGGTTTGTGGCATCAACATTTCAAGTTCTTTAACGGGATTGTGTATTTTAGACGGATAATGAAATTACCCCAGTATGCGGAACAGTTGTACTCCTACCTGGCCTTGCGGAGAACCGTGGGCTGGATAGGGATTCTGTTGCCTTTTGTGCTGATCTCAGGTAACTATTTCCTTTTCGGCGAGAAGGTTCCCCTGTTTGATATCAGCATGTATTACTATTCGGGGATGCGCGATGTATTTGTCGGGGCCATGTGTGCGGTCGGGCTCTTTCTCCTTTTTTACCGGGGATATGACCGGTGGGACAATCTGGCGGGTGACGTAGCGGGGATTTGCGCTTTTCTGATCGCCTTGTTTCCTACAACGAAGATCGGACCCCAGGACTGGGCCGGTCAGATTCATTTCGGGGCGGCAGGTGTTTTCTTCACCATTCTGGCCCTTTTCTCCCTTTTCCTGTTCACCCGTGGGGAACCCGATCCGACACCCCGGAAGATCCAGCGGAATGTCATTTACAGGATCTGTGGCATTGTCCTTTTTCTGGCCGCTTTGGGAATTCTCCTCTATTTCCTTTTTTTGCAGAAAAAGTTTCCCGATACCCGGTTTGTCTTCTGGGCGGAAACGATAGCCCTGATGGCCTTTGGTGTCTCCTGGCTGACCAAGGGGGGTACCCTCCTGCCCGATAAATCCCTGTTTGTGGCCAGTCAGGGGAATCCATTCCGATAGTCTCAATTTGGAGGAGATGGTGGAAGTCCGTGACCGGCTCAACCGGCTGATTGCCCATCTCATGATTTCAGGTAAAGGTTGGCGTCGCCGTAGCTGAGGAAGCGGAAGTTGTGGTGCAGGGCGTAGTCGTATACCTTTTTCCAGTCGTGTCCCAGGAAGGCGGCCACCAGGAGCAGCAGGGTACTGTTGGGCTGGTGAAAGTTGGTAAACATGCCGCTGATCATTCTGAAGCGGTATCCGGGAATGATGATGATAGAAGTGGTGAAAGAGAGCTGGTCGGTATGGTGGTTTTCCATCCAATTAAGCAGGTTGGTGAGGGCTGTTACCGGGGGGAGGTCGGTGGGGCGGGTGTAAGGCTGCCACTGTTCCACATGCCAGGGGCCTTCCACTGTAGGATTCTCCTGGTTTTCATCGGAGGAGTCATTCGTGGCTTTAGCTGCGGATTCTTCCCATCCAGCCCCCAGCCAGTATAGGCTTTCCAGGGAGCGTACCGAGGTGGTTCCCACGGCGATGACTTGACCATCATGGTTCAGCAGGGTCCTGAGGAAGGCTTTGGTGACATATACCGTTTCGGTGTGCATGGTGTGGTCGGCCACGCGTTCCGATTTCACCGGCTGGAAGGTTCCGGCACCCACGTGGAGGGTGAGTTCTGCAAAGGAAATGTGGTTATTTCGCAGTTTCTCCATCACTCCCGGGGTGAAGTGCAGTCCAGCCGTGGGTGCGGCCACCGATCCGTCGATGCGGGCATAGGTGGTCTGGTAGCGGTCATCGTCGATGGTCTCTGCCGGGCGGTTGAGGTAAGGGGGGATGGGCATGTTTCCGGCGGCCTCGATGAGAGAGGCAAAGGTGATTTGAGCGTCCCACGAAAAGCGGATACAGAAGGCATTGCCGAGCCGTTCTGTCATTTCTGCCTGAAGGGTCACTGAAAGATCGCCGATGGGAACCGTCAGGGCCAGGGTTCCCTGTTTCCATTTCCGGGCGTTGCCGACCAGACATTTCCATTCCACCATGGCGGTCGACTGGAAAGAGAGCTGGTAGTCGGCGGGGTGGTGGGGCTCCAGACAGAAGATTTCGACACGGGCCCCTGAAGGGGTGTGAAAGATGAGCCGGGCATGGATCACCCGGGTATTGTTAAAAACCAGGAGGCTGTTTTCCGGAACCATCCTGCCGGCATCGGCAAAGAGGGTCTCAGTGATGTGGCCTCCCTTCCAAAGCAGGAGCCTTGACTGTTCTCTTTCAGAGAGCGGGTAGACGGCGATTTTCTCTTCCGGCAGTTCGTAGGTGTAATCGCTGATGCGAATATCCGGGATTTGGGTCATAATGGTGAATTCTGACGGCAAAAATAGGATAATTGAAATTCCTCGTCGCACAGCAGACGAGGAATCCGATTCCGCAGAGGTCTTTTTTAGTGTTTGGTTCGCTTACCCTGCGTCAGGGGCGTCGGGAAATGCGCTCACCGGAATTCATTCTCTGTTAATTATCCTATTTTTGCAAATAAAAAGGAATATGCTGAAAGTTGGCGACAGGGTAAAGTTTTTGAATGCCGTAGGAGGTGGAAAAATCACCGGATTTGTCACTCCCAAGGTAGTCAATGTGGAAGATAAGGAAGGATTTGAAATTCCCTGTCTGATCACGGAACTGGTGAAGGATGAACGGTTTGGGGATATTTTGGAGCGGCCGGTGGTCAGGGAGAAGAACCGGCAAAAGGAGGAGCCTCCCAAGCCGAAGAAAGAGGTGCTGCCTTTGTTTGCCTCATCGGCAGGAAAACCGGCATCGGCAGAACCCGCCTATTTTCTGGCCTTTGTTCCTGAGGTCCCCACGCTCCCCCTTTCCGGGGAGATAAAAATATGGCTGGTCAACGATTCCGGATATATCGTGCTCTACCACTTTTCCCTGTTGGTGGAAGGAGCGTATATTTCTGAAAAGTCGGGGCGTTTGGCCCCCTATTCGCGGGTGCCATTGAAGGGGTTCGGACACGAAGAGCTGAGCCATTTTCCTGATTTCGGGATACAGCTCATGCCTTTTGAACATAAGGGTGTGCGTTTTCAACCAGCCTTGGCCAGGACTTTAAAGGTTAATCCGGTCAGGTTTTACAAGGAAACCTCTTTTGTTGAGAATTCCTATTTTGAGAAGAGGGCGATGCTGCTGCCGGTCAAGGAGAAGGATCTCACTGCCGATCTGGAGAAGTTACGCCAGCATGATTTTGGAGCGCCTGAAGCGGCATCGGAGCGCGGGGATGCCCCAAAGATGAAGCCCGCAAAAAAGGAGGCCCCGGAGATCAGGGAGGTGGACCTGCACATTGGGGAGTTGGTGGACTCGGCTACCGGATTGTCGAACAAGGAAATGCTGGATATTCAGATGGAGAAGTTCCGTGCCGAAATGGAAGCAGCCCTCAGGGAGGGTGTCCGTAGGATGGTCTTTATTCACGGGGTAGGACAGGGAACTCTGAAGAATGAACTCCGCCGTGAGCTCTCGAACCGCTATAAGAAATACGATGTTCAGGATGCCTCGTTTCGTGAGTATGGCTATGGGGCCACGATGGTCATCCTCCGTAAAGGCTGATATTTCCGGGGTGTTCTGAATTCCGGTGAGCGCATTTCCCGCCGGGTAGGCTTTTTTCTGATAAGGTTGAGGGAATTCGATCTGATTGCTTTTGTCCAGCAGGCATAAATCCGGAATTATCCTTGTATCTTTGTGGCGGCTGACCGCTCTGTCGTGCCGGTGTAAGCCGGTAAGGAAAGTCCGGGCAACGAAGGGTGCCATGCTTCCTAACGGGAAGTCGGGTGAAAGCCTGAAGCCACGTAACAGAGAATAACCGCCCAGGTGGTTCGCCACCGGGGTAAGGGTGAAAAGGTGCGGTAAGAGCGCACCGGTTTCCGGGGTGACCCGGAGAGCCGTACGTCTCATGGGTTGCAAGGCCAAATATATCCCGGTCGCAAGGCAGAACGGCCCGTTTTGTTTTCTGCCGCCGAAAGACGGAAGGATGCCGGGAGGGGTAGGCCGCATGACTGTACCAGTGATGGTGCGGCAAGATAAATGACAGGGGTCGGTAGGCAGCGATGCCTGCCGGAACAGAACCCGGCTTACAGGTCAGCCTTTTATTAAATTTGGGGTTAACGCCAGTGAAATCCACCACCAGCGGGTGAGGGATCAGATTCTTCAAAAGAGGATCGGGCTGTTAACTCCATTTTTTTATACCTTGAATTTCACGCCTGTCGTCGTATACCAGTCGACAAACCGTTTTACGCCTTCGGTCACCGGGGTGGAGGGGTGGTAGTTCAGTTTCTCTTCGAGGTGGGAGACGTCGGCGAAGGTTTTGTAGACATCCCCGGGCTGCATGGGTAGGAACTCGCGGATTGCCTTTTTCCCGAGGGCTTTTTCGATAGCTTCGATGTAATCCATGAGTTTCACGGGACTGGAGTTGCCGATGTTGAAGAGTTCGGCAGGCGGGGTATTTTCGGCCGGAGCATGGTCGATGACGCGGACCACGCCTTCGATGATGTCATCGATATAGGTGAAATCGCGGTACATATCGCCATTATTGAAAATGGTCAGCGGTTTTCCGTCGATGATGGCGCGGGTGAAGAGGAAGGCGGCCATGTCGGGGCGACCCCAGGGGCCGTAAACTGTGAAAAACCGCAATCCGGTGGTGGGAAGACCGAAGAGATGGCTATAGGCATGGGCCATCAGTTCGTTGCTTTTTTTGGAGGCGGCATAGAGGCTTACGGGGTGGTCGGTGCGGTCGGCAGTCGACAGTGGCATTTTGGTGTTGCTGCCGTACACGCTGGAAGAGCTGGCGTATACCAGATGTTTGACAGGATGGTGGCGGCAGGCTTCCAGGATGTTGATGAATCCTGTGATGTTACTGTCGATGTAGGCCTGGGGATTGATCAGGCTGTAACGCACGCCCGCCTGGGCGGCTAGGTTGCACACGGCGTCGAATTTCTCGCTGGCGAAGAGGTTTTTTATGGGTTCGGCATCTTCCAGGGAAGCCTTCAGAAAACGGTAGCCCGGAATGGTGGTACTGGCCACCATCCTCCTGCTGTCGGCATCGTGCCGGGAAATGCCACACTCGGCGAGCCGGGCATATTTCAGGTCGGTGTCGTAATAATCGTTGATATTGTCGAGTCCGACCACCTCATCGCCCCGCGACAGGAGCTTTTGGGCCAGGTGGAAGCCAATGAATCCGGCAGTGCCGGTAACCAGTATTTTCATCTTGTCTTAAGAATATCGGGGCAAAGTTAAAAAAAAATGGGGGGTAACCCTTTTTATTGCACTTCAGCCCGTTCCATATTCATGCCAATCCCATCGGCAGGCCGATTTTTTACTATAGGGTCGAAAATTGTTTGGATGAAAAGAAAAAACAGTTATTTTTGCACCCGCCTTTGAGTAACAAGGGTAATATAAGGATGACTCAGTAGCTCAGCTGGTAGAGCACATCCCTTTTAAGGATGGGGTCCTGGGTTCGAATCCCAGCTGGGTCACAAATGCCATTGTAAACGATTGAATTACAGTGGCATTTTTTATTTAACAACTCTTTTTACCCACGTGTCAATGAGGCCGTATGCCTCATCGCCTCCCTTCCACCCATTCCACCAACAATCAGGAATTCCCCATTCATTTCTATTATAATAGCTTTTAGGATAGTAATATCCTCTTGTAGGTATGCTTGTACTCGGCAACGGACAATGCAGTAAAAGTGGCAACAAGAGAACAGAAAGATTTAATCAACCTACAATAGCTGAGAACCAAAAATCGCGACCTGTTTTTTGTTGTGGTTATGGATTGATGTTATGAATTGATGTTATGGATTGAATAGTTCGCCGGAAGTTATTCTGTTGTAGCTTTTTCTTGGATAACGCCGTAATAATGGCATGAATGGCTTTCCTGTTTCTTTATATCATTGTAAGTTTGATCATAGGGAATAGGGATATTCTCTTCTTGCACAAGGGGTCAACATCCGGATCATCCAGGAGTTTATGGGTCATGTTTCCATTAAAACAACGTCAGTATATTTACATC
>CAZMMX010000032.1:16615-34629 GCA_964567485.1 uncultured Prolixibacteraceae bacterium | reverse complement strand
ACAACTGGCAGCCCTGGTGGGATCGGTAAACGATTCAAAGAAACTCTTTCACCCCAGAAAACTGAAAAGGGTTGACGGAAAGGTTCAAGCCGTCGTGGATATCGACGGCATTCTGGCTTTCATCCATCCCGAATCGGGTGAAGGTGCCGACCGTCCCGGAAAACCCTCTGCCGCCACTCTCTGGTTCGGGGGTAACGCCACCCAAAAACGGGACCTCTGGATCGAGGCATCCCCCCTCTCTCACATCCACGCCGGAACAGCACCGTTTCTGTTTCTCAACTCCGCACAGCCCCGGTTCCACGCCGGCCGCGAAGATTTTATGGGCAAGCTCGACTCCCTGGGCATCTTCAACCAAGTGCACACCATCCCCGATACTCCACATACCTTCTGGCTCTTCCACCCCTGGTTCCCGGAAGTGGTGGATGTCGTTTCTGAATTTCTGGACAAGGTCCTGTCCAGGTGAACAATGCCCGGACTCATCAACCGGCTTTGCACTAAACTAATTGAAGTTCCCCGCGACAGTGCCGGCGGGGAAACGAAGCCCGGTTCATCGGGATGAGTTCGACAATCATCAGAACCGCCTAACCCTTGAGCAGAGAATATTCGGTAAGTATTGACACGACAAGGTGAACTGATCGGGCCTATGCGCTCGCCGGAATTGAAACTACTCGCGGCAGAGCCGGCGAGGAATCCGATTCCGCCAAGGCATTCTTCAGTTTCTTGTTCGCTAATCCACGACAGAGCCGGCGGGAAATGCACTCGCCGGAATGCAAGAAGGACGGATTAAATGACTGGTAAACAAGCTGATTTATACGTGCTCATGGAAAATATACCCGTCAATCCTGAAGTGCCATGCGCCGGAAAGAGGGATTTGTGTATTTTTGGAGGGTTTTAGTCAGACCTAAGAGTCGAACCAGGTACTGACTTAATGACAACATATCTGAATAAGGCATCATTATCAGACTATACATGAACAAAATTGTTGAAAAAGAATACTTCTCAGAAAAGGTGGTGAAGATCGTGGTGGAGGCCCCGCAGATCGCCCGCTCCCGGAAAGCGGGAAATTTCGTGATCCTCAGGGTGGGGGAAAAGGGGGAACGCTTTCCGCTCACCATCGCCGGTGCCGACCCCGAAAAGGGAACCATCACCCTGGTAGTCCAGACGGTCGGCGTGAGTTCATCCAAACTGGCAGCCCTGGAGCCCGGCGACGCCATTACCGACCTGGTAGGTCCCCTGGGACAGGCCACCCACATTGAAAAAAAGGGAACCATCCTGGCTGCCGGAGGAGGCGTGGGCATTGCCCCCATGCTTCCCATCGTCGAAGCCTTCAAAAAAGCCGGAAACCGCGTGATCTCCGTCATCGCAGCACGCAGCAAAGACCTCATTATCCTCGAAGAGCAGATCAGAGAATGGTCCGACGAGGTCATCGTCATGACCGACGACGGCTCTCATGGCCGCCAGGGACTGGTCACCACCGGCATGGAGGAGGTCATCCTGCGCGAAAAAGTGGACGAATGCATCGTCATCGGCCCAGCCATCATGATGAAATTCGCCTCCCTCCTCACCAAAAAGTACAACATCCCCACCCTGGCCAGCCTCAACACCATCATGGTCGACGGCACCGGCATGTGCGGGGCCTGCAGGGTCTCCGTGGGCGGAAAAACACGCTTTACCTGCGTCGACGGCCCCGAATTCGACGCCCACCAGGTCGACTTCGACGAGATGCTGATGCGCCTGGGAGGCTATCGCAATGAGGAAAAAGAAGCCTTTGACCATTACCATCACAAATGCAACCACTGACTTGCCTCCATCTGAACACCTGAACTTGCTGTGCCATACATCCCCAAGGTTACATTTCAATATCGGAAAAGATGAGTATCGACCCTGAAATACTGAAAAAAGAGAGAAGCGCCGAATGGCGCGAAACCCTGCGCGCCAAAACAAGAAATAAGGAACGTATCGCCATTGAGCGGGTACACATGCCCGAACTGGAACCTGAAATCAGGGTCAAACACCAGGACCGGGAAGTCAACCGGGGCCTCACCATGGCACAGGCCTCCCTGGAAGCCACACGCTGCATGGACTGCGTCACTCCCACCTGCATCGAGGGATGCCCCGTAAGCATCAACATCCCCAAATTCATCAAATACATCGAAAGCGGCGACATCCTCAGTGCAGCCTCTACCCTGAAGGAGACCAACGCCCTTCCCGCCGTATGCGGAAGGGTATGCCCCCAGGAAAAACAGTGCGAATCACGCTGCTTCTACCTTGAAAAACTGAACAAACCCTCTGTGGCCATCGGCCATCTCGAACGGTTCGCCGCCGACTTCGAAAGGGAGTCGGGAAGCTGCAACATCCCGCAAATCCTCCCACCCAATGGCATCAAGGTGGCTACCGTGGGCTCCGGACCCTCCGCCCTCGCCTTTGCCGGCGACATGGCCAAATATGGCTACGACGTCACCGTCTTCGAAGCCCTCCACGAAATCGGCGGAGTCCTCAAATACGGCATCCCCGAATTCAGGCTCCCCAATGCCATCGTCGACTTCGAACTCGAAAACCTCCGCAAAATGGGGGTCCAATTCGTGACCAACTTCATCGTCGGCCGCACAGCTTCCTTCGACGATCTCACAGAGGAGGGATTCCAGGGATTCTTCATCGGAAGTGGGGCCGGACTGCCCCGATTCATGGAGATCCCCGGGGAAAACTACAACGGCATCCTCTCCTCCAACGAATACCTCACCCGCGTAAATCTGATGGGCGCCAATGCCGAAAATTCCGACACACCGGTTTTGCGGGGGAAAAACGTGGCCGTCATCGGCGGCGGAAACACCGCCATGGACTCGGTGCGTACCGCCCTCCGCCTGGGCGCCGAAAGGGCCACAATCATCTACCGCCGCTCAGAAGTCGAAATGCCCGCCCGCGTCGAAGAGGTCAAACATGCCAAAGAAGAAGGCGTGGAATTCATGACCCTCTGCAATCCCGTGGAATACTTCGCCGACAAAAACGGACGCGTCAACCGCATGCGGGTGGTCCGCATGGGCCTCGGAGAACCCGACACCTCAGGACGCCGCCGCCCCATGATCCTCGAAGATTCCGAATTTGACCTCGACGTCGACCTGGTCATCGTCGCCGTGGGCGTCTCCCCCAACCCGCTGGTACCCTCCTGCCTGCCCGGACTCCAAGTCTCCCGCTGGGGAACCATCATCGTCGACGAGGAAAAAATGGAATCCTCCATCCCCGGCATGTTCGCCGGAGGAGATATCGTCCGCGGTGGCGCCACCGTCATCCTCGCCATGGGCGACGGCCGCCGCGCCGCTGAACACATGCACACTTTTCTTGGGACGAAGAGACTGAGAGACTGAGAGAGCAAGGGACCAAGGAACTGAGTGACGAAGTGACGAAGTGACAAAGGAGCTGAGAGATGAAGTAACTGAGAGACGAAGTGACGAAGTAACTGAGTGACGAAGTAACTGAGTGACGAAGTAACTGAGTGACGAAGAGCTGAATAAAAAATGAATATTATGAACCGATCATTTTAATAGATGGAATATGAACGAGCTTTACACAAAATATCTGGGCCTCGACCTGCGATCACCCCTGATCGCCGGAAGCTGCAACCTGACCGATAACCTGGAAAACCTGAAGGAGATCGAAAAGGCAGGGGCAGGCGCCGTCGTCCTCAAATCGGTTTTTGAGGAAGAGATCTATCTCGAGTATGCCTCCGAGTTCAACAAACTGGGGCCCATGGAAAATAACCTGGAGTTCCTCGACTATTACGATGTGGAAATCCGCCACGACAACCTGAAACGGTACCTCGATTTCATCGCCGCAGCAAAAGCGTCCCTCCATATACCCGTGATCGCCAGCATCAACTGCGTCACCTCACAGGAGTGGAGCTTCTTCGCCCAGAAAATTGAAGCCGCCGGTGCCGACGCCATCGAACTCAACCTCTTCATCCTCCCCTCTGACCTGCGCCAAAGCAGCAATGACAACGAAAAAACATACTTCGACATCATCAGCCGGGTCTCCGGAAAGGTGAAAATCCCCGTTTCGGTGAAAATAAGCCCTTACTTTTCGAACCTGGGCCGGATGATCCACGAAATCTCGGCTTCGGGAATCAGGGGAATGGTGCTCTTTAACCGTTTTTACTCCCCCGATATCGACATAGACAAGGAAGTGGTCAAAAGCGCTCCCAAACTGAGCAGTCCGGGCGACTACCGCCTCCCCCTGCGCTGGATCGGCATGATGGCCCACCGCGTGGAATGCGACCTGGCCGCCTCCACCGGGGTCCACGACTGGGAAACCGCCGTCAGACTCCTCCTGGCAGGCGCCCAAACCATACAACTGGTTTCCATACTCTACAAAGAGGGATTCCAGGCAATCTCTCACTTCAACAACCACATCGCCTCATGGATGGAATCCAAAAAATACGATTCTATCAATGACTTCCGCGGTAAACTGGCCCTGGGAACTGACGTCAACCCTGCCGAATATGAACGGGTGCAATTCATGAAGACATTCGCGGAATATAAATAGCTCATCAATTGAAAAAGGGAGTGGATATCCTACCGGTCAGCCATTCCCTGTGCCGAAAGGGACTATTTCTTTTCCTTGGCGCCTTCTCCCGTATTCACCTCAATGTCAAGGGCCCCGGTGATCTTGCCGATATTTTCCGGATCAATCAACCCCCTGATGCTGATCAGAGCGTTTTCATGACCTCCCACCACCAACAACAACTCGGAAAGCTTGCCTCCCCCGGCATCCTTGGCATAAAACCTCACCACCTCATTCTCCTCGGTGACATCCATCAGTGATTCGTAGTCGTTGTTCCTGAAAAATCCCGAACTCTCCAGCTCCTTGTAAAAATCAAGATGCTGATTCAACGCCTCATCCTCTACCGACAGAATCCGGATCCCGGTCAGGTTGGAAAGCATTTTGGTGGTCTCCGGATTTCCGGTATCCACCTTGCCGGCAAAACTGAGCAACTTACCCGAGATATTCACGGTCGTAAACCCCTTCTGGTTGGCATACTTCTCAAAAAGCTTGTCCACCGGACTCTTCTGGGCCGCTAGCACCAAGGGCACCAGCAGCGCCATCATCATCATCAAACGTTTCATTGTTTCCTGTTTTAATCGTTTATAACTGTTCACACTTAGCTAAGATTCTTTCATCTCTTCTCTACGGAAGGAGCTCTCTCCACTCCCCTCCCGCCTTTTATCGTCAGGGTGCTCCCCGATGCCCGAAAAGATCGGCCTTGGTAAAGCCCTTTTCAATGGTCCCCAAATGCTTTCTGGCAGGCTGCACCGATGCCGACAGTTTTCCGAAAACGGACAGTCTCTCCAGCCCCTTGTTGTACCGGGCCGAAACAAAGGTCAGCGTCTCCGTGGCCACCGCTACCGCCTCTTCCGGATTGTCAAAGGTATCACGGTATTCAGGCTGCCGTTGGGTCCAGAAAAGAGCTCCCACAACTACCAACAGGGAAGCAGCAATCCCCGTAAAAGTAGTGCGCAGCGACCTCACCCTCACCTTCCTCCGGCGCTCCTTCTCCATCATCATCCCCCTTAACCCGGCTATGGTGAGGTGGGTATCCTTTGCCACAGTGAAGTTGGCATCCTTTGCCACGGTGAGGTGGGTATCCCCGGCTTCCACCCGCAACCCGGCAAACCACTCCCGATAGGGCATCAACTCCTCAGAAAGCTGTTCCTGCCTGAAGTATTCCGACAACCAACGCTCTTCCTCAAGGGTCGTCTCCCCTTCAAAATACCTTTCCAACACTATTTTTACCTCTTCGCTCTTCATTTTTCCAAATTTCCAATAGTTCCTCCCTCACCTGTCTGCGGGCTCTGGAGAGGCTGACCCGCACTGCATTCACATTCATTCCCGTGATCCCGGCAATCTCCTCAAACTCCATCTGCTCCACATCACGAAGATGAATCACCGTCCGCTGCTGCTCAGGAAGCCTGGTGATCAATTTCCGCACCAAGGAAACGGTATCCCTGCGCTCCCACAAATGCTCCTCCTCCGATGCCCGGGCTTCCATCCTGGCCTCCGCCTCACGGCTCATCGGCACCAACCGTGAACCCTTGACCTTGTCAAGACAACGGTTCCGGATCATCCGCATTAAAAAAGCCTCGGTATTTTCGATCCTCCCCAGCTGATCACGCTTTTCCCACAATTTCATCAGAACGTCCTGCACTACATCCCGGGCATCTTCCTGATCTTTCAGAAAACAACCAGCAAAACGGAACAACCGGTCTTTCAGCGGCAATACCCTCTCTGTATACTCATCAATCTGCATGGTTCCCGTTTTCTGTACTCCTGATTCAAAGGTAAGACGATTACCAGGTTCTTTCATTACGAAAAAAAGGCTATTTTTAGTGACTAAAATTCCTATTATGACCAACAAAGAATACCGTGAGTCGCTGATGGAAGCTTATGTCATCAAATCGACGGTAAAACAACAGGTTTTCCACAATACCGCAGAATCTTTCCTCATCCTCAAGAAGGTTCTCAAACAACTCGAAAAAGACTACATCAATGTGCTGAAAGGGAAAATTCCTGACAACGCCCTGCCCCGCTACCAGGAAAAAGGCCCCTTTGAAATGGACTTCCGGGTGGGTGAAGACCTGTTACTCTTCAGTATGCACTCCAACGTGTTCGAATTCGACAATAAACACCCCATCAACAAGGTCGGATATGTCCAGGACGACCCCCTGCGCAGTTATTGCGGAATGATCATGATTTACAACTTCCTGGCCGACTCCTTTAAATACAACCGCATCAACGACCTCGGATATATGGTCGCCCGTGTCTTCATCAACAAGGACAAGCACTTCTTCGTGGAAGGAAAACGCCAGACCGGCGAACAGATGAAAGATTTCGCCGTCGACACCATCTCTCCCGGCATCCTCCGTGAAATCGTCGAAACCGCCATCGAATATTCGGTACAGTTCGACTTGCTGGTTCCGCCTTACGAACAGGTCAAAATGGCAACCGTCGACCAGATGATGGAAAAAATCAGCCACTCCCGTATGACCACCGGCAAACGTCTGGGATTCGGCTTCCGCACCGATGACGTGTAACCTCTCAGCCTCCTGTGGGGCTGCATCCCCATGTGAAATCGACAGCTTCCAGCGTTTTACAAACCCGGACAAAAAAGTTTAAAAACCCTGATGCTATGAAAGATATCCTGACAGAACGGTTTATCCGCTATGCCCGGCAACACACCACCTCAGACCCGAAAAGCGACACCTTTCCGAGTAGTCCGCAACAACGCAAATTCGCCCTCCTCCTCGCTGAAGAACTCACACAGGCGGGACTGGCCGATGTGGAATCTGACCAAAACGGATACGTCACCGCCACCATTCCTGCCACCTTCCCGGGACACGCCCCCACCGTGGGATTCATAGCTCACATCGACACCAGCCCCGACTTCTGTGGGGAAAAGGTGCAACCCCGCGTGATCGAAAACTACGATGGAAACGACATTCTCCTGAATGCCGGACTAAACAGAGTCCTCAGAACTGCTGAGTTTCCCGAACTCTCCCAATACACCGGCCAATCCCTGATCGTCACCGACGGCACCACCCTTCTGGGTGCCGACGATAAGGCCGGAATCGCCGAAATCGTCACCGCCGCGGAATTCCTGATAAAAAACCCCAACATCCTCCATGGCCCCATCAGGCTCTGCTTCACCCCCGATGAAGAGATCGGCCGCGGTGCTGACCGCTTCGACGTGGCCAAATTCGG
The DNA here is from genome assembly GCA_964567485.1 of uncultured Prolixibacteraceae bacterium. Lineage (GTDB taxonomy): Bacteria > Bacteroidota > Bacteroidia > Bacteroidales > Prolixibacteraceae > UBA1413. The sequence goes on along the minus strand of CAZMMX010000032.1, from coordinate 26,880 downwards.
AGCTGACTTTGCCTTTACCCTCGACGGCGGAGAAGTGGGAGAACTGGAATTCGAAAACTTCAACGCCGCCCTGGCCACCTTTACCATCACAGGGCGCAGCGTGCACCCCGGTACCGCCAAAGGAAAAATGATCAATGCCCTCCTGGTGGCCCACCGGATCACTACCATGCTCCCACCCCGGGAACGCCCCGAAAATACCGAAGGGTATGAGGGCTTCTTTCACCTGACCGAACTCTCGGGAAACGTCGCCGAAGCCCGCCAGGAGTTTCTCATCAGAGACCACAACGCCGCAAAATTCCAACAGAAAAAAGAGCTCCTGGCCACCATCACCCGACAACTGAATGCCGAATATGGCTACGACGCTGTTCATCTCCATATCCGTGACCAGTATCTCAACATGAAAGAGAAGATAGAACCCGTCATGGAAGTCGTGGAACTGGCCCGCCAGGCCATGATCACCGCCGGCGTCACCCCCAGGGTCATCCCCATCCGCGGAGGAACCGACGGCGCCCGCCTCTCCTGGATGGGACTCCCCTGCCCCAACCTGTTCACCGGCGGCCTTAACTTCCACGGCCCCTATGAGTTCATCCCCATTCCCTCCATGGTCAAGGCCACCGAAGTCATCCTGAACATCTGCCGCTTGACCCCCGCTCTTAAACGACTACCATAACGACAAGAGCGAATTTGTGCTTATTTTGTATTCTCAACCAACACTCATCACCCATGATCGCCAGGTTCCGCGAATTTCTCAAAAGCCACCAGATGCTGCCCCCAGGGGGTAAAGTACTGCTGGCCGTCAGTGGTGGCGTCGACTCCATGGTGATGTGGAACCTCTTTCATGACGCCGGAATCGATTATGCCATCATCCACTGCAATTTCTCCCTCCGCGGTGAGGAATCAGACAGCGACGAACGCCTCGTCAGGGACCAGGCCGCTGAAATGGCCACCCAACTCTATGTCCAGAGATTCGACACCCTCGACTATGCTCGCATGAAAGGAATCTCCATCGAAATGGCCGCCCGCGAACTACGCTATGCCTGGTTCGAAGAGGTGCGCACCGCCGAAGGTTACGTTGCCGTCGCCACCGCTCACCACCAAGACGACCTCATCGAGACCTTCTTCATCAACATCCTCCGGAAAACAGGCATCAAAGGAATCACCGGCTTCCGCGAAAAATCGGGATCCCTCATCAGACCCCTGCTCTTCACCAACCGCAGGGAAATCGAAACATGGGCCCAGGCCAACCGTATTTCCTACCGACAGGATGCCACCAACAACGACGTGGTCTTCCAACGTAACTTCATCCGCCACGAAATCATCCCACGCCTCGAAACCCTTAACCCGGCCTTCCGCACCAACCTGGCCGAAACCATGGCCAACCTGCGCCAGGTAGAAGATTTTTACCTGACCGAGGTCAACCGCCAAATCAGGAAAATCACCGACCACGAAGCTCCCAACGAAGAAATTTTCATCTCTCAACTCCTGAAATTGCCTCACCCCAAACAGATCCTTTTCAATTGGATGAGCCGTTCCGGCTTCAACACTGCCGTCGTCGACGACGTGTGGTCCTCCCTCGCCCCTGAGCCGGGAAAACGCTTCTTCTCAGGAACCCACCGCCTGGTCATCGACCGTAATAAGCTGATAATAACACCACTGGCCGAAGAAGACAGCCCACTCTTCTACATCTCAGGCAATGAAAAGGAAATCACACAGCCGCTTCACCTGCACCTCGAACGACACCCCGCCAAAGATTTTACAATCATACGCGACCCTGCAGTGGCCTGCCTCGACGCCCAGCTTTTCGAATTCCCCCTGGCCATACGCAAATGGTCTCCCGGAGAATATTTCCAACCCCTGGGGATGACCGGATTTAAGAAAATCAGCGATTTCTTTGTCGATGAGAAACTCTCACTCCCCGAAAAAGAGCAAACCTGGATCCTCTACAACGGGAACAAGGTGGTATGGATCATCGGCTACCGCATCGACCACCGCTTCCGCATCACCGCGGAAACAAAAGAAGTGCTGGTCATAAAATATCTTCCCTCCAGACCCATACCCTGACAAGGTGATTACTGTGGCTTGGAAGGCAGGGTGAATAAAAATTCCAATCCACCGCCCTGCCGCTTACGTGCCGTGATCTCCCCACGGAAACTGAGGATGGCATTCTTCACGATGGCCAACCCCAGTCCGGTCCCCCCCACCTTTCGCGAACGCCCCGAATCGACCCGGTAAAAACGCTCGAAAATACGCGCCAGATGCTCCTCCTCCACCCCAGGCCCATCATCGGCAAAGGAAAAATGGGTATACCCCCCATCATCATGGTAGCAGGCAATGGTCACCGTAATCTGCTCTCCCCCGTAGTTGGCCGAATTCTCCAGGAGATTCCTGAAAACGGAGAAAACCAGAGAGTGATTAGCATAAACCACCACCTCGTCGCCTATCGCCATCTCTACCCTGACCTTCCTGGAACGCAGCGTCTCACGCAAACTCTCCACCACCTCGCCGACTAGGCTGACCATATGTATTTCTTCCCGGGGATAAAGCTCCGACGACTCCTCTATTTTGTTCAACAAAGCAATATCAGAAACGAGCAACGACAATCGTTGGGTCTGCATAAAGGCTTTGTCCACAAAATAGCGCTGCCGTTCAAGGTCCAGCTCCGGATTGTTCAGGATCGTCTCCAGGTAACCCTGTACCGACGAAATCGGCGTTTTCAGCTCATGGGCAATATTGGAAGTGAGCTGCTGTTTCATGATGCTCCGCTTGACCAATTGGGTGTGGTCTATGATCAGAATCTCAAAACTGCGGTCCTGAAAAAATATGGTCTGCACCAGATAATGACGCCCCTCACGCGACAGCGAAAACTCCATGCGGGGAAAATCATTCCCCGTAAAGGAACTTCCATCGGTGAGAACCTGATCAATATAGGCCGTGACGACCCCTATACCCTCCTTCCCGAAAATATCTCCGGCAGAAACACAAAGCTCCCCGGTGATAGCATTCGAATATGTGAGGAAATGGTTGTTGGAAAGAATCGCCTTCTTATCACCCGAGAAAAAAGCCACCCCTTCCTTCAGCACGTTAAGGTGACTGATCAGCTTTTCCTTTTCCAGGTTCAGTTCTCCCTTGGCTTTGCTGATCTGGTCATACAAACGGGTGATCTCCCTGCTGATGCTTCCCAGTTCGTCGTTCGAGAAACGAAGGTCGGTAGAGGTCTCCTCATCGCGGCTGACCCTTATCACAAAATCCCTGAGCTTGGCCACCGAATCCCCTAACCTGTCGGCGATGGCCCACAGGATAACCCCGAAGACCAGAAAAATGACCAGGAAAAAGAGAAGAAAGAAAGGCCCGGCCTTCAGAAAATTCCTGATTTCCCGGTCATAGACCACCGCCGCCCTGATTACCAGATCTCCATGCTTCCGGGCATAATAAAAATAGGCGGTTTTGGTCGAGGCCGACTCCCTGATATGGTACCCGTCGCCCGCCTTCAGGGCCTGCTCCACCTCAGGGCGGTCAAGATGGTTTTCCATTTTCCCGAAGTCCCTGACCAGGTTGTCATAAAGGACTTCACCGTCCAACGAAATCAGGGTGATACGAACCTCTTCCGGAGGTATCAAAAGCGATAGGCTGTCAAGGGAACGGTAACCCGTCTCCCGCGTAAGCCCATGCCCCTCCAGATACCTGTTGGCCAGCGTCGCATATTCATTCAGCCGGTTTTCAAGACTCGAAACCCGGTACCTCTTCTCCCGCTGCTCCTGAAATACCACCACCGACACGGTGAATACCGCAAACAACAGAAAATAGTAAAAAAATAACTTGGTCTTGATGCTTCGCCCTACCTGGATCATCTTGACTTCAAATCACACCTCAACATAATATCCATATCCAGGCTTATTCTTTAAATAGGGGCTGTAAGCCCCCAGCTTTTTCCTCAGCCTGGCAATATTGACATCGACCGTACGATCGGTAACAATCACATCATTTTCCCATATCCTCCCAAGAATCTCTTCCCGCGAAAAAATCCTCCCGGCATGACGGAGAAGAAGCGTGAAAATCTCATACTCCTTACGCGTTAGCTCTACCTTTTCCTCATTAATAATGAGTCGCTTGGCCACATGGTCCACGATAATGTCCCCCAGCTTTTGTGTCGCCATCTCCTCTTTCGCCAACTTACGCCCCGAACGCTTCAGTACCGTCCTGACCCGGGCCTGCAACTCCCTGACAGAAAATGGCTTGGTGATATAATCATCGGCTCCTACATTAAACCCTGTCAGCAGGTCATTCTCTCCAGTCCGCGCCGTGAGAAAAATCACCGGCGTCTCCAGTTCCATCTCCTTCCTCATTTTCTGCGCCAGCCCGAATCCCGACATCTTCCCCATCATCACATCCAAAAGAAACAGATCATAGTGCGAAAGCTCCTTTTTCAGGGCTTCCTCGGCAGAATGAACAATATCTACCGCATGACCGTCACTTTCCAGGTTAAACTGAAGGATCTCACACAGATCCTCCTCATCTTCGGCGACCAGAATCCTGTACTTTTCACTCATGTTACCTCCTTTACAGATCAATTCCCTATACTATTATCACTTGCATCCACTAAAAAAACCCCGCAGCATTACCGCCAGGAAAGCGCTCACAGGATTTGAACCTCCCCGCCGCAGAAGAGCAGAGAAACCGATTCCGGCAAGGACTTTCTTAGGGTCTTGCCCGCTTACCCCTCCGCAGAGCCGGCAGGGATGGCACTCGCCGGAATTCAAGGCCTCAGAACGGCTCAAACCACAAACTTAGGGAGCTCTTGTTACACTTTTATTACACCAATGTTACGATTATTTTTTTACTTTGCGGACGATAAATTGCCTCCGGGAATGAAATATTGCCTTGTCCTGTTCCTTCTCCTTTTCAGTTGCGCCCCACCTCTCCTGGTGGCGCAGGAAACCTCACCGTTCCAACCCTCCGGAAAAGTCTCGGGAGTCATCTACTCCAATTTTCACCATGGCCTCACCAACACTTCCGGATCTGACGCCGCCTTCGAAATCACCAGGGTATATCTCGACTATGCTTACAAAATGACCCCGGAAATCAGCGGCCGCATCACCCTCGACATCGGCAGTCCCGACGATATCTCCCCTTTCTCCAAGCTTCGCCGTTACGCTTATTTCAAATTTGCCTACGCCTCCTGGGAAAAGGAAAAACTGGAGGTGCAATTCGGTCTGATTGGTACCCTCCATTACAAGCTCCAGGAACAACTCTGGGAAAGACGCTACCTGCGGAAAGCCTTTGCCGATGAGTTCAAGATTGGCCCCTCGGCCGACCTGGGGGTTCAGGCCATCTACCGCTTTTCCCCCCTGCTGACTGCCGACTTCACCATAATGAACGGAGAAGGCTTCACCCGCCTGCAAATGGACGATTCCTTCAAATACGCACTGGGGGTGACCCTCGGAAAACAGGACCTCTGGATCAACCGCATATACGCCGATTATATGAAAAACGGGGAAACCCAGGTGAGCTGGGCCGCCGTCTCTTCGGTCACCCTGCGTAAAAAACTCAGCCTCACCCTGGAATACAACTACCAGCACAATTATGCCCTCACCCGCGACCACCATCTCTTCGGATGGTCGGCCTACGGCAAATACCACCTCGACAACCATTATCAGCTCTTCGCCCGCTTCGACCAGCTCCGCTCCAACACCCTTGACGGAGTGGTCAACCCCTGGCATCTCGCCGACGACGGCTCTGCCCTGGTCGGCGGACTCCAGTATTCCCCCGTGAAACCCCTAAAAATCGCCCTGAGCTACCAGGACTGGGTCCCCTGGGCGGCCAACCTCGACTCCCGCACGTTTATATTCCTGAACATGGAAATCAGACTCTGACATGAAGATCTCCTACACCTTACTCCTCATGGCGGCCTTTATCCTCCTGCTCCTGCCCTCCTGCCGGAAAAGCGACTTCTTCGCAGAAGAGGAAAAACCTACCTTCAGGGATTTGGGGGAAGGGACCGGAACGGTCACCTGGGAAAAAGGCAGGGATATCCTGATCGAGGGACTGGTCTTCGTCAATGACGGACAGGTGCTCACCATAGAACCGGGAGCCGTCATCCGCTTCAGGGAAGGAGTGGGGGAAAACTCCTCGGCCCTGGTAGTGGCCCGCGGAGGCCAGATCATCGCCCGCGGAACCCCCACAGAACCCATCATCTTTACCGCCGAAAACGACGACTTGCAGGAAGCCCTGGCCCCTGGCACCAAAGGCCTCTGGGGGGGGATCATCCTCCTGGGAAACGCTCCCGTCAATACCCCCGGAAATGAAAGCTATATCGAAGGAATTCCCCCCGAGGAACCCCGGGCTTACTTCGGAGGCTACAACCCCGAAAGCACCTCGGGAGTCCTCAAATATGTCTCCATACGCTACGGAGGAACCAATATCGGCGATGGCAACGAAATCAACGGACTCACCCTGGGAGGCGTGGGCAACGGCACAGAAATCGACTACGTGGAAATCTTCAGCACCAGCGACGACGGCGTGGAAATCTTCGGAGGTACCGTCAACCTCCGCCATATGGCTGTTTGGGGATGTGGCGACGACGCCTTCGACATCGACATGGGATGGTCGGGGGCCGGACAGTTCTGGCTCGGCGTGCAGACCGACTTCACCGGGAATAACCTCCTCGAAATCTCGGGAGGCACCACCCCCGGAAGCGATCTCTTCCCCCAACCCGCAATTTTCAACGCCACCCTCATCGGCAACGGCACCAAAAGAGCCGGATATTGCGCTGACTTCAGCCGTAATGCCGGGGGACATATCGCCAATTCCCTCTTCCTGAACAAAATCAACGGCATCGCCCTCGAGGCCACCAGCCATACCAACGACTCCTTCAGCCAGTGGACCAGCAACCACCTCTCCGTTACCAATAACCTGTTCCACCAGGTGGCCACCACCACCCCAGGCTCCCCGTTTACCCTCTCCGGTTTTTTTACTCCCGCGGAACTCCAGCAATGGAGCTCCTCCTTCTCCTCTTCCGGAAACCTCATCGCCGACCCTCTGATCGACCCCGGGAATTTCCGCTTCAGACCAGCCGAAAAAATCAGGGGGACCCTCACCCCCCTGCCCCACTCCTGGTTCCAGGTCGTTGACTTCAAGGGAGCCTTCGGCGAAAGCAACTGGATCGACGGTTGGTCCCACCTCTCCCAACTCGCCGAATAACCTCCTGAAGAAAAATCCTCAACCCCATAAAAAAAGGTCACCACGGAACTGGTCCGCAGTGACACCCATAGCTTGTCTGATATCTATTACTGAATCTTTGAGAAAATAGCCTTGCTCTTTTACAGGACAGACTGCATTTTGATTTCCAAATGAGTCCCATCCTTGCGGGGATTGAATTTACGGAATTCATTCCGGTTGTAGGAAACATAGGTTGCCGTCACCTGATGTTCCCCGGCCTTCACATTCTCCAGCCTGAAATTACCGTCAAAATCGGTATAAACCTTCACATCACTTCCGTCAAGGGCCACTTTGACTCCCGTCAGGGCCTCACCGGTCACCTGGTCAACGACCTTTCCGGTAATGACCATCACCGAAGCTTCGGCCTCAGCAACTATAGGTTCCTTCTTGTTTTCCACTCCCTTGTCATTCCCGGCAAAAACTACCGATGCAATAATGATTAGTTGAAATACGATGAACAACTTCTTCATGACTTAATAGTTTGTTTTACACTACAAAAATCACTTAAACCTGTTACACGGAAGTCGCAAAACTGTTACAAAAAAGTTAAGATAACACAAGGGGAGCTTCCTGTTGCCAGGTGGACTCCCCTTGTCACTTATTCTCTACGCGATTCTCAATACTCCGGTCAAGGAATGACCGGATCAAGGTTAATAACCTGTTTTACAGTCAGAAAGCAGTGACTAATAAGCTCTGGTATTGACCACTTCACCCCGATCGTTGTAATTCTTCCAGACCCCCGATTTTTCGCCTTTTCTGTAATGCATTTCGTAAATCAGGATTCCCTCATCGCTCCATACCAGCCACTGCCCATGTTTCTTACCCTTCCGGTAGCCGGCCTCCCCCACCTTGACTCCCTTGTCATTCCAGGTCGTCCACACGCCATCCATCTCATTCTTCCGGTAGTGCCTTATCTCATTCAACTGCCCGTTTTCGAACCATACCCTGAACAAGCCGTCCTTCTTCCCCTTTTTAAAGGAAGATTCCATCTTTATGGCACCTCCGTCATAATGGGTCACCGTTTTCCCGGTATAGGGTTTTCCCCCGGAATAACAGATCCCGTCAACTTCAGTCACCTCCTGTCCCAGGCCGGCAAAAGCGAAACAGGTAACAATTCCTAAGAGCACTAACAGTTTTCTCATAAATGAATGACGCAAATTAGATCGATGAACTCACCGGGATTAACAGGCTCCGGAATACCTGTATGGACAAATGTAACCATTAAATCCACGAATATCTATCAATGAGCTGATTTTGATTACCCCAGCTACTGTGCCACTACCTTTAGTGTTTTATTTTCCTGACCGGTGATTAATCTGACAAGATACATCCCCTTCGGGAGATTTCCGGCGTCAAAGGTAAAATGATGGATACCCGCCTGCAATACACCCGAATGGAGCAGGGTCACCTCAGCACCTGTCATATTGAAGACCGCCAGGGTGCCCTTGGTTTTTCCCGACACATTAACCTCTACCATGGTAGTACCATGGAAGGGATTGGGATAATTACGGAGCGCAACACTCCCCTCATTCAGGGTGATTTCCCCAGAACCCGTCAACACCCAGTAAGAGGCGTTGAACACCGGGGAACCGACCAGCGGTTGGAATTTGGGAGCTGCCAGGTTGAAGGGATCGGCAATCAGGGCCTCGGCATCGCTGCCCAGCATCCTGTTCTTGCGGGCCGCCGTCAGGAACCAGCTCTCCACCTCCGCTTCCGTCATCACGGCAGCATCCCCGTATTTCTTCCCGTAGATGCCCCCCAGAATGTTGTTCTTCACGGCCAGCTCATCCGACACCGCCGCATTGTGCGTAAAGGAAGACTCCAGCCTTACACCCTTGCCCCAGCCCAAAAACAACGAGTTGTAAATCGACAACCGGCTGGCGCGACGTATACGCATGGCCGCCCCGTCCTTGTGGTTCTGGGGATTCCCCGTCCACGTCGCCTGGTCTTTCGACGCCCCGAAGGCGCTGATATTGCTGAAGATCGCCTTGGTCACCGGCGTCAGCTCCGTACCGCTGCTGTTGTTGTCCGACTCAAAGGCATTCGCCGTGTCGGTATCCACAATCGAAGGATCACGCAGGATAATCCCGAATTGTACCATCCCGGCAAACCCGTTGTCGGTATCAAAATCATCATCTTCCGTGCGGTAGCTGATAATATATTTCAGATTCACCGCTCCGCCAAACCATTCGAAACCGTCATCTCCCGAATAGGAAACCTGCACGTACTCAATACGTGTGCCGCTCCCCACCGAATTCAGCGTCAGTCCGTTCACCTCACTCCCCGTGGCCACTTCATACCCCGGGAACTCAATACGTACAAAGGTCAGCACCCCGGAATTGTCCGCATTGTCGCTGCCGCCATACTCCGAACCGATGCCTCCTTCGGCAACGCCCGTGCCGCCCGGCAGATTGTTGATCCCGTTCCCGTTGATCACCAATCCCCCCCAGTCGCTGTTCGACCGGAAACCGGCACCCTGGACCGACGTAAAGACAATGGGCTGCGCCTTGGTGCCTGCCGCCATGATTTTGCCTCCCCGCTCAACCGACAGAACACTCTTGTTGGTCGCCCTGATTACCGTCCCGGGTTCTATGGTCAGCGTAGCACCAGCATCGACATATACCCAGCCGTCCAGTTTAATTAACCCACTCCAGGTCTCACTGGCGGTGATATGCCATCCCCCGGCACGCGTAAACTGCCCGTTTCCTTTGGTCACCGCAGGCGTCCCGTACTCCGTATTCACCGGATCCCAGTTCGTCCACCCTTCCGTCCAGTCGTTCACCCCGTCAAAGGCGCCTACATAACTCACCTTCTGAAAGAAAGCATTGTTGATCTCCTGAGCCCCGGCCTGAACCAGCACAACCAACATCAATGTAATGGCAAGTAAAATTCTTCTCATTTTTCTGTTTTTTAGTTTCTGATTTTCTGTTAAGAACTGACTTTCTATATTGCTCTTAATTTGTATTTCGCTGTATATTAATTATTTAAGATTTAGGACTATTAAAGGTTCCACACCAGGCTGAAGGAAAATTGCCGGTTGGGCCTATAAT
>CAZMMX010000032.1:12701-16515 GCA_964567485.1 uncultured Prolixibacteraceae bacterium | reverse complement strand
GACTATTAAAGGTTCCACACCAGGCTGAAGGAAAATTGCCGGTTGGGCCTATAATTCCGGGTGAAGGCTTCGATGTCCTCCTTCACACCATGGTACTGTGCAAACCGGACCGGCTCGTTAAGGAGGTCTTTCACACCGGCTTTCAGGCTGAAATGCTCCCCAATTCCTTTCTGGAAGGTAAAATCCAGCACATTCCGGGGAAGTTCCCAGGTATGAGGGTTGTTGGTGGTTCCCACATAGGCGATCCGTTTCCCCACCACATTATAGCTCAGGTTGATGTCCCAGTCTGTTTCCGGATTATTATAGAACAAGCCCAGGTTGATAATATAAGGCGACTGACCGGCCATTACCCTGAGGGTGTCACGGGTATACTCCTGCTTCGAGGAATTGATCTCACTTTTAATCAGCGATGTGTTGAACACTACAGTCAGGTCTTTCATGAACCGAAGAAAGCTGGCGGAATTTTGCATGCCCTCGAAACGCTTTCTGACATCAATCTCTATCCCCTGACTATGCGCTTCCTCGGTGTTGTCGGGGAAGTAATCGTACGTCGTTCCCGATTCCCAAAGGAAAGTCTCAATGGGGTTGGTGAACTTCTTGTAAAAGCCGGCCACCGATATCATCTCCCCCTGCCGCGGATACCACTCGTAGCGCATGTCGTAATTGGATATGTAAGCACTTTTCAATTTCGGGTTTCCGTAGACGATGGCAAACATTTCAAAATCCTGGTAGTCAAAGGGTGCCATTTCCCTGAATTCAGGGCGGTTAACGGTCTTTCCGTAGGAGAGCCGCACCAGGTGGGAGGGATTGATATTCCAGGTAAGGTTCACCGACGGAAATATATCGAGGGTATCCCTGCAGATGGGTGTCCGGTCTGCATCTTCCCGCGGCTCAAAGAAATTAGCAATCTCCCGGTTCCAGTTTTCGAGGCGGAAACCTCCGTAAAGGTTGATTTTAGGAGTCAGCGGAATGGAGAGTGCTGCATACCCTGCCGTCAGCTGGTCTGTGGCATCATAGCTATCCTTGGCACGTGAATTATCACGGTACGAAAGCCCGTGCTGCATATAGGGAGCCGTTTGGTCAAACCAGAAATTCTCAGGATTCATGATGTCTTTTACAGGGTTAAACAGAATATCGGGGGCATTGCGTACGGCGACCACCCCCACCAGCCTGGAATCCAGAGACCGCTCTTTCTTTTCATAAAATCCGCCGGCTTTCAACTGCCAGGGGGTTTTGGAAAAGGAAAAATTCATCTGGTGCGTCACATCCAGCTTACCGTCTTTGATCACCTCCTCCATATCGATCCAGTGTCTCCCAGCCAGGTAGGGGTTGGGAACGTTCTGGAGCCGCAAGTAGTATTGGTTAAACCGTTCACTGGCTTCATCGGTGATTTGCACCATAGTAAGGCGGCGGTTGTCGGGCTGGTTTTTGTTGGTATAACCATATCCCAGAAGCCAGTTGAGTCTGGTTCGCTCCCTGTTAAAGGTCTGCTCCCCTGCCAACTGTCCAGAATAGACCAAACGGCTTTCATATTTCAGGTCGAACATCCGCAGGGTCTCCACATTGTAATAATTAATCCCGTCACGCTGGGTGGTCGACAGAGATCCCATCTGGTTCAGGAAATTCCGGAATTCCAGCTTTTGGTTTTTCCCGTACAAAATGTTGAAATTCTGGATGATCCCGGTTTTATGCTCCGATTTGGCCTGCTGGTCGGTAAAATCGAAATTCCGGATCATCGTCCCCAGTGCTTCGTCATAATTCTGGTATTCCACACGCTGGTTAGTGGTGAAACTGCTGGTCGATCCGTAATTCAGGGAAGTAATATTTCCCACGGAAACCTTACCGATCAGAAACCGCCGTAAAAAGGAGACCGAAAAATTCTGGTCGGGAAGCGGGGCTTTCGATGCCACCTCCCAGTTATTGGGGAAGAGGGCCGAAATGGCATTGATCTTACCCGTCCGATCGAGATAAGTGGCGGCATCGGGCCAGTCATACAGAACGGCAAAATCCTGGGGTGAAGGGAGACCGGCAGGGAGGGCCCTCGAACCGTCGTCCCACCCCAGCCAGTCGGTCTTGCCTCCCGCATGGGTGAGGAAATCCTCATTGAAGGTCGCCCCTTCGTTGTATTTGGCACCGTATGACAGGCTGAAGCTGTTCTCGTCGGCCACATTTTTTGTCTGGATATTGATGGCTGCCCCGGCAAAATCGGCGGGCAACTCGGGGGCCGGACTCTTATAGACCAGGATATTATCGATCAATCCGCTGGGAATGGCATCGAAGGAAAAAGCCCGCTTGTCGGCCTCAAAACTGGGTGCCGTAGCATTGTTCAGCATTACCGAATTGTAACGCTCCTCGAGTCCGCGCACCACCACAAACCGGCCATCGGTAATTGTAATGCCCGGAACACGCCGCACCACCTCAGCAGCATCCTTGTCCTGGCTCTTCGAAATCTGCTGCGCGGTGATGCCACTGACAATCAGACTTCCTGATTTAAGGTTATTCATCAGGGCTACCTCCGTGTTACTCCGCTTCCTGGCCACCACCTTCACCTCTCCCACATCGATCGAAACAGGCTGCAGGTCAATGACCACTTCCGCATCGCCATATTCCGGAACTTCCACCTTGATGATCTGATTCTCATAGGAGATAAAGGCCACCACCAGGTTGTAACTCCCTTTCCCCACATCGGAAATCGTGAAATTCCCGTCAAAATCGGTGATGCTCCCCCGGGTCGTCCCTTGGATCAGCAACTGCGCCCCTACCAATGTTTCGCCGGTCTTGCCGTCTCTGACCGTTCCCCTGATGTTCCCCGCCTGCGCTTCTTGAAGCGCAGTCAGGGAAACCAGGAGCATAACGGAAATGATCAGCCTGCGCCATCCCGGCACTTCACCAGCAGGCCTGTCGTATGGGGATCTTTTGCTGTAGGTATCGTAAAAAATGGAGGGGGTATGTGGGAAATGAACTTGGTCTGATTCCGTAAAAACTATCATATCAATTGCTCCTGTAATTCCACCACAAAGGTGAAGGGCAATTGTTACAACCTTGTTTCAAAATGATTACATAACGATTAAAGTTCCGGAAGGAAGAAATAGGGGTCACCCCTCTTTCAGGAAAACAGTGGTAATGGGCTTATATACAGGTTCTCCCGGAAATAAAAGGCTTTCGTAGTAAATAACCTTATCCAGGGATACCGGCTGGATCTCCTGTGTTTTGTACCGGGAGACCAATCCGGAAAAAGCCCGCTTCTCTTTCAGGTACTTGATCCTGGCGAGGGTAAGATGGGCGTTGAATCGCCGGTTTTCCAACGGAAAACCGAATTCCTGCAATCCTTCTTCCAGGATAGCCGCCATTTTCCCGGGAAGGGAGAGATCTTCCAGATTGGCATACAGCACCGCAGGATTTCCCTTGTACGAAAAATAATCCACTCCCCGAAGCCACCCTTTTTCCTGTAAAAACCCAGAAACAGTGGTTTCCAGCCATTGGGAAATGGGGGCAATCAAATGGTCAGGGGTATCCCCCAGAAATTTCACGGTAAGATGCATGTTGGCAGGTTCCACCCAGTTGATGGCTTCACCTCTCAGCTGTTCCTTCAGTAACGAAATAAGGATGCGTAGCTCCGGTGTTACTGCGACAGGAAGGGCTATAAATGTCCTTTTCACAGGTATCCCCGCTCCACCAGGATCACGATCTCCTCAAGAAGGAGGTCTTCACCATAAGGGTCATACTCATCCTTTAGGTTGTTGCGAAAAAGCCTGGCAATGCCCTGCCAAAAGGCCGCCGTAAACCCTCCCCTGAACTCTTTGATAATATCATA
>CAZMMX010000032.1:0-12601 GCA_964567485.1 uncultured Prolixibacteraceae bacterium | reverse complement strand
GCGCTTCTTGATTTTCCCGCGGAAAAACTGGCAGGACAGCTCATCGAGGGGGTCCCTATGGTCAAAGATAACCTGACCCGTTACCTGAGTAACGAAAGATATTTGCTCAGGCCCCTCCACAATCTCTTTTTCACCCGCGATATCGCCATGGCGGTCAACGGCAGGGTGATGAGCGGCCGCATGGCCAACAGGGTGCGCGAAAGGGAATCCCTGATTATGGAGGCCATTTTCACCCACCACCCGCTCTTCGGGGTTTCCCCATGGACCCCCGAACCCCATGAAATCCCCTCAGCAGCAACCTCACGGATGACCCTCGAAGGCGGCGATTTCCTCGTCGCCCGCGATGACATATTTATCATCGGCACCGGATTACGCACCAGCACCCAGGGCATTGACTTCCTCATCAGCAGGATTTGCAGCTCTTTCCCCGAAACCCGCCATATCATCGTCCAGGAATTGCCGGGTGCCCCCGAGTCCTTTATTCACCTCGACATGATCTTCACCCTCCTCGACAAGGATGCCTGCATGGTGTACGAACCCATCGTCTTCGAGCTCAACCGCTACAAAACCATCCACATCGAAACCGGCAACGGCAGGGTCCGGAAAATCGAGCAGGAACCCAACATCCTGGTGGCCCTGAAAAAACTGGGCATGGAGCTGGAACCCATCGCCTGCGGCGGAAACAGCGATTCCTGGGTTCAGGAGCGGGAACAGTGGCACAGCGGCGCCAACTTCTTCGCCTTCGCCCCCGGAAAGGTGATGGGCTATGCCCGGAATGTACACACCCTTCATGAACTCGACCGCGCTGGCTTTGAAATCATCACCGCCACGGAGATGATCAAGGGCACCCGCTCCCCCGGGGATTACAAAAGGTGCGTGGTCACCATTGCCGGCTCTGAACTGGCCCGCGGTGGCGGCGGCGCACGCTGCATGACCCTCCCTGTCAGCCGGAGTAATTAATCCTCTTTAGGCCCCGTTCATAAAACCGCTCCGTTGTGATGAAGAAAAGATCCATGGCTGCCCTTAACCGCCTCTCCGCCACAGAGTACCTCGAGACCCCCAAACTGCCGGTAACCGTCATCCTCGACAACATTCGCAGTTGCCACAATACAGGCTCCGTATTCCGCACCGCCGACGCCCTTCTCATTGAAAAAATATGGCTCTGCGGCATCACGGCCACCCCTCCCGACAAGGAGATCCATAAAACTGCCCTCGATGCTGAAAAAACAGTGGCCTGGGAATATGCCACAAACAGCAGCGATGTGGTCGACAAACTCCACGCCCGGGGATACCGCGTTTACGCCGTGGAACAGGTGGAAAACAGCATTTCCCTTCCCTGCTTCCGGCCTGCCGCAGGAGAGAAAATAGCCCTGGTCTTTGGCAATGAAGTGAAGGGCGTTCAGCAGGAGGTGGTCAGCAAATGCGACAACGCCATCGAAATTCCCCAGTATGGCACCAAGCACTCCTTTAATGTCTCGGTCAGCGCCGGAATCGTCCTCTGGGATATCACCCAAAAATTACGCCTCCCCGCCCATACCTGAGCCAAAGGCGGACTTGCCGGCCTTGTAAGCACCGTGGCCTTCCCGGCAAAATTCTCCAAAACCCCTTCCTAAAAATCGCGCTCACCTACCCCTCAGAAAAAGGGCTGCCCCGCATCACAGAACAGCCCTTCCCCGGAAATGGGTAAATCCCTGTTATTCCATCCCTTTCATGATGAAATCCCGGAATTCTGCGGTATCGAAGGTCACCGCCAGCTGATGTTCTGTCCCGTCAGGCTCAATGATCACATGGAAAGGAATACTGTTGGAGTTATACTTGCTGATCTGCAAATCGAGGTTCACTTTTCCGATCGTTTTGAGCGGTTTTCCATCGGCTCCGATTTTCCAGTCTGCCTCGGGAAGAGTCGACCGGTCGTCGGTATACAACCCCACCACGACATATTTTTCGGAAAGCATGCGCAACACCTCAGGATCGGTCCATACCGAGTTTTCCATCTTCTTGCAGTTGGCGCAGGCATGACCCTTGAAAACCAGAAACACCGGCTTTCCCTGTTCTTTGGCACAGGCCATTCCCTGGTCATAGTCAAAATAACCGTTCAATCCGTGGGGGAGATGCAGCTTGTCGCCAAATTTCGCAGGTCCGCACAGCTGCTGCGGTGCCTGATTCCCCGGCTGCTGAAGTCCGGCCACGGGAACTGCCGTGACCGTTGGCGGGGGGAGCAGCGCAGATATCGACTTCAGGGGTGACCCCAGCAAGCCGGTAAAGAGATAGACCACAAAGGTAAACGTGGCCATGGCCAGGAACAAGCGCCCTACACCCAGGTAAGGCATGTCACTGTCGTGCGAAAACCTGATCTTTCCCAGGAAGTACATCCCCAGCAGGGAAAAGAGGACGATCCAGAGGGCCAGGTACATTTCCCGCGAAATGAGGTTGAAACCGTACACCTGGTCGATATTGCTGAGGAACTTCAGCCCGAAAGCCAAAAGAATAAAGGCAAATACCACTTTGACCACGTTCATCCACCCTCCCGATTTAGGAAGTTTGCTGAGTGCCGAGGGGAAGATGGCCAACAGGGTGAAAGGGGTCGCAAAGGCCAATCCGAAGAAGAACATCCCCAACAGGGGGCGCATGCCTCCCCCCTGCACCGCTTCAATGATCAGCGCCCCGATGAAGGGACCCGTGCATGAAAAGGAGACGATCACCGTCGTCAACGCCATGAAAAAGGCGCCGATAAGACCTCCCTTGTCGGCCTGTGCATCGGCCTTGTTCACAAGGCTGCTGGGAAGCACGATTTCGAACAACCCGAAAAAGGAGAGGGCAAATATGAAAAAGAGGATGAAAAACAACAGATTGGGGATCCAGTGGGTACTCAGCAAGGCTCCCACGTTGGGCCCGAAAATTCCAAAAGAGAAGAGCGCCCCAAGGAGAGTGAAGATAGCGACAATCGACAGGCCAAAAAAGAAGGCACTGCGAATGGCCTTGCCACGGTTCTCACTTCCCCGCATGAAAAAAGAGACCGTCATCGGAATCATCGGGAAGACACAGGGCGTCAGTATGGCCGCCAGTCCTGCCAAAAGGGAAATCAGGATAAATACCCAAAGGGAACTGCCGCTACCGCCACTGCCGCCCGCAGCAGGAGCACTGGCTCCTCCAACAACCCCGGCAGCGGGCACATCACCACTTCCAAAACTAAAAACAAAAGGAATCTCGGCAGGAGGAAGACACTGCTCATCGTCACAGCCCATAAACTCCACGTGGCCACTGAGGGTAGTCCCCCCTTCCGCGAGAACCACCTTTTGCCTGAATACTGCCGTATCACTGAAATACCGCAGATTCATCTGAAATGTGTGGTCAAAAACCTCGACAGGCTCAGGGGACTTCACCAACTCCCCCGAAAAATCAAAAAGGGTGGAATCGGCAAATACAAAGGAGGTAGCTATGGGTCCCCCCTCGGGAAGATCGGTGTCGTAGAGGTGCCACCCCTTCTCCATGACCGCCGTAAACACCAGCTCGGCATTACGTCCGTCATTCGAACTGCTAAAACTCCACTTGATGGGTTCTAGGATCTGTGCTCCTGCACCAAGGGAAATCATGAAGGTCAGTATTACTATCAGTCGTCTCATCCTGCAGATTTGTATTATGTTTTTACTAGCCTTATAAACAAATAACCGGGAAAATGTTTCACCGCGAGGTGATTTTATGTGAGCGCACACCCCCTGAGAAGCTCCCTGTCAAAAGGCCCAACTGCGGAACAGACACCTTCCGGGGAACACCCCGGCTGATCATCAGAGAATGATCTCCTCCTTGTTCTCGTCAATAAAACGGTAATCGAGGAGCGAAAGGGCCGGATTGGCTTTCACCTTCACCCATTTGAGATATTTGAGGAACCAACTGTACCGTATGGACCGGAACCCACGGGTCAGATAGGCGGCAAGGAATGGATGTACACTAACCGTCAGTTTTTTCTTATTCAAATCTTTGAAGATATACCCCACCTTGTTGCTGATTTCATCGGCATAAAGCAGAGAAGGCACGACCTTGCCGCTTCCCTTGCAAACCGGGCACACCTCGGCAGTCTCGATATGTTCCTCGGGCCTGACCCGCTGACGGGTGATCTGCATCAGGCAGAATTTGCTTAACGGAAGGATATTGTGCTTGGTCCGGTCGGCCGACATCACCTCCTTCATGTATTCATAAACCTTATGCCTGTTCTGGGCCAGGTTCATGTCAATAAAATCGATGACGATAATCCCCCCCATATCGCGGAGGCGCAACTGCCGGGCAATCTCGTCACAGGCCGCCAGGTTCACATCAAGGGCACTCGCCTCCTGGTCCATCCCACTCTTACCACGGTTGCCACTGTTGACATCAATCACATGAAACGCCTCGGTGTGCTCAATGATTAGGTAGGCACCGCTCTTGAAGGATACCGTCTTTCCAAAAGAGGTCTTGATCTGTTTGTCAATGCTGTAATATTCAAAAATGGGCTGGCGCCCCTTGAATAACTTGACAATCTTCTTCTTATCAGGATCTATGGATTCCAGGTAAAGAGCGATTTCCTCGGCTACGCTGGCATCGTTCACCACAATATTGGTGAAATTCGGATGATAGATGTCGCGGAGCAGAGCCGTGGCTCGGTCCATCTCCCCGATGACAAGCCCGGGATTATTCATGCGCCCCAGCTTGACAAAAGAAGATTCCCATTTCTCTACCAACCGTCTGATCTCTTGGTCGAGTTCCGCCACCATCTTCTCTTCAGCAGCAGTGCGGACAATCACCCCATATCTTTTCGGTCTGATGCTCTGCACCAGATTCTTTAAGCGGATCTTCTCCTCGTTTGACTTGATCTTCTGCGATACCGACACCTTGTCACTGAAAGGCATCAATACCAGGTTCCGCCCCGCAATCGAAATCTCCGATGTGAGCCGCGGCCCCTTGGTGGAAATGGGTTCCTTGGCAATCTGAACCAGTATCTTCTGCCCTGCCTTTAACAGGTCACCTACTGATCCATCCTTGTTGATGTCAGGCTCCGACTGAATCCGCGAAATGGAAGTTATCTTGCTCTTCCGCGAGGAGATCAGCCTCAGAAACTTGTTTAACGTGGAAAACTGCGGCCCCAGATCCAGATAATGCAAAAATGCATCCTTCTCATACCCCACATCTACAAACGCAGCATTCAGGCTGGGCATGATCTTCTTGACCTTGCCCAAGTAAATATCACCGACGGCAAACTTCGCTCCGCTCTTTTCACGGCCTAATTCAACCAGTCTCTTATTTTCAAGTAAGGCAATAACAATTTCGGATGGAGAGACATCAATGATTAGTTCGCTACTCACAACCTGTTATTTATGAAATTTGTAAAAGACGGTCTTCATGCACTATAAAACAGATTAAACCTAAAGTCTATCTCTCACTTTAGGTTTAATCTATTTCAAAAAAAACTCAGTTAAACGGCTACTTTTTCTTCTTATGCCGGTTCTTCCGAAGTCTTTTCTTACGCTTGTGCGTAGCCATCTTATGTCTCTTTCTTTTCTTTCCGCTGGGCATAACCTTTTTATTTTACCTGGTTCTTAACTTTCGACACAAATGTCTTTGCCGGTTTGAAGCTAGGAATGTTGTGTGCCGGGATAATAATCGTGGTGTTCCTGGAGATATTCCGCGCTGTCTTCTCAGCTCTTTTCTTCACCACAAAACTACCGAATCCACGAAGGTATACATTCTTACCATCGACCAACGAATCTTTCACCGTTTCCATGAAAGCTTCAACAGCTTTCTGAACCGTTAATTTCTCGATACCTGTGTTTTTCGACACCTCATTTACGATATCAGCCTTTGTCATTTCTTAAAATATTTAATTTTCAACAATTTAATATGTCTAAACCGGTTTGCAAAAATATAAATTATTTAAAAGAATAATAACCCTGGGAATAATTTATTTTTGCTTATCGCTTTTTTAACAGATCTTTAACTTAGAGAATGGTTCATTTCACCAATGCCTTATATCAATGGTATGAGGAAAACAAGAGAGACCTCCCCTGGCGGAGCACCCGTGACCCATACTCCATTTGGGTATCGGAAGTGATTCTGCAACAGACGCAGGTCAAACAGGGATTGCCCTATTACTCCCGGTTTCTGGAGAGGTTTCCCGATATTGGGGCTCTTGCGGCTGCTGATGAAGATGAACTGATGAAGATGTGGGAAGGGCTGGGGTACTATTCACGCGCCCGGAATATGCATGCTGCAGCGCGCCAGGTCATGGAAACCATGAGAGGTCTCTTTCCCGACCATTATGAAGAGCTCCGCCAGCTGAAAGGCACCGGGGACTATACAGCCTCTGCAGTAGCTTCGATAGCCTCCGGTGAAGCCAGGGCCGTCGTCGACGGAAACGTCATCCGCGTACTGGCGCGCTACTATGGCATATCCCAGGCCGTTGACACCACTGAAGGAGCCGCGGAAATCTCGCGGCTGGCATCCCTCCTGCTTGACCATCATGACCCCGGGCGTCATAACCAGGCCCTCATGGAATTCGGAGCCCTCTGTTGCACCCCCCGGAATCCCGACTGCCTAATATGCCCCGTAAACCACCACTGCTTCGCCCGTAACCACGAAATGGTCGGCTCCCTTCCCCTGAAAAGCAAAAAAAACATCCGCAAAAAGAGATACTTTTATTACTACCTGGCAGAACAAGGGCCCCACCTGGCCATAGAGAAACGAAAACATAACGATATCTGGAAAAACCTCTACCAACTGCCCTTGCTCGAAACCAACCAGGAGATCAATGACAGGGAGATCCTTTACAACCCCCTGGTCGAAAGCCTCTGCCACAACCACCCCTGTCAGGTCGACGAAATCAGCAGACCCTATAAGCACGAACTCACCCACCGCCAAATCATCGCCCGCTTCGTCAGGCTTAAAACTGCCCAACTGGCAAACGATGGGTCCCGGATGATCATAAACAGAAAAGAAATTCATAAATTTGCATTTCCCGCACTGATCAGGGATTATCTCTCGGAAAAGGGAATCACCGGCAGGGAATCGGATCATGCGGAATAGTTCACAACCATATAACCAGAGAATACCATGTCCATCAACAAAGTCATTTTAGTGGGTAACGTAGGCCGTGACCCCGAAATCAGACACCTTGACTCAGGTGTGGCCGTGGCCACATTCACCCTGGCCACTTCCGAAACCTACACCGCAAAAAACGGAGAACGGGTCACCACCACCGAGTGGCACAACATCGTGTTGTGGCGTGGACTGGCAGAAGTCGCTGAAAAATATGTCAAAAAGGGGAAACAACTCTATATCGAGGGGCGCATACGCACACGCTCCTACGAAGATAAGGAAGGCCAGAAAAAATACATGACCGAGATTTACGGCGACGTCATGAAACTGCTGGGAAGCCGTGAAACCACGGCCTCCCCCCACGGGGAAACCCCCGGAGAATCATTGCCAAAACCGGAATTCAAACCTCCCGTTGTCGAGGAAAATGACTTCACCACCGGAGGAGACGAAGATTTGCCCTTTTAAATGGAGCTTCTGACCATCTCGGACCACCCGTTGCCTCTCGCCTCTGCAGAAGGCCTGCCGGGGTTATCCCTCACCCCGGGAGACCTGCCCGTTTTGCTGGCTATCGTCGTTTTGCTGGTGCTCTCGGCCTTGGTCAGTGCCGCCGGAACAGGATTCATTTCCCTTTCAGGAAAAGGGAAAACACCCCTCCCGGGCGACGACAAAAACCGCAGACTCCTGGCCATCCTCAGGGATCGCGAAAGGCTCCTCTCTACCATTGTGATCCTTAACCTCCTCCTCAACGGAGCCATCATCGTGCTGATTTCCAGCCTTATCTTCGGATCGCTCCCCCCCGGACCCCCACCGGCAGGGATCCTCCTGCTCATGATCGCCGCCATTTCCCTGATCATCCTCCTCTTTGGAGAGATCATCCCCAGGCTCATCGCCACCAGATTTCCCCTGGCCATTGCCAAAACTTCTGCCTGGCCTCTCTCCCTGATGATGCGACTCTTCAGGCCCGCCAGCTCCCTTCTGATGCGTGCTTCCAACGGCACAAGCCAGAAAAAAAACACCAAAAATATTTCCGTCGACGAGATCACCCAGGCCCTGGAACTCACCTCCCACAATGACATCTCCGAAGAAAAAGAGATCCTCCGCGGAATTGTCAACTTCGGCAATAAAACCGCCGACGAAATCATGGCGCCCCGGGTCGACGTCATCGCCGTCGACGTCAAATCCTCCTTCACCGACGTCCTCAGGGTCATCAACCAATCGGGGTACTCCCGTATCCCCGTATATTCCGAATCTTTCGACCAAATCAGAGGCATCCTCTACATCAAAGACCTCCTCCCCTATACCGAAAAAGGTGAAAACTTCCAGTGGCAAAACCTCCTGCGCCCCCCCTTCTTCGTCCCCGAAACCAAAAAAGTAAAGGACCTTCTCGAAGAATTCCAGAAAAACAAAATCCATATGGCCGTCGTTGTCGATGAATATGGCGGCTCCTCGGGAATTGTCACCCTGGAAGATGTCCTCGAAGAAATCGTGGGCGACATTGCCGATGAATTCGACGAAGACGAAACCCTCTTCACACGAATGGGCGACAACAAATTCCTCTTCGACGGGAAAACCCTCCTGGAACAGTTCTGTGAAACCGTGGGCGCTGAACCCGACTTCTTCGACGCCGTCAGGGGAGAAGCCGACACCCTGGCCGGGTTGATCCTTGAACTGAAAGGGGATATCCCCGCCATCCACGAAAAAGTGGAATACAAAAATTTCAGGTTCACGATCGAGTCGGTGACCAACCGGAGAATCAGGCAAATCAGAACTGAAATATTATGACCGACTGATCATGACCGCAGGCAGCCATCGACTTCTCTTTCCCCTACTGTTTCTTCTCCTCCTCAGCGGGGCATGCAGCGATAAACCCATTCCCAAACCCCGGGGCTATTTCCGTATTGCCTTTCCGGAAAAGAGTTACCAAACCATAGAACCTGGATATCCTTACATCTTTGAAATCCCCGGGTATGCCCGCATGGTTCCTGACAGCTCCCCGGCAGCAGAGCCCTGGTGGGCCAATGTCAGTTTTCCTGATTACAAGGCTGAGATTCACCTCAGTTACAAACGGGTGGCGGATAACCTGTGGGCTTTCACCGAAGAGTCACGCCGCATGGCCTATGACCATGCCGTCAAAGCCAGCTCCATTGAGGAGAGAAACTTCATCAATCACGAGGCCCGGGTCTTCGGAACCCTTTATTATATCAGGGGGAATGCGGCCTCTCCCCTGCAGTTTTACCTTACCGACAGCACCCGCCATTTCCTCAGGGGCTCCCTCTATGTCAGGGCCACTCCCAATATTGATTCCCTAAGGCCGGTCATTGGCTTTCTCGAAGCCGACGCCTTGCGATTGATAGAATCGCTGGAGTGGACCCCGTGACCACTTTGCCCCATTTTGCAACGTCTTCGGCAAAAATCCGTACATTTAGCAGTCTATGCCATTAGTGCGAACCATAAAAAGTGAGCTCTTTTCCCTGGCCGTCTGGAAAATGACGGAATCCCCGGGAGAATTGTCGGAACTTTCCGTTTCCCGGGGGACTCCTGTTGTCGCGTCTTCGCAGGGGAGCAGTGAACGGCGCCAACGGGAATTCCTGACCACCAGGCTGCTCCTCGCCACGTTGCTCGATGGCCCGCCACAGGTAGTGTACACCCCGGCAGGAAAACCCCTCCTCGACGGCGACACCCGCCATATCAGCCTCACCCATTCCGCATCTCTGGCTGCCGCCATCGTCTCCCATTTGCCAGCCGGCATCGACACCGAAGAGACCTCCCGCAGAGTCGAAGAGATCGCTCCCCGCTTCCTCTCCGCTCAAGAACTCGCCTGGACTCTGAAAACCCCCGACATCCGCAAATCCCAGATTCTCTGCTGGAGCATAAAAGAATCGGTCTTCAAAATGATCAACCAGCCAGGAACCGATTTCAGATCGCACATCTTTATACCTCCCATCGCTGTGTCAGAGGACGGAACCACCCCTGTTTGGTTTTACATAAAGGGATCCCGCATTCTTGCTCACCTGAATTATCTCTTTCTTGAAAACAATGTGGTGACCTGGTGCGTTTACCATTACGCACCCCCTGCCACTTGTGAAGAAAACACCTTAACGCTGAACGACGACCATGAAGAAGGCTGACAACCATATTCTCGTAATTTTCGGGGCCTCGGGTGACCTCACCCGCCGGAAGCTCATTCCCGCACTTTACGACCTTTTTGTGAAAGAGCTTCTCCCCGCAGGATTTGCCATCCTGGGAGCCAGCCGTACCCCACTCTCCGACGAAGAGTTCAGAAAAAGCATGCTGGCTTTTCTCCCTCAGGGAGAAAAAACCACGGCATTCACCACCCTGCTGCATTACCTTCCCTTTGACCCGGAACAGGAGAACGAATACCGGAAACTCAGTCAGCGCCTGGAAGAACTCGACATCGAAAAACAGACTGGCGGCAACATTATCTTTTACCTGTCGACTCCCCCATCTCTTTATGGGGTGATTCCCGCCAGGCTCCACGATGCACGTCTATCGCGCAGCGACAGGGGATTCCGCCACCTTATCGTCGAAAAACCCTTCGGCACCAGCCTGCAATCAGCCCAAAACCTCAACATCAGCCTTCTCCACTTTTTTGACGAAGAGCAGATCTACCGTATTGATCATTATCTGGGTAAGGAAACCGTCCAGAACATGCTGGTCACCCGCTTTTCCAACACCATCTTTGAACCTCTCTGGAACCGTAACTATATCCACCACGTGGAGATCACTTCAGCCGAGACCCTGGGGGTCGAAGGACGCGGCGGGTACTACGACCAGTCAGGCGCCCTGCGCGATATGGTCCAGAACCACCTGCTGCAACTCACCGGCTTCGTGGCCATGGAACCCCCTGCTGTTTTAGAGGCCGACGCTATCAGAAATGAAACCCTCAAGGTCTTCCAGGCCCTCAGGCCTATTAAGGAAGAAGAAATCGCCACGATGGCCATCAGAGGCCAATATATCTCCTCCCTGATCAGAGGGGAGAAAATTCCCGGCTACAGGGAGGAGAAAGGCGTGGACCCCCTGTCGAGAACCGAGACCTTCGTCGCCCTGAAGTTTTATATCGACAACTGGAGGTGGGCAGGTGTTCCTTTTTATTTGCGCACCGGTAAAAAACTCCCCGCACGCGTCACCGAAGTGGTGGTTCACTTCAGGCATGTCCCCCACCACCTCTTCAGCAACATAGAAAGCTACCAGCCTGTCAGCAACCAGCTGGTCATCCGTATTCAGCCCGATGAGGGTATCCTGTTGAAAATGGGCATGAAACTCCCGGGTGCCGGGTTCCATGTAAAAACCGTCAACATGGATTTTCACTATGCCGAGGTAACCAACATTCTCCTTCCTTCGGCTTACGAAAGGCTTCTGCTGGACTGCATGCAGGGCGACGCCACTCTCTTTTCCCGTGGTGACGCCGTTGAAGAAGCCTGGAAATTCATGCAACCCCTGCTCGACGCCTGGGAGAACAACCCGGCGATCCCCGTTTACGGCTATCCCGCGGGGTCCTGGGGCCCCCAGGAGGCCGACCACCTTATGGAAGAAGGGGAATGGCGATTTCCCTGCAAGAACCTCACCGACAATGGCAATTACTGCGAACTCTGAAAACCAGGTCAAAATGACCATAAACCACCATGCTATGGAAAATGAAGTGGAAGTGAAAATCTACGACACCCCGGAAAAACTCTCAAAAAAGGCAGCCCGTCAAATCGTCGCCCTGTCAAATGAGAAGGAAAAGGAACCCTTGCACATCGCACTCTCGGGAGGTTCCACCCCTGCCCTCCTTTACGAGATCCTCGCCGGAAAATACAGGGATAAGACCAACTGGCAAAGGATCCATTTCTGGTGGGGCGACGAAAGGTGCGTCGACCCTTCGTCCATGGAAAGCAACTTCCGTATGGCCTCCGAAAGGATGCTCTCCCATGTGCCGGTGCCCCCTGACCATATCCACCGCATCAGGGGGGAAGCCCCTCCCGAAGAAGAAAACCTCCGCTACCGCGCCGAAATGGAGTCCCTGATTCCCCATTCCGGCGGTTTTCCGGTTTTTGACCTGATCCTGCTGGGCATGGGCGACGACGGACACATCGCCTCCATATTCCCCGGCAATCTTAACCTCCTGAAATGCGACACTCCCTGCGAAGTGGCTACGCACCCGCTTACCGGTCAAAAAAGAATCACCCTCACAGGGAAAACCATCAACAACGCCCGCAGAATCTTTATCCTCGTTACCGGAACAGCGAAAAGCCAGCGCATCGCCGAAATCATGGACAATAAAAAGTCAGCACAGAAACTGCCGGCTTATTTCATTGACCCTGTAAACGGCCTGCTGATCTGGTATCTCGATGTAGATGCCGCCGCCCTTATCTGACATCATTGTTCCTTTTGACCCTGTTGTTCAGGAAGAGGAGATGGTGCCGTTGGCCAGAGAAATATAAGCAGGAAGACCACGGCAAACGAAAACTCCCGTAATTCCCCCTCTTTCAGCAGATTATACTGCGATATAAGCACCGATGCCAGAATCAGGATG